>CAYQJG010000035.1:1219-39989 GCA_964417715.1 uncultured Lentisphaerales bacterium | reverse complement strand
CGACGGCTTCCGCACCTCGCACGAGGTCCAGAAGATCGACGAGGTCAACCGCGACACGATCCGCGCCATGATCGACGAGGAGTTCGTCGCCGCCCACCGCAGCCGCGGTCTCTCGCCCGACCGACCCATGATCCGTGGCACGGCGCAGAACCCGGACGTCTATTTCCAGGGCCGCGAAACGGTCAACCCCTACTACGCCGCCACGCCGGCGATCGTCCAGAAGTACATGGACCGCTTCGCCAAGCTGACCGGCCGTCCGTACAAGCTGTTCGACTACTTCGGCGCGACCGATGCCGAACACGTCATCGTTGCCATGGGCTCCGGCGCCGACACGATTCATGAGACGGTCGAGCAACTGGTCGCCAAGGGCGCCAAGATCGCGCTGATCAAGGTCCGCCTGTTCCGCCCGTTCGACACCAAGGCCTTCGCGCTGGCCCTGCCCAAGACGCTGAAGACGCTGACGGTTCTGGACCGCACGAAGGAACCGGGCTCGATCGGCGATCCGCTCTACGTCGACGTGCGCACCGCCATCGGCGAAGTCATGCAGGACAAGCTCATCGAGATCAAAGGATGGCCGAGCACCTTCGGCGGCCGCTACGGCCTCGGCTCGAAAGAGTTCACGCCCGCGATGGTCAAGGCCGTTCTCGACAACGCCCAGTCGGCCAAGCCCAAGAACCACTTCGTCGTCGGCATCGATGACGACGTGTCGGGCTCCAGCCTGAAGGTTCCCGCCTTCGAACTGCACCACGAAGGCCGTAAGGAATGCATGTTCTACGGGCTCGGCTCAGACGGCACGGTCGGCGCCAACAAGAACAGCATCAAGATCATCGGCGACGACACCGACTTCTCCGCGCAGGGCTACTTCGTCTATGACTCGAAGAAGGCCGGCGCGATGACCGTGTCGCACCTGCGCTTCGGGCCCGGTCTCATCCGCAGCCCGTACCTGTGCACCAAGGCCGATTTCGTGGCCTGCCACAACTTCTCGTTCCTTGAGAAGTACGACATGCTGTCGACCGCCAAGGATGGCGCCGTGTTCCTGCTGGCCTCGCCGTACGGCGAGGACGAGGTGTGGGCACACGTCCCCGACGAGGTCGCCAAGCAGATCATCGCCAAGAAGCTGCGCTTCTACGTGGTCAACGCCCTGAAGCTCGACCACGAGTTGCATCTCGGCGGCCGCATCAACACCATCATGCAGACCGCCTTCTTCAAGATCTCGGGCATCCTGCCCGAATCCGAGGCGATCGACGCCCTCAAGAAGGCCGCCAAGAAGAGCTACGGCAAGAAGGGCGATGCGGTCGTCCAGAAGAACTGGGATGCCATCGACGCCGCCGCCAGCGCCGTGCGCAAGGTGGACTACCCCGCGAAGCCTTCCGGCAAGACCCAGATGCCGCCCGTCGTGTGCGCCGAAGCGCCCGACTTTGTGAAGAACGTGACGGCCAAGATCATGGCCCAGAAGGGCGATTCGATCCCCGTCAGCGCCATGCCGGACGACGGCACCTGGCCCACCGCCACGACGCAGTACGAGAAGCGCAACATCGCAACCGAGATCCCGGCCTGGGATCCGACGGTCTGCATCCAGTGCGCCCAGTGCTCGCTGGTCTGCCCGCACGCCTCAATCCGCGTGAAGGCGTACGACGCGGCCCTGCTCGCCAAGGCGCCGGCCACGTTCAAGAGCGTGGACGCCAAGGGCAAGGAGTTCGCGGGCCTGAAGTTCACCGTCCAGGTGGCCCCGGAAGACTGCACCGGCTGCGGTCTGTGCGTCCAACGCTGCCCGGGCGTCAACAAGGCCGTGGCCGGCAAAAAGGCCATCAACATGGAGCCCCAGCTCCCGTTGCGCGAGGCCGAGGCCAAGAACTTCGCGTTCTTCCTGAACGAGATCCCCGATGTCGACCCGAACCGCGTCGACGCCTCGACGATCAAGGGCAGCCAGTTCAAGCGCCCGTTGTTCGAGTTCTCGGGCGCCTGCGCCGGCTGCGGCGAGACCCCCTACATCAAGCTGCTCACGCAGCTCTGCGGCGACCGGTTGCTGATCGCCAACGCCACGGGCTGCACGTCGATCTATGGCGGCAACCTGCCCACCACCCCCTACTGCAAGCGCCCCGACGGCCGCGGCCCGGCGTGGTCGAACTCGCTGTTCGAGGACAACGCCGAGTTCGGTCTCGGCATGCGGATGACCTGCGACAAGCAGACGTCCTACGCGCTCGAACTGGTGGATCGGGTGCTGGCCAGCGAGGCCTGCAAGCCGGTCACCAAGGAACTGCTGACCGCCATCAAGTCCGCCAGCCAGAAGACCGACCAGGAGATCGAGGTCCAGCGCACGCGTGTGGCCGACATGAAGAAGGCCCTGACCGGTTGCGCGTGCGACGACTGCACGCAGCTCCTGCAGGTCGCCGACTACCTGGTCCGCAAATCGGTCTGGGTCATCGGCGGCGACGGCTGGGCCTATGACATCGGCTACGGCGGTCTGGACCACGTGCTGGCCACCGGCCGCAACGTCAAGATCCTGGTGCTCGACACCGAGGTCTACTCCAACACCGGCGGGCAGGCATCAAAGTCCACGCCGCTCGGCGCCGTGGCCAAGTTTGCCGCCAGCGGCAAGCCGCAGATGAAGAAGGACCTGGGCGCGATCGCCATGACGTACCGCAACATCTATGTCGCGCAGATCGCCATGGGCGCCAACCCGGCCGCTGCGGTCAAGGCGCTTGTCGAAGCCGAAGCGTACAACGGGCCGGCGCTGATCATCGCCTACTCGCACTGCATCGCGCACGGCATCGATGACATGGCCAACGGCCTCGAAGCCCAAAAGATCGCGGTCAATTCCGGCCACTTCCCGCTATACCGGTTCAACCCGGAACTCGAGAAGCAGGGCCAGAATCCGCTCAAGCTGGACTCCAAGGCCCCGAGCATCTCGTTCAAGGACACCGCCTCGTCCGAAAACCGCTTCAAGGTGCTGCAGAAGAGCGACCCGGTCGCGTCCGCCGAAATGCTGACGCGCGCTGAGGAAGCCTTCAAGCGCAAGTTCAAGATGCTGGAGACGCTGGCCAACCTGCCGCCGGCCTGAGCCGCACGGCACTCGGCGCGGCGCGCGTAGCGCCGCTGACAAGACCCCCGGCTTTGCGGCCGGGGGTCTTGCTTTTCCCAGCTATCGCTACGATGCCAAGACTCGCATCGACGAGCGCAGCGAAGTCAGCGGGCGTGCGGCAACGGTCCGCGGCTAGTCATCAAGAACAACCACCGTCGGCCGTCGCGCCCAACCACCTGCCACGCGGGAGGCGAGGGTCGACCAGGACGGCACCCCGCTCGTGGCATCGGGCTGTTCGACGCTGGCCGCGCCGGCGGCTACGGCCATATGAATCGCCTCCTGCGGGCCCAGCCCTTGAGCCAGGGCCCCCAGCAGCCCGGCGATCGTGCAATCGCCGGACCCGGTTGTGCCCGCTACCTTGACCTGGAAGCACGGCGCGTGGCAGGTGGTGCCGGCCCAGGCCGCAACATCGGCGGGCGCAGCGCGCCCGCAGGCGCGCAGGCGCGCCGTGGCAGGTGTCGCCTGCAGATAGGCGCCCTGCTCGCCCAGTTTGATCATCACGATCGCCACACCCATGCCGATCAGGCGATCAGCCACCTGCCGCACATCGGCGCCCGTCAGGCCGCCCAGCGGCACACCTGCCACAGCCTGCCGGCGCACGTCCACGGCGCGGGCAGGCTCGAGCATGAAGACAATCTCGTCCAGACTGGGAACGAAGACATCCACCAGCGGCAGCGCGTTCGCCAGGATCGCCGCCCACGGCGCCTGCCCCGCCGGCGATGCCGGATCGGGCAGCGCCATGTCGAGCGAGGTCGTCAACCCGCACTGCTTCACCGTTGTCAGCAAGGCAGCCAGTTCAACGCCATTGTCGCTGTACATGCGGCGCATGAGCGGAGGGTAGCCGAAGTGGAAAAGATCCATCCCGGACAGCCCTTCGGGCCGTACGTCGGCCGCGCCAAAGGTATCGTTGGCGCCCGGACAATGCAGGAAGCAGCGGTCGATCCCCGGTGGGTTCAGAACGACGGAATATGAACTGGCGACGGACGGGTCCACCAGCATGGTTTCGACCAGCCGCGGATCATGTCGACTGAAGACGTCCAGAATGGCCCGGCCGAAAACATCGTCGCCCACCTTGCCCATCAGGCGCGTGGGCAGACCCAGGCGATGCAGTGCCAAACCGGTGTTGGCAACCGCACCGCCCGTCGCGATCACGGCCGGGCCCATGTCCACGAGTTTGCCTGGCACCACCAACTCGTCCAATCGTTCGGCGGAACGCAGGAACGTGGGGATGATGTCCAGGCAGACGTGGCCGGCAACGACGATGCGCAGGGGTACACTCACGGTTACCGGTCAAACTGCGCGTCGAACGCAATCGCGCTGGGGGCAAAATCAACCTTGCGCACAAAGGCGCAGGCTTCCTTGGCGCCGTGGTTGCGGTCCATGCGGGAGTCTTCCCACTCGACCGACAGCGGCCCGGTGTACTTCACATCGTTCAAGGCGACGATGATATCCTCGAACTTGATGTCGCCGTGGCCGAGGGACCGGAAGTCCCAGAACCGGCGCGGGTCGGCGAAATCGGTGTGGCCACCGAACACGCCCACCGTGCCGTCGCCATGACCCCACCACGCGTCCTTCATATGGACGTGGAAGATGCGGTCGCTGAAACGGCGGATGAACTTGACGTAGTCCACGCCCTGGTACCCGAAGTGCGACGGATCGAAGTTGAAGCCGAAGGATTTGTGGCCGTCGAGGGCGTCCAACGCGCGCTCGGCCGAGGCGATGTCGAAGGCGATCTCAGTCGGATGGACCTCAAGCGCGAACTTCACGCCGCAATCGGCATAGACGTCGAGAATGGGCTTCCAGGTCTTGGCGAACTCCGCGTAGCCGCCGGCGATCTGGCCGGGCGTGCACGGCGGGAACGAATAGAGCAGGTGCCAGATGGGCGAGCCCGTAAACCCGTTGACCACCTTGACGCCCAGGTTGCGGGCGGCCTTGGCGGCCTTCTTCTGCATCTCGATGGCCCACTTCTTGGCGGCCTTGGGGTCGCCCTTCACGCTCTTGGGTGCAAACGCGTAGTGGCGCGCATCGATGTTATCGCACACGAGCTGGCCCGAGAGGTGGTTCGAGATGGCCCAGCAGCCGAGACCGTGATCGGCCAGCAGGGCGAGTTTCTCCTCGCAGTACGTCTTGCTGCGCGAGGCGAGATCGAGATCCATGTGGTCGCCCCAGCAGGCCAACTCGAGTCCGTCATAGCCGAACCCCTTGGCCATGCCCGCCAACTGCGCCAGCGGCAGGTCCGCCCACTGACCCGAGAACATCGTGACTTTGCGTGCCATGTTGGATAACTCCTTGCTTCGTGATTGTCTCTGGCGCGCCTCAAGGCGCAGATCGATATGCACAGCATGAAAGCACGCGCCGGAAACATTTACAAGCGCGAATCGGTCTTCTATGGCGTGGGTTCATGGCTTCGGGCTGGACTTCGCCTCCTTCTCCATCTTCGTGGCGGCGCTCTGGATCGACTTGGACAGCGACCGCGCCGCCTTGTCGGCGAGCTTGGGGTCCTTAAGTATGAGCGGGATGGCTTTCTTGTGGATGTCGCCCCACGCCTGAACTTCCTTGGGATCGAAGCCGAAGCTCTTCACCATGAGATCACGTTCCACGACGGGAAGACCTGCTGCGAATTCGCTCTGGATGCGCTTGCGGTCCTCATCGGTCAGCTTGAGCAGGCTCTTCGCGTGTGTCTGGATCCAGCGCGAGACGCTCTGCGCCTCGCGCGCGGCGGCGTCGGCATACTGCGCGGCTTCCTGAGTGCGGGCGACCGCCGCCTTGCCGTCGCCGGCCTGCGAGGCGGCCACCTGCCGCGCCATTGCCGCGCACATGGCGCGCATGTTCTCGGCATAGCGGATGGCCGACTCCGCCGCCTTGCGTTCAGCCGGTTCGTCGATTGTGTCGAGCAGCGGCACGTCGATCTTGACGATGCGCACCGGCGATTTGTAGTCCGGATTGGGGTCCCATGCAGCGTAGTAGGCAGCGTGGGACGCCGCGATGCAGGCCACCTCGATGATTCCGCCCGCAGCCCCCAGGAACCCCGTCCAGCTGACAGCCGCCGCGACGGCGGTCGCCGTCATGGCGCACATCGAGGACGTGAAGCTGACTAGCACCAAGTCCTGCTTGTCGCCCGGGACGACGACCTGGTACGTCACGGGGTTGGGCACCGCGCCCACGGCGGCGCTCATGCCGGCGTGCGGGCGCAGGGTCCAGTTCGTCTCGTCCACCGCCCCCCCCGCCGCGACCAGCCATTGGATGCAGCTGATGCCGTCCGCGATGTCTCCCACGACCGGAATGAACATGAAGAGGAAATCAGCCATGAAATTGACGGGACTGGGTTCCTCGAGCCAATTCCAGTTGTGCACCCACGTCGTCCACACCCACTTCGTTTCACCCGGCCCCAGCGTGAACGCAATGGGGTCGCCATGGTTCGGCGCGTCGTCGCTCATCGCCACGTCCCAACCGGGATTCGCGGGGTGGTACTGCACACCCGTTTCGGTCCAGCGCATCACCAGGTTGTATGCATCCGTCTGGTTCGGATTGGTGACCTTGAAGGCCGCGTAGTATGGCTGGCCCATGAGCGGTGTGCCTCTGGCCGGCGGTTTCGCCGTCATGACGGGATTGTAATCGGCCCAGCACGCGCCTGATCCCGTCACGAACGTCTCCGCGATCCTCGGATGGCGCCGTTCCCAGACCACTTTCTGCTTCCAGTAGCCGCCGGCTGCCGTGTAGGCATCGCCCGTGTTCTGCGCGCGGACCTCGAACGTCTTGGTCGCGTAATCCTGGTCCGCCGTACCCGAGTTGTAGGAAAAGGACCAGTTGTTCGCGCCCTGGGCCGTCTGCCAGGCGCCGCCGCTGGTCCGCCACTCGACCTTCCTGATGCCCGATTCGGGGTCGGCGGCCGTGCCGCTGAGCGCGACCGAACCAGAATCACGGATCACGACATCCGGCCGGGCCTGGCCGCCGCCGGCCACGACCGGAGGCGTGGCATCGCTGACGGTCAGGCTGGTGCAGGGGCCGGTCGACGCGACAGCCCGCCCGCCCTTAAAGGCCGCGAAGGAGAACGTGTGGCTGCCGGAAGCGAGTGTCTGGCCGTAGGTGTAACGGTACCGGGATCCCAGCGCGAAACTGACGTTGTCCACCCGAGTTGCGGTGAACGTCTGACCAAGCAGCGACAGCTTGATCTCGTCCGGCGCCGTGTTGTCGGGAGCCCGGTAGACGACTTCGAAGCTATAGATGGATGTGGCGGGAGTTGGATTATCAGGCAGGAACGTCGGGTTCAGCAGCAGCGGCGCACTGTCCGCGACGGTCGTGATCGTGTGGCCCAGGTTGAGGAGAACCGGTGGCCCCATCCCGATCATGGCATAGCTCAGAGCGAATCGGCCCGGCGCGGCGTGCAGTTTGAAATCCCACGGCAAGATATGGACGCCGCCGGCACCCAGTTCAGGCACGGCGAACTCCGGCATGGCCTGGTTCGAGCCCTGCGCGTCCTGGAGCGTGACGCGCAGCGTGTGTGCGCGCAGGACTTGCGACGCATGCTTGTTTCTGTAAGTGATCCGGGCGTGGATCATGTCGCTGACATCCTTCACTCCGGGATGCATCTCGACCGAGACGGGGTTGGCCGGCGCGTAGGAGAACGTGATCTCGATGTTGGCGTTGATCGCACCGAGGTCCATGTACACCGCCGGCCCCACCTGGATCGTGCCGGTCTTGATCGCGTCGGTCGGTCCATCCATCATGTCGTAGGCCGTGATTGCATAGCTGCCCGAATGGCTGGCCCTGAACGAGTCCGAGAAGTTCTCCGAGGCCCCCGCGGCGAGCGTGACTTCGTGGACGCGGTTGTCATTATCGTCGGCGATGGTGGAATGCCGCCACATCACGCCGAGGTCGAACGACACGGCGTGGCCCGTGTCGTTCGTGACCGCGATCATGTACGTGACCGGCTGCCCGGCGCTTGGCGCCGACGGCGTGAACTTCCATTGGACGGTGACGGCATCCGCCGCCCACGCGGCCGCCATGCCCAGCAGCGCCACTCCAGCGACACGATGCCAGCATCCACCCCGAGTCCCGCTCATTGCTCTACTCATGTCGCGCTCTCCACGCCGCCCCCATATGCCGTAATCATGCCAGGAAGCGGCCTGCAGCAACGATCTCTGATCGCGAGTCTGCCAGAAGAATGGATGGACGTCAAGACCGCCACAAAACCATGAACCCGTGGTTCTGGTGATGGATTGCACCCCGCGAATGGTCCTTCCCTGCCGACCGGCGCGGCGGTATGATAAGGCTTCTTCGATGGCACGCCATGTGTACCCAGGAGCCAACCATGATCCGATCTCCCAGCGCCATGACCACGGAAGTCCGCGACCAGATGCGCGGTGGGCAGGGACAGGTTACGGTCCAGCACTACTTCAAGCCCGAGGAGTTCGGCGCGAAGATGCGCCTCTGCGCGCGGCTCACCATTCCGCCCGGCGCATCGATCGGCGAGCACGAGCACCTGCACGAGGACGAGATCTACCTGATTCTGAGCGGCACCGGTGTGATCCAGGAGGGCGACGCCCGTACGCGCGTCAAGGCCGGCGATGCCGTTCTGACCGGCAAGGGCGGCAGGCACGCCGTGGCCAATGACGGCGCCGAGTCGCTTGTGATCGCCGCCATCATCGCCTGCTATGCGTGAGGACGCCATGCCCGCACAGACACCTGCATCTCCCGCCGTTGCCGCGCCGCAACCAACCGTGGCGGTTATCGGCGCAGGGGGTATCGGGCGCCACCATGCCAACTGGTGGCGGGTCGAAGGCGCACGCGTAGTCGCCATTCTGGGCCGCACATCCGAGAGCGTGCGCGCCTCGGCCGACAAACTCAAAGCCCTGTTCGGCTTCGACGGCGCCGTGCATACCGATCTGGCCTCGCTGCTGCGCGAGGTCCGGCCGCAGATCGTCGACGTCTGCTCCCCGTCCGCGCTCCATTACGACCACGCCCGCATGGCGCTTGATCACGACTGTCATGTGCTCTGCGAGAAACCGCTGGTCTTCGACCGCAGCCTGCCGCTCGCGCGCCTGCGCGGACAGGCGGCCGAACTCACCGAACTGGCCGCCAAACACCACCTGCGTCTCGGTCTCTGCTCGCAGTATGCCATTGCCGCCCGGACCTGTGAGGAACTGCGACGAACACAGGACCGCACACCTCTGACCGTGCTCCACCTCGAGTTGCGCTCGCCCGCCCGTAACCGCCCGCCCGATCCAACGCAGACCTGGATCGACCTCGGACCGCACCTGATCGCCATTCTGCAGACGCTCTTTCCCGGCACCGAGCCGGACTGGACCACGCGCCGCGTGACAGCGGAGGGCCACAACGTCGACATCGGCGTCACCCTCCGGCCGGTTGGCGCACCTGCGGTCGACGTCCGCATGCAGGTCGGCTTCACCACCGGCGAGCCAGGGAATGTCCGCTGCCTGACGCTCAACCATCACGCGTTCAGCCTGATCGGTGAAAGCGGCGTGGATGGGCTCTTCCGCTTGCGCTACCGCACGCCTGACGGCTTGGACGAAGTCCGGCCCGACCCGATGCGCCTGCTGATCCGCTCTTTCCTGGGCGATCAACAGCCGCTCGGGCCGCAGGAGGCGCTCGCGAACGAACGCATGCTGCTGCGTGTGTTCGGGGATCTGCAGACGACCAACCGCACACCGTGAGAGACGGACCATGGGAGAAGGAAGACCGATGAACCAAAAATACGTATGCAACACCTGCGGCTACATCTACGATCCTGCCAAGGGCGACCCGGATCGCGGCATCCAGGCCGGCACGGCGTTCAAGGACCTGCCGGCCGACTGGACCTGTCCTGAATGCGGCGTCGGCAAGGACGACTTCAGCCCGGCCTGAAACGCTCGCAGACACTTGCACACGTTGCAACGTGTGCAAGTGGGAATGGATAACACGTCTGTATGCCTGCGCCTGCCGCCATGGTCGCCGGCGACGAACTTGAACTGGTGATCGAGTCCGTCGTCTATCGCGGCGCCGGCCTGGCGCGGCATGCGGGTTGCGTCGTGTTTGTGGCAGGTGTCGCGCCGGGCGAACGCGTGCGCGCGCGCGTCGAGCGCCTGCGCCGCAATTATGCCGAGGCCCGTCTGCTGGCCGTCGTCACACCATCGGCCGACCGTATCGCACCGTGCTGCCGCCTGCCGGCCGCACCCGGTGCACGCCTAGCGCCGCGCTCGGCTCCCGGCTGTGTCTACGACCATCTGTCCTATGCGGCAGAGGTCGCCGTCAAGCAGCGCCAGTTGGCCGACTTTCTTGGCCGTCTGCCGCAGTCTGAAGGCGCGATGGCCTGTCTGCCGCCCGTGGCGTCGCCGATGGAACTGCACTACCGCAACAAGATCGTCTTGCACGCCGCACGCGGTCGCGCTGATCGCGTGCCACGTCTCGGCTACCTGGCCGAGGACAACCGCACCGTCGTGGATGTGCCCGCCTGCCCGCTGGCCCGCGCGCCCATCAACGCCGAACTGGCGCGCTTCCGGGCTGCAGCCGCGTTCCAGCACCTGCGCGACGGACAGGATGTCACGTTCCGCTGGACGGTTGCGGACGGGGTTGTGCAGTGGATCGACCGCCCGGCAACGGATGCCCCCTGGCTCATCGAGGCGAGTCCCATCGGCCCGCTGCGCGTCTCATGCGGCGGCTTCTACCAGGTCAACCCGGAAGTCGCTCAGGCGCTCGTGCAGCAAGTCGCTGCGTGGTACACGGAGGTCAGCGCGATCACGCCGGACGTGCTTGACCTCTACTGCGGCGTGGGCGGATTCGGCCTGGCATGCGCCCAAAGCGGCGCGCGGCGCGTGTTGGGCATCGAGTCGGGCCGCGACGCCATCGACTGTGCGCGGGCGAACGCGCGCGCACTCAACGCGGCAGTCGAATTCCGTTGCCAGCGCGGCCTGCAGGCGGCGTCCGAGGCATTCGGCGGCTTTGATCTGGCGACTGCCACGGTGATCGTCGATCCGCCGCGTGACGGCCTGGAACCGCCCGTCTGCGAGGCGCTGGCGGCGGGACGGCCGCCGCGCATCATCTACATCTCATGCGATCCGGCCACGCTCACACGCGACCTGAAGATCCTCCTGCCAACCGGCTACCGCATCGTCGCGGCGCGTCTATTCGACCTGTTCCCCCGCACGGCTCATTTTGAGACGGCGGTCCTGCTGGCGCGGATCGACGGCCTGACGGCATCGTAGCCGGGCGGGGTGGTGGCGCGAAGGAGGTCCCCATCAGGAACGTAGGCGGACAGGGCGTGCTCCTGTTCTGTCCAGACCTCGGCGAAATCGCGCAGGATGCTGCCGTCAGGATCACGGAACCCGTGACTGTGGCCGCCAATCACGAGATCGGGTCGCAGAGCCACCATGCGACGGTAGGTGACGGCCGGCGAGCGGTCCGGGAAGCCGTTGTCGTTGCAGCAGAAGGGCAAGCCGCCGGTGATCGTGCCGTCGCCATGCTGCAGCACGTCCCCGCTGCAGAAGGTGCGCTGGCCCTGCCAGCCGATCAGGAACCCGGCGTGCGCGTAGCAGTGGCCTGGCGTGTGCACCGGCAAGACCGATGTACCGTGCCAGTCGAGCGGCTGATCGTAGGCCAGAAGCGCATCCACCGCCAGCGTACGGAAGGGAAAGTTATACCAGTCGAGCATGCACGGATAGGGGAAGCGCTCGGGCTCGGACAGCACCCCGGCCACGTCGGGCGTGGCCAGCACGCGGCTGCCATAGCGCTCGCGCAGCAGGTTCGCATACTGCACGTGGTCGCCATGCGGATGCGTCAGCAAGACGGTGTCGACCTGCCGCAGGCCGGTCTCGCGCTCGAAGAGGTCGAGATCGGCGTGCATGGAGGCCACGCTGGGCTCCCACAGATCCCAGACGCAGTTACACGGATCAACCATCAACCCCCTGCCCTGCGCATCCACGTACAGCACGATGTTCCCGAAATTGGCGCTCTGGTAGAGTCCCTCGCCCAGCTGGCGATAGCGCCCGAACGTGCGCAGGGGCTCAAAATTGAGCGACGCGCGCTTGGTGCCGGCGCGGCGCGGCGCGGCCAGGCCCGGTTTGCGCAGGAAGGCAGACAGACGCGCGATGTCGTCTGCCGGTTGCTCGACCACGGGCCCGGTGGTCGGCAGGAAACGTGCCACGCCGGTCGCTTCGGCGCGCGTCAGGGCGTCTCTGACCTGCGGCAGCGAGGCGCCGCCATAGGAGCGTTCCAGGTCGTAGAAATTAACCAGCCGACCGCCGACGTGGATCAGGTCGCCTGTGAAAGCGACGTCCGCGGCGCGCCAGACGAAGCCAACCGAACGCTTGCCGCTCGCAGGCAACGCGATAGCCTCGAGTTCGACATCGTGCCAGCTGATGTGCTCACCCGGATGGAAGACATCTGACACGTCCAGGGGTTGCGCAGGCGGCCGCTCGGTCACGCAACCTGCGATGCCATAGGCGTCCTCGCCCAGCGTGCTCCAGTCGCGGTCGGGCGGCCAAAGGGTCTCGGCGGCACGGAAGAAAACGGGTGAACGCACGGCGACGTCGCGCGCGGCCGCGCTGACCTGCACGGGCACGCCCGGAAAAGCGGCCCACTCGCGACAGTGCTCCTCCTGCACCTGCGTATGCAGAATCAGCTCAGGCGCCGGCAGTCCGGCCCGGCGCAGGACATCTGCAGCCTCAGCACACGGACAGTCGATCAGCAGCGCATGGTTGCCGCGCACGATCAGGTAGCCGTTTGTTTCGGCCCGCAACGCCCAGATGCCATGGGTCTCGTCGATGCAAATCACATTCGGTGACATGGAAGCAGTATAGGGCATAACCGCACGGATGACAGCCGGAGAGTGGCACGGCTAGCTTCGTGGCAGGTGGGGCTCGAAGACCGTGCGCAGGGTCTGACGCGCGCGCTTGGCGGCTGCGCAGGCGTGCAGGTACTGTTCCTCCTGGCTGCGGATGCGACGTTGTCCATGCGGCCGGCGCACACGCAGGTACTCGCCGTCGGACTGGAGTTGCCAGGCTTTGACGTTGTCCGCGAGCGAGGTCCGCAGCGATTCGATCAGTTTCGACCGACAGGCGGTATCCTGTATGGGGGTCATCAGTTCGATCCGCCGGTCGAGATTGCGCGGCATCCAGTCGGCGCTCGAAATCAGGAGTTCCTCGCTGCCGCCGTGCAGGAAGAAGAAGATGCGGCTGTGTTCCAGGAAGCGGTCCACCACGCTGGTAACCGTGATGTTCTCGCTCAGCTTACTCACCCCGGGCCGGAGACAGCAGATGCCGCGCACGCAGAGCCGCACTTCCACACCCGCTTGCGAGGCCGCATAGAGCGCCTCGATGATATCGGGGTCGACCAGTGCATTCATCTTCGCCAGGATCTGGGCCGGCTGCTTCTCGCGCGCACACCGCGTTTCGAACGCGATGAGTTCGATCACGCGGTCGCGCAGTCCGGTCGGCGACTGGACCAGGCGCAGGTAGCTCTGCGGTTCGGAATAGCCGGTGATGGCGTGGAAGAAAGCCGCGGCGTCGCGACCCAGAGCCACGTCGCAGGTCAGCAGGCCGATATCGGTATACACGCGCGCCGTGCCGTCGTTGTAATTACCGGTTCCCAGATGCAGGTAGTGCCGCACCCCGCCATCCTCGCGTCGCACGATCATGCAGACTTTGGCGTGTGTCTTGAGGTTGCGCACGCCATAGACGACCTGCACCCCGGCCAGTTCCAGGTCGTGCGCCCAGTCGATATTGCGGGCCTCGTCGAAACGCGCCTTGATCTCCAGCAGCACCGTCACGAACTTGCCGGCCTTGGCGGCAACCGCCAGGGCCCGCACGATCGGGCTCTTGGAGCCCGTCCGGTACAGCACCATCTTGATCGCCGTCACGGCCGGATCGACGGCCGCCGACTCGACGAGCCGCACGACCGGATCAAAGCTCTCATAGGGCAGGCTCAGGAGAACGTCCTGCTGGGCGATCTGTTCAAACAGATCGCGCGACAGGTCGAGCTGCGGGTGCGGTTGGGGGGGCCAGGCAGGATGACTCAACGCGGGATCGGCAGCCGCTTCGGCCAAGTCGCGCAGCGACACGAGGTCAACCGGCCCCGGCACCCGGAACACATCGTCGGCCGCAACGTCCAACCGGCCAGCCAGGAACTCGACCAACTCGGACGACGCGCCGGACTCGACTTCCAGCCGTACGCAGGGGGCCGTCCGACGTTCGCTCAGCACGCGCGACATGGCCGCCGCGAGATCCGCGGCATACTCCTCGTCCACAGCCATATCGGCGTTGCGCGCCAGGCGGAAGCAGGCCGCCTCCACGACATCCTGCCCGGGAAACAGCCGCGCCAGGAACAGCCGAACCAGGTCTTCGATCAGCACGAAGCGCCGTTCCGCGGCCGTATGGCTGGGCACGCGCACGACGCGCGCCAGCCGCCCGCCTCCCAGGCGGACGATGGCGTAGCGAGCCGGACCGTCGAGCCGTTCCGGCGCCAGCCGGCACAGCAGGTGCAGTGCCAGCGGCGCCAGCAGCGGGAAGGTCCGATCATCGGCGACGGCCAGCGGTGTAAGCAGGGGAAACAGGTCCGACTCGAAGAACGGTTCGACCGCCCGATGGTCGCCGGGCGTGAGCGCCTGGCTACCGACCAGCCGCACGCCGCGCGCAGCCAGTCCGGGCAGGATGCGTTCGGACAGGCAGGCGTACTGTTCGGACACCAGGCGGCCGGCACGGCGTCGAATCTGCCGCAACTGCTCATCGGGGGCCATCCCGGCGGGGTCGGTCCTGCCCAACCTGCCGGCAATCTGCAGGTGCAGTCCGCCCACGCGCACCATGTAGAACTCGTCCAGATTGGCCGCCGTGATCGCCAGAAACTGCAGCCGTTCAAGCAACGGCACGGTCGGGTCGTTGGCCTCGTCGAGCACGCGCTGGTCGAACTCCAGCCAGCTCAGCTCACGATTGAAGAAGCGCTGTCTAATCGCTGCCATCAGCCTGCTCCCGAGACCAGGGCCGCAGCGCGACCTTCAGTCCGTAGACGGTCTCAAACATCTCGGCGCGCGAATCGAGTTGCCCCTGCACGAGCGTCAGGTCCGCGGTCGTGCGCGCCAGGATGACCAACTCGTTGCGGCGGATGCGGAATTCGAGCGCATGCGCGCCCGGTTCATGGCCCAGTTCAAGGGCGTCGGCCACACGCAGGATGGCCGCCAGTTTGCCAACGCGCACGCGATCTTCCGTCGGCAACTCGGCGAACTCCTCGTGGGTGTTGCGCGGCATCGCGCGGCGGTGGTAGCGCGCAATGCGCGCCACCAGCCCGATTTCCTGCGCATTCAAGCCAAAAATCTCGCTGTTGGCGATGAGGTAGAGGCTGTGTTTGTGGTAGGCGCGACTGTTGATGAACATGCCAACCTCATGAAGGAGCGCCGCCACGTGCAGCAGCGTTCCGTCCTGGGGTTCGAAGGCGACCGCCTGGCCGGACATGAACTCGAAGATCGCCCGGGCGTAGGTCGCCACATTGTCGGCATGCCGACGGTCGGTTCCGTATTTGCGTGCCAGGGCGCGGGCGGAATGGATCGTCTGACTGCGGAACTCGCGCTCCCAGGCGCGCCCGGCGAACATCTCGGCCAGCACGCCGTCGCGCAGGGAGACGTCGCCGACCAGCAGCCGCCTCGCGCCTGCTGCCTCCGCCAGGGCGATGTAGATCGCCAGCGCCGGCAGCAGCGTCTCAGCCTGATGCTCGCTGAGTTTCTCATCGCGGGCCAGTTGCTCCACCGGCAGACGCAGGCGTTCCTCGATGAACTGCCTGACCTGGGCGGTCGTGAGCGGCGTCAGGCACCCCTCCTCGCGGGGCAGCCCCAGCGCGTCGCGCACGCGTCGCGCCTCACCGCCCAGGGCCACCAGGTGAGTCGATCCGCGCAGGCCCAGCCCGCTGATCATCTGGTCAGCCGGCGCTTCCAGGTAGCTCTGCATGATGCTCAGCCCCTGGCCCCCGCGCGAACTGTCACCCAGCTCGCGGAACATCCGCAGCGACCCCAGGCGGTGCACCTGGGCCGAATCAACGCGGCCCTTGCGGAAGGCCAGAATCTCGGTGCTGCCTCCCCCCACTTCCACCACCAGCGTCCCCGATGTCCGGAAAAACTCCTCATCGCGTAGCACCGGATGGACGGCCTGGTAGGTAAGCCGACTGACTTCCACCTCGTCCAGCACCGACACGGCCAGTCCGGTGGCAACCAGGATCCGATCAGTGAAGGCATCACGATTGCGCGCCTCGCGCACCGCGCTGGTGGCGACAACCCGCAGATCGGCCGGCGCGATCCCATATTCCCTGAGAACGTCGAGGAACTTGCGAAGGGCCGTTACGCAGCGCTCGGTGGTCGCCAGGGCGATTTCTTCATCGGTGAACGTGTCACGGCCCAACCCGACGGGCAGGTCGAGGTTGACGTCACGCACGAAATCATTGCGACCCTGGCGCCGCGCCACGGCCATGCGCACGGAGGTCGACCCGATCTCGATGACCGCCGCCACCTTGCGCTCGGGTGCGACCCTACCGGTCTGCCCGGTTGCCATGGGACTGCTGTCCCGCTGCTGTGGTCTGGTGTGCGTAGGCATCTAGGCCACTTCCTCGGCCGCCCGCGCCGCCCAGGCGGCCGCGCCGCGAATGGCCGCATCGTCGCCCAGTTGCGCCACGGCCATCTTGTACGTGTCACGGTAGGTCCGCATCACGCGGCCGCGCGCACTGTCAGCCACGCTCGCAAGATAGAGTTTGGGCATGGCTTCAACCAACCCGCCGCCCAGCACGACGCGATCCGGCCCGAGCAGATTGACCAGCGCGGCCACGCCGACGCCGGTCCACGCCGCGGCATCGCGCACGATCTGCTCGATCACCTTGTCGCCGTCGGCGATGGCCACCGCCAGCGTCTTGCTGCGGATCGCGCTCAGATCAGTGCCGATGGCCTTGAACAGGTTTGGCGCCTGGCCACGGAACGCGGCGGCGGCCGCCGCTGCCGCGATCGCCAGGCGGCTCGTAACCGCTTCCAGGCATCCATGCTGCCCGCAACCGCACAAAGGCCCGTCCGCCATGACCGGCAAGTGGCCGATCTCCATGCAACTGGACGACGCACCGCACAGGATTCGCCCGTCCAGCACGCACCCGCCGCCGATGCCCGTACCGGGGAAGACGCCCACGACGCAGCGGGCGCCGCGGCCGGCGCCGAAACGGTACTCGCCATACACGCCCGCATCGACATCATTCAGCAGGACGACGGGCGCGCCAGCGGCCTTGCCCAGCAGTTTGGCCAGCGGCACATCGGTCCAACCGATATTGGGCATCTCGCGCACGACCCCGCGGCGCATATCGACGGGCCCAGGCACGGCCAACCCGATCCCCGACAGGCGTACGCCCGGCCTCCTGGCACGGACCGGCTTCCACGCCTCGTCGAGCAGCGCCACCATGCGAGCCACGCCCGCGCGCGTGCCCACGTTGGCCTTGGTGCGCCCCTCGGCGCGGGCCACCACGCGCCACGCTTCATCCAGCACGGCCACGCGCATCTTGGTGCCGCCCAGATCGAATCCCACCCAAAGGCGCTGTTTGCTGTCGGCCATGACGCTTGCTCCCTGATCACCCGTTCATCCGACTGGCGGCGCGGCAGGATGCCGCACGCGACGGAAAGCCGCCGTCAGCATCGGCACCACCCGCAGCGCATCGCCCACAATGCCGACATGCGCGACGCGGAAAATGGGGGCCGCCGGATCGGAGTTGATTGCCACAATCATATCCGCCCCACCCATTCCAGCCAAGTGCTGAATCTGCCCGCTGATTCCGCAGGCCAGATAGAGCCGCGGCGAGACGGTCCGGCCGGTCTGGCCGACTTGCCTCTCGGCCGGCGCCCAGCCTGCCTCAACGGCGGCGCGCGAGGCGCCGACAACCCCTCCCAGCACACCCGCCAGTTCTGCCAGCAACCCGAAATTCGCGGCCTGCCGCAAGCCGCGGCCACCTGCCACAACCACATGCGCCGTCGACAGATCGCTATGCGTCGTCGCGGGCTCAAATGCGAGCGTGGTCGAGCGCGCGCGCAGCAGCACATCGGTCACCAGGCAGTCGATCACGTCGCCGATGCGGTTCGCGTCGCGCGCAGCCGCCCGGAAGACACCGGGGCGCACGGTGGCCATCTGCGGCCGGTGGTTCGGCGTCATGATCGTGGCGAGAACATTGCCGCCGAAGGCAGGCCGCGTCTGCCGCAGGTGCCCTGTGGCGGTGTCGATGTCCAACCCCGTGCAGTCGGCGGTCAGACCGGTCTTCAGTCCCACGGCCACGCGCGCGGCCAGCGCCCGGCCTATGGCCGTGGCGCCGCAGAGCAGGACCGCCGGACGGTCGCGACGGGCCAGCTCCGAGACTACGGCGGCGTAACGTTCATCCTGGTACGCGGCCAGGCCGGCATGTTCGGCCACCAGCACACGGTCGGCGCCGCACGCCACCAATTCGGCGGCCAGCGCGCGCACACGCTCGCCCGGCAACACCGCCACCAGGCGCTGGCCCAGCGCATCGGCCAACCGGCGTCCCTCGCCCAGCAGCTCGGCGCACACGGGGTGCAGCGCGCCATCGACGGTCTCGGCCAGAATCCACACGTCGCGCCCCTGCGCCGCCGGCGTTTCGACAGCGTGAGCGGCTCGAACGACGGGAGCCGTGTCCCGGAGTGGTGTCGCAGCGTTCACAGGCAGCCCTCAAGTTTGGCCGCAAGCGCGTTGATCGCCGCCTGGTCGGGCTCGATCAGCAGCGTCGCACCCGTACGCGCCTCGGGCGCAAAGATGCGCGCCACCCGCGTCGGCGAGCCCTTCAGTCCCACGCAGGCCGGATCGATCGCCAGGTCGGCCGCCGTCCAGACCGGCACGACGGCGACACGTGCCGCCAACACGCCGGGCAGCGTCGGCAGGCGCGGCTCGTTGATTTCGCGCAATACGGTCAGAACGCACGGCAACTCGACGCGCAACCGCTCAACACCGGCATCCAGCACGCGCTCGACAACCAGCGCCGCGGCATCGACGCTCACGATGCGGCGCACGCACACGGCCTGCGGCAGGTCAAGTTGGGCGGCCACGCCGGGGCCGACCTGGGCGGTGTCGCCGTCGATCGCCTGTTTGCCGCACAGGATCACGTCGACAACGCCCAGACGACGGATGGCGGCCGCCAGCACGATGCCGGTGGCCCACGTGTCGCCGCCTGCGAACGCGCGATCCGACAGCAGAATCGCGGCATCCGCGCCGGAAGCCAGGGCCTCGCGCAACACGGCCTTGGCCTGCGGCGGTCCCATGGACAGGGCCGTCACACGACCACCGTGGCCGGCGCGCAACTGCAGCGCCGCCTCGAGGGCATGGCGGTCGAATGGATTGAGGATCGAAGCGACGCCCTCGCGCCTGAGCGTGTGGGTCTCGGGATCAATCCGCACCTCGGAGGTGTCGGGAACCTGCTTGAGGCAGACAACAACATTCATGGCGAGCAACCGGTATTCACGGCGGAATGCGGTGGTTGAGGTAACAGGCTGCATACTACACGCCCCGGTCGCGGTTGCACAGGCGATCCGCTGCCGCTGTGGCCTGAAACTGCGGGAGATCGGCGTCCGACGCGCCCCAGCCATGCGCCGACCACGCACCCATTGGTCTCGCGGAGCTCGACCCTCCCGTCCATCTGGCAAGCGTTGCTTGATGCTCCGGCTTGGGAGGGCTCCGCGACGCCGCCGCGCGCGGGGTTCGTGCATGTTTGGCGTCGTCGGGCGCCAATCTCTCGCAGAACGGGGTCGCGGAATCCCCCCTTGCCTTCGGCACACGGCCTCCTATACTGACTTCCATGCCTGTTGCGACACATTCGGGCCGCCTGGCCATGCTGTTCTGAGATGCAATTGGAAACCACCATGAGCTCAACATGGGAACTCTACCTCCTGCGGCACGCCGAGGCGGTCGATGTCGGCACACGCGGGGTGACGCGCGACGCGGACCGGATGCTGACCGAGAAAGGCGTCCGCCAGGCGCACGCCGTGGGTCGCTGCCTTCGGCTGATCGGTGTACGCCCAGCCGTCGCAATCGCCAGTCCGTTCGCGCGGGCGCAGGAGACGGCGCAGGCGGTCATGTCAGAGCTGGGCGTGGCAGACGGACTGGCTGTTGCGTCCGATGAGCTAACCCCCGACGGCGCACCTGAGGCGATGTGGCAGGTGGTCCGGGCGCATGCCGGCCGCGGTCCCCTGCTCCTCGTTGGCCACCTGCCGTCCATCGCCATTCTCGCAGGCTGGCTGCTCGGCACACCCGACGCGGGTCTGCACTTCCGCAAGGCCAGCCTGGCACGCATCGATGTCACACTGCACGGGCGCCACCCACAGGCCACCTTGGAGTGGTTGCTACCCGTTTCTGTGGCCAAAGTCCTGCAGGGATAGCGTCGCACGGGACCGACGCCGCTATGCCCGCTCGGACGGCGGCACACCTGCCACGCCCGGCGGCGCTGCGGTTGACGCGTCCTGACCATCGACAGCGCTGAACGCCAGGTGGAACAGGGCGCTCTGGAACACGCACCGCACGCCGATGCCTTCGGCCTCCGAGAGCAACACCCGCGCCCGCTGCGGCTCCGCGTCGGCGCGTTTGGACTTGCGTGAGACTTCCAGTGCGTACCCGAGCGGTTCGGTCTGGTGGCGCAGGTTGATCACCGTGCTGGCCTCGGGCGTGTTGTGGAAAAGGCCGCGTCCGCCGCCGGCCTGCTCGCAGCGTCCCTCCAGTACGAGCAGCAACCCGCAGACATCCAGAAACCCCAGTTTCACGGTGATTTTTCCCTCCCAGTCGAACGTGGCGGTCTGCTGTCCGGTCTCGCTGCGACCCGCGGCCGTCTTCTGACGCGCCATCTCAAGGAAGAAGCAGCCATCGCGGCCCGCGCGCGGCAGATGAAACTCCAGACGCGCCGCCGCGCCGGAACCGGACTGAGTCGGGTGGTAGAAGGCCAGGCGGTTGTTGCGGGGGCGACGGGGAGAGTCGGTGGGGGTGTTGTTCATTTCGGGGTGGATCCTTTGTCGGAGGGTGTTTCAGGCTGAACGCTAAAGACAGAGGGTGGGAGGTGGAGGGTGCCCGTAACTGCTCAGGTGCCAGGGCTCAGTCGCAGGGCTTCAGACTCGGGGCAAAACCGCAGAATATCGAGTAACGAATCTCCAATGTCGAAGTGCCCTTCGGCACGGCATCCGCGGCCCCTTCGACATTCTGCGGTTGGTTGTTGGCTATTCGGCGTTCTCCTCAGAACGGTGGAAACCCGTTCGCCTCGGTCGCCGGCGCGGAGGCATCGGGTGACGGGGCTTCGGCCCCTGCGCCGTTGCGTTTGGCGTTCACGAAGTGCACGCGGTTTGCCCGCACGCGCAGGCGGCTGCGCTTCTCGCCCTGCTGCGTCTCCCACTGATCGAAGGCCAGACTGCCCTCGACCAGCGCGGGGTCGCCCTTCCGGAGGTGCGCCCCGGTGGCTTCGGCCAGTTTCCCCCAGACAACGACATCGACAAAGCAGGTCTGCTGAACCGTCGCGCCGTCCTTGCCCGTATACTCCTCGTTGATGGCCAGCCCCAAGTCGCCCACCGGCGTCCCGCCACTGGTTTTGCGCACGACCGGATCGCGGGTCAGATGCCCGGCCAGACAGACGCGGTTGATGTTGAGTGAGCTCATGGAACCTCCTTGTTTGGATTGGCGACCCCATTGGCCGCCTACCAACATGAAGGGCGCTGCGCGGGGGATTTCCAGTCGCGCGGGCAATATTTCGTGGTAACGCGGTAGCTGGCGCATCCCCGTTTCATTGACCTCCACCTTCGGCGCGCGGGCCGAGGCGCGGGAGCGCCGTCGGCCAGTCTCTCGCCCGGCTTGGCTCTCGGGGTCGGGGTCGGTATCGGGGTCGATGACTTTGCTCAGGTCGACGTACGCGATGGCCGCCGGGTACACGGCAAGGTCATCATGGACAAACGCCAACTCCGTCTCCCTTCGACCCCGATACCGATACCGACCCCGACCCCGATGTCGATCCCGCCCAGCTTCCAAGCACCCCGGGAGGCGTCGCGGCTGCGCCGCAGGCGCGCGCAGCGACTGATCGACACGCACCGTACCCTCCGGGCCGGCGCGGAGCAGGCAAGTCAGTGAAATGGGGATGCGCGGCAACCGGAGGCTTGTATGTGCGTTGACATACAATCGCTGTATGCTAATATGCTGGCATGCGAACGACGGTGGAGATAGACGACGATCTGGGCCTTGCGTTGAGGGACCATGTGCACCGGGATGGCGGATCGCTGCGGCAGGCATTGAACGCGGCCCTGCGGCGGGGGTTGAAGGTTTCCAGACAGGCTCGGCCTGCGCCTCGATACAGGTGCCCCGCGGTGCACATGGGAGAAACTGTTTCGCAATCGATCAACCTGGACAAGGCGCTGGCCCTGGCTGGTGCGATGGATGACGCTGAGACCGCCCGCGAACTCGAGTTGAGGAAGTAACGCCGCCGTGAAGATCGTCGACCTGAACCTTCTCCTGTACGCCATCAACGCCGACAGCGCGAACCATGCGCGGGCAAAGAACTGGCTGGAGGGCGTGCTCTCGGGCAACGAACCGGTCGGCCTGCCATGGGCCGTTCTACTCGGGTTCCTGCGCCTCACGACCAACCCTCGCATTCTGTCACGTCCACTCACATCAAGCCAGGCCATGGAGATGATCGATGGCTGGCTGGCCCTTCCCTGCGTCAGAATCCTGTCGCCGCGCGACGAACACTGGCGCGTCTTGCGTTCACTGCTGGACGCAACTGGAACGGCAGGCAATCTCACGACGGACGCCCATCTAGCCGCGCTCGCCATCGAGAACGGCTGCGAACTGTGCTCCACGGACAGCGACTTCCGGAGATTCCCGAAGCTGCGCTGGACAAACCCGCTTGCTCTCCCGCATTGACGCCGGCCGCTACCGCGGCGGCCAGCGCCAGGGCGGCGCATCGAGGTCACGCAGACCTTCCACGCGCGTCTCCCCCAACTCCTTGACCAGCCGGATGGTCTGCCCGCCGGTCAGCCGCCCGAAGGCCTCGATCATCGGAACCGAGTGCGAGACGACCAGAACCTGAGTCCGCCCTGACGTCTGGGCGATCAGCCGCGCCAGGGCCGGCAGCAGGTCCGGATGCAGGCTGGTCTCCGGTTCGTTCAGCACCAGCAGGGGCGCGGGCCGCGGTGCGAGCAGGGCCGCGATCCAGAGCAGATAGCGGAGCGTGCCATCCGACAGTTCGGCCGCCCTCAGGCCGCGCAGCAGGCCGTGCTGGCGCATCTCGACTTCAAACCGGCCGTCCACGTTCCGGACGGACACCCCCCCGCCCGGGAAAGCGTCGGACACGGCGGCGTCCAGCGCCGCCGCGTCGCCGATCTCGCGAATGGTCTGGAGCGCGGCCGCCAGATCCGCCCCGTCATGCCCCAGCACGGGCGTGTGCGTGCCCACCTGGGGGGCGCGCGCCGGGGCATCGGAGTCGGTCCGGAAGTGATCGTAGAATCGCCACGCCCGGATCTGCTCGCGGAGCAGCAGCATCTCCGGCGCGTGTTGCGGATCGGCGAAACGCGCCATCATGCTGTCGAAGGAGGGAAGCGCGAAAGGCACGTCTTTCCACGTCCCCTGGTCATCGCGCACCCGCAGCGCGGGCCCATGACGATCCACCAGCAACGCGGCGGGACGGAAGAAGGGGCCGCTCCAGATGCATTCGCTCTTGATCACCGGGTCGAGCGAGAAGGCCGAGGACGGCGGGCCCGGCAAGCCCAGGTCGATCGCGTAGCCGAAGTCCGATTCGGCAAATCCGAGCCGCAGGCTGACCGGTTCACGGCGCACGGTGCCTTCGACCGGCTGCGCACCGCTCCTGACCGAACGGCCGAGCGATTCCGGTCCGGCCCACAGCGTTGAGGGAAGCCCGCCTTCGCGGGCCAGCGAGGCAATCAGACCGCCCTGGGCCGTCTCGGCCAGCAACCGCAAGGCACGATACAGATTCGACTTCCCGCTGCCGTTGGCGCCGGTGACCAGGTTCAACGCCTGTAGCGGCACCACCAGGCGGCGCAGGGAGCGGTAGTTGGCTACGGCCAGTGTCTGGATCATGGGGGTACCCGGTGCTTGCTTCGTGTGCGTCGAGTATACAGCGGCGCGCGCACGGCGAACAAGCGTCGCCATCGGCTGTTGCGCGGCTTGCGCGCGGACTCGGGCATCGGGTATCATCCGCGCATGACTTCCAAGCCCGTTGTCGCATTCGCATTCTGCCCCGACTATGGCGCGGCTCTTGGCCCCGCGCTCGATAAGGCCGTCGAGTCCATCGGCGGCTGGCAGAGCCTGGTACGGCCGGGGACCAAGGTGCTGGTCAAGCCCAACCTTCTGCTCGACCGCAAGCCCGAGGATGCGGTGACCACGCACCCCGAGTTCGTGCGCGTCGTGCTGCGCCGCCTCAAGGCATGCGGTGCCAGTGTGCAGGTGGGCGACAGCCCGGCGTTCGCGGTGGACCTGCGGCGCGTCTGGGAGAAGACGGGCATCCAGGCCGTCTGTGCCGAGGAGGGCGTACCGCTGATCAGCCTCGAAGCCGCCGGCATGGTCAAGATGGAACGCGACGGCCACCAGTTCGGCATCAGCAAGCCCGTTGCCGAGGCGGACCTGGTCATCAACCTCCCCAAGGTGAAGACGCATGGACTGACGGTGCTGACCGCTGCAGTGAAGAACTTCTACGGCACCGTGCCGGGGTTCCTCAAGACGCAACTCCACAAGGAGCATCCGCGGCGCCCCGCCTTCGGCAAGCTCGTCAAGGCGATCTGCGAATCCATGCCGCCCAGCCTCAGCCTCGCCGACGGCGTAATCGGCATGGACGGCGAAGGTCCCTCCGCCGGGCAGCCGGTCAAGCTGGGGTTCGTAGCCGCGTCCACCGACCCCTTTGCCATGGACATTGCGCTGTGCACCGTGCTGCACATCGACCCGGCGAAAGTCACCTACCTGCTCGACATGCCCCAGCACGCGCCGTACGACGCGATCGAATGGCGCGGCGACAAGCCGGACGCACCCCATTTCCGCCAGCCGGTGCATACCCACCTCTACCTGAAGTACCTGCCCGACGGCGTGGTCAAGTTCGTGACCCGCCGCGTCTGGTTCCGGCCGTTCTTCGGCGAGGCCTGCGTCGCCTGCGGCCGCTGCGCCAAGGCCTGCCCGATGAAGGCCATCACGGTCACAAACGGACACCGCCCGGTGCTCGACGGCCCGCTCTGCGTGGGCTGCTGCTGCTGCCACGAGGTCTGCCCGGTGAACGCCATCGAGATCCGGCCCAGCCCCATGCTGAACTTCCTGAAGAAGTTCATCGACCTGCGCAAGGGACCGAAGGACGCCGATGCCGCATCGGCAACACCGAAGCGGAGCTGACCATGAACGCAGAACCATCCTCCCTCCCATCCGTGATCGCGCAGGCACTGGACGCCGTGCGCACGCAGCGCCCGCTGGTGCATAACATCACGAACTACGTGGTCATGAACTCCACGGCCAACGCGCTGCTGGCCATGGGCGCCACGCCGGTCATGGCGCATGCCATGGAGGAAGTCGAGGAGCTCGCGGTCGTCGCGGGGGCGCTCGTCGTCAACATCGGCACGCTCTCGGGGCCGTGGATCGCGGCCATGTTCGCGGCTGCGCGCGCCGCACGGCAACACCACGTGCCGGTGGTCTTCGACCCCGTGGGCGCCGGCGCAACCCGGTTTCGCACGGAGACCAGCCGGCTCTTCATCAGCGAGATCAAGCCCCAGGTCATCCGCGGCAACGCCTCGGAAATCCTGGCGCTGAGCGGGATCGGCGGCGGCGGAAAAGGCGTGGACGCCACGCATGACGTGTCGCAGACACACGCCACGGCCGCCGAACTGGCGCGCTACCACGGCGTGACGGTGGCGGTGACCGGCGCCGAGGACTACATCACGGATGGTTGTCGCGAGGCGCGGGTGTCCAACGGCCACCCGCTCATGGCCCGCATCACCGGGACCGGCTGCGCCGCATCGGCCCTGACGGGCGCATTCTGCGCCGTCGAACGCGACGCGTTTCTCGCGGCGACCGCGGCACTGGTGGTCTTTGGCCTGGCCGGCGAGCGCGCAGCCGAAGGCGATCCGCGGCCGGGAACGTTCCAGGTCCGCTTGCTGGACGCGCTCGACGAAGTGGACGGCGACCGCGTCCGGCGCCGCGCCCGCGTCGCCACCACCACGCTCGCGCCGGCCTGAGGCCGCAGCCCATGGACCGATCGAACGTCGACTATGCGCTCTACCTGGTGACTGACCGCGTTCTGGCCGGTGATCGCTCGATTGCATCGATCATGGCTGCCGCTGTGGCTGGCGGCGTGAGCCTGGTTCAGGTCCGCGAGAAGGGGCTGGACACGCGCGCGTTCCTGGACGAAGCTCTGTTGATCCGCGATTTGCTTGAGCCGCACGGCGTGCCGCTGATCGTCAATGACCGCCTGGATGTCGCCCTCGCCTGCGGCGCGGCAGGTGTGCATGTCGGCCAGCATGACCTCCCGTGCGCTGCCGTGCGCCGGCTGGCCGGCCCCGGCATGCTCATCGGCGTCTCGGTGAGCACCGTCGCGGAGGCCATCGCGGCCGAACGCGACGGCGCCGACTACCTCGGCGTCAGTCCGGTTTTCGCCACCCCCACCAAGACCGACACCCCGGCCGCAACAGGATTGCAGGGGTTGCGACAGATTCGGGCTGCCGTGCGTCTGCCCCTGGTGGCCATCGGCGGCATGCATGTCGGCAACGCCGCAGAAGTCGTCGGCGCCGGTGCCGACGGCGTAGCCGTGGTCTCCGCGATCATGTCCGCCGCCGATCCACAGCACGCTGCGGCGGCTCTACGCCGCGCAGTCGGCAAAGCGCTGGGCGCGCGCCACGTTCGCTGAATGTAGTTACATATTCGGCGCCGATGCCGTATCCTCTTCACCGATGGTCTGAACGCCATCGTACACATTGGAGACTTGCCATGCGCTCTTGGACGTATTCATGTTGCCTGATCGTCACAACCGTGCTCTGGTCCATGCCGGGACTGTGTCTGACGATGGAGCTTCCCGCCGGTGTAACCGTGCACGTGCCCGAGGGATGGGCGCTCATGCCCCCGTCGGCCTTGGACGCACATTCGCTGAAGTTGGCGCAACTCGGCCGCCCCGACGGACAGAACACGTACGACTGCGGACTCCAGCTCAGCTCGGCCACGACGAACACGCCCTACCCGTACATGCTCGTGCAGGTCAAGCGCACCGGGCGCGTCGGGCGCAGTGAGATCGCCGAGTTCAAGGTCATGCAGGAGCACCTGGCGGACGCCGTGGCGGCGTTTGAGAAGACTCTGAGCCCGACCAACACCGGTTCCAGTTTCGGCACATTCGTTTTCGACGCGCCCGCCAACATCCTCTGGCTCCCGGCCGCCACGGCGAACCCGGAAGGCGAACCCCTGCGGGGTCTGCTGGCCCTGGTGCTGACCGAGCAGGGCGCCATCCACGTGGCGTGCTACTCCAGGGATACGGAGTTTCCAGCCTACTTTCCGCTCTTTGAGACGTTCGTGCGCCAACTGACACCCGGCCCCGCCCTCGCCTACCACCCGCGCTTTTCGGACGCCCACCCTGTGCTCGCAAACATGAATTGGCGTGGTCTGGCCATTCCAGGCCTGATCGTGCTGGTACTCGGGGCGGCCGTCTTGCGCCTGGTGCGGCGCGCGAGTCCCTGATTCGAAGGCGTCGAACAGCCCGCTGAGGCGCTCGAACAACTCGCCTTGGGCTTTGAGCAGGCGGAAACCGATATGGCGTCACGGTTTTCGGCAGCGCCACGAAGACCTCCCGCGTGCAGGACAGCGGCCCCATATCCCCGGGCACGCTCCCGTCCTGGAAATCATCGACCAAGACCAGACCCGTCTCTGCCCAAGCCGCGACCCGCGATCGCCGCTGCCGCCTGGCGCGCACTACAGCCCAACACCCGCGACAGCGCGAAGGGGGCCTTGCGCGTTCTTGACCTTCGCCGGCCGGCTCGCTAATATCCCTCCACTTTCCAACCCCCGAGGCTGAACCATGTACGATGCATCCGACCTTCGCAAGGGCCTTAAGATCCTGATCGACGACCAGCCGTGGATCGTCACCGACTTTGACTTCAGCAAACCGGGCAAGGGCCAGGCCATCTACAACTGCAAGCTGAAGAGCATGCTGACCGGCTCGACCATGAGCCGCAGCTACCGGTCGAACGACCGTTTCGAGAAGCCGGATCTGAGCCAGAAGATGCTCCGTTTCGCCTACTCGCAGGGCGATTCGTACTTCTTTACGGACGAGAACTTCGAGCAGATCGAGATCAAAGCCGACGTACTCGGCCAGAGCCGGCTCTTCCTGGCCGACGACATGGAGTGCGAGACGCTCTTCTTCCGCGTGATGCCGATCGAAGTCGTGCTGCCGAACTTCGTTGAGCGCAAGGTCATCGAGTGCGAGCCCGGCGCGCGCGGCAACACCGCCTCGGGCAAGGTCACCAAGCCGGCCAAGGTCGAGGGCGGCTACGAACTGGGCGTCCCGCTCTTCGTGAACGAGGGCGACACGATCCGTATCGACACCCGCAACGGCGAGTACATGGACCGCGTGCGCGCCTAGTGCAAGTTCAGCAATCGCAACCCCCGCCCCGCGCCTGTGCACGCCGCTGCATGGCCATGTCCATGTTCTCATTGCTCTGGTGCTGGGGGCTCTTCGGACGCCACGACGGCGAACACACCGCAATGAGGAGCCGCCCGTTCTGCCCGGGCCTTCTGGCCATTCCGGGCGTCACGTTGCTGGGTCTCCCCAGCGACCGGTCATCCAATCCGCTCCCATGGCTTGAATCCGCGTGTTTGCAGCAGACGCATGAACAGGCCGCCGACGACGCTGCGGGCCTGGAAGCCGACCTGCCGGCCATCGGTGGTTTCGTACCAGTCCGTCAGCGGTACGCGTGTCGGGGTCGTGTTCGCCCAGTCGCAGGCCGGCTGCGCGAGTGCGTCGAAGTCGTCACGTTTGCCGGTGAGACAGGCGCTCCAGATGATCCAGTCGAGTTTCGTGTAGGTCTTGCGGTTGTCCAGCGGCAACCCGTTGGATGTGTTCCGTACCGCGCGGTAGTAGGCCGTTTCCTTCTCCGCGACCGTCGTCGGGAAGAGGTCGAGGCCCAGCAACCGGTCCCAGACGAGGTTGTACTTCTGACTCCAGGAGCCGGGCTGGTCGAACGCCAGGCGATAGTGATCGCCGTCGTCGGCATCCTGAACCCAGCGCGCCGCGAAGGACTCGGCGAGGGCACGGTACTCGGCCGCCTGCTGCGTCTCGCCGACACAGCCGCACAACTGGGCATAGCAGGCCAATCCCAGAATCGCCTTGAGACTCAGGTTCGTATTGTGAGCCAGGTGACCGGCAAAATCGTCGGTGCAGAGCTGATTCGCGGGGTCATAGCCCGCCTCGCGTAGGTAAGCGGCCCAGCGCGTGAGCAGCGGCCAGTAGCGCCGGGCGTAGTCGGCGTTTCCGTCGACGCGCCTCAGGGCCGCCACGAGGATGAGCATGTTGCCGCACTCCTCAACCGGCATCTGGTCCTGCTCGCTCCGTTCGCCGCCACCGTACACCTGACCGTTGGCCAGGGGGTACGTTCCCAAATCGTGCGGGGCGAAGGGGAAGGTCCAGCGGGGACTGCGCGCATAGTCGAGGATCGGAGTCAGCATGCCGCGCAGCAGTTCCGGCATGAGCAGAAGAAACAGCGGAGCCGACGGATAGGTCACGTCGACCGTAGCAATACACCCGTTTGAGAAATTCTCCTTCGAGAAGAAGAGCGGCGCGTTGTCCGCGCCGGAAACGAGCTTGTGCGCGGCGAGTGCCTGTCGGTACGACAGGGCGCAAAGCTGCGCATACTTCCCGCCGCCGGCGGCGCGCAACTCCGCCATCAACCGCTCGTCGAAAGCGCGACAGCGGGCACAGAGCGTTTCGCGTTCGCGGACCGCGGCGCGCAGCAGGTCGCCCGCGTCCCAGCCCGTGCGCCGCCAATAGGGACGCAGCCGCTGTTGGAGATACTCGATCGAGAAAAGATCGTCGTATGCCACCAGCGCGTGTCGCGTGGCGGTTGCGCCGGGCGCGATGCTACCGAGCTCGAAGGCGAGCGCAAGAACAGGCCAAAGGCCGGACACGGTGGACGGGAACCCCATGTCGTCGTCGTCCGACAGCGAGCCCGTGCGGGCGAATCCCTCGCGCACAGTTTCGGACGAACCGATCACGTCCTTGTTGCCCAGCGCGGGGAGCGCCGCCAGGTACAGATGGCCCCACTCGATGCGCAGGTTGTCGCCGCTGCGGTCGAGAACCCGCTGTTCGGCCGCGCCTGCGCGCAACACGCTCAGGCCGCCCACGCGGTGCCGACCCCACGTCACCCGCTGCCCGGCTGAGTCGACGGTCCAGTCGGCCTGCGCGTCGAAATGCAGTTGCACGGTGTGCGGCCGGCCATCGACTGACGCGACCTCCCACGTCAGGTACGTCAGTGGACGCGCCAGCACGTCCAAGTCGTCAGGCAGCGCCGGGGTTGTGAACGTGAGGGTCAACTCCACGCCGCCAGCGGCAAACCGGTAGATCGTCCGGGTGGGCAGCACCTCGACCGAGAGTTGCTCTGCCGCTTGCGCGTCGCGCGGTGACAGGCCGAGGTAGCGGTAGGGGTGCCCATCGACGCGTAAAATGCCGCTGCTGGTGTGATGGGTGCCGGTCCAGTGACGCGTCCAGTCGTCGGTCAGCCGGTCGGCGAACGACCAGACGCTGAAGTAGGGATCATGCACGATGAGCGGCACGGCCGGGGGGCGCTGAGATCCGGGACATGCAGACATGCGGTAGACTCCCTGTGTGGCTTGGAAGGCGATAGAGTTGCGGATATCCCAGCCACTGTCAACATGCAGTCGCGCGGCGCCGAGTCGCCGCAGTCCAAACCCGTGATACGGGTTGGGACGGGAAGCGAATGTTGCGCATGTTCGGCGCGTGCCGCGTCGTAGGAACTTCGGGCTAGAGATCCGAAAGCAGTTCCGGCGAGGCGAAATGCGGGTCGGATGTCAGTCGCAGCCCCACGCGGCGCAAGCCGGCTTCGTCGCCCGGCGTGATCAGGTGCGTCAGGTGCATCTCGCAGTCACGCAGTTCGATCAGGCGGTCCATGGCCGCCAGTGCCGCGGGGTTGGTGGCCGACGACATGGCCAGCGCGATCATCGCCTCATCCAGGTTCAGGCTGGCGTTCTTGCCGCACAGGATGTCGCGCTTCAGGCGCACAATCGACTGGATCACGTCCGGCGACAGCAGGTGGATGTGATCGGGCAGGCCGGCCAGCAGTTTGATGGCATTGAGGACCGCGCTGGCAGCGGCATGCATAAGTTCGGAGTTCTTGCCGGTCACCACGCGCCCGTCGGTCAGTTCGATCGCCGCACCGCAGTGGACGCCCCGGCACCCCTTGCCCTTGGCCAGTCCGTCGATGGCCGCTGTGCGGGCCGGCACCACGACGGGACGGTCCTCGGGCGCGATGGCCAGTTCCTTCATCAGCATCTCGACCCGCGCCACGGTCTCGCGCTCGGTCAACCCCAGCGCATACTCGCTGGCGTGGCGGAAGTAGCGCCGGATCACCTCCTGCAACGCCGCACGCCGCACAACCGCGTCGTCGACGATCCCGAAACCGGCCCGGTTTACGCCCATGTCCGTCGGTGAACGGTACGGGCACGGCTGGTGCGTGATGGTCTCCCAGATGGCCCGCAGCAGCGGGAAAGCCGCCACGTCGCGGTTGTAGTTGACCGTCGCCACGCCATGTGCCTCGAGATGGAATGGGTCGATCAGGTTGACGTCCTGCAGATCCGCGGTGGCCGCCTCGTAAGCCACGTTCACCGGGTGCCGGAGCGGCAGGTTCCAGATGGGGAAGGTTTCGAACTTGGCATAGCCGGCCTGCCGGCCGCGCATGCAGTCATGGTAGAGCAGCGTCAGGCAGGTCGCCAGTTTGCCGCTGCCCGGACCGGGCCCGGTGACCACGACGATCGGCCGATCCGTCTCGACATACTCGTTGGCGCCATAGCCTTCCTCGCTGACGATCGTGTCGACATCGGTCGGGTACCCGCGCGTCGCGGAGTGGCAGTAGACCCTGACGCCGCGCCGCTCCAGCTTGGTGCGGAACTGTTTGGCCGAGGGCTGGCCGTTGTAGCGCGTGATCACCACGGCCCGGACTGAAAGCCCCCACTCGCGCAGGTCGTCCATCAGCTTGAGCGCATCGGCGTCATAGGAGATGCCGAAATCCGCCCGCATCTTCTTGCGCTCGATGTCGCCCGCGAAGATGCAGAGCACAAGGTCGGCCTTGTCCTTCAACTTCTGCAGCAGACGGATCTTGACGTTCGGGTCGTAGCCCGGCAACACGCGCGCCGCGTGGTAGTCGAACATCAGCTTGCCGCCGAATTCGAGGTACAGCTTGTTGCCGAACTGTTCCGTGCGTTGCAGGATTGCGGCGGTCTGCTCCTGCAGGTACTTCTCGTTGTCAAAACCGATCGTTCTCATACGCCCCCTTCACTGACACATGGCATCAGCGTTGCGTCCCAGTATAGTGAGGTCCAGACGGACTGCGGAAGAACCAATGAAACGGCCGATCTGCCGATGCGCGCGGCCCGTCCTATTCGACGCCCGCGAACTCCTCGCGGTCCTCGTAGGCCAGACGTGTCGTGCCCGTAACCTTGACCAGCAGCCCTGACAGCAGACCGCATCCGACGGCCAGCACAAGCGTCACGGCGATGCCGGCCAACTGCGCCACGGCCACGCCGGGCACCACGGCCAGGACGATCAGGCCGCCCAACAGGCCGGGCATGCCGTGCAGATTGTGCACCCCACAGGTGTCGATGATCTTGAAGCGCGCGACGAGCGCCGGCTGGATGAACACATACCCGAGGACGCAGACCGCGCCGGCCAGAAGCCCGATGCCGAACGCCGTCGCCGGCGCCACCAGATTGCACGTCGCGCCGATGGCCACGCCGCCGGCGAGCGCGGCATTCGCCATGTCGCCGAACGACGTCTTCCCCTGGCGCAGCAGCGTGCTCAGCAGATAGGTGCTGAGCGTGGCACCGGACAGCGAAAGCACCGTGTTGATCACGGTCCGCGGCATATCGTCCAGATGGACAACCGCACTGCAGAAACTGGGCCAGAACAGCCAGAGGACCATGGATCCGAGCATCGCGAAGCGATCTGAGGTGACATCCAACTCGACGAGCTGTCCGCGTTGTCTCTTGGTCGTCAGCACCATGGTCAGCCCGAGACCGAAGTAGGCGCCAAAGGCGTGGATGACGATCGACCCGGCCGCGTCGACGAACCCGCGCGTGATGCCCAGGCCGCCATCCAGCACCAGCCACTCGTTGAGCAGATAGGCCGGAATCATCAGGAGAGCCAGCAACGCGTACTGGAAGACACGCAGACGCCCGAGCACAGCTCCCATGGCGATCAGCGCGGAGGCCACGGCAAACTCGGCATAGAGCAGCGCACGGATCGTGCTGGGCTCAATTGGCTCGGCACAGAGGATGCCGGACCCGCGCAGCAGCACGTAGAGCGGCAGACCGGTTGCCACCACCAGGTAGGTGCCGGTGGTCGTGCCATACCCGTACTTCCGCACAAACACCATCAGGAAGCCAAAACCCACCAGCAGCATCGCCAGGATATGGATGGCGAAGTTGTACTGCGCCACCTGCTGCACGCCAACGGTCGCAGAACCCAGCACCCCCTCACCCGCCCAGGCGTCCGACACCAGGAGACTCATACCGGCGACACCCAGCAACACGCGACGAAGGTAGGTATTCATAGGCTCGTCCACATCCCGTTTGTGAGTTGAAGAGGTACTGGTGGCCGATGCTACCACAACCCAAGGCCGCCGGAAGACGGATTTTGGCGCATTGCATCGGTTTCAACAGGCAATACTGCCGAAACGAAGGCAGACATCAGTTCCATGGCCCAACGGTGAGACGGACGGTGTCGCCGTCCGGCTCGAGGTGCCAGCGCCGCGTGGCCAGTGCTCCCAGGAAGCGCAGGTCGTGGCTGACGAGCAGCATCGCACAGGGGCATTCGGACAGGGCCTCTTCCAGACAGGTGATGCTCGGCAGATCCATGTGATTGGTCGGTTCGTCCATCACAATCAGGTGCGGACCGCGCACCACACCGAGCGCGAGCAGGATCTTGCGGATTTCGCCCGGGCTGGGCTGTTCGCTCTCAAGCAGCCGCTGCGGCCGCGAACCCAGGCGGCTGACGCTGGTCATGACCCGTCCCAGGGCTTCCTTCGGCAGCCCGACAACCTCCTCGAGGATGCGCCGGGACTCCGCGGCGCTGATCTCCTGCGGCAGGTTGATCACGTTCGCGGCCGGCACGTTCACCTGTTGCAGTAAATGACGCACCAGCGTGCTCTTGCCCAGACCGTTGGCACCCGTGAGCGCCACGCGATCAGTCGCATCGATGCGCAACTCGGGGAAGACCAGGCGCCGTCCGCCGCCCAGCGGAATCTCGCCGGCGGGGACCCACAGGATGTAGTTCCGGGACGAGCGTGCACTGCCTTCCAGCCAGAAGCCCATTTCGTACTGCTTCTTGACTGCGATGGCTCCCCGCTGGCCCTCGACCTTGCTGGCGCGTTTGCCGATCTGCGCGCTCTGCTTGGCGGCCCAGTCGTCCTTGCCGGTGAGCTTGGCGAGTTGCCGCTTGGCGCGGCCGTCATGGTCGTGCATGGGCGGCTTCTTCGCCTTGGCGGCCTGCGTACGCATGGCAACGCGTTCGCCTTCCTCGCGGCGGCGCTGCGCAGCCACGCGCAGGCGCTGCGCGTCATGCTTGACATCGTCATCGCGCGCACGTGCCGACGCCTGCTCGAGCCGCTGCTGATCAAGACCGGCCGTGACGCCACCGGGACGCAGGCTGGCATCCGGCGGATCGATGAAGAGGCATTGGCCGCACAGACCGTCGATCATCTCGCGATCGTGACTGACCAGCAACCCCACGCCGCGGAAGCGGCGCAGGGCGTCGATCAGCAGGCGGCGGGCATCGGCGTCGATGTGGTTGGTCGGCTCGTCGAGTGCCAGCACGTCCGCGTGCGCCCACAGCGCGACGGCAATCTGCGCGCGCTTGCGCTCGCCGTGGCTGAGCGTGTCCCAGCGGTCGGCCCACTCATCACGCACCCCCAGGCGGCGGCGGAGATCATCGGCTTCAGCCGCATCGGCCTCAAGGAACGCGCGCCACCCCGCCGGCGGATGGTCGGTGTGCTGCGAGGCATAGATGGCGGATGCGGGCGGGTGAATGCGCCCCGACTGGGGAGCGAGTTCGCCGATGGCCAGCTTCAGCAGCGTGCTCTTGCCCGCGCCGTTGGCGCCCACAATACCGGTCCAGCCGCGCGGGAAATGCACCTGCAGTCCCTCCAGCAGCGGGTGCGTCATGCCGGGGTACGAGAAGGAGACGTTGTCAAAACAGAGGCTGTTCACGCCACGCAGCCTATCCGCCGCCCCCGCATGGCGCAAGGGGATTATCCGGAGGTGCAAAGGCGGTTGCCTTCAACGGTTCGCTCCGTTTGCCACGCACCTGAAGCAGTGCCAGGTTGAGCAGGACCATGACGGGGATATAGGCGACGAGGTAGACGATGAGCCAGGGCGGGAGCCAGGCGGGGCGTCCGATCCAACCGTGAAGCGTGTCGGCGGGTTTCCAGAACATGTCGGCGCCGGCGACTTTCTTCTCACTGTAGGCGACACGGACGGCCTGCACGGGGGCATCCGGGGTCGCGGCGCGAACCACTTGCACGGGCCCTTTCCCGTCGCCAAGATCCTCCTTCGGTTCCGGGGCGGCGCGGTTGCCAAGGACTATCCGCGTTTGAAGCTGATCCGCGCCTGCGGCGCGCACCACAATCGGGAACGTCCCGCCCTGATCCGCAGGCGTGTGTAGCGTCCAGGAGAGCGCTTGCGGCGGGATCGGTTTGCTCAGGAATGCGTCCAGTTCGGCGAGTTTCGACTCGCGTGCCAGCTTAGCGGCTTCCCGCAGTTCCCACGGCAGATCGTCAGGTAGCTTGCTGGGCAGGCGCCATTCGGACCTGATGCGCTCCAGGGCGGGACGTATGGCCGGCAGGGACTGTGTGGCAGGTGTCGTGTCCGCAAGGGACAGCAGCACGCCGGGCTCCAGAGTAACTGTCTTCTGGAAGTCGCCGTTCACCATGGCCGTGACATACACTGTCGCGCCCGGGGTGGCATTCCAACTCGCAGGATCGATACGTGCGGGGAACCAGAGAAAGACCATCACCATCGGTCCGAGAATCAACGCCAGCGGCACGAAAGCGACCATGGCGAGACGCGTCTGCACCGGAGCTGCCAGCGCCAGCATCGCCCTGCGACGCGGCGCGTCTTTGGGCAGTTTCATCGCCTCCCGCCGCAGGGCAAGCGCACGGTCCTTGGCGGTATTCAGCCGGCGCGTGTCGGTCAGGCAGCGTTGCCCGATCATCGTGAACGCGGCCATCACGGTAGCGACCAGCGCGACGACCGCCGGTCGGCTCCAGAGATCGATCAACGGCAGCAGCAACGCGTCGAGCAGGCCGTATGTCGGCATTTTGAGCCACGACGTCGGCAGAAGGAACACGGCGAGCAGGCAGACGGACCAGAATGCGAGCGCCACATTGCGCAGGCGCGCGCCGCGCCGTTCGCCGCCGTCCTCCGGCGGCGGGATCAACGTCAATGGAATCCTCGTATCGTCAGGGCCGGGAGCAGCCTCCCCTGCCTGTGCGGCGCTCACGGTGTCCCCGCACAAAACAACGCCATGATGCCCGTCGATGGCAAGGATCTCGCCCTCCTTGAATCGCGTGGTTGCGCCGTCCACTACAACGGCCGGGATGCCCATCTCGCGGGCGACAACCGCACCGTGGGATAGCGTCCCGCCGCGCTCCATGATCACACCCGCAGCCTGGACGAAAAGGGGTGTCCAGTTAGGATCGGTGCTGGGGCAGACCAGGATATAGCCGGAACCGAGGTCGCCGGCATCCTCCGGCTTGAACACGATGCGGGCCGGTCCGCGTCCCTGGCCGGCTGAGATGGAGAAGGCCGGGCAGCCGTCGCCTGCGAGGGGCGCGGGCTGCTCGCCCAGTCCCGCGATACCGGCCGCCGTGATCACGAAGGGAGGCGCAAGGCGGGCCAGGGCGGAGCGTTCGCTGCGACGCTGTTCGATGAGATGCAGCGGCGCGAAACCGGTGTTCAGCGCGTCATGCAATTCCTCGAAGCTGAGGAAAAACACGTCTCCCGGCATCTCCACGGATAGGCGACGCCCGGCCTCCAAGGCCAGATCGCGGAGCAGTTCGTAGCCACGCATCAGAAAATACTTCCCGTTTTCACGGTAGGGAAGATAGCGATGGACCAGATCCAGATGACGTTGAAACGCGGCGTGATCACGCGGTCGCAGCGTCGCGCTCAGGTCGGCGATCCGCTGTCGCGCCGCTTCAGCGCGGCGGTGGTGCAGTTCCAGGGCGCTGACGCTACCCGCGAGGCGGTCGGCCATGGTCTTCATAGCCTCGGGCCGTTCGTGCCAGCGCGGCGTGGCAAGGTCGAACTCCTCCGGAGCGCGGTGGCCGTTATCCGCCAACCACTCGGCGAGCGTGCTGCGCCCCTCGGCAACGTCCAGCAGCGCGGCAGTGGAGCGCACCGTGCGGTCGGGTGCCGCGGCGCCGGCAAGGAGATTCACCAGTGCGTCGGGGTCCTCCTCCCAGAACTGCTCGGTCACAAATGCGCGCAGCCGCGCCAACGCCATGGCGCAGATCAAACTCGGCATCAGGGAGAGCGGCGCGAATTCGTCCATGACGCGTTGGGTGCGCGTCTGCCAGAGGTCGTGCCACTGGGCCGTGGTCACGGCGCGAAGGTCGCGCTTCTTCTCGGCCTCGACCCAGGCGGTGAAGGCGGGTATCCACTGCGCTTCGAGTTTCCGGTCGAAATCGACAGCGAGCGTTTCAAGTTTGGCGTTGACCCTGGCCAAGCGGCGGCCGCTGCGGAACCGCGCGAGCAGCGACCCGGTGGGGACGGTGGGCGGCCCCTGGGCGGCATCGGGGTTGGTGCGGAGCAGGTCCAAGTCGTAGGTGAACGGGAAGTCGGCGAAGAACATCTGCGGCGCGCGGGCGAGATCGGCATAGACGCGCCCGGCGATGAGGTCGAGGAACCCTTCCCGGCACACCCGTGCGGAGGGTTCGAAGCCGACCATGCGGTACATGGTGCCGAAGCCGCCGTCGCCCGACATAAACCGGCTGATCACGCTCCAGGTGAGCGGCGTGGGTTGCGGCAACGTTTCGGAGAGATTGTGACGAACCCAGTCTCCACGGCCATCCTTCTTGGCCTGCAGCACCTGCTTGCGCGTAGCCTGAAGAGCGAGTTCGTACGCTTCGGCGTCCTCAAGCGTGGTAATGGCGCGGGCTTGGAGCAGGTAGATCTGACCATCGCGCATCGCCCATTCGGTATCTTGCGGTTTGCCGTAGTAATCCGTGACCCGCCCACCGAGACGCCAGAGGTCGCGAACGTTCCGGGAGTTCAGACACGGCTGACGGCGGCGGGCCTCGGACACGGGTTGCGGGCCGTGCGTGCCGGGTTCGATCCAGACCTGTTTGTCGGCAATGGTCGCCTGCTTGACGGCACCGGTCGCGCGGTCGAGCACCAGGGTGTCCGGTTGGACGAGGCCGCCGACCACGGTTTCGCCCAAACCCCAACTCGCCTCAATCAGCAT
>CAYQJG010000035.1:0-1119 GCA_964417715.1 uncultured Lentisphaerales bacterium | reverse complement strand
GGACGAGGCCGCCGACCACGGTTTCGCCCAAACCCCAACTCGCCTCAATCAGCATTTCGCCTCTGGCGCCAAGCCGCGGGTTCGCGGTGAACAGCACGCCGGCGACCTCGGCCGCAACCAGTTCCTGCACCACCACGCCCATGGCGATGGCGGCAGGGTCAATCTGATGCTCGGCCAAGTAGCTTCTCACGCGCGGCGCGTCGATGCTGGCCCAGCACGCGGCGACGGCCGCAAGCAGGGCCTCCTCGCCGCGGACGTCAAGGATCGTTTCATACTGCCCGGCCATGGAGGCGCCGGCCATATCCTCGGCCGTGGCTGAGGAGCGCACGGCAACTGCGGGCGAGCCCAGGGCACGATAGGCCTGACCGATGGCCGTGGCGAGTTCCGCGGGGATGACGCCGCCGCTAGCACGGGCGTGGCGGTAGGCCGCCGTAGTGACTACGAAGCCGTCCGGTACAGGGAACCCCTCGTTGATCAGCAACCCGAGGTTGATCGCCTTTCCGCCGACGAGTTTGACATCGCGGCAATCGGCAAGAGGGAGGATGAAACGTGAAGACGGGAGACGTGAAGACGTGAAGACGGGAGACGTGAGGCGTGAAGACGGAGGGAGAGAATCTTGAGGAGGGGGAGCTGAAACGTGAGGAGGGAAACGTGAGGAGTCTGTCACGGGGCGTCCTCCGATGGTGGCATGGGAATATGTGTAAGGAGGTCCGAGGGTGCAATCGCGACAGCGTACTCAGCGGGCTCTTCGCGAATATTGCTGCCACGCTGTTGAGGAATCATTGTGAGGAGAAGGCGGATAGCGTGGGTGAGCAGACGAATGCGATGAAGGGCCACTTCGGCACTCAAGACGTGTCTTGCTTTGTAGTACCAGCCGCGGCTTTCGCGGGCCGAACCGAGTGCGTACTCGTTGAAGTGAGCCCGGTCCTTGCCGGTCCCCCGTGAATAGCCCTCTTCCACGTTGGCACTGATCGAACCCAGTGATCGGTACAGTTGATCCGAGAGGCCCCATGTGCGCCGGTCCTTTGCGAGCGCGCAGACATCCTGCCAACCCACGTCCACCGCAAACAGAGCCAGGCGATACGCCTCCACTCGCCACACCGAATCCCCCCTGATCTC
>CAYQJG010000034.1:0-41138 GCA_964417715.1 uncultured Lentisphaerales bacterium | reverse complement strand
CCAAGGTCAGCGGGGTCGTGGGGGCGTTGCTGATCGGGATCATCGAGGCGGCGAAGCACTTGCTTGGGAAGTAGACTGTCTGGTGGGGTTCTCTCGGTACAGACACACAAGGGCGCGCCGCAGTGAATGGCAGGGCCGAAGGGGCCTTTCGTCCTAGGCGATCAACGCCAGTGCTTTCGCCCGGTCCTGTTTCCAGGTCTTCGCGTTGCTGTTTTCCAGAATCGTGCGCACTTGTTCGTCACGCGTCGGCGCACCGTTCGTGAGCAACGCGGGCATGGCGGCCTGGAGGGTGCGCCTGAAATCCTCGCGGCCGGGTTGGAAATAGTGGACCAGCACCGTCTCAACTGTCGTATGCCCGGTCACCTTCCGGACGAGATCAACCGGCACATTCGCGGTTAGGGCCAGTGTCACCCAGGTTGCGCGGAAGGCGTGGAACCCGCGCTGGCTGACTTTCTTCAACCCTTGTCGTTTGACGTGCATGGGCGCCAGCGTTTTACCAGTGGTCTTCGGCCGGCGTTGCCGGACCACCGTGAACCCCACCACTTCCTCAATGCGTTTGAAGTACATCGAGGCGCCGCCCTTGCTCAGGTGGCACTCCCTCATGATGTCGCCCAGTGTTCCGCCGGTCATGTAACGTTCGAAGATCGTTAGCAGGTTGGCACGGACCTTGTTGGTGTATTTCGTGCAGGCAAGAATCTGGTCACGTCCGCGTTGCAGCATCTCCGCTTCGGATAGAACGACAACGGGGTTGGTTTTGGCGGGTTTTGCCGGTTTGCCTTCATCCGGATCCTCGGAGTCATCCGAATCGACGAACCCGGCGTGTTCAAAGGCCTCGGCGAGTCGATGGGTGATGCCGCTGGGGTTGGTCTGGTACATGGTCGCTTGTTCCGGGAAACAGTACTCGCCTGTGCGCGGCAGTTTGGCCAGTTCATCGTAGAGCATCCCGAACATCGGGATCGAGACCTTGGCGCCTGTTTTCGAGGTGCTGACCGTGATGAATCGGTTGTCCATGTCCACGTCTGACCAGCGCAACTGACACACATCGCCCCGTCGCATGGCCGTGCAGATCCCTGTCACGATCAACGGTCGGCAGAAGGCGTCATCCTTGACGGCATCCAGAATGGAGCGCAGTTCCGCCGGCGTGAAGGGAATTCGGTGCACGGTCGCTTCGTCCTGCGACACGATCTCGTCGAACGGGTTGTCCAAGAGGCCGGCCTGTCGCCGGAGGTGCCGGAACGTGCTTCGGAGCGTGGATAGGCAGAAGTTGAAAGAACGACCCGATATGCCGCGTGCCCGTTCGGACGCCAAGAAGGCCACGGCCATCTCATGGGTTATGGCGGACAACTCCTTCGCGGAGGGGTCGCGGGCCGTGCAGAACGCCACCAGGCGGCGGAAGATCGCCGCGACGCCTAACACATAGGCCGGGCTCAGGTGTGCGTGTTTGCGAGGGATGGTTTGCCAGGCGGCGTAGATACCGTCGAGCGGGATGGAGCCGACGCGATGGCCGGTGCGCGCCACATGCACGGCCTGGGCCAGACCTTCGGTATGCTTTCGCGTTTTGGAATCACGAGCAATCTGCTTCAGTTTGGCATCGGCCACGGACCGGGACTGTTCAAACCGGTGGTCGCCCCGTTCGCCGTTCTGGTCGGGTCGTCTGCCATCGACCTCCACGTCCAGGTTGCGGACGACGATCCGGCCGTTCTCGGTCCAGCGGCCATACCACCAACGGGAACTTTTCCGCAGTTCGAGTGTTGCCATTTGTGCACCTCCAGTAGGTACTGAGAACACCTGCAACGTACTGCGTAAAAGGCTAGCAGGTTTCCAAACAAACGTCAAACATTCGAACTTTTGGGCCGGAAAGCATCAAACCCGTCTGACCGTAAAAACAAAAAACAGCCAATGTTTTGGCTGTTTTTTGATGGTGGGAGATAGAGGACTCGAACCTCCGACCCCTTGCATGTCAAGCAAGTGCTCTAACCAACTGAGCTAATCCCCCGGTGTCCAAGAAGCGGGGCAAACTATAGCCTGCGCAGGCCCCGCATGTCAACGTCTCACGCTTGGTAAGTGTCCCAGATGGATGCGATGCGCAGGGCTTGGCGGAACGCGTCGAGCTTCAGGCGCGTGGCAGGTGTCACGCGGATGCGCACGGGCCGGTTGGGCTCGAGGCAGATGAAGTTGTCGTCGTACTTGGCATCCATCCCCGCCAGCGTCAACCAGAGCCAGAGGGCCGGCGTCTTGGATGTCAGCGTGACGGCGTAGCTGTTGTCGTCCCAGGGCCGGACCTCAACCCGCATCTTCGTGGGGAGCAGTTCCATGTGCTTGGGCCGGCAGAACGTCACGATGTTCGTCGACTCCTCGACGCCTTCGCCATCCACCAGCGACAGCCACACGATCAGGTCGCGCGGGCCGTGCTTCGCGATCAGGTCGGCGAGTTTGACGGTGGTCTGCAGCGCCGACCCGTTGGCCGCCGCCGTCACCTTCTTCGCACCCTCACGCAGCAGCGTGCCGTCCACGCGCGTCACGCGCCACTGCACCGTTCCCTTGAACGGCTTGAGCCGGTCGTTCGACACATGCACATCCACCGTGCCGTCCTCGGGTTTCTCGAGACCGGAGACGAGTACGGGCGCAAAAAACCGGCGCGCCATGAAATGCAGCGCCTTCCAGCGCCCCTCGTAGTCGATCGACGCCCAGCTCGCAACGGGCCAGCAGTCGTTGAGCTGCCAGTAGAGCGCGCCCATGCAGCGCGGCCGTTTGCGGCGCCAGTGCTCGACGGCGTACTTGATGGACATCCCCTGCTGGATCTGACTCAACCAGAGGGTCTTCTCGAAACCCACCGGCATCCGGTACCAGTCCAGCATGTACTGCATGATGACCGTGTTGCCGATGCCGCTGCGCTGGTGCTTCTCCATCACGTAGCTGGTGACGTTGCGATCCTGCTCCGCCGTGTAGGTCTCGACCATGCGCGGTTCGGGAAAGCTCTGGAAGCCGAACTCGCTGCAGAAGCGGTGCTCGGTGGTGCGGTACCACTCGAACGGCTTGCGGCCGTGCCAGACGTCCCACAGGTGCGCGTCGCCACGGGTCGGATCCCAGTGCTGCTTGCGGTCGCCGGGCGGCGGAGTGTGGGGGCTGCAGGGCCAGTAGTCGCGCTGCGGATCGACGGCCTTCACGACCTCGGGGATGAGCGTGTCGAACAGCCGGCCGTAGTCCTCCCAGCTCATCTGGTGGTCATTCCAGGTGTCGCCCACCAGCCCCTGCTCCAGCTCGTTGTTGCCGCACCAGAGCGCAATCGCGGGGTGGTGGCGCAGACGCCGCATGTTCTGTTCCAGCTCGACCTTCACGTTGGCCAGCCAGGCCGCATCGAACGCGGGATAGGTCGAGCAGGCGAACATGCAGTCCTGCCAGACGCAGAGGCCGTACTCGTCGCAGAGGTCGTAGAAGGCGTCGTTCTCGTAGATGCCGCCGCCCCACACGCGCAGCATGTTCATGTTGGCCATGGCGGCCGACTTCACGAGCTTGGCGTACTCGACGCGCGACAGGCGCGTGACGAACGCATCGGCCGGAATCCAGTTCGCGCCCTTGGCGAAAAACGGCACGCCGTTGACGACGAACTGGAAGGACTCGCCCCACTCGTCGGCATGGCGATCCAGCCGCAGCGTCCGCAGTCCGATGCGCCGCGTGGCCTGATCGATCACCGCCTGGTTGGCCAGCAGATCGACAGCCACCTCGTACAACGGCTGCTCGCCCATGCCGTTGGGCCACCAGAGATACGGGGTGCGGACGGTCAGACGCACGGAGCCGCGTCCGGCGGCCAGCGACACGCGTGCCTCCTGGATGACGGCGCCCTTGTAGCTGACCCGCACGGCCGCCTCAAGCGCGACCGGCTGGCCGGCCGTTCCGGCCGCAACCGTGATGTCGAGACCGACGGCGCCTGCCGTGCCGTGATCCTGACACACCTGCACGTCGTCCAGACGGGCCTGGTTGAAGGCCACGATCTCGATGGGCCGCCAGATGCCGCACGTCACCAGCACCGGCCCCCAGTCCCAGCCGAAATTGCAGGGCTCTTTGCGCAACCAGGCGCGGCCGCGGGGCTCATGCGGCGCCGCCCATCCCGGCAGCATCCGTTCCTGGCTGCGTGCCTGGATGTACTTGACCGGCGAAGCGAACCGGATCGCCAGGCGGTTGCGCCCCTTGACAAGCACCCCCTGAACATCGAACTCCCAGGTCCGGTACATGTTGTCGGTGCGGCCCAGCTCGTGGCCGTTCAGCGTCACGGTCGCCAGCGTGTCCAGCCCCTCACAGCGCAGCAGCACGCGGTCGAATCCGGCCATATCCACAGCCGTGAAGGAGCGCTCATAGACCCAGTCGGCCTCGCCGATCCACTGGACCTTCTCCTCGTTATCGCGCTCAAAGGGGTTGTCGATCTCGCCGGCGGCCAGCAGGTCGGTGTGAACACAGCCCGGAACATGGGCGGCCAGCGTCTTCTTCTGTCCATCGCGGCGCAGGGTCCATGCGCCGTTCAAGTCGATGCGTTTCATCTTGCGGCGATACTCCAGTCAATGCGATAAATCAGAGAGGGCGAAATGCGAAACGTGAACAGTAAACGGTGAACACCCAACAGTCAACGGCGTTTGCGCCGGCGTGCGATCTCAACGTCGTGCTGATGCAGCCGGAGATCCCCCACAACACGGGCGCCATCGGCCGGCTCTGCGTGGGACTGGACTGCCGGCTGCATCTGATACGCCCGCTGGGGTTTGCGCTGACCGCCGCGCAGCTGCGGCGCGCCGGCATGGACTACTGGGAGCATCTGCGCCTGACGGTCCACGACACCTGGGACGGTTTCCTGGCGGCCGAACAGCCGCCGCGGCTGTGGCTGGCCAGCACCCACGGCCAACGCAGCCTGTACGACTGCCGGTTCGAAGCCGGGGCCTACCTGGTGTTCGGCAGCGAGAGCCGCGGCCTGCCGGAGGCGATCCACGCCCGGCACGCGGACGGGCTTTTCCGCATTCCCATGCCCGGCCCCCATGCGCGCAGCCTGAACCTCGCCAATGCCGCGGCGGTGGTGCTGTATGAAGCCTACCGTCAGGTCGCCAGCCGCGGGTAGCGCTGCCTGAGCAGCGGCGGCGCAGGCACGGGCTGCCGCAGCACGGCGGCCTTGAGTTCGACGGCGGTCACAACTTCCTTGCCCTGGTAGTGGTTGTTGGCCGCGACCAGCACGCGGCGCGCGCCGTCGGCCAGGCGGGTCACGCGTTTCGCGAGCGCGTCGAGTTCCGCCGGGCTGTAGAGGTAGTCGTAGACCTGGTCGCGGCCGGCCTGCGGGTCGTTCCATGCGGCGTTGCGCCCGTGCAGCCTCAGGTAGCGCAGGTCGCCCACGCGGCACTGCTGCAAACCAAACCCCTGGTCGCCGGCCGGGTAGTCGAGGTTGGCCACCGAGACGCCGAGCCGGCCGCAGAAGGCAAGCGCCTCGGGAGCCTCCCAGGAGCGGTGGCGCAGTTCAACCGTCAACGGCACATCGGCAAACGCCTCGGCCAGCCGCGCCAGCCTGGCCGCATGCTCGGAGCGGTTGTCAAAGGACGCCGGGAACTGGGCCAGGCAGGTGGCCAGCCGCCCGGCTTCGCTCAGCGGACGCATGGCCTCACGAAACGCCGCGATCTCGGGCGGACCGAAAGCTCCGTCGTGGGTGAACGCGCGGTGCAGCTTGGCGGTGAAGAAGAACCGTGGCAGGTGCGCCGTGCGCCGCACCCAGTCGGCCGTCTGGTGTGCGGCCGGCACGGCGTAGAAGGTGCTGTTGATCTCGATGAAGTCGACGAACGGCGCAACATAGGCCGGCTTGTCGCCGCAGCGGGGCGGATAGACCCACCCGTCCCAGTCGGGGTAGCTCCAACCCGAGATGCCGAAAGCCAGAGTCGGAGTGTCACACACGTCCATGGCCAGATTCCACGCCGGTCATTCGGCCGCGCGCTCGAGCACCAGGGCCGTGCGGCACGGCAGGTAGGCCCGGATCACCTGGCAGCGTTCCTGCCCGCGCTGCTCGTCTGTGACGGGATACGCCTGGTCGGCGACGATGCGCCCCTGCCCGCCAAAGCGCCGGTCGTCGCTGTTCAACACGCCGCGGTAGCGGCCGGGCGGGACGACGACGACGTGGTCGCTGACCGAAGCCGAGCTGTGAAAGTTGAAGAGGCAGACGAACGGCCCGCGCTGCAGGGCCAGGATCTTGTCGCCCTCCGAGACATGCAGACGCAGCGGCACGGTCTCCTCCAGCGCGCCGCGGCTGGAGAAGAGCCGGAGCATCTCGCGGTCGAAATCGCCGAGGCAGGAGAAGAGCAGCGCCGGATCGTCACGCAGGTGCCACTGGCGGCGGGCGTGCTGGAAGGAGTAGCCGTTGCCCTCGCGTGGGAAGTCGATCCACTCGGGGTGGCCAAACTCATTGCCCATGAAGTTCAGGTAGCCGTGCGCGGCCGTGGCCAGCGTGGCCAGCCGCGCCATCTTGTGCAGCGCGATCCCGCGGTCGAGAACCGGGCTGTGTGCGCCGCGGTGCATGGTGTCGTACACGGCCTTGTCCACCATCTGGAAAAGCAGGGTCTTGCCGCCCACGAGCGACTGGTCGTGGCTCTCGACGTAGTTGACCGTGCGCTCGTCATCGCGCCGGTTGGTAAGTTCATGCCAGAGGTAGCCGATGCTCCAGTCCTCGTCCTTGACCTCGCGCACCAGCTTGAACCAGCACTCGGGAACGCCCATCGCCATACGGTAGTCGAACCCGGCGCCCTCGTCGGTCACCGGCGCGGCCAGGCCGGGCATGCCGCTGACATCCTCGGCGATGGTAATCGCATCGGGACGCACCTCGTGGATCACGCGGTTGGCGAGGTTGCAGTAGACCCAGGCGTCTTCGTCCACCAAACCATCGAAATACTGGCCGTAGTCCGAGAAATCAACCCCCAGGCCATGGTGCAGGTAGAGCATGCTGGTGACACCGTCGAAGCGGAATCCGTCGACATGAAACTCGTCCAGCCAGTAGCGGCAGTTCGACAGCAGGAAATGGAGCACGTCGACCTTGCCGTAGTCGAAGCAGCGCGAGTCCCAGGCGTCATGCCAGCCGCGCGAGCCGCCGTGGAAGTACTGGTGATCGCTGCCGTCGAACCGCGACAGACCGTCGCGCTCGTTCTTGACCGCATGCGAATGCACCAGGTCCATGATCACCGACACCCCGGCGCCGTGCGCCGCATCCACCAGCGCCTTCAGCTCCTCGGGCGTGCCGAAGCGCGAACTGGCGGCGAAAAAGCTCGAAACATGGTAGCCGAAGGACGCGTAATACGGGTGCTCCATGAGGGCCATCAACTGGATCACATTGTAGCCGCCGTCGACAATCCGCGGCAGGACGCGCGTGCGGAACTCGTCGTAGGTGCCGATGCCGGCCTTCTCCTGGGCCATGCCCACGTGTGCCTCGTAGATCAGGGGGGTGCGTGCAGGCACACGGAAACCGGGGTGCTGCCAGGCGTAGGGCGGCAGGTCCCACACCTGCGCGGCGAAGAGCTGGCTGTGCGGGTCCTGCACGACGCGCCGGGCATACGCCGGGATGCGCTCGCCGCGACCTCCGGCCCAGGCCACCTCAAGCCGGTAGTGCTGGCCATGGGTGATGGCCCCGGCCGGCAGGACCGCCTCCCAGACATCGCGGCCGGCCAGGCGCTGCAGACGGAAGGCGTCCTGCACCTGCCAGCCGCTGAAGTCGCCGACCAGCCAGACGGACGAGGCATGGGGCGCCCACTCCCGGAACACCCAGCTGTCGGCACGGCGGTGCAGGCCGTAAAACTCGTGCGCGCAGGCGAACTCGGCCAGCGACCCCGGGCCCTGCGCCAGCCGGCGGGCGCGCGCCGCGGCGGCGGCGCCGCGGCGCTGGATGATGCCCAGATAGGGTGCCAGCCACGGATCGTCCTGCTGGCGAACGCGTCTGGGACTCTGTGGCATATCGCCTCCGTGTCTGGCCAATCATCCGCCGCCGCGTCTTAGAACGGACTGACTAGCGGACGTTGAAGCATCTGCTCATAGATGTCGATGTAGGACTGGGCGCAGACCGAGTGGTTGAAGCGCGCGCGGCTTTCCGTCATGATGCGCGCCACCTGCGGCTCGCGGCTCTCGGTCGGCAAGGCATGGAAGGCCATGGCCTGATCCATCGCCCAGGACAAGCCATTGCTGTCGTAAATCTTGAAAACAAACCCGTTGCCGGTGCCGGCCTCGACGTTCAGGTGCTCGACGGTGTCATGCAGACCGCCGGTGTCGTGCACCACCGGGAGCGAGCCGTAGATCGCGCCGACCATCTGCGGCAGGCCGCACGGCTCGAAGAGCGATGGCACGAGGACGAAGTCCGAAGCCGCGTAACCGAGGCGCGAGACGCCCTCCTCGAAGTCGCAGACGGCCACGCGCCCATACAGGTCGTGCCGGCGCACCAGATCATGGAACTGCCATTGATAGGCGCCGTTGGCCACGATGGCGACCTGCAGATGGTTCTTGCCATAGCGCGCGACGACCTGCTGGAGAATCCCCGCCAGCAACTGCGGGCCCTTCTGCGCGGGATCCAGGCGCGACGGCCAGAAGAACAACGGCGCGTTCTCATCGACATTCAGGCCGACCTTGCGCTGGAAGGCCGTCTTGTTGGCGCGCTTCGCCTCGGCGTGCGACTCGGGCGTATAAGCCACCTCGAGCGCGGCATCGGTGGCCGGGTCGTAGGAGGCATCGGGCGCATTGAGGATGCCGGCCGCGCACTCGGCCTTGCGCTTGCCGACGATCTCGACACGGAAGTGCGGCGGGATGAAGTCAAACCAGCCGCGGCAGATCTCGTCCAGGAAAGTCGGGCTGACGGTGTTGATGAAGTGCGCCGCGAAGGCGCCGCTGGTCAGCAGGTCGACCGGGTTGGAACCCCGCGTCTCCTCGTAGCTGCGCGGTACGCGCGTATAGTACAGGTAGGGCCAGAACTCGGCCGCATCGATGCCGGCGTCCTCGCACTGGGCCAGCGTCACATGGTGCGTGTGGATGTTGTGGATGGTGAACAGGCACGGGATGCCCAGCCGGCGCGCGGCGGCCGGCACGAGCCCCGTCATCCAGTCATTGCAGTGGATCAGGTCGGGGTTGACGGTCGGGATGATGTTGTTGAGCACCTCGCGCTGGAAGGCCAGCGCGAGACGGGGATTCTCATTCTGATAGTTGCTGTAGACCGCATCGCGGTAGTAAAAGCAGCGGTCCTCGGCCAGATGGATGCGCGTGTCCGGCAACCGGCTCTTGTAGACCCGCAGTTCGTCGCTGATCAGCCGGCCGACATCCATGTGGAACATGCGCCGATAGTGCGGCAGGGCCACATGCACATCGGCGCCGGACTCAAACAGGGCCGCTACAAGCGAGGCCGAGACGTCGGCCAACCCGCCGGCCTTGGCCGTCAGGTTGTTGGCCATGTTGCCCATGCCCAGCGGCAGGTAGGTGATCTCCGGCGTGACGATCAGAATCCGCGGCTTCCGTGCCCGTTTGGTTTTCGCTCGCGCAGCCATGCCTGGTTCCATCCCCCTTTGCGATTGCCCCTTCACCACACGCTTCGGCTCACTTCGCGGTCGCGTCGCGCAACTCGCGGATCCGCTGTCCGGCTTCCTTCAACGTGCGACGGTCGGCCTCAATCCGTTCGACCTGCGCGCGGACCGCCGGCAGGACCTGCATCTTGACACGCAGCAGTTCCTGCGTGCAGACCATCTCGCGGCGCACGGCCTCACGGCGCGCCTCCGCCTTCTCGGAATCGCCGGCCACCGCGAGTTCCTGCCGCAACGCGTCAAGCTGCCGGCGCACCGCCTCGATCTCGGGAGAGGTCAGGGACGCGTCGTTCAGACACCCGTCCAGCCGGCTCTGCTGCTCGTGCACTTTCAGCGACAACTCGACCTGCCGCACCATCAGTTCGTTGAGTTCGGTCTCAGCCTCCGACGCCGCCGCGACGCCGGCCACCACCAGGCCGACGACCATCCACGCGACTGCAACCGCCCAGGTTCTTGTCCGTTTCATAGGTTCCTATTGTCGCGGAGCCGACGCGGCCGAACAACCAAAAAAAAGCAGTTGCGCGTGCAACGGGGCACATGGTACGTTGAACGCCGTCTTTTGAAGCGCGAGCGTAACTCAGTTGGTAGAGTGCCACCTTGCCAAGGTGGTTGTCGAGGGTTCGAGTCCCTTCGCTCGCTCCATTTTCTCTCGTGATCCAGTGGGGGTGTAGCTCAGTTGGTAGAGCAACTGACTCTTAATCAGTGGGTCCAGGGTTCGAGTCCCTGCACCCCTACCATGTCACGATGAACGTCGCGCCAAATGCCCTTCCGGGCCTGTCCGTACCAAACCTCTCGCACGCCGACATCACAAAAGGATACCGATCCATGGCCAGAAAACCTGTCATTGCCGCGCAGTTGTACACGTTGCGTGATTTTCTCAAGACCCCGGCCGACGTCAAGACGACGATGAAGCGCGTGCGAAAAATCGGCTACGAGGCCGGCCAGATCTCGGGCGTCGGCCCGATCGACCCCGCCGAACTGCGCGACATCATGCTGGACGCCGGCGTCGACCCGATCGGCGCGCACGTCGGCCTGAACGAGTTCCGCCAGAATCTCGGCAAGGTTATTGCGGACTGCCATGCATGGGGCATCGGCTACGTGGCCATCCCGTGGCTGCCGCGGCAGGATTTCAAGACGCTGGAGGACTGGAAGAAGCTCTTCAGGGAATTCGAAGGCTACGCCAAGGCGCTTGCGAAGGAAGGCCTGATCGTCCAGTACCACAACCACATGTTCGAGTTCGAGAAGTTCGGCATCAAGAACGGCAAGGGCGGCAAGACCATCCTGGACATGCTGTACACGTTCACCGACATGCTGCAGGCCGAACTCGACTTCGGCTGGGTCGCCCGTGGCGGCCATAGCCCGGTGGCTTGGGCGCTCAAGATGAAGGGCCGCCTGGACCAGGTGCACCTGAAGGACTGGGGCATCAAGGACGACCAGATCGTCTGGCGCGCGGTCGGCGAGGGCGGCATCGACTGGCCCGCCCTGTTCAAGGCCTGCAAGGCCGCGGGCACGCGCGACTACATCGTCGAGCAGGACTCCTGCCCGATCACCAACGACCCGTTCCTCAGCCTGGCTGTCAGCCGCAAGAACATCAAGGCCATGGGCCTCGGCTGAGCCGCGCAGACGCGTGAGCTTCAAAACGGGGCGGCTTCGGCTGCCCCGTTCGCTTTCCCGACCGAACACACTGGAGGAGACTGTATGACCGCTACGCCAACCGCCTATGCCCTCGCCCGCGAACAGTATGCCGCGCTGGGCGTCGATACCGAGGCCGCCCTCAAAACGATGGCCGGCCTGCCCGTCTCGCTTCACTGCTGGCAGGGCGACGACGTCGCCGGCTTCGAACGCAGCGGCTGCCTCGACGGCGGCATCGCCGCCACCGGCAACTACCCCGGCAAGGCCCGTACGCCCGAGGAACTGCGCGCTGATCTGGACCTCGTGCTGAAGCTCGTCCCGGGCGCGAACCGCGTCAACCTCCACGCCATCTACGCCGAAACCGGCGGCAAGCGCGTCGACCGCGATGCCCTCGGCCCCGAGCACTTCGACAAGTGGATCGCCTGGGCCAAGGCGCACCAGATCGGCATGGACTTCAACCCGTCGTTCTTCGCTCATCCGCTGGCCGCCAGCGGCCTGACCCTCAGCCATCCCGACGCCAAGACGCGCGCCTTCTGGGTGCGCCATGGCCAGGCCTGCCGCCGCATCGGCGCGGCCATGGGACAGGCCCTCGGTTCCCCGGCCGTCACCAACGTCTGGATCCCCGACGGTTCCAAGGACACGCCGTTTGACCGCCAGGGACCGCGCGAGCGGCTGGTCGAGGCCCTCGACGAGGTGTTCGCCGAACCCATCGACGCCCGCCACAACCTCGACGCGGTCGAATGCAAACTCTTCGGCATCGGCGTGGAGAGTTATACCGTCGGCTCGCACGAGTTCTATCTCGGCTACGCGGCCGCGCACCGCAAGCTGCTCTGTCTCGACGCCGGCCACTTCCACCCGACCGAAACCCTCGCCGACAAGATCTCGTCGACGCTGCTCTGGGTGCCCGGCCTGCTGCTGCACGTCAGCCGCGGCGTACGCTGGGACAGCGACCACGTGGTGGCGCTGACCGACGACCTGTATGCGCTCTGCCAGGAACTCGTGCGCGGCGGCCACCTCGGCCGCGTGCATATCGGACTCGACTACTTCGATGCGAGCATCAACCGCATCGCGGCCTGGACAATCGGCGCGCGCAATGCCAAGAAGGCCCTGCTGGCCGCGCTGCTCGAACCCGCCGCACAGCTCCGCGCCGCCGAACAGGCCGGCGATTTCACCGCCCGCCTGGCCGGACTCGAGGAAGCCAAGCTTCTGCCGGTCGGCGCCGTGTGGGGCGAGTTCTGCCAACGCGCCCAGACGCCGATCGACGGCGCCTGGCTGGCCGACGTCCAGCGCTACGAGCGCGATGTGTTGTCCAAGCGCAAGTAAGCCACTCGCACCCGCTGCAGTCCCCGCACACAACGCAAACGAACCGGAGACCCCCAATGTCATCTATACGCGCAGACCTGATCAAGTACGGCGTCAAGATCGCCCAGGCGGGCCTTGTGGCAGGCGCAGGCGGCAACATCAGCGCACGCGAAGGCACGACCATCTGGATGAAGCCCAGCGGCTTCGCGATGGACGACATGACGCCGGATGACCTTTGCGGCATGGACCTGGCGACCGGGCGCCAGCTCAGCGGACAGAACAAGCCCACCAGCGAGGTCAATATGCACCTCGGCATCTACCGGGCGCGTCCCGACACGCAGGTGATCTTCCACGTGCACTCACCGTGGGCGTCGGGCATCTTCAGCTCGGGCGCGGAGCTGAAGCCCATGTTCGCCGAGTTTGTCTGCGACCTGGGCCGTGTGGGGCGGATTCCGTACATCACGCCCACGACGCAGGCGCTGGCTGATGCGGTGACCGAGGCCGGCGCCAAATTCGAAACAATCTTCATGGAGAACCACGGCATGATCGCCCAGGGTGTCAACATGAAGCAGGCCTTCTACCGCTGCGTGGTGGTCGAAGACGCCGCCAAGTCGATGATCGCCGCCTGCATCGTGGGCAAGCCGCGCTTCCTGACGACGCAGGAGCAGGCCGATCTGCTCGCGCTGGGCGGCGTCCAACACCGCATCAAGCAGATGTCCGGCCCGCAGAAGTAGGCCGGCCCATCAGCGCTTCCCGGTCTCGGCTGCATCCCGGGAGGCGCGCAGCCGCCGCTTCAGCACCACACCGTCCAGCACACGACCGTCCTCAATGTAGAGGTCGGCCAGACCGAGCGCCATTTCGTAGTCGGACCAGCGCGTGAGCACACAGGCGCGTTCGGCCAGCCGCACGGCCTCGGCGCGATTGCGCCCCGGTGTCTTCGGCAGGGCCAGCACGCGCGCCAGGCGATAGAGCGCCTGCGGGTGATTCGGGTCGATCCGCAACGCTTCGCGGTACTGCCGCACCGCCTCGCCCAGTTCGCCCACCTGCGCGGCCGTTCGCGCCAGTTCAAGCCGGTAGTCGACATTGCCCGTGGCCAGCGCCGTCGCCCGCGCGAAGTGCCAATAGGCGGCTTGCGCCTGCCCCGAACGCTGGCAGGCCACGGCCATGCCGTAGTGGGCGGTCGCGGAATCGGGCGCGATCGCCAGCAACTCCTCGAAACGCTTGGCCGCGTTGCGCGCATCGCCGATGGTCAGCCGGCGCCGCGCCGCGAGCTCCATGCGATCAGCCTGTTCGCGCACCAGCAGGTCGCGTGCGTTCGGCGACGCCTCGCGCACCGCAGCAGCCAGGGCGGCGATATCGCGCGCCGGTCGGCCCAGCGCAGCCACCACACGCGCCCGGGCGCCGAGGTCGCGTCCCACGCGGTCCAGCAAGGCGACAAAGACATCCGGCTCCAACTCGCCCGGCAGCAACCAGTCGGTGCGCCAACTCCGCGACGGCTCCACGGCCGCCAGCACGTGCACCGCATTGGCGGAGTCGCTCAGCGGGCCCACACCTGCCACGATCATCGCCGACGCCAGCATGTACCGGCCGTCCGCCGTGACGCCGGCCGTGTACGCCGCCACCGCCTGCGTGTCCAACACGAAACACGCCAGAATCTCGGGCAAGGCGTAGACCCCACCCTGCGCCAGGTCGCGGAAGACGTCCGGTTGGTCAAAACGCGCCAGCATCAGGTCGACCGGCACTTTGATCTCGCTGTCGCTGCCCACCAGCAGCCAGTCCTCTTCGCTCAGGCACCAGACCTGCACGTGCGCGAAATTGGACGCAAAGGTCCGCACGCAGCGGCGGAAGAGAGCGGGGCTCAGGCCGCGCGTGTCGACGGTCACGGCTGACAACCCGCCGGGAGCCAGCATCTTCGCGTAATGATCGAACATGCGGTGATCGAGCCAGCGCGCGGCACCCGTCATCCAGCCGGGCGCGGTGGTCGCGAGCACGACGTCGTACGCCGCGGTCGCCTTGAACACGCGGCTCGCCAGGGCGCGTTCGATCGCCACGTCAGGACCCGCAACCGGGTTGGTCGACACCACGGCGAAGTCCGCGGCCCACGTCGCCAGCGCCGGCAGATCAGTCGCGCAATCGATGCGCGCCAGCGGGTGAAGTCGGGCGTGCGCCAGCGCCAGAGGCGCCCCCGGGCCCACCAGGGCCGCGGTCCGCGCACGCGGTGCGAGCAGGAACGGCAGGTGCGCCGACAACACGCGGGGGGCGACGAAACGCGACCCGAACGCGACCGGCCGGCCATCAACCGTCAGCACGCGGCCGTAGTCGTCGTGGGCAAACAACGAGATCGCCTCGGGGCTGGTGTCGCTGTGGCGCACCAGTTGGCTGCCTCCGAAGAAGCCGGTATCGCGGTGCGCCCAACGCGGCTGCGCGGCCGTAGCCAGAATCGGCAATCGCGGCGCAGGCACGACCCAAGCCAAAGCAAGCGCCAGAACCAGGGCCGACGACGCGACCAGCCGGCGCTCGCGCCACAGCAGGCTGGCCGCCAGCACGCCCGCCCACCCGATCGCCACGCGCGCCAGCGACTCCAGCCCGATCCGCACCACCAAACTGGGCAGCACCGTCCCCACCAGCATGAAACTGAGGACCATCGAGAGGACGTGCGGCGGACGCCGCCCCAGCCAGACGCGACTGCGGAACTGCGATTCGAAGAGCGTCCCGGCGGCGGCAAAGGGGAGAAACTCAAACGCCAGCACGCAGGCCACCGAAGCGACGGTGAGTCCGCTCGGGCTCCGCCCCGGCGCCAGCAGGAAGCGCAGCCAGGCAACCGGCAACCGGTCGGCAGCCAGCAGCGGCACCGCTGCGGACAACCCCAGCACGCCAACGGCCGCCACGGCAACCCAGCGCGAGGCCGCGGGGCCCAAGTTCCGGCGTTTCAGCAGATAGCCGGTGCCCATGGTCAGCAGGACCGCGCCCGCCCACCAGGCCGCATCAACTGGGAACACGCGCCCCAGCCAGACATGCAGTGCACGCTGCAACACATGCGTCTGGCAGGCCACCAGCGTCACCGCCGCCAGCATCCCCAGTTCCGGCCGCGCCAGCCGCCAGCCCCGCCGCAATCCCTCCACAACACGCCCCACAATCCACGCTCCTTGCCGTCTTCCCAATGCCCCTCTCAGGAAGGGCTCAGAATACACCTTTTCGGGAAAGGACTCAGGTGTTTTGTGTTCGGCGGTGCAATGGACAGGAATGATGCTCTATTCCCTTGCATCCCGACGGCGACGCCCTATGCTGTTATGTCACATGCAACTCGACAGGATGCCCCTGTCCGGCGCACACATCCCACACTCATCCTGAAGGCCCATGGACAAGCCATCCGTCACGTTGCGCCATATTGCGCAGGCGACCGGCGTATCGAAGATGACCGTCTCGATGGCCTTGCGCAACCACCCCCGCATCGCCGCCGCGACGCGTGCGCGCATCCAAGCCCAGGCCGCCGCGATGGGATATCGCCCGGACCCGCGTCTGGGTGAACTGATGCTGCACATGCGTGCGTCCGGACGCATTCACCCCCCCATCGCCGTGGCGTACTTGGTCTCACATGAGCCCGGCAGCCCGTGGCAGAGCGGCTATCTGGGCGCGATGTACGAGGGCGCACGCCGACGCGCCGAAATGTTCGGGTACAAGCTCGACATCCTGTACCTGAACGAACCGGGGATGACACTCCGTCGGATGTCCGACATCCTGCGCAGCCGCGGCATCGAGGGGGTTCTGGTCGCGCCGCTGTCTCTCGGCGGAGGCCACCTCCACCTCGACTTCAGCAACCTGTCGGTTGCACACGTCGGCGCCACCTTGTGGCTGCCGAAGCTCCATCGCGCGCATCACGACTACCTCCACGGCGTGATGCTCCTCATGCGCAACCTCGTGCGGCGCGGCTACCGCCGCATCGGCCTGGTGACCAGCTTCTCGCTGGCGCGGACGACCGAGCATCAGGAAGAGGCCACATTCCTTTACTATGCCATGCGGCTGCGCCAAGAGCCCATCCCGATCCTGATGTTCCGTTCCTGGGAATCCACTACGTTCCTCACGTGGTTTCACAAGCATCGTCCCGACGCGATCGTCACGTGCTACCTCGAGGCCCGACCGACCCTGGAAGCCGCCGGATTGCGCATTCCGGAGGATGTGGGGCTCGCCCTGAACTGGATTCCCGAAGGAAGCACGTACGCGGGCGTGCAGCAGGATTTCGGTGCGGCGGGTGCTGCGGGCTTCGATCTGGTCGAAGGCCAGCTCCATCGCCACGAACACGGCATCCCGGCTCAGCCCAAGACCGTTCTGATCGCCGGTCACTGGCTCGAGGGAACGACTGTGCGGCTCATGCCCTCGCCGGGCGGACGGTGCTCCGCGTATCGCGTACCCCGCGTACACCTCGATCTGCAGTCTCGGCTGTCTTCCCTCCCTATCAGCCCTTGACGACGGCGATCCAGGTGGCGGCGGCGACCTTCGCCACCCAAGCGACCACGGTCTCGGGTTCGGGGGCGGCGGAGCCCTCCATCGGGGCCTGCTTGCCGAGGCGCGCGCTCTTGGGATGGCCCAGCGGATGGTAGGGCATGAGGTGGATCTCCCCGAGGTTCCGGAGGCGGTTGGCCAAGGCGGCGATGCCTGCGAAATGGTCGTCCCGCGCGTTCAGGCCGGGAATGATCGGACAGCGTAGAATGCTCTTCGCGCCAAGCCGGTCGAGCCGGACCAGGTTGTCCACGATGACCTCCGGCGGCACACCGGTGTACTCGCGGTGACGGGCGGGGTCGGTCTCCTTGTAGTCGTAGAGGAACAGATCCACAACCGGAACAAGGCGCTCCAAGCGCTCGAAAGGTGCGAATCCGCAGGTCTCGATGCAGGTATGCAGGCCATGCCGTTTGGCCTCCTGGAGCAGAGCGAGGGTGAAGTCGAACTGAAACAAGGGCTCGCCGCCGGAGACAGTCATGCCGCCACCGGAGGTCGCGTAGAACGGCTTGTCCTTCTCTACGTCCGTGAGCACCGCCGCAACGCTCATCTCCCCCCCGATGCTCTCGAGGGCTTTGGCGTAGCACGTCTCCGTGCAGGCGCCGCACCGTCGACAGCGGGTGCGGTGAAAGCTGTGCGTTCCGTCGGAGGCGATGGCGTGCCCATTCTGGGGGCAGGCCTGGACGCAAACGCCGCAGCCGACACACTTCGACGGAATGAAGGAGATTTCCGGGCCGGCCTCGTGGGCCTCCGGGTTGTGACACCAGAGGCAGCGCAAGGGGCATCCCTTGAGGAAGACCGTCGTCCGAATGCCCGGCCCGTCGTGGAGGGAGAACTTCTGAATGTCGAAGACCATGCCGGTCATACGCGGCCGAACTCCGTTCTCATCATCACCTCGTCCTGCATACCGCGCGACAGGTTGACGAAATAGTCGGTGTAGCCGCCGATGCGCACCACCAGGTCGCGGTGTTGCTCGGGGTTGGCCCTGGCTTTACGCAAGTTCTCGGGGTCGAGGACATTCACCTGAACCTCGAACCCGCCGCGCCGCAGATAGGTGACCAGCAGGTCTTCGAGGCGTTTGACCGACGTTATCGAATCGAAAAGGGTGCGGTTGAACTTCATGTTGTAGGCGACCCCGCCGATCAGGGGCGCGTGGTCCCACGAGGTGGCGGAGAGGATGGCCGAGGTGGGGCCGTTCATCTCGCGCCCCTGGGCGGGGCCGCCGCCGTCGGCGAACGGGAACCCGGCCTTGCGCCCGTCGGGCGTCGCCCCGCAGGTGCTGCCGAGCCGCTCGTGCATGATCCAGCAAAAGGCGCCGGGGATGAAAAGCGCCTCGTCGGGCGCCATCCGGTGGCGGGCACATTCCTGCTGGACCCGCTCAACGACCGCGGCGAGCAGCGTGTCCACGCCGGCGTCGGCGTTCCCGTATTTCGGATGGCCGTTGAGGAAGCGCAGGCGCACCGGCTCCTGGTCCTTGAAGTCGCCGTCCAAAGCCTGCTTGAGCGCCTGGAAGTCGAGCGCCCTGCGCTCGAAGACCTCGGCGCGGATGACGGCCAGGGAGTCGGCTAGGTTCGCCAGCCCGACGAAGGAGCACTCGACCCAGTTATAGCGCGCCCCGCCCTCGTCGATGTCGAGCCCGCGCGCGACACAGTCGTTGGTGAAGACGCTCTGCAGGGGCTTGCCGCCGTTCCGGCGGCGCAGCTCGCGGTACGCGTTCTGGGGGACCACGCCGTCGGAAATGATTCTGCCGGATAACCGGGCGAGATAGCGGCTGAAGAAGGCATCGAAGGTGGCGGCCGCGCGGTTGCCGGGTGCCGCCTGGGCGTCGATCTCCTCCAGCAGGATCTGGCAGGTGCTGAAGTAGGGCGAGGCGACCCAAACATTGCTGGAGCCCACCGGGGTGATCTCGACGCAGGCCGAGTTGATGTAGTGGGGCGACTCCGCCGGCGGCACGCCGTAGAGCCGCAACCCCTTCTGGATCGTCTCATCCCCGAAAAGCGCGGGGGTCGAGTAGCCCTTGGCGATGAGTTCGACGGCGAGGGAGGTCAGTTCGGATGGCGTGTCCGCATGCCAGCAGACGCCGACGGTGGGGTAGACCAGATGGGTGCGGCGAAGCGCCTCGAGGCAGAGGCAGGACAGATCGTTGGAGACGTCACGGCCCTCGGCGTCGCGGCCGCCGACCATCACGGGGATCGCCAGGCCGTCTGGGATGGTATGGTTGAGATGCAGGTAGAGCGCCTCGACAAATTGAAGGGCGCTCTCCTTCGTCAGCAGGCCGGCGTCGAGGTCGCGACGGTAAAACGGGTACAGCGTGCGGTCGAGATGTCCGGGGCCGACAAGCCAGGCACTGTCGGCCATCTGAACGCCCAGGTCGATGAACCAGAGCAGGTGCAGGGCGTCGAGGAAGGAGTGCGGCGGGCAATGGGCGACGCGACGGCAGGAGTCCGCCATGGGTTCCAGTTCGGACTTACGGGCAGCGGATGCGCCGGGGATGGCCGCTTCGACGGACGCGGCAGCGTGGTCGATCATCGTCGAAAGCCCCTCGACGGCAAGGGCGAATGCCTGATAGGTCTCCCGCTTCGCCCCCTGGGCCGCGTCGGCCTGGCCGGACAGGTGTTGCCGCAGCGCGTCCAGCCCGAGCTCGAACGCCCGGGAGCGGTCCAGTTCGCAGTGGCCGGTCTGGCCAGGCTCAAGTCCGAGTGTGCTCCAGTACGCCTCGGCTTCCTGGAACTCCGCGTCCGACACTCGGCCCCCTTTTGCGGCGGGCAGCAGGTCTGTGGTGAACAACGGCCGGCCGGCCAGCAGGTCGAGATCGTCAACGGCGAACCGCAGCGCGGCGAGGCGGTCACGGGTGCGCATGCCACGGCGGACGCGGCGTGGCAACCCCTCGCTGTTTCTCATCGAGCGGACCTGCGTGATCAACGCCTGGGCGTCCGTCGTCGCCGGCCCCCGGGACGCCTTCTCGTCCAAGATCCGGCGGCGGATGGCGGCGACACGCTGCCCTGCGGGAGAGCTGTGGATGTCCCTCCCAGCCCGCCCACGTTCGGCCACCACGGTCGCGATCGGCGTTGGGGTCATGGTCAGCTCCTATTTCTCCAGGATCACGGTGGCCCAGCCGTCGGCGCGTGACCTCATTCCGGACTCTCGAGCCGCAGGGTTACAATCTCCTTGGCCGCCAGCGTCAGGGGAATCCGCCCGTTGCGATGGGGCAGCGCCACCCCCCCCGCCTCGCGCAGGTCGGTCCGCCGGACGGACGCAACCGGCCGATGCAGCCGCACGACCGCCCGCACGCGCCTGGCCAGGGGATTGACGAGGCGCACGATCACGGCGCGTCCGTCGTCGCTGGTTTTCACGGTGGACAGGAACAGCGGGGCGGGTGCCTGAAGCAGCGTTCCGCATGGGGGCAGGGCTCCGCTGCCCGCGGCGGGCCGCGTGTAACTGAATTGCGGCGCCTTGTACCGGTCGACCTCGCACAAGAGGATCGCGGGGAGCCTTGCGCCCGCGGGGCGGAGCGGCACGATGGCGTACTCCCCGGTGACCTCGCCGAGCAGCAGGCTGTCGCGCGATTCCTCCCAGTACAGGGTCTGCGCAAAGCTGCGGAAGAGCGTCAGGGCGATTTCGCGCGCGCGTGTATCGCGCACGCAAGCCTCCTGCAGGCCACACGTGAGCACCGCCAGCGCGGCGCGCTGGTCCTGCGCCGCAGCCACGTTCTTGACCGGAGTCTCCTCGCGCGCCGGCTCCTTCCAGCCGGTCGTGTCGGGCAGCGCGACGGGGCGTTGCACGACGTCGAAAGCGGAGTCGCCGTACCACTCGCTGCAGTCTCGGCGTGTCGGGAAGAGCACCCGCAGGCGATGCCGTCGCGCCGTGTTCTGCACCGTGGTCCGGCACTCGACGCGTCGCTCGCCTGCCAGCAGCGTAAAGCGCGTACAGATTGCCAAGCGCACGGTGCGCCGGGTGCGACGCATCCGGTCTTTCGGTCCGGGGATCGCTTCGGCATCGGCCGGCACGCGCAGCGTGAACCGCACCGTCAGCGAAGCGCAGAACGGCCCCGCGCGCTCGGCTGTCACGGTGACGTGGCCGCGCGCAGCGGGGTCCGTGCTGAGTACCGTGCGGTCCTCCTTCGGGAACGTGTGGTTCCAGCCGTCGCCGGTGTCCCCACAGTCCTCAAAGACGTGCAGGCCATGGTAACGCACTCCGGTGCTCCGGTCCCGGAGTGTGACGCTGCCGTCCTGCTCAACCGACAGGCTCACGCGGTCGTTTTCCAGCCGGCGGCGGGCGGCATTGACTACGACCGGCGCAGGCCCGACGCTGGGCCGACACGTGTCCGCCGGCACGAAGGCCACGCGCAGCGTTCGGTACCCGAGACCCGGCACCTCGAGCGCGGCGGCCACATGATACCGGACTTGCTCCCGGTAAGGTCGACAGCGGTACCAGCCGGGCTCCCGCCGCGTCAGAGGCCACGCACGGGCAGGCGACTCCCTGCGAAGCACGTCGAAACAGACGGCCTGTCCGCGTTCATCGAAAAGGGCGGCGCGACGTCCGGCGGCCACTTCACGGACCTCCAGCTCGGCGTCGCACTCGAAGCTGAAACGCGAGATGGGGCCGGTTGCGATGGTGGCCAGGTTGACCACCGTCACGACCTGCGCATCCACGCCGAACCCGCGGGTGTCGATGCGGTCAGTCAGCTCGGTCAGGCTCTCGCCGCTGACCATTTCCCCCAAGAGGCGCGCTTGATCGAAACGGTAGAGCATGTCGCGGTGAACCTGATCCACCGAACACCCCACGATTGAGTCGTGCGGCTGGTTGAGCAGGAGCTGCCGCCACGCCAGGTCCAGAAAGGGCTGCTGCGCCCGATCCGCCCCGAGGAAACGTGCCCATGCGTGGAGCGGGTCCGCGCCGCGCGCCAACAACCACTCGACCGCGTCGTTGGCTTGCTTCAGGGGAACCCGGCTGCTGGCGGTGCCGGTCATCAGTTCGCTCCACTGCCCCGTCTTGGCCGTGGACCGCAACTCCCCACGAAACATGCGTCGTCCTTTCTGCCAATCGCGGCCCAAGGCCGCCCGCAAAGCGGTCACGTAGTCACGGAGCGAGGAATGGACCGCCGTGGTGCGCGTGAACACGCCGTTCACCCGGTCGATCAGGTCGAGCGTGTCCTCCCGTGCCGGTTCGTGGTCGTTGCCGTCAAGCGCGTAGAGCACGCCGGTCGTCGCAAGCTGCAGCTTGCGCTGTTCGTACGCGCGCAACTGCTCGTCGGTCCAGCGGCCCCACCGGATGCTCAGAAAGTCGTTGTAGCCCGTGTCGGGGTGCACCTTGATGAGTAGCACCCGGCTTCCATCCGCCCCTTCCCAGACCATCTCGCACGTCTCGTCCTCGCCTGACGTCCCCCGGTGGAGCATCGCGCAGTCGATGCCGAATCCCCGCAGGATCTGGGAAAACTGCGAGCAATGCCCAAAGATGTCGGTCACGTAGCCCACCGGCAAGGGGGTCGCGCCGAACTCGGCGCACAGCCGGTGCCCAAGCGCCAAGTTCCGCACCAGGCTCTCGCCGCTGAGCAGCAGCTCGTCGGGCATGACGAACCAGGGCCCCATCTGGATGCGGTCGGAGCGCAGATGCTTCGCGAGGCGGTCACGCTGTCCGGGCCGCATCTCGAGGTAGTCCTCGATCCACGCCGTCTGGCCGTCCATCAGGAAGCTGTGGAACTCCGGGCGTTGATCCAACACGTCGAGCAGCGCGTCCGTCTGGTGGACCAAGCGCCGCCGGTAGTGCTGGAAGTCCTGGTACCATTCGCGGTCCCAGTGCGTGTGGCTGATGACGTGCAGGGCATTTCGACTCATGGTTCTTCCTGCTGAATCACCACGCGACGTGGTTGCGGCATGGCGGCCCGCCACATGGCCTCGGTAACCTGCCCCAGTTCCTTCTCAATCTCACCACGCCGGGGCTGGGTCTTGAGATAGGTCTCGATCATCCACGTCCCATGGATGTTCTTGGCTTCGCGGGCACGCACCAGTTTCGCCTGTATCAACGGCTCAGCCTTCACATGATCGCCCGGCCTGAGGTCAGCGTCCTCCAGCAGCACGAAGTGCCACACCGCCACCATGGTGCGAAGTTGCCGCACGAGCGCCTGCCGCTGATCACCCAGTGTTTTCACCTCAAGCGACTGGCGATACTGGGGGGTGCGCGCGTTGGCCGCCAGATTCACACCCTCGGCCAATTCAGAGGCGGTGACCGTCTGCACCGTTGCGCCATCAATGGTGATTGCGTAGCGGCCGGAAGCCAGCCCGGTTACGCAAACCGTTTCGCGGTTGAGGTCCTCGGCAAACGGAACGACACCGGACGACGGCAGGGGCAGCACGGCCTCCGTTGGAAACGGCAGCGCTTGGGCAAGGTAACGAAAGCTGACGGTTGCGTTTGATACGCTAAGGTCACTCACCGTGCAATGATCGGCCGTGCTGGCCCGGCCCTGCCGGGCGTCAATCGTCACCGCCGCCACGCATGGCGAAAATCCCTGGGCCTTGAGAATGTGATAGGCCATCACGAAATGTCCAACTTCGGTGGGATGAATCCGATCCTGCCCCACCAGACTGAAGCCGCGATCGGCGACCTGTCGCCGGGTGTTTAGCTGAGTCATCGGGGTGTGAAGATCAATCAACCCGGTCCCGTCCTGGCCAGCACGTCTGGACAGAATCCCCACGCACTCGTGCAGGGCGTCATTGACGCCAGGACGGTTCTCCGTCGTCGCACTACCGGTCTGATCATACAGAGAGGGCGTAACCAGAATGACTCGGCTGCCCAGCGCCTTGAGCCGACCGACCAACTGCTCCATGTTACGCCCAAATGCGGTCAACGAATCCTGGTGTCGACGCACATCTTCTGGCCCGGTCTTGTCCGGACCGTAGTTGCGCATGTGGACGTCGTTCATTCCGAACATGACGACCGACACGGTTGGCCGATAGGGAGCAATATCCCAATCGAACCGCCGCAATGCCCCGCTGCTTTCATCCCCCGATACGCCACAGTTCTCAAATGCTATCCGTGCCGCCGGATTGCGCAAGACGTGAAAAAGCATGATATGCGAGGCGAACGCCCCGCCCGTAATGCTGTCACCGACGAAGCAGACGCGATCGCCTTCACGAAACGCCAAGGCCTCGCGGCCGGGATCCTGTGCCGCTCCAACCGAGAACGCGAGGACCGCTGTGGCACGCATCAACACTCCTTTGCATGTTCCACTCATCGGAGGTGCCTGGTTCATCCCAATGCCCCCTCCTAGCGCAATGGGATGCCAAGCTGCCCGAGCAGTTTGCCGAGCTGGCTCGCGAGTTCTTCGGCCTCTGCCTGCGGCAGGTCCATCAGCGGGCGACGCATGTGACCGGCCGCGATGCCACGGGCCTTGAGCGCCGCCTTGAACACGGCCATGTTGCTGCCGTTCCGCAGGAGCTCGGCGACTTCATTGGCACCCGCCTGCAGCTTCAGGGCCTCGGCTTGCCGGCCGGCACGATAGGCCCGATAAACACCGACAATCGGCTCGGGACAGACGCACGCCACGCCGGACACCGTGCCATCACACCCCATCGCCAGTCCGGGCACCAACAGCCGGTCCGCGCCGATCAGCACGGAAAAGGCACCATCCCTGATCTTCAGATAGTCGTTGACCCGCAGCATGTCGGCATAGCTGTACTTGATACCCACCACGTTGGCGCAGCGGCTGACGACGCGCGCAATGGTCGCGGGCTTCAGATCATTCCCTGAGAGCTGGGGAATGTTGTACAGGTAGACGGGGAAATCCGCTGGCACGCTGTTGGCCACGTCCACGTAGTAGGCTTCCATCTCCCGGTCGGTGACACCGAAAAAGGTCGGCGTCACCACGCCGATGCCGTCGGCCCCGGCGCTGCAGGCGTGGCGCGCCAGATCGATCGTGTCTTTCAGGGTCATGGCACCAACGTGGATGTACACCGTCACGCGCCCCCGGGCCTGTTCGATCACCGTCGCTGCGATGCGTTTGCGCTCCTCGAGCGAAAGCAGGTACATCTCGCCCGTGGTCCCGGTCGGGTAGAGGCAGTTGACCCCACGATCGATCAGGAAGTCGGTGAGTTGACGTACGGCGTCAAGATCCGGGCCATCGCTCCCATCAAAAGGCGTGACCATTGCCGTGACGATACCTTGCAGTTTCTTCATTCTCAATCCCCTCCACGGCGAACGTTAGCCCGTTTTGTCGTTTTCATTGTTCAGCCGCAAATACCGATAGGGCGTCCATCATGAGCACGATGACCGTTGCCCCCGCATCCTCAAGTCCGATCGTCTTTTCGCGAAAACAGGCGGCCTTGCCATGCTGGGCCATCATGCCCTTGGTGGCCGCCAAACCCAACGCCGCCGCACGGGCTGCATCCTCCAGCGCCGCGTCCAGCGTCGCGCCCGCAGCGGCTGAGGCCGCCAGCGCATCCGCCACCGGCCCGAGCGCATCAACGACCGTCTTGTCACCCCGCCGGGCCTTGCCGCGCTCCATCACGCCGGCCAGGAAAGCGGCCCAGAACCGGGACATCTCGGCGGTTCCCATCGCCTCGACCCCGTCGAGGGCCTTCCCGCCGCGCATCAAGCCCGTGGCCACCAGGGTCCCCATCGTTGAGGGGGCCGCTTTCGCCGCCGCCATGCCGGCCAGTTGAATCGTCCGGCCGATCCCGTCCGTGGCGTTCGCTGAAACCACCTCGCTGGCGGCCGCGAAAGCCTTGGGCATCGTTAAGCCCAGATCGCTGTCCCCGACCTTGCCGTCGAGGTCGATCAGTCGCTCCCGGTTGGCGAGCATGACATCTCGGAGTCGAACAAACAGCGCCGGCAGATCCGTCTTTGTGATCGCTTGCATGCGCATCCCAGCCCCTAGAGTTGTCGCTGCTCGAAGAAGGGCGTGGCCGCCGGCCTGCCCAGCAGGCGCTTGAGTTCGCCGTCCAGTTTGCACACCGACACCGACGCCCCGGCCATCTCCATGGATGTTGCATACTCGCCGACATAGACGCGGAAGACGGCAATCCCGGCGGCCTTGAGGCTTGCGGCCACACGCCGGTAGAGCACGTACAGTTCCTCCTTCGGGGTCGCGCCGAGGCCATTGACCAGCACCGCAACCTCATCGCCTTGGACGAAGGGCAGATCGGCCAGGATCGGCGCCATCATCTCGTCCACGATCGCGTCGGCCTTGCGCAATGCTCCCCGTCGGATTCCGGGTTCGCCGTGGATCCCCATGCCGATCTCCATTTCCGTCTCGCCGATCGAGAACGAGGCGCGCCCCACCTCGGGCACAATGCACGGCGTCAGGGCGACCCCCATCGTGCGGACGGACGCCCGGGCCTTCTCGGCCACGCGGGTCACCTCCTGTAGGTTCATCCCTTCCGCCGCCGCGGCACCGGCGGCCTTGTAGACAAAGAAGATGCCGGCAACGCCACGGCGTTTGTGCTCCTGGCCTTTCGGCGCCGAGGCCACGTCGTCATTGCCGACCACCGAGGCAATGGCGATGTTCTCCAGCCCCGCCATCTCCGCCGCCATGTCGAAGTTGATGATGTCGCCGGAGTAGTTCCCGTACACATAGAGCACACCGGCCCCCTGGTTGGCGACCTTGGTGACCTCGAGCATCTGGTCGGCGCTTGGCGATTGGAAGACCCCGCCCACCGCACACCCGTCTAGCAGTCCCTCGCCCACGTAACCGAGAAATAGCGGCAGATGCCCCGATCCGCCGCCGGTGACGATACCCACCTTGCCTGGCACAGGAAAGGCCGTCACGAAGCACCGCGGATCGCCTGCGGCGCAGGTCACCATGCCCGAATGAGCCGCATAGATGCCCTCCAGCATTTCGTCCACAAACCGTTCTGGATCATTGAGGAACTTCTTCATCATGGGCTCCTTGCTTTGCGAGAAGAAACACCCGTTCAGGCTTCAGAACTCACGGACAATCCCGGCGGTGACGTCCTCAACCAGGCTAGGTTGAACCGGTAGTGAAACACGCTGGACAGCAGGTGGATGATGCCATCGGGGGACTGGGTGCAGCAGAGGTAGCCTTTCGGCTCGGAGTGACTGGCGTCCAACTCGCGCACCATACCGGGCGTGGCGGCGCCGTCGTCGCGAATATGCCGCGTCGGAGTGCCCTGCCAACACAGGGTCACGCCGGGCTTGTCTTCGGTGACCAGCCGCAGGTACGGCCAGGTCTGGCCGTCATCCTCGGAGAGGGCCGCGAAGAGTCCAAAGACCTGACGCTGCGTTCCCGGGCGGTCCGTGATCCACAGGCCGGCGGGGTTCGCCGTGTGGCACGGGTCGGTGAACGAGCAGAACAGCAGCGGACCCTCCCGCAGTCTCAGGAGCACCAACCGTTGTCCCCACGAGATCGGTGGAAACGGGCTCGCCGAGTAGGTCCACGTGCGGCCCTGGTCATACGACACGCTGCGTGGCATGCGGTCGCCAATGCTGTCGCTGCGGCCGAACGCCAGCAGCCGTCCGTCTTGCAGTTCAACGACGCCGGCGTGGGTGCCCGCGATCCGTCCGCCCTTGGCGCCGTCCTCCCAACGGGCAGGTCCCGCCTCCGCGCCGGGAATCGACCACGTGGTCCCGTCATCGGTACTGATATGGACGACCGTTCCGCCCGAGCCGTCCCAAAACGCGTCGCAGGGTTGCACCAAGGCGCCCGCCCGGGTGCGGATCATGGCACTCATGGCCTGGTTACCCAGTTGATGCTCGGCTTGGATGAAGCGCGGGGGCGACCACGTGGCGCCGCTGTCCCGTGAGGTCCTCATGATCAGCGCCAGGTTTTGCCAGCGGGCGCCCGCCTCCAGTCCGTTGAGGTGGTACAGGGTTCCGGACCCGTCGTTGAACAGGCTGGTGCCGGTCATGTTGCGGTCGGGGGCCTTGAAGAACTCGGCCGCGGCATCCCATTCCTCCGCGCCTGCCCGCAGGCGGCTGGCCGCCACCGTCAACTCGCGTCCGCGTTCGGCGCGCGTGGAGAACCATGCGGCCAGCAAGTCGCCGTTGTCGCACCACGTCACGGTGGGCGCGTGGTTATGCATGTCGTACAACGGACCATCCGAACCGGGTGGGATGCGCACGTACCGGCGAGGGGGGGCGAAGTACGGTTGCGCGGCGTCCGTCGCCGTCTGCCACCTTGCCGGTGCCCGGTTCACGGCTTGGGCCCACAACGGAGGCGGCACGGGCGGCAGTGGTTTGGCCGTGGGCAACTCCGCGCAGACGACGCGGAAGCCGATGTTCCAGTGCTTGTCCTCGGGCAGCGTGCCAAGTCGGTTGGAGCTGCGAAGGAACACGAGCTCGGTGTTGTGGCTGCCGCCCCGCGTCACCTTCATCACGCCACCGTCACGACCGACCGGATCGGTCTGCGTCCCGGCATCGTAGGGGCCATAGGTGTCGAGGCACCACTCCTCGACATTACCGTGCATCTCGAGCAGGCCCCAGGCGTTGGGCGGCGTCCGGCCCACGCGCAGGGATACGGGGTGCGGGTTCCAGTCGGCTTCCTGGTGCCGGTGGTACTCCGTCGGCAGGCTTTCGCCCGTGTGGTACGCGGTCGTGGTGCCGGCGCGGCAGGCATACTCCCATTCCGCTTCGGTCGGTAGCCGGTACGCGCGGCCTTCCTTTTGCGAAAGCCAGCGGCAGAAGGCCATCGCGTCATGCCACGAGACGAAGACGACCGCCTCGTCATCCTCGGTGGAAAGTCCGCGCTTGCCCCGCAACGCTCGGTGCGCCGGGTCGAACTGCTCGTACTGCGCGTTGGTCACTTCCGTGGCGGCCATCAGGAAAGGGCGTGTCAGCACCACGCGATGGGCGGGGCGCTCGTCGAAGTCGCCCGTGTCGCAGCCCATGGAGAACGCCCCGACCGGGATGGGCATCAGGGTCATGCCGAGGGAATTGCTGCGCGCGGTGATGCCGTTCATGCCCTGCTCGTAGTGGTAGTGGCTGCGGGCTCGGGAACGATCGCGCCGTGCTCGCGCAGCAGCGCGCGCAACGCGTCCAGCGGCACGTCGGCCACGGGCACGCCCAGCCGCACCGCCAGCGCCGCCGCGGCGCCCGCCGCTTGCCCCATCGCCATGCAGGGCGCCTGGACCCGGAACGCCGAATGGGACCTCTGGTCACCAGCGGCGCAGCGGCCCGCGACGATGATGTTCCGTCCGTTCTCGGGCAGTAGGGCGCCGAGCGGCAGGGTCGGCACCACGCCGGGCTCCAAGGGTTGGAAGATCAGCCCGTCGGCGGTATGAATGTCGATCGGGTAGTGACTGTAGCAGATGGCGTCCGCATACACGCGACCGGCAAGGTAATCATCCACCCTCACGCAGGTCCGGGCGCGGATGCTCACCGTCTCGCGGACACCGATCTCCGGTGCCATGTACGTCAGGCGCAGCGCGCCCAGACCGGGCTGTTGGCGCAGAAAACGGACCATGCGCATGGCGACCCTGCGCCCCTCGCACTCGGCCTCGGTGCGTCCCTCGCTGGTCGTCCCGTCCACGCCCGCCACATGCAGGCGGTTTCCGCCCTTGCTCTCCAGCAGCATGCGGATATCGCCGTTGAACCAGCCGCTGTCGCTGGCCTTCATGCGGCCCGCCGCAATCTCCACGTCGTACGCCCGCTGAATCGCCGCGATGTCCAGCGCGGCGGGATCGTAGCCGTCGAACGTCACGAAGGGCGTGCAAGCCTGCAACTCCGCGCTGCGCGTGACGGGCAACCCGGCCAAGATCGCCAGGTTGGCGTCGCCGGTGCAGTCCACCAGAACCCCGGCCATCACGTGGCACAGGCCGGTCTTCGTCGCCACCGCCACATCCCAGCCCCCTTCACGCGCCTGAACCGTCGCCGGCATGGCATGCAACAGCAGGTGGACACCCGCGTCGCGCACGAACTCGTCGGCCAAGGCGGAGAACACGAACGGGTTGAGGAGACCGTGCAAAGCCAGACCGGGCTTTTGTGTGGCGGGATCCGGCATGGGGTCGCCGCACTCGCGCAGCGTGGCGGACACGAGGTCCCAGCCGATCCCCGCGATGATCTGCCGACCGTCGGCATGGAACCCCCCCGGGAAGTTGATGGCCGCATTGGTGATGGTACCGCCCAACTGGCCGGTCCTCTCCACAAGAAGGGTTCGTGCGCCGGCCCGGGCCGCCTGCACGGCCGCCACCACACCGGCGGTGCCGCCGCCGGCCACCAGGACGTCACAGTCCATCGGAACGGCCTTCGTTGTCCCCATGGGGCGTTCTTCTTTCATGTCACTCCAAGATCAGCGTCCGCCAGCCTGACGTGTCGCGGAAATTCATGCCCTCGGGGCTGGACGCCCACCCGAGGGTGTAGTCGGTATGCGTGGAGGCAGGGTCGTCGCGGTCGTAGAGCAGCACGGATAGCTTGATGGGGCGTCCCGCAATCCAGTCGCCCGCAGGAAAGTTGCGCAGGCTCAGCGGAATCGCCAGCTCGACGACGTACCCAGTGTCGGTCCGCTTCGTGGCCACGTTGAGGCCCCGCACGGGACGCGGCTTTCCCTGCGCCCACGTGAGCGTGTTCGGGGCGGCGCCGTTTGTGCCCGGCGCCACCGCGATCTGGAAGCACCCGTCGGTCGGGGGCGGTTGCCACTGCATGTCGCCGCTGCGACCGTCGAGGAACACCTCCACGCAGTCCCCGTCCCAGGGATTCGCGGGCGCAGGCAGCGTCGACACCCGATCATCGGTGACGGCCACGGCCACATACAGCGCGTCGGGCGTCCATGTGGCGTATACCTTGCCGCCGAGGTCCGTCTCTCCCTGCCAAGCCTCGCGCTTGCCGCAGATGAACTGGTCGGAATCCACGATGAGCGCCAGCGGTGGGGCGCCGCTTTTCACGGCGGGCCAATCGTCCAGCTTCCCGTCTACCGTCACACTGGCCGTTTGGCGTGGCACCGTGCCGCCGGACTCACCGATGGAGAACACGACGTTTCGGCAGAGGGTCTCCGCGCCAAGCGTCCCCTCCAGCCGCACGGTTGCAGGGCCTCGCCGCAGGGTTCCGTCGGGGACCAGCTCCGCGGTGATTTCCGCCGTCGCGCCCGCCGCGATGTCCTGCGTGATGCGGTCCGGCTTGGCCGTGAATCCAGAGGAAACACTGAGGACGGCCCGGAGCGGCGCCGAACCCGTACCGGCGTTGGGAAAGCGGGCCGTCAGCGCCACCGGCTTGTCCGGCGGGTTGAAAGGCGTCACCGTCAACGACACAGACGGCGCTTCGCGAACCTTGCCGACAATGCCTCTGAGATAGACGGGAACCCACGTGACGACCAGATCCAACGAACGGTTCGGGATCGCGCGCTTCGAACGGTTCAAGTAGCCGTCCTCGACGAACACCTCATCCTGCTCCAGCGCCAGACGCACATAGCGACGGGACATCGGATGGGATGTCCATAGCATCAGGGTGCGATCGCCCTCCACATCGACGAAGAAAGCCTTCACCTGAGGATCGCCAAGCGTCAGTTCCGTGCCCTGCGGCGACCGCAGCCAGCGGCCCTGCGCGATGCAAGCCACCGGTCCGTCGATCAGGCTCAGCGCGTGGCCATCAGCGCGCCGGCGCATCGGCACGTCCCAGAGCGGGCGCTTCGCCTCGGCCCACGCGGGCAGGTTCGGCGCCACGCGCATGTCCACCTCGACCGAGTGCACATCGCGGCCGGAGACCTTCTGCCACTCTGCCAGCGTCCTGTAGCCGCCCGCCGGATGGCGCATCAGCGAGGCGTCACTGCGGTAGGTCGACTTGGCCGGAACGGAGAACAGATTGTAGTCCGAGCGGTTGTTGATGAACGGGTCCTTGGGTCCCGGTACGCCGTAGTCGCGGCCTTCCCACAGCGCGGTCTCGTTGTCGAAGAGCAGGTTCTCCCAGACCACGCTGTTGTTGCTCATGAAGTTCGGGACGGACCAGTGGTATTTCAGGAAACCCCCAACAATGCGGTCAACCGTGCTTGTGGGCAGGTCGGGAATCCGCGCCACGTTCGTCCGAATGTGCGCTTCGCCCTCGGGGGTGTACCCCGCGCCGTTGCTGCGGTTGTAGATTCCCCGAAGGAAGACGCCCATCTCGTTGTTGAAACAGACGTTGCGCTGCGCCACACTGCCTGGGGATTCGGCAATGACAAGGCCATAGGGGCAGTTGTACACGACATTGTCGCGGAATGTCTCATCCCAGTTGCACTCGGAAAAAAGGCCCCACGCTGAATTGTCGTGCGAAAGATTGTGCTCGATGACGTTGTTGCAGTTGCCCCAGTCAAACCAGATTCCGGAGCCTTGGTTGTAGGAGAAATGGTTGCCGCGCACCACGGAATCGAAGGTAAAGGCCCACTTCGATCCGCCAACCCCCATCGACGACGGATCGTTGCGCCGCCAGTTACAGTACCGCACTTGGTTGCTCTCGATCAGCATCCCGGTATTCCAGCCGCCCACGAACCCGCCTTCGCCGCACCACTCGACCAGGTTGCCACGCACCACCGCCTGGCTGGTGTACTTCATGGAGAGGCCCGAGTACGTCGACCAGACGATGTGGTTGTCCTCGACACGCCAACGTCGCCCGGTCAGGAGGACGGCCGGCTTGCCACGGAACCAGACCGCAGCATGCCGCAGCGTGAACCCGACGATGTGGATGTCGTCCAAGGGCCGGTCCGGCCAGAACAGTCCTTCCCGGTGGGCATACTCGACGGCGACCTGGTCGAGGCGGACGCCATCCTCGGGTGCGACATACAGCTTCTTCGCGGCGCGGTCGAGCCGGAAGGTTCCCGGCATCTGGCGTTGTCCGACTTCCGAGTACAGCAGCGGCGATCCATCCACGAAGACCCATTCGCCGCCCCTCTCCGCGTGCGGCACGGCGTACTTGTTGTCGGGCAGCAGTCCCGGCGCGTCGGTCACCCACACGCCGGCCCCGGAGGGCTGCCAGCCGGACACGACGTCGGAGCCGCACAGTACCGCCCCGCGCGGCACCTCGCTTCGGAAAATGATCGGCCGGCCCGGCGCGCCGCTGCGGGTCAGGGTGACCGACTCGCGGTACAAGCCGGGATGCACGCGGACCGTGTCGCCTGCCTCCGCGAGGGCGGCGGCGGCGGAGATCGTCAGCAAGGGGGCCTCCGGCGTTCCCGGATTCGTGTCGGCGGCAGCCGCGTTCCTGACGTCCACATGGAGGTCACGGGCCTGCGCGTCGGCCGCAAGCCCCAGCGCCAGCACGCAGGAAATGATTCCGCAGTACCTCATCGGTGCTCTCCGCATGGGGTCAGACCTGTTTCGTTGTCTCGTCATTCACGGCATCCAGTTCCGGCAGGGCGGGCCACACACTGGCATGCCACCCGGTCCCATCTCCGGCAAGTTCGACGTGGCGCTGGTCCGGCAGGTAGGCCTGCCGCGTCGCGCCAACCAAGGCCGCACAGCGCTCGTTCGCGCACGCAAGGAGTGCGCCCAACTCGGCGTCCGCCGTCAGTCCGTCGAGGGTCAGGGCGGCCACGCTGCAACCAACGTCGGCGTCAAGCCGGGCGCCGTCGTCGAAACCAATTTGGATGCGCAGGCGTCCGTCAACGGTCTGCGCGCTGCGGACCCGTGCGGCGGGCGTGGCATCCGTCTGAACCCAGGTGCCGATGAGCTGGCGCCCCGTGCCGCGCCAAGTCACGTGCACATCCGGCTTCGGGACCCGCAGGCCGTAGTGAACGGTATACCATCCGCGAGGGGGATCGTCCTGTCCGCAGAGCAGTTCGCCCGCGAAGGTTCCAGGCTGGAGGAACACCAGCCGGAGGTTCGTCCCGGCCGCCGTCGTGGCCACGGTGTCGCCGCGCAGCTCGCAATGCCCCGCGAAGTCGGGGCCCAGCATCCACGTCTGGGTGTAGGCGTGCTCATGCGCATCCGACGGCTCGAGCAGGTCGATCACCAGCCAGCCACGCCCCTTGACCCACAGGATACGCCGCGCATGCCGGACGCGCAGCGTGTTCTCGGGGCCGTAGCCGTCGGCGTAGTCGCCTTCCACATACTCGTAGCGCGCACCCACCATGCAACGGTTCGCGAGTTTGCGCGCCCCCCGCGCGGAGACCGGTGGAATCTCAAACGGGTTGGGCCGCTCGCGCTGCATGGCGACCCGGCGGGATTGTCCCTGCCCGTCCACGGTCACCGTCGAGTGGCTGAGGGTCTGGTCGGAGTAGGCGTTCATCGCGCGATCGAGTGGCGAGTTGTTCGTGTAACTGAAGTTGCCGGAGTCCACCAAGAGCATCCTGCTGCCGACGGACAGGATGAAGGACAGGTTGTCCTCGTGCATGTGCCCTCCGGCGGGACGGGGGCTGGCCTTGAAAAACAGGTACACAGCGGTGCGCTCGAAACCGGACCGCAGGACGTAGAACCCGCTGTAGGGCATCGCCACCGAACGGTACGTCGGCGCGGAACCCTCAGCACCCTCCGTGGCCAGCCAGACGGCATCAGGCACACCGAAGAGACGCCCTTGGTCGGCCAGCAACGCCCGGCAGTTGTCGGCGTGGTGCGCCTTGGCCAGGTCGATCATCCCCAAGTCGGGGGTCAGCACCTGGGCGATGTAGCGCACGCGCCGTCGCGCCGCGTCCCGGAAGACGGCCTTCCGACTCTCGGGGGCGTCGGCGAGCAGCGCGAGGATCGCCTTGACATGCTTCGTCGTATTGGGGTTGTAGTTTGGGGACTGCTCGATGTCGGTGCCGTCGGGATACACCTGGGTCGCGATGGCGTCGCAAAGCCGCGCGTGGGCGATGAGGAACGCAGCCGACGCGTTGCGCGCCTCGGGGAGGGCCTGCGCCAGCCGCAGCAGCGCCGTGCTGGTATGGAAGTACTGGTTGGGCGTATTGGCGCGCGGGTTGTTGACCAGGCAGAGCAGGTGGTCTTCGTAGAGCGACCGCAAAACCCTCCACAGGAGTGCCTCGGAGAGGTGCGGCGAGTCCGCCAGCCAACGGCAGCCCTCCAGCCACTGGTCCGCGCGCCATGCCACGGACAACGAAATCCAGTGCCCCGGCGAGGCATGGTCGCATTCGCCGTTGTCGCACGCCTTGCGGTCGTTCAACGCCATCGGCCGGCTGGGGAAGTAGCCGAGCGTGGGGGTGCCGTACCACACGGCGTCCAGAAACTCCGTAACATACTCGCACCACGCGGCGGCGTAGCGCTCGTCTCCGGTACGGCCATACAGGCGGGCCAACGGCGTGAATCCGTAGAAGAACCCCATGTGTCCGTTCCAGCACTCATCCTCCGCGTAGCGCGTCCGCCAGTCGATGGGCGTCGCCAACGCGAAGGGTTCCGGATGGACGGGCGGCAACAGGAGCTGGCGATTCAGCAACAGGTCGGCTTGGCGCTTCTCGGCATCCCAGTCGGCCGGCTCCGGGAAGGGCTGGGCGCGTAACCGGTCCCGCGCGAAACGGTCCAGCCACCGCAGGGCGCCCACGGTGTCGCCCGTTCTGACGAGCCGTCGCGCATCCTCCAGGGACTCCTGCAGCAGGTCGAACAACCGGATCGAGGGATCGTCATGGCTACTGGGCATGGTCTCGATTCCGTTCAGGTCTTCCGTATGCGGCCCTGGGCGATGTCGTCCAGCAGCGCGAACCAGGGCGCGTAGCGGGTACTGAGTTGTCCCGCGGCGTGCGCCGCCAGGTACATCGACTCCAGGAACACACGGCAGCGGCGCTCCAACGCCCGCCCCTCGTCCCGGAGCGCGGGAACCACGTCTGCATCGCCATCGTACCATGCCGTCTGCAGGCGCGCACGCCAGACCATATCCTCCAGAACGAAGCGCTCGTACAGGCTGGCAGGAATGTCCTTCCACGGCCCCTGGAGCAGGGTTTCGGCCTTCATCCGAGAATTGCGGCAGAGGTCCATGTCGTCCTCCAAGCCCCCCGCCGCGAGCAGCCACTCGAGCCGCTCGGCGAGCGTCAGCTTGATGCTCCAATTCGGCGCCATCAGGTCGGCCGCCTCGAAGTCGCTTCCCGCCCCCAGGTACGCCTCGACCGTGGCAGGGGTCCAGTGCCCTCCCAAGCGCGCCGCGGCGAGCGCGCAGACCTCGGCATCGGTGCGTTCGGGATCGTCCATCAGGAGCGTGGCCGCCAGCCAGCTCGGCCAGACGGTTTCGGGGAGCGGGAAGTGCATCGCCCACAGGCACGCCAGGAATCCCATCCCGCCGTGTTCGTGCAAACGTCGCGCGAAGCCGCGCACATGGTCGAACTTCCCAAGGAAGTCCGGCAGGAAGGAGCTTTTCTCCGGATAGGTGGTCAACGCGCCGACCACGTCCAGCCCATGGTCGCGGAACCATTGGACGTAGGGGAAGCTGCGCACCGACGTGGCCGCGTCGTCCATCTGCCAGTACGAGGCGAATTGCTTCACATGTCCCCAAGGGAGGTCCGATGCTGGCTTCGGCCAGGGCGCGAGAAACAGCTTCCGCAGATCCCCCGTGAGGGCGCCCCGATCCAGGATGAACATGTCCGGCAGCCCGCCGCCGATCGAGACGAAGGGCGTGCGTTCGCCGTAGCTCCAGTAGTCCCAGTAGAAGATGACGGTGCCGGTGTCGAGCTGCGCCAGCGCCTCGGGGTAACGGATGAGCATGTCGGACCAGATGCCGACGCGCACGCCGTCGGTCCGCAGCGCCGTCACCAGTTGGTTGACGAAACGGACGAAATACTCGGAGATTCCATGTGCCCGCACGAACCGTCCGATGGCCGGACGCGTGCCGACGCCACCCATCTCATCGCCGCCGAAATGCACCAGCGAGACGCCGGGGTGCGCGGCCAGGATGTCGCGCGCCGCGCTGGCAACGACCTCGACGCTCTCCGGATTCAGCAGGTCCAGTCCACCGCCATCGCCGACAAGGTGCGCGAAGCGTGGTTGCTTGTAGATGCCGGCGGCGTGCGAAAACTGGTGCCCCAGCGGCACGAGCTGAAGCCCGTGCCGACGGGCCGCCGCATCGATTTGCGCGATGTCGGCTGGCGTATAGGCGTCCGCCGCCGCCAGTTCCGGGTGGGTCGTATAGGGGAACTTGTCCCGGTAGGCCAGCAAGACCGCGTTGTACCCTGCCGCCGCCAACCGGCCGAACAGGGTTTCAAGATAGTCAACGCGCAGGACATGGCTCCATAGGTCAATGTGCGCCATGCGCAGCGCCACAGGCGCATGTTCGGGCATAGGTCGTTCTTCTCCGCTTCCCGGTCGCTGTCTCGGTCACCGTATGAGGATCACTGTGCCGCGCGGATCGCGGACGGTCAGGCGCAGGTCGCCGTCGGACAACTGCTCCAACACGGCCAGGCGCCCGGACGGGTTGATCCAGGTGATGTCGCCGGGAGCAAACGAGCCGCTCCGCGCAGAGGCGTCGAGCAGAAGGTGCACCGCAGTGACCGCCGCTGGGACGTAGTCGGTCAGGTCGATCACCAGCTTGGCCCCGGCGGCGACGGTGACGGTGTTCTTCACCTTGACCAATCCGCTCCACGAGCGCAGCACCTTAAAGCGCATGGTGCCGCTCGTGCTGTTGGCGATCTGCAGGTCGTCGCAAACGACGCGCCCGCCGTTGCCGACCGTCAACGTCCCCGTCCCGTTCGCGGCCACGTACAGGGTGTTGCTGCACGTGAACGTTCCGCCGGTGACCTTCAGCAGGCCTACGCTGGCGTTGTTGGCATCGCTGACCACGCTGGTCGGCACGCCGCCGACGAAGGTCCGGTTGCGCGTCAGGTATGTGCCGCCCTGCATCGTGTAGGTGCCGTAGCCGCCCTTGAAGTAGCTGCTGGCGCCCCTGCCGTAACCGATGGCGGTCAAGTTGGCCACGCTGTTGAGGAGGACGACTGATCCGCCGGTTTGCATGACCGTCCCGGTCGCGCCGTTGAACCCGACGATGACCATGCCGTTGTTCGTGATCGCGCCGCCGCTGATCGTGGCGCTGCCCGTGGCGCGCGTGGCGGCGTTGTTGTCGTTCTCGGGGATGTGGCCGACGATCAGTCCCGATCCCCAGTTGTAGCCGGCGTTCACGCGCATCGCCCCGCCGGTGACCGTCAGAAACCCCGTGCCAGTCCCCCCTGACTTTCCGTAGCCGACCGCCATGCCGGAGGTGATGCCACAGGTGGTGCTACCGCCGCCGATCTCGAGCTGTCCCCGGCCAAACCGGTCGGTTCCGCTTTCGCCGTGGCCGACTGTCAAGTCGCCGGTCGCGGTGAGGGTTCCCGCCGTCACCTCCACCTTCCCTGTGCTGCTGCCCGCCGCGTCCTTCATGTAGCCGACATAGGCCAAGCTGAACGTGGAGGTCCCGCCAGCGAAGCGAGCGACACCGTTTCCGCGGTTGAAGGCACCGACGTACAAGCGGTCGTTGTTGGCGGTAACGACACCGCTGTTTGTGACGACCAGCGTGCCCTGTCCGCCGTTGTAACCGACATAGAACGCATTCCACACGGTGTTCGTGTTCAGCAGCGTTCCGCCCGATACCGTGAGGGTTCCTCTGCCGCCGTTGCTTCCAACGATCATGGCATTATCCCCCCCGGACGCGGTCTGGATGCCGAGGACGACTGTGCCGCCGCTGAGGTTCATGGTTCCGACGCCGCCCGTGTCCCGCCCGACCACCAGCGTGTGCGTTACGTTGGGCGTAGCGCTCCGCTCCCACAGGTCAAAGCGTCCCGAGGCGACGTTCAGCGTCCCCGCCGACTGGTAGCCGACATTGACGCTGTTCCCCCAGGAGGTCGAGCTCCTGGGGATGTTCGTGAACGTGACGGACCCGCCACAGACGAGCACCTCGCCGCCGTTCTTGATCGAGAACATCGACTCGCCCTTGTCGGTGGTGTCGTTGATCCCTGCGTAGGTCCACACGCCGTTGTTGGTGATCGCGACGCGCGCACCTGTTCCGATACGCAAGGCGGATCCGCCCACATGGGTCAGTTTCGAACTGATGCGCAACTCGGTGGTCTTCGGCGCGACGTTCCAGACGTTCAGGTTCTTGATCGCCGGCGAAATGGCTTCATAGCGCGCCACGTAGGAGCCGCCCGATCCCGTCAGGTTGGCGGTCCCCGCGTCCGGGATCGTCAGCCCCTGCCAGCTGCTGGCGGTGCCCCACGCGCCGCCCGCCCAGTTGGTCCATGTCCCATCGGCCGCGTGGGCACTCGCGGCAGATAACAGCACACCGACTAGCATCGAGACTGTTCGGCCGAATGCCGCCGAACCGCGCGTCGAAGATGTCTTCATAGTAGCGCCTCCATTACGTTCACTGGGCAGTATTATCCACCGGATGACACGCAGAAACAAAGGGAATTGCGCTTTACAGTAAAACACAGGGCGTCTTACATGGGGTGGCCAGACGCTCAACGGCCGGTTGCTTCCGGTTACTGTTAGAAACGATCGGCCAGCGCCGGGCCGGAGCGATCCATGACCTTGCCATCCACGATCTCGAAGATCCGGGTGGCCAGCGACCCGATCAGCCGGTGGTCATGGGAGACGAAGATGACGGTGCCGTCGGTCTGCGACAAGGCGAAGTTCAGCGCCTCGATCGACTCCAGATCCAGGTGATTGGTCGGCTCGTCCAGGACCGTCACATTGCCGCCCTCAAGCATCATCTTGGCCAGGATCAGCCGGGCCTTCTCGCCGCCGCTGAGGACCTGGATCTTCTTGAACACGTCGTCCTTGCTGAAGAGCATGCGGCCCATGAAGGACCGGAGTTCGGTCTCGGTCCGCGCTTCCTCTTCGGCAAACCTGCCCAGCCAGTCGAGCGCCTGACAGTCCGGGTCGAGGACCTCACCTGGGTCCTGGGGAAAGACGCTGAGCTGGAGGGTGTCGCCGAGCACAACGGACCCGGAGTCCGGCGGCAGAAGGCCGCACAGGATCTTCAGCAGCGTCGTCTTGCCGGCACCGTTCCTGCCGATGATGGCGATCTTCTCCCTCGGGCCGATCTTGCAGGAGAAGTTCTTGAACAGGCAGGTGTCGTAGCTCTTTGAGATCCCGCTGACGTCGATCACCTTGTCGCCCAGGCGCCGCTTGGGCGCAAAGCGGATGTAGGGCGAGACCCGCGAACTGGGCTTCATCTCGTTGATCTCGATCTTCCCGAGCAGTTTCTTGCGCGATGTGGCCTGCTTCGACTTGGAGGCGTTGGCGCTGAAGCGGGTGATGAAGGTCTTCAGATCGTGAATCTGCTTCTCCATCTTGGCATTGGCCTTCTCGCGCAGTTCACGCTGCTCCAGGCTCGCGATCGCAAAGTCGTCGTAGTTCCCGGTGAACATCCGGATCTCGTGATAGTCCAGATCCGCGATGTGGGTGCACACCTGGTTGAGGAAGAAACGGTCGTGCGAGATGACGATGACGGTGCCCTCGTAGCGCTTCAGCAGGTCCACCAGCCACTCGATGGACTCGAGGTCGAGATGGTTGGTGGGCTCATCCAGCAGGAGGACATCGGGCTTGGCGAACAGGACCTGCGCCAACAGGACACGCAGTTTGAAGCCGCCCTGCAGGGTCCGCATCTTCTTCGTGAAGACGTCCTCGGCGAAACCAAGACCGGCCAGCAGCTTCGCGGCATCGGCCTCCATGGTGTAGCCGCCGGCCTCCCCGAACTCGTGCTCGATCTCGCCGCTGCGCGCGTGTTCGGCGTCGGAGAGGTCGTCCTGGGCGAAGAACGTTTCCCGTTCCTCGTGGAGTTTCCAGAGCTTCGTGTTCCCCATGTAGACGGTGTCCAGGATGGGGGTGTCGTCGAATTCGGCGTGATCCTGACGCAGATAGCCGAGGCTGCAGTCCCGACCGATCGAAATCTCTCCCCGCGTGGCCGACTCGATGCCGGCCAGGATCTTCACGAAAGTCGACTTGCCGGACCCGTTGGCCCCGACCAGGCCGTAGCAGTTGCCCGGCGTGAACTTGACGCTGACATCCTCGAACAGGATATCCGCGCCGTATCTCATGGTCAGCATCGATGTGGCAATCACAGACTCTCTCCGGGGCCCCGGGGCCGGCTCACGCGGGAATGGCGCGACCTGGCCGATGGCGGCAGAAAATGGGGGCGGGGAAGATACCACAGTGCAGCACCCCTGAACATCTTTGCCTTTGGTCAACGTTGCTTTCGGCGCATCCCCGTTTCATTGCCCTCCACCTTCGGCGCGCGGGCCGAAACGCGGGAGCGCCGTCGGCCAGTCTCACGCCGGCTTGGTTCTCGGGGTCGGGGTCGGTATCGGTATCGGGGTCGATGACCTTGCTCAGGTCGACGTAC
>CAYQJG010000033.1:0-41512 GCA_964417715.1 uncultured Lentisphaerales bacterium | reverse complement strand
GGACTCGACCTCTATCCCGCTCAATGAAACATCCCACGCTAAACCCGGAAGCGCCATAACTTTAGACAAAACGGCTTGCGCTGGTTATAGCTTGTCTTAATCGACCCACTTAACCGGTCTCCGGCGTGTGAACGTGCGCGAACACCAATGAACAATCCCACGGGAAAGCCGGAAGCGCCAACGGAAAGAGATACGATCTTGAAGAACGGCTTCTGGAATACTCGGCCGGTGTTTTGCGCCTTACGGAACAGCTTGCGAATACACGAGTTGGAAACCATGTGGCAGGGCAGTTGATTCGCTCCGGAACTGCGGCGCTGCCCAACCATGGCGAAGCTCAGTCGGCCGAGTCGCCCGCCGACTTCGTTCACAAGATGAAGATCTGTCTGAAGGAGTTGCGCGAATCGTTTCGGTGGCTGCTGCTGATCCGCCGCGTCCCTCTGGTCGACAAGGATGTGGATGGATGTTGAGTGTTCGATGTTCGTGTTGGCAGGGCAGGCAACATCGAACATCCAATGGGAGAGCCAGAGGCCTGGCGGCGCTCTGTAGCGCGTGACCCGGATCGCGCGCTGATTGTGATTGCCATTCCGCAGTGTTGAGAGGAATGGTCTTTACCATTCCGCAGTCATGTGAATAATGGTTGATGTGAAGACATATCCGAGGGTCTATACGGAAATGCTACGCGAGCATCTGGCGGAGAACCGCCAGATGGCCTTCGTGTCGGGGCCGCGACAGGTCGGGAAGACCACGGTTTGCCGTGGTCTCGCATCCACCTATATCAACTGGGACGACCAGAATGCGCGCGACCAGGTTCTGAAAGGTCCGGCGGAGATCGCGCACGTGGCGGGGCTGCAAAAAGCACAACCCGAGATCCCGGTTCTGGTCTTCGACGAACTGCACCGGTACCCGCGTTGGAAGACATTCCTGAAGGGGTTCTTTGACGTCTACGGGGCAGAGACGAAGATCGTGGTGACGGGTTCATCGCGGCTGGATGTGTTCAAACGGGGTGGCGATAGCTTGATGGGGCGGTACTTCCCTTACCGCATGCATCCGTTCAGCGTGGCGGAACTGGCGCACCCGGCTCTGCGTCGGGATCCGTGCGGCATCCCGCGTGCGCTGGCCGAAGATGAATGGTCGGCCCTGTGGACGTATGGCGGCTACCCCGAGCCGTTTTCGCGACGCGACACACGGTTCTCGCGGCGGTGGCAGGGCTTGAGAGAATCGCAGTTACTGCGTGAGGATGTGCGTGAGATGACGCGCATCCAGGAGATCGACCAACTGGTCACACTTGCCACCGTGCTCAATGAACGATCAAGCGATCAAGTGGTATACGCATCGCTGGCCAGGCAGGTGCGGGTCAGCGAGAATACAGCAAGAACCTGGGTCGGGGCGCTCGCAGCTCTGCACGTCGGGTTTCTCGTGCGGCCATGGCACCGCAATGTCGCGCTCGCCATTCGCAAGGAACCCAAGTGGTTTCTGCGCGACTGGTCGATGATCCAGGATGTCGGCAAACGGGGTGAGACGTTTGTCGCTTGCCACCTCCTGAAGGCAGTCGAAGGTTGGACCGATCTGGGCCTCGGGAAGTTCGAGCTGTTTCACATTCGTGACAAACAGAAACGCGAGGTTGATTTCCTCGTCACACGCGATAGCCAGCCCTGGTTTCTGGTCGAAGCAAAGACCGCGGATACGCGTCTTGCGCCATCCCTGGCATTCATGCAGAAACAGATCGGTGCCAAGCATGCGTTTCAGGTGGTGATCGAGGAGCCGTACGTGGATGTCGACTGCTTTCAACACAAAGAGCCCGTTGTCGTGCCTGCCAGGACGCTGCTGAGCCAACTCTTCTGATAGCCGCTCGCAAGATTCGTTAATTGGTCGGTCTGGAGTGCGGCGACCTGGCGCCGCTTTGAGGCGCGTGACCCGGCACGCGCGCATATGGCTTGGCATGCGAAGATCGAACATCGAACGAGAGCGCGAGAGACCAGGGCAATGGTGTTGTGTTCGGAGTTGAGTGTTCGATGTTGAATGTTCGACGTTCGTATTGAGTAGCCAAGATGAAACGCGCTCTAGACACATTTCTCGTGCTGCTGACCGCGCCGGTCTGGGTGCCGCTTGTGGCGCTCACAGCCGTGGCCGTGCGCATCGGCATGGGCGCGCCGGTGCTGTTCCGTCAGCAGCGACCGGGACTGCACGGCCATCCATTCGTGTTGCTCAAGTTTCGTACGATGCGCGTCGGCGTCGGGTCGGATGCGGAGCGGCTGACGCCGTTCGGCCGCTGGTTGCGGCGGACGAGCCTCGACGAACTGCCGCAGCTCTGGAACGTTCTGCGCGGCGAAATGGCACTGGTCGGCCCGCGGCCGTTGCTGATGGAGTACCTGCCGCGCTACATTCCCGGGCAGGCACGGAGGCATGAAGTGCGCCCGGGACTGACCGGATGGGCACAGGCGCAGGGGCGCAATGCGGTGCCGTGGGAGGAACGGCTCCAATATGACACGTGGTATGTTGACCATCAGAGCCTGTGGCTCGACCTGCGCATCCTGCTGATGACCGTGTGGCAGCTCGTGCGCGGTCGCGGGATTGCAGGTGAGGGTCATGCGACTATGGAGGAGTTCCTGGGTGCGTCGGAGGGCAGGGAGAGGCGGCGGTCGGACGGTCGGGCGGTTGGGCCGTCGGACGGTGGGGAGAGACGGTTGGACGGCCGGACGGTTGGACGGTCGGACGGTGGGGAGAGACGGTCGGGCGGTTAGCGGTGAGTGCGTCGTACAATCGGCACGTTCATTCGTGCGGGTGGTAGGTTGTCCAACCGGCTGACCGGAAGAGGAGGAGTCGGCGTCATGACAATGCGTGTCCAAAGCTACCGCGAACTGGACGTCTATGGGGCGGCGTTCAAGGCGCAACAGGATATCTTCCGGGACAGCAAGGCCTGGCCGGCAGAGGAACGGTATGCACTGACCGATCAGATACGACGGAGTTCGCGGTCGATTGGAGCGAACATTGCTGAAGCATGGGCGAAACGCCGTTATCCTGCCCATTTTCTGAGCAAGTGCACGGATGCCGATGGGGAACTCCAGGAGACCACGCATTGGTTGGATACGGCCAAGGCTTGTGGTTACCTGACCGAGGAAGCGCACGCGAACTTTGTTGAATCGTATCGGTGTGTCGGCCGGATGTTGGGGAGTGTAATCAAACAGCACGAGGCGTTCTGTGACTGATACGTGTAGATGTCTCGTCCAACCGTCCAACCGTCCGACGGTTCGACCGTCGGACCGTCCAACCGCCCAACCGATCATCCTCATAGGCGCCAGCGGCTTTGGTCGCGAAGTCCTGTGGGTCTGCCGGCGCGCGGGCCTGGAAGTGGTCGGCTTCTGCGACGATGCGGCTGACAAACAGGCTGGCACGTTCTGTGACCTGCCTTTGTTGGGCTCCATTGAGCAGGCCGCTGGAAGACTCGGGCCCGGCGTGCGGTTCCACTGCGCCGTAGGGGGCAACCGCGACCGCCAGAGGCTTGTCTTGCGGGCCTTGGCGGCCGGCTGGGCGCCGGTTTCGGTTGCGGACCCCTCTGCGATCATCGCTCCAGACGCCGCCGTGGGCGAGGGCACGTTCATCGGCCCACTTACCGTAGTCTCCTGCTGCGCCAACGTGGGGACGTTCGTGCTGGTCAATCAGCATGTCAGTGTGGGTCACGACAGCCGCCTCGGTGATTTCTCCCAGGTATGTCCCGGCGCCCGCGTATCGGGTTACTGCGTGATCGGCGAGGGGGCGTTTCTGGGGTCAAACGCGGTACTCCTGCCGACGCGGCGCATGGGCAACTGGTCTGTTCTGGGCGCTGCTGCGCTTGGGCTGTCGAACATCGATGACGGCGCAACGGTGGCGCGTGTCAGGTAGCAGATCCCGTATCCAACACGCAGTCGGACGGCAGAACAGTCTGGACTGCGGCGACCCGGCGCCGCTCTGAGGCGCGTGACCCGGCACGCGCGCACGTGGCTTGGGATGCGAACATCGAACAGTCAACATCGAACATCGAACACCGAACGGGAGAGCAAGAGACCCGGGCAAGGGAGTTGTGTTCGAAGTTGGGCGTTCGATGTTGACTGTTCGATGTTCGTGTTGGCAGAACGCGAGTAGCGAACATCGAACAGTCAACATCGAACATCGAACATTCGGCCGAAACGGTCGGGCCATCCCGTGAGGGACGTTGTCCCGTCCCAACGGGACTCACATCCCGCCCTGTGAGAGTGGCGCCAGGTTACCGCAGACCAGACTGATTTCGGTTTGTAGACTATCTGATCCGACCTCGGACCTCGGATCTCCGACCTCCGACCTCCGACCTCGGCGCCGATTGTAGATTGACATATCACAAATTATAGGTCAACCTACTGAAATGCAAGAGATCGTCAGGGCGTTTACAAAGGAGTTGGCGGCGCGGCTTGGAGAGAAAGATGGGCTAATTCAGGCGGTCCTTGGCCCAAGGCAGGTGGGCAAGACCACGGGCGTCAAACAGGTCCTGCGCGAGATCGGGGCGGCGTCCCTGTATGTCAGCGCGGACGAATTGATCGCGCCCGAGGCCGACTGGCTGCTGAGACAGTGGCAGAAGGCGCTTCTTATGCCGGAACGTTCCATTCTGGTCATTGACGAGATTCAGAAGGTTGAGAAATGGCAGGAAGTGCTTAAACAGCTGTGGGATAACAAAAACAAGAATCGGTTGAGAGTCGTCGTGCTCGGTTCCAGTTCCTTCGAGATTCAGCAGGGGCTTCAGGAGAGTCTGGCGGGACGTTATGAAATCATTCCTGTGAGGCACTGGAACTGCAGTGAATCGCATCTGATGGGGGTGTCGTTCGAGCGCTATCTTGTTCAGGGCGGGTATCCTGGAAGTTACCGGTTCATTCAGAGCCCGGCGCGGTGGCAAAGTTATGTGCGGGAAGCCATTCTCGAAAATGTAATCAACCGGGACATTTTTCGGCTGCGCCCTCTTTCCAAACCCGCTCTTTTCAGGCAGTTCGTGGAGATCATCAGGGCCTATCCGTGCCAGGAGATCAGTTACAACAAGTTATTGGGCCAGTTGCAGGACAAGGGGAATATCGATCTGATAAAGAACTATCTCTTTCTTCTCGAATGCGCGTTTCTGTACAAGGGGCTGGAAAAATACAGCAGAAAAGAGCATGTGAAGAAGGGGTCGAGTCCCAAGATCCTGCCGCTTTGTCCGGCGCTGTGTAGTTATGTCGGCCCCCTGATGGCTTGGAATGAGCCGGAGAACAGGGGGCGACTGTTTGAAACGATGGTCGGTGCGCAACTGGCTAAACTACCGGGACGACTCCATTACTGGAGAGAGAAGAGCGACGAGGTTGATTTTGTCTACGAGGCGGACAAGACCTTTGCTATCGAGGTGAAAGCCGGTCGTAAGAGGAAGTCCGGCGGACTCTCCGCTTTTGTGAAACAGTTCCCTTACGCGATCCCGGTGTTTGTCACCCCGGACACGTATGCGCAGTTTGAGCAAGACCCGGAAGGGTTTCTTGAACGGATGAGCTGATGGGGTTTCTGAGGCGCGTGACCCGGCACGCGCGCACGTGGCTTGAGATGCGAACATCGAACAGTCAACATCGAACATCGAACATTCGGCCGAAATGGGCGGGCCATCCCGTGAGGGACGTTGTCCCGTCCCAACGGGACTCACGTCCCGCCCTGTGAGAGTGGCGCCAGGTTACCGCAGACCAGACGGGACACCGACATCCGACATCCGACATCCGACCTCGGACCTCCGACCTCGGCCCTCGGGTCCGCCGCTCTGAGGCGCGTGACCCGGCACGCGCGCAGATGGAAAATGGAGTCGTGGAGAACGGGTGTTGTTCTGGTCTGACTTGACCAGACTTCCATGTGCTGCGACAATTTTGCCATGAAAACGACTGAAGGTACCACATCTACCGGCGATCCGACCGCGCCCCTGTCGCAGGAGGATTGGCCGGAGGGGCTCCGATGATCCTTCTGATTATGTGGCCCGAACTATCCCGGCGTCCGCGTGATCTGGTAGATGCCGATTTCGCTGATTGCACGCACGGGTATGCATTCTGTATTCTGACTGGGCGGCGGGAAAGGCCCCGCTGTCCCGTGAGCCCTGGCCCCGCATCCTGAGCAGTTACACACGAAAGCACGCAAACGCTATGGCAGCACCACGGATCTTCTTGTCTCCGCCGCACCTGGATGGCAGCGAGGCGGCCCTTATCCAGGAGGCGTTGGAGAGTAACTATGTTGCGCCGACGGGGCCGATGGTTGATGCTTTTGAGTGCGAGTTCGCCGCGCAGGTTGGGTTCACGCACGCCCTGGCGGTGTCCAGCGGCACGGCCGCCATGCATCTCGCCTTGCGGGAGGTCGGGGTGGGCGCGGGCGACGAGGTACTGGTGTCGTCGTTGACCTTCGTTGGCGGCGCCATGCCGGTTGTGTATCTCGGCGCACGTCCCATTTTCATCGACTCCGATGATGTTTCCTGGAATATGGACCCCGTGCTGCTTGCCGAGGAGTTGGCGGCGTGCGCCAGGCGCGGCCGTCTGCCCAAGGCGGTCGTGCCCACGGATGCCTATGGGCAAAGCTGCGATCAGGATGCACTGAAGGCCGTGTGCGCGCACTATGGCGTGCCGTTGGTGGAGGATGCGGCCGAAGCCGTCGGTGCGACCTACAAGGGCCGGCCCGCCGGGAGCGGGGCCGATGTCGCCATCTACTCCTTCAATGGAAACAAGGTGCTGACCACAGCAGGCGGCGGCATGCTGGCGGCCAACAACCAGCAGTTGATCGAGCACGCGCGATTCCTGGCTTCGCAGGCGCGCGACCCGGCACCGCACTATGAGCATTCCGAGATGGGGTACAACTACCGTCTCAGCAACATTCTCGCGGCGATCGGCAGAGGCCAGCTGCGTTCGCTCGACGCACATGTCGCGAGGCGCCGCTGGGTGTTTGAGCAGTATCGCCAGCGCCTGGAAGGTCTGGCCGGCTTGACCTTCATGCCCGAGGCTCCCTTCGGCCGCAGTTCGCGTTGGCTGACGGTGGTCCAAATCGACGCCCCTGTCTTCGGTACCTCACCGGAGCAGATCCGCCTGGCGCTGGAAGCCGAGAACATTGAGTCGCGACCGGTCTGGAAACCCATGCATCTGCAGCCTGTTTTCAAGGGCTGCCGTACGGTTGGTGGAGCGGTCAGCGAACGCCTCTTCAGGCAGGGGTTGTGTTTGCCTTCCGGTGCGGCCCTGCAGGCTGATGATATCGACCGGGTGACGCAGATCCTGCGGCGTTGTGCGCGATAGCGCCCGGTTTGTCGGACAGAAGCCCTAACACGTGGAGCGTGCATGATCCATTTTCTGGGTATGTCGGTGCGGAAGAGGGCGCTGCTTTCCCGGGGTGCGCAGGTGACCATCGACCTGTTGGCTATGGCGTTTGCCTACCTGTTGGCTTGGGCGTTGCGTTTCGATTTCCGGTTGACCGAGGTCGCGCCCGGCCTCAAATGGAACTTGCTCGTCCTCGTATTCGGTTGCCAGATCGCGAGCATGCATCTGTTTGGTTGCTACCGGTTGATCTGGCGGTTTATCAGCATCGGTGACCTGCCGCGCTTGTTCTATGCGAGTGCCGGCCCTGCCGTTGTCTTTATGGCCATACGCCTGTTCGTGCCCGTCGGCACCATCTTTCCGCACCTTGCCGGCAGCGTGATCGTTCTTAACGCGGGTTTTTGCTTTGCCGCGATTTGCGGCGTCCGACTGGCGCGCCGGGCGCTCAAGGAGCAGGAAGCCAGCCTGGCGCACGGCGCGCCGGGCAGAGGGGATGACCAGGCGGGTGCCGCTCAGCGTGTGCTGCTCGTGGGGGCCGGGTCGTCGGGCGTGGCGGTTGCAAAGGACCTGCATCTGCACGGCGGCAATCTGCAGATCGTGGGTTTCCTGGACGATGATCCCGAGAAACGCAACGCCGTTATCCAAGGCGTGCCGGTGGTCGGGGGGCTTCCCCAGTTGCCTGAGTTGGTGCGCGAGTTGGCCGTCGACCAGGTGATTGTGACCATGGTCAGCGTGTCACGTGAGGTGATTCACAAGGTCACGCGCATGTGCGAGGCGAGCCAGATCGCGGTACGGATCATCCCGGGCTACTTCGAGATTGTGGCGGGCAGGGTCAACACGAACCGGATCCGGGATGTCGATATTGAGGATCTGCTGGGACGCGAAGCGGTGGCGCTCGATGAACCCGAAATGGCACGTTTTGTCAGCGGCAAGTGCGTGATGATCACGGGGGCCGGCGGGTCGATCGGTTCCGAACTCGCGCGTCAGGTGGCGCGTCTGGGTCCGTCGCGCCTCCTGCTGGTGGAGCGCGCGGAGAACGCGATCTACGAAATCCACCGCGAAATACGGACGCAACGCGGCGACATCGACCTCGAGGCGCTGGTGGCGGACATCGCCGACGAACTTCGCGTGACGCAGATCTTCGCGCAATACCGGCCCCACGTGGTGATCCATGCCGCCGCGCACAAGCATGTGCCCATGATGGAGATGAACCCCTGCGAGGCGATCAAGAACAACACATTGGCCACGCGGCGATTGGGCGAACTGGCGGTCGATGCGGGCGTGGAGTGCCTCGTCCAGATATCGACCGACAAGGCTGTGAACCCGACTTCCGTGATGGGTGCGTCGAAGCGTCTGGCCGAACTGGCCCTGCAGGATCTGAACCGTCTGGGCAAGACGCGCTTCGTCGCCGTCCGTTTCGGCAACGTGCTGGGTTCAGCGGGATCGGTTGTGCCGCTCTTCCGTGAGCAGATCCGCAAGGGCGGGCCGGTCACCGTGACGCACCCGGACATGGTGCGCTACTTCATGACCATCCCCGAGGCGGTCGGGTTGGTCCTGCAGGCGGCTGCGATGGCGGGCGGGGGAGAGATATTCGTCCTCGATATGGGTGACCCGGTGAAGATTGTGGACCTGGCCGAGGACATGATCCGGCTGTCCGGGTTCAGGCCTTACGAAGACATACAGATTGCATTTACTGGTATTCGGCCGGGCGAGAAGCTCTTTGAAGAGTTGGGCATCAGCGAGGACCGCGCGCTCAAGACCAAACACCCGCGCGTGCTGATCGGCAAGATTCCCTCGCTTGCCGCGAGCGATGTGGCGGCCATGCTGGCCGCGTTCCGCGGGTTGTGCAAGCGTGAGGCCGGCAGTGACGAGATTCGCGCCGCCATCGGCAGAGCCATCCCGGAGTCGCTGCTGAAGTGACGTGAAACTCGAAACTGGAGACTCGAAACTGGGCGACTGGCCCGCCTGCATGTTCGTCTGAGCGAATGAGATTGCTGCGGTCGCCTCCATGCATGGCCGAGTTTCAAGTTTCAAGTTTCAAGTTTCCAGTGACTATCATGAGATCATCCCACAAAAACGCTTTCGCTGACCCCTACCGCTGGCTCGCATTGGCCGCCACGACTGTGGCTGCCATCTGGCTGTTTGCGGTGCTGCCATTGGTCTCGGCCGACAAACTCAACGGCACGCCCGGCAGTCTGTTGCGTTGGCTGACAGGCACTTGGAACGCTGCGGAGGACATGCAGCACGGCTGGCTGATTCCGCTGGTAAGCGGCTATGTCATCTGGACGAGGCGCAAGGAACTGGCCGCGTGTGCTGGTGCTCCCGATTGGCGGGGTTTCCTCGCGGTCGTTCTGGGCGTCTTGCTTGTCTGGCTGGGGTTGAAGGCCGAGCAGGCGCGTGTTCATCTGCTGGCGCTCATTTGGTTGCTGTGGGCCGTGCCGTATGCGCTGTGGGGACGGGCGGTGGCGCGACTGCTGGTGTTCCCGGCGGTCTTCCTGCTGCTTACCATGCCGCTGGGAACCGTCGTCACGTTCTTCACGGTCCGGTTGCGGCTGCTCGCGGCGATCATCTCCAGTGGACTCCTCAGCGGCGTTGGCATCGACGTCTATCGTGTCGGAACCGGATTGCACTCCCTGGCGGGCAAGGGGTTTAACCTCGACATTGCTGACCCCTGCAGCGGGTTGCGTTCGATCTTCGCCCTGACGGCCCTCACGGCAGCCTACGCGTTCTTCACCCAGAAGACGCCCCTGAGACAGTGGCTGCTCTTCGCCTGCGCGGTGCCGTTGGCCGTTCTGGGCAACGTCGTTCGCGTCGTCTCCATCGCCGTGGTCGCGAACTTCTTTGGGCAGGAGGCGGGCACCGGCTTCTACCATGACTATTCAGGCTATGTTGTCTTTGTCGTTGCGATCCTGCTCATGCTTGAGGCGGGTGCGCTGATTGCGCGGATCGGGAAGCCGCAGCCGGAGCCTTCGCCTCCATCGCCGTCAGCAGGCGTGTCGAGCGCCAGTGGCGGCAGCCACTGGGCGCTCATCGCCTGTGTGCCCATGCTCGTGCTGGGCGCGGGCGTGTTGGCGCGCTTCCAGCCGCTTCCCGTGCTACAGCCGGTTGATTTCATCGCCACAACTCTTCCCGACCAGGTCGGCGCGTGGCGCGGCGATCAGCCGTGGTATTGCCACGAGGGGCAATGCCTGCGATCCTTTCATGAGGGCGAACTTGCTGGTTACCGCATCGCAACGAACGGGGTGCGCGCTGCATCCGAGAAGGCGTTGCCGGCAACGACAGCCGGTGAACCACCGTCCATCGCGGCGCTTATGCGGTTGGCACCGGTCTTCGCGTGTCCGGCTTGCGGCGGCCCCCTGTATGCCGTTTCGCTGGGCGAGAAGGATCTGCTTCCCGGTGATACCGCCGTCCTGAAGCGGGACTATCTCAGTCCCGATGGCGGGCGGCTCACGGTCAGTCTGGTCATCAGCGGCGCGTCGCGCGACAGCATTCACAAGCCCGAGAACTGCCTGCCGGCACAGGGATTCCGCATCGAGCGGGTCACCACACTGGATGTGTCGCTGGCCGGTCGCACCCCGCTGACCATGAAGCGCATTCTGATCGCCCGGCCGTTACCGGATGGGCGCACGGTGCGACAGGAGGTCGTCTACTGGTTCATCGGCAGCGCGCACGAAACCGCCTGGCACCTCGAGCGCATGTTCTGGACAACGTGGGAACGAGCGTTTCATAACCGCGCCGTGCGCTGGTCGTATGTGTCGATCGCGGGAGATGCGCCGTTTGACTCGGATGAGCGCGTCAGGCAGCTCCAGTCCTTTGTGCAGGAGTGGTACCCGCTGGTGCGACGGGAACCGTGAAGAGTGAACCGTGAAGAGTGAAGAGTGAACAGTGAAGAGTGAACAGTGAACGGTGAAGAGTGAAGAGTAAACAGTGGGATGAAACTGAAGCGCGGCGCGCAACGCCGCGCTTCTTGCTTTCTGGTTTGGACTGCGGCGACCTGGCGCCGCTCTGAGGCGCGTGACCCGGCGCGCGCGCGGATGGGGAGTGGATGTCCCGTTCGGGGAGCTTCGGGCTAGACCGTCTGGCTGTCTGATCGTCCGACCGTCTGACCGTCCGACCGTGGGGCGGTGTGCTTGGCGCGGCAGTCGATCATCCGCGTGCTCGTCAGGATCCAGTCCGTGCGGATGTCGTGCTCCGTCAGCGGCAGGTCCGTCTCCTGCACCTGCCAGTCGAAGGCGACGGCCACCTTGTTGCAGGCGCTGTGAGCTTTGGCCAGGATACGATCAAAGTGGCCTCCGCCGTACCCGAGTCGGCCCCCGCGGAGGTCGAATGCGAGCCCGGGCAACACGAAAACATCGACGTCCCACGGTTGCACGGGGACCTTGACTTCCGGTTCGCGGATGCCCTTGCGCCCCTTCACGAGCCGCATGCCCTCATCGAAGGCGAACAGACCGTAGCGGCTGTTCAGAGAGTCCCAGGCCGGCACACAGACCTCGCGTCCCGATTCGAAACAGGTACGGATGATATAGCGCGTCGGGATTTCGTCGCCGACGCCGAGGTAACAGCAGAAGCGCCACGACCGCTGGAAACAATCCATTTCGCGCAAGCGTTCGGCGATGTCGCGGCCGGCCTCAAGCAACTCATCATCCGATACCTGGCTGCGTCGCGTGCGCATCTGGTCGCGGATCTCATCCTTCGTCATGGGTGGGGTTCCGTTGTGCGGACAGGCGTTGCAGCCGCCTGCGCAGTGTGTCTTCGTAACCTTGGTCGGTCGGGTGGTAGTAGCTCTTGGCTGTCGGCAGGTAGTCCTGCGCCACGACGTGTCCGGCGAAGTCGTGCGGATAGCGGTACGTCTCGTCGGTGTGTTCGCGTCCGACGGCGACGACATGCACGTTCTTGAGGTGCTCGGGAACAGCCAGCACGCGCCCCGAGCGCACGTCCGCGATCGCCGCATCGATGGCAACACAGGACGCGTTGCTTTTGGGTGCCGTGGCCAGGTAGGTCGTGGCCTGTGCCAGGATGATGCGTGCCTCCGGCATGCCGACATACTCCACGGCCTGCGTGGCCGCCACGGTCAGCGTGAGCCCGCGCGGATCGGCATTGCCGATGTCCTCGCCGGCCAGGATCATCAGGCGCCTGGCGATGAAACGCGGGTCCTCGCCGGCTTCGAGCATCTTGGCCAGCCAGTAGATCGCGGCGTCCGGATCCGAGCCGCGCACGCTCTTGATGAAGGCCGAGATGGTGTCGTAGTGTCCGTCCTCGTCGCGGTCGTAGACGACCATGCGGCGCTGGACGCAGTCTTCCATGATCTGTCGCGTCACCCGCACACGGCCACCCGTTTCCGGCGGCGTGCTGCGCACGGCCACGTCGAGTGCCGTCAGCGCCCGCCGGCCATCGCCTTCGCAGATGCCGGCCAGGAATGCGATGGCCTCCGGATCAACGTCCGTCTGGATGTCGCCCAGACCGCGCCGCCTGTCGGTCAGCGCCTGATGCAGCACACGAGCGACCGCCGTTTCGCTCAGCGGCCGCAGTTCGAAGACGAGTGATCGCGAGGTCAACGGGCTGTTGATGAACACTTGCGGATTGTGGGTGGTGGCACCGATCAGCGTGACCGTACCGTCCTCAACGAACGGCAGCAGCACATCCTGCTGGGCCTTGTTGAAACGGTGGATTTCGTCCACAAAGAGGATAGTCGCCTGCGTGTGACGCAGCCGTCGCGCGCCGTCGCAGATGGCGCGCAAGACGGCGACGTTCGAGACGACACCGCTGGTACGTTCGAAGCGCCGCTGCGTCGTCTGGGCGATGACCTCAGCCAGCGAAGTCTTGCCGCACCCCGGCGGCCCGTAGAAGATCAGGTTGGTGAGCCGGTCGGCCTCGATGACCCGTCGCAGCAGTTTGCCCGGACCGAGGATGTGTTCCTGTCCGACGATATCATCCAGCGTCTCGGGGCGCATGCGCGCCGCCAGGGGCGTGGGCGCTGCTTGTGTGGCGCCGGGCGCGTTGGGTTCTGCAGCCGTGAATAGGTCGGACGGGTCCATCGGTAGGCGCACAGCATGTGGTCAACAGCGCGGATTTGTCAATGGCTATGGGCTCGCCCGTTCCGCGCCGCCCAGCCACCGGCGCGGATGGGATCGGTGGACACAGGCGGTTCGAGTGACGGCCCGCGCCGGGGCCTACGGGCGTGCCGCCAACGTGACGGATGCGGCCCGCACGCGCGATTCGCTCGATTCGGGTAGGGCGCGCTCCCCGAGCGCGCCGCCGTGGCAGGTGTCGCGCCCGACTCGCGCGGCTAGACCGACCCCCGACGACGGTTGGGTTGCGGGCAGCAGCCCGCATTGGGGCACCGTGCGCCGCTTGACTTCCGGCCGTATACCCGCCCCGCGCGGAAACCCCGGAATTTTTCGTCCGGCCATGATGCCTAGACCCTCTAGGCATGCGAGTCTCCTGCATTGCCCCCGTGGTTGCCGGCATCGACCGGAGGCACTTCGGTGTTCCGCGGTTCGACATTCGTCAATCTGTGGTTTGGCGGTCACTTGGCGCAGGGGAACCGCGGGACGAACTCCCCCCGCAACCCAATCGGCGCGATCCCCGGGCGCGCCGCCGTGGCAGGTGTCGCGCCCAACGCTCGCAGAACAGGGGTGCGGACACACCCATTTACATTATGGCCGAAAGTTCACCTCGGAGTCGCGGTCGGCATCGGGGCCGAATTACTCGACTTTTCGTCGATACCGGCCCCGATACCGACCCCGATACCGATATCGATCAAGAGGCGGCCATGGCTGCGGTTTCTCGACCATATGGTGCGCGATTAGGGTATAATCCCGCGTGTTCCATCGGAGGTATGCATGCGTGCGATGCGGTGTCTGTTTGTCGGGCTGTGCTTTGCCGGGGCCGCGTGGCTGCGGGCCGATGAAGTCGAGGATCAGTTCAATTTCGCCACGGGACTGCTGATCCGTAATGAACCCCGGTTGGCCGCCGACGAGTTCCAGAAACTGCTCGCCAGGTCGCCCCAGTTTGCGCAGGCCGATGTCGCCCTCTACCGATTGGGCGAAGCGCTGCAGAAGACGGGCGACGCGGCTGGCGCGCGACAGGCGCTTGAACGGTTGATTCGTGACTGGCCCAAGTCCGGGAAGCTCACGGCGGCACACTATCTGCTTGGGCAGCTTCTGGCTGTTACCGAGCCGCGTGTCGCCGCCACCCATTTCGCCGCCGCGCTGGCCGGCGAACCCGCAGGCCCGCTGGCTGAGCCGGCGTCGTTCGGCCAGGCCGAGGCCCTCTACCAGGCGGGTGACTGGCCGGCTGCGGCTGCGGCGTATGCCGGTGTGCTCACCCGGCATCCCGACGGCAAGTACGCCGCTCAGGCGCTCTACTCGCGTGGTTGGTCCGAGTTCATGGCCGGGGATTTCGCCGCCGCGGTGAAGAGTTTCGATGCGTTCGGTCAGCGTTTTGCCGGCCACGAACTTGCCCCCGAATGCCGGCTGAAACGCGCGGACAGTCTGTTCAAGCTGAAGCGTTTCGACGAGGCTCTGGGCGCCTATGAAGCCGTGAAGGCGGATAAGGCGGCGCTTTCCGCTGATGCGCTCGTGGGCCGCGCGTGGTGTCTCCATGAACAGCGTCAGCTGGGTGAGGCCATCGCCGCCTTTCGCGCGGCTGCGCAGGCGCTGGGCAAGGAGCCGCGCGCGGCGGTCTGCCTGTTCAACGCGGGCAACGACGCCATCGCCGCCGGCCAGTTCGGTGTCGCTACCGAGGTGCTGGTGCGTGTACGCAGCGACTGGCCCGGCCACGAACTGGCCAAACCAGCCGCCTACTGGCAGGCGGTCGCGCAGTTCCGGCAAGGCAAACCCGACGAGGCCATCGCCGTGATCGACGAGCTTCGCAAGGCCGGACCGCCTGCCGACCTGCTCGTGGACGCGCTCATGTTGCAGGCCGAAGCGCGCACGGCGCGTCGCGAGTTTGCGGCCGCCGCGGCAATCTACGCCGAAATCCTCAAGGAGCACGCCGCCAGCCCGCTGGCCGGCGATGCCGCCGCTGCGCGCGTGCTGGCGCTCGAGAAGGCCGGCGATGTGGCGGGGGCTGAGGCGGCCGCCGTGGCTTTCGTCGATGCCTTCCCGCAGCATGGCCAACTGGCCGTCATGCGCTTCCTGGTTGGCGAATACCGCTATCGGCTGGGCCGGTATGCCGAGGCGTTGCCGGCCTTCGACGCATTCCTCAAGGCTTCGCCGCGGAACGAGTTCGCCGACGATGCGCTCTTCAAGTCCGGCTGGGCCGCATCGAACCTCAAGGATATGGCGCGCGCGCGCGCCGCCTTCGGCGCGCTGGTGACCACGTTTCCCGCCAGTCCACTGGCGCCTGAGGCGGCCTTCCTGGATGGACGTGCGGCTGATGCCGCGGGGGATGCCGACGCAGCGGCGCGTGCGTTCGGTGAGGCCGTACGGCTGGGAGGCGGAACGAATGTGCCCTCGCAGCGCGCGGCGCTCGAACTCGTGCGGCTTGACCAGCGCGCCAAACGCTTCGATGCGGCCTTGCGGGGTGCTGAGGCGTTCATCGCCGCGCATCCTGCCCCTGCAGCCGGTCCACGCCTGGCGTACGCCTGGCTCTACAAGGGGGAAGCGCTGCTTGAGCTCAACCGGCCCGCCGAGGCGCTCGATGCGTACGCTCACGTCGGCGCAGACGACCCCGTGGCTGCCACCGCGGCAGCCACCGGCAGTGCCTGGGCGCAGCGCAAACTCGGGCGCCATGCCGAGGCGGCGGCCGGCTTCCAGCGTCTGGCTGCCGGCGTCTCTGCCGAGGCGGCGGAAGCGGCGTTCTGGGCGGCGCGATCCCTGGAGGACGCAGGCCGGCCGGCTGAGGCGTTGCCACTGTACGATGACCTGCTGAAACGGACGGCGGGTCAGTCGCACGCCGACGAAGCGGACTACCGGCGTGCCGTCTGTCTCTGGCGTAGTCAGGGTGCGGCCGCGGCGGAACCGGCCTACGTCGCGTTTCTCGCCGCGCGTGCCCAGAGCGCCTTCGTGCCGGCCGCGCTCTATGACCTGGCCTGGGTGCTTCAGGAGCAGAAGAAGTCGGACGCCGCGTGTCAGCGTTACGAGGAGCTGGTTACGCGGTTTCCAAAGGACGAACTCGCGCCGGATGCGCGTTTCCGTGTGGGTGAGGTCGCCTATGACCGGCAGGCGTTTCCAGCGGCAGCAGCGGCCTATGAGGGTGCAATCGCCGCAGGTGTGCCGTTCGCCGACAAGGTGCTCTACAAACTCGGCTGGGCGCGTGAGAAGGCGGGGCAACCCGATCAGGCGCTGGCGGCTTTCCAGCGGCTTGCACAGGAGTATCCCAAGAGCGAGTTGGCGGACGAGGCGCGTTACCGTCATGGACGCCTGCTGCAGGCGCTCGGGCGTGCGGCCGAGGCGGTCGATGTGTTCACGGCCGTGGGCGCCGGCGCGTTTTCCGAGCGTGCCGCCTTCGGCCGCGCCGAGAGCCTGCGTGCTGCGGGTCGCCACAAGGAGGCCCTCGATGGCTATGACAGCGTGCTGAAGCAGTGGCCGCAGGGCGACGTGCGCATCCAGGCCCAACTGGGTCGAGGGCACTGCCTGCGCGCCCTGGGCGCGAACCAGGATGCGGTCGAGGCCTATGCGGCCGTGATCAAGGCGACCGATACGCTCGACGCCGCACAGGCCGTGCTGGGGCAGGGGCACGCCTTCTTTGCCATGCGCATGTGGGAGGACGCGGCCAAGGCTTTCCTCAAGGTCGACATCCTGTATGGCTACGAGGAACTCAAGCCTGAAGCGCTGGACATGCTCGCCAAGACGTGGGAGCAGGCGGGCGATGCGGCGAAGGCGACCCAGTACCGGGCCGAACGCGAGCAGCGCTACCCGAAACGGTGAAAACAGTTGGGCGGTCTGGCGGTCCGGCCGCCTGTCAAGGAGAGGCGTTCATGGTTCAGATACGCATCGTATGGCTTGTCGTGGCGGCCTGTTCGCTGGCCGGGTTCGGCCTGGCGCAGACCGGCACGCCAGTCGCCGCAGACAGCGGCAGCATCGCGGCCGGCCGCAGCCTGGAGGAACTCTTCACGCGCGGCGGGCCGCTCATGTGGCCCATCCTGCTGTGTTCGATTGTCATGGTGGCGTTCGTGTTCGAGCGCCTGGTTGCGCTGCGGCGGAAGCAGGTGTTCCCGGCTGAGCTGCGTGCCGACATGCAGCGTCTGGCCAACGAGGGGCGCCTGGATGTTGACAGCGCCTTGCTGCGTTGTGCCGCCGACGGCTCTCCCTTCGCGCGGTTGCTGCACGGCTGTCTGCTGCGCGCATCCGCCGATGGCTTCGAGATGGAGGCCGGTCTGGAGGATGCCGGCGCACGCGTCCTGCACGACCTGCGCAACAACGGCAAGGCACTGTCGGTGATCGCCGATATTGCGCCGTTGCTCGGCCTGATGGGGACCGTGACCGGGATGATCAAGGCGTTTGACGTTGTGGCGAAGTCCAATGCCCTCGGCCGTACCGGGCTGCTCGCGGGAGGGATCAGCGAGGCGCTCCTCACCACCGCCTTCGGCCTGCTGGTAGCCGTGCCGGCCATCATTGCCTACCACATTTTCCGCAGCCGCGCCGACAACCTCGTGCGCGAGATGGAGGACGCCTGCCTGGAGATCGTCGTGGCGCTGCGCCGCGTGCGGCCGGAGCGGCAGCCGGTATGAAGGCGCTCTGCACAGAGGATGACAGTCAGGGCGTGCGGATTGCCCCGCTCATCGACATTGTCTTCCTGCTGCTGATTTTCTTCCTTGTGGCCACGACGTTCTACGAGGCCGAGAAGGACATCACCATCCGCCTGGCCGCTGCCACCGAAGGTCAGGAACGCGCTCAAACGCCGGAACTGGTGACGGTCAACATCACCGAGGCCGGCGCCATGATCGTCAACCAGCGTCTGTACACGCTGGATCAGCTTGAGGCCCATCTGCGCGACGCCCACTCGCGCAACCCGAGCGTGGCGGCCGTTCTGCGGTGCGATCGGCGTGCGCGCCACGCTGAGTTCGTCAAGGCGCTGAACCTGTGTGAGCGGACCGGCATAAGCCACGTGTCCGTGGCCACGTTTCAGACGGACGAGAGCCGATAGCCGGCGCGCGTGGCGCCACGCCTATGGCGCGTGTGTGCCGGAGACAAGCGCCGACTTGACGGCCGGCAGTGCGAGCACCGTCTGGCAGGCAGACATGACGTCTTTGACGATCGCCAGCGATGACACCGTTGCGCCAGTGACCGTGTCGACGGGTTTGCCGCTGCCATCGGCCGGCAGTTTCTCGAACTGCTTGTAGAAGGGCCCCTGCAGCTTGATGAACCAGCGATGGTCCTCGCGCTGTGAAAGAACGTCCACGGCACGGATACGGCCGTCGACGCCCACGCCCACCAGCACGCCGATCTCGCCGCGCATGCCCTTGACCACCGGCGCCACCTGGTCCGTGCGGAAGGCCCATCCGCGTACGCGGCCGTCCATGCTAAGGACCTGTTGCACGACCCGCCCGCTGTCGTTAGTCCCAAGCGGCTTCAGGGTCGTCCCCATGCCGAACCATTTCTTGACCGTTTCGGCCGGGATATCTGCGGCCGCATCCACCGCATGGACCGGGGACGGGCTTGAGAGGGACAGGAATACGACAGCCGCATAGAGCAGGTTTTTCATAATTGGCTCGCAACTACTCAGGAGGGAAGGGTTCAGTGGTTTCGGGGTTCAGTCCCGCCGCTGGCCTGCAGCCAGTTTGATCGTTCAGGGAAAACCGCAGAATATCCAACAACCAACCGCAGAATGTCGAAGGGGCCGCGGATGCCGTGCCGAAGGGCACTTCGACATTGGACATTCGTTGCTCGATATTCTGCGGTTCTGCCCCGAGACTGAAGCTCTGGGACTGAACCCCATGTTCCTGAACGCTTGGTTCCCAGACCAGGAAGAGCAACGCCCTCATGTCCAATGACTTGCATCCTGAACCCCGAATCCTGAGCCCTGGTACCTGAGCCGTTACATCAGCTCAACATGATCTGTCCGCCCGTAACAGGCATGGCTTGTCCGGTCTCGTACAGTTGATCGACCAGGTAGTAGACCGCCTTCATTACGTCCGAGGTCGTACAACCGCGCCCCATCGGCACACGGGACTCGTAGAACCGGCGCACATCCGCCACGGTCTTTGCGCCGGGCACCTTGCCCGTGTTCAGGTACTGCACGAACAGGCCATTCTTCGGGTCCGACCAGAGCGGGCCGTCCAGGAAATTGCCGGGACAGACGGCGTTGACCTTGATGCCGTCTGCGACCAGTTCCAGCGCGAAGCTCTGGGTCAGGCCGATGCCGCCGAATTTGCTGCCGGCATAGGCGCCGTTCTTGTTGGAGCCCTCCAGTCCGGACTTGCTGTTGATCTGCACGATGTCGAACCAGGCCTGCGGACAGGCCAGGTGCTGCAGCGTCATGACCGGCGCCACGGCCTGCACGCACAGGAAGTAGCCCTTATAGTTCACGTTCGTGACGAAGTCGAAATCGGCGGGCGGCTGCGTCTTGACGCTTCCCGCCTTCAGTACGCCCGCGTTTGATATGAACAGGTCCACGCCGCCGAATGCGGCGACGACCGAGGCAACCGCGGCCTGCACCGAGGCGGCATCCGTCACGTTCAGGCCGACCCCGATCGCAACCGGCGCCCCCTGGGTCGCGTTGATCCGCTCGGCCGCGGCCGCGACACCTGCCACGTTGATGTCCGCAAGCGCGATCCATGCGCCCTGCGCCGCCAGATCGCAGGCGATTTCGTAACCGAAACCCTGGGCGGCGCCGGTGATAATGGCAATCCGGCCGGCGACGCGTCCCGGGCGGTCCGTGAACTCGGCGGCGACCGTGCCGACGCCTGCGATGGTCACGCTGCGCGCGCCGGACGGCACGGCGGCACGCAACGCGGCGACGCGGCGGACCGGATCGGCATCCACGGGCGCCTGCAGTCCAGTCGCGGCGTCCGCGGCCGGCGTGACGCGCAGGCGCGGCAGCCGTCCGCCTTCGGACATCAGACCCCTCAAAGCCGGCAGAATATCGTGAATCATCGCGTCTCCTTAAGAGGTTCAGGCACCCGTGCGCAGTACCACGTAGTTCAGCACGCCGAGAAAGTGCAGCATGCTGCCGCCGAGGACGAACAGGTGCCAGATGGCGTGCATGAAGGGAACTTGCTTGAGTCCGTAGAAGAGGATGCCCAGCGTGTAACAGAGCCCACCCGAGGCCAGCCAGATCAGCCCGCCGGTTCCGATCGTCCGCCACAACGGATACACAGCGACCACCACGATCCACCCCATCAGGACGTAGGTCAGAGTGGACAGAACGCGCCAGCGATGAATGAAGAGCGCCTGGAAGATGATGCCGGCCAACGCCAGCGTCCAGGTTACGCCGAACAGGCTCCACCCCCATGCGCCACCGTGTTCGCGCAGGGGCCCGAGCGTGAACGGCGTGTAGGTGCCGGCGATGAGCAGGTAGATGGCCGAGTGGTCCAGAACGTTCCAGACGTACTTGGCGCGCGGACTGCGCGTGCTGTGATAGAGCGTCGAGGAGAGGTAGAGCACGCAGAGCGTGGCACCGTAGATGCTCACGCTGGTGATGGTCCATGGGTTGCGGCGCAGGGCCGCGAGAAGCACCCCCACGCTCAGGCAGGCCACACTCAGCAACAAGCCGATGCCATGGGTGATGGTATTGGCCAACTCCTCGGCCGGTGTTTGCTGTCGTTCGGCGCGACTCACGGAAGAAGCCTTTCCTAAACCCCGAAACAGCGCGTAGCCTACTCCTTCCAGACCGTTGCGACAAGCCTGCAGCCGGCTCACCCGTTCAACAGGTCCTGGATGTCGTCCAGGGTCAGGTTCTGCATGATGGCCTCATCGGATGCGCCGATTGTGGCACGGATCACGGCCTGTTTGCGCTGCTGAAGCGCGAGCACCTTCTCCTCGACCGTGTGCTCCGCGATCAACTTGATGCTGTAGACGGTGCGGCGCTGGCCGATGCGGTGCGCGCGGTCGGTGGCCTGGTCCTCGACTGCCGGATTCCACCAGGGGTCAAAGTGCACCACCATGTCGGCGCCGGTCAGGTTGAGCCCTGTTCCTCCCGCCTTCAGACTGATCAGGAAGAGCGGAATGTCGTGCTGCAGGTTGAAGCGCTGGACCTGTTCCATGCGGTCGTGGGTCTGGCCGTCCAGATAGCAGAACGGGATGCCGCGCGCCTCGAGTTCGCGCCGTATGATGTGGAGCATGGAGACGAACTGACTGAACACCAGCATGCGGTGTCCACCATCCATGGCTTCGTCGAGCAGCTCGAGGAACTGCTCGAGCTTGGCCGACGGTGATTCGGCCTTGTCGGCCAGGTCCTTCGATTTGAGCAGCTCAAGGTGGCAGCACACCTGCCGCAGTTTCATGAGAATGGCAAGGATCTCCATCCGGCAGCGGCTGAACCCCTTCTCCTGAACCAGGTCGCCGATCTTGCGGCGCGATTCCTGGAGCAGCACGTTGTAGACTTTCTGCTGGTCGGCTGACAGTACGCAGAAAGAGACCTTTTCGATTTTGTCCGGCAGGTCCTTGGCGACCTCGCGTTTGACGCGCCGCAACAGGAAGGGATGGAGTTTGCGTCGCAGTTTGGCCTGCGCGACCTCGCCGTCGCGGTCGCCGTGACTGATCGGTTGCTCGTAGGCGGCGCGGAAGGACTCGTAGTCGCCGAGATAGTCCGGCATCAGGTAATCCATGATCGACCAGAGATCCGCGACGCTGTTCTCGAGCGGCGTGCCCGTGAGCACGAGCCGGCTGTGCGCCTGGATCTGCTTGGCGGCCACGGCATTCTGCGTCGAGCGGTTCTTGATGTGCTGGGCTTCGTCCAGCACAGCGACGGCGAACTGATGCTGAAGGTAGCGGTCCAGGTCGCGCCGCAGCAGGGCGTATGAGGTAAAGACGAGATCGCTGCGCGGGACCTCGTCCCACAACTCGTGCCGACGTGCGCCGCTGAGCACGAGCCGACGCAGTTCAGGCACGAACAGGGCGGCTTCGCGGTTCCAGTTCTCGACCAGACTGGTAGGGCAGACGATCAGGGCAGGCTTGCCGCGCGCGGCCGGGTCGCTGCGCGCGAGTTGGAGCCAGGTCAGGGTCTGGAGCGTCTTGCCGAGTCCCATCTCGTCGGCCAGCAGGCCGCTGAACCCCGCTTCCTCGAGGAAACGCAGCCAGTAGACGCCCTCCTTCTGGTAGGGGCGCAGGATCCCCTCCAGCCGGTCCCCCAGCGGGGTCGGCACGAGCTTGGCTTCCCGGTTCTGTCGCGCCGCGTGTTGGCGCCAGTCGGGCGGCTCCTCGACATCGATGCCGTCGATCGCCGCCAGCGACGCCTGCACAAAGGATGCGTAGACGGCCGGCAGCGTGAAGTGGCCCGACTGGCGCCCTTCGCGCCCCTTGCAGTCGTCGAAGACGGCGCGCATCGAGGCGATGGCATCGCGGTCGATCAGGATCGTCTGGCCGTTGCGTTCGACGTAACTGTCGTTGCGCAGCAACGCGCGTTGGATGTCGGCTGGCGACAGCGTACTGCCCGTGGGGTCCTCCACGTCCATGCCCACGTCGAACCAGCCGCTCTCGCCCGTGCCGCTCACATGCACAACCGGGGTGGCCACGGGCATGGATTCGCAGAAGGTCGCCACCTTGCCTTCCATGCGCACTTTCCAGCCGAGTCGCCGCAGGGCCGGCAGGTCGCTGCCCAGGAAGTTCAGTACCGCCCGCGTGCCGGCAATGGGTTCGAGCTGGCCGCCCGTGTCGCCCTTGAAACCCATGGCGCCCAACCGCTTCAGCGCATGCTCTTCGACGGGTAGGTTGCGCGTCCAGTAGTGCAGCAGATCGTCCGGGTCGGGCACCGTGAACTCGCCCGTTGTGTCCGGTCCGCAGGCGACGAAATCGCGCGCGCCGTAGGCGGCGTGCAGTTCGGCCGCCACCGAAGCCGGACTGCCGCGCACCACAAGATGGAATTGCGGCAGCCCCGGTTCGACGGCGAACAGGTCGGTCGTGACCTCGCACTCCACCGCGATGACCTGCTGCAGCAGCGGAAGCTCGAGCCGCAGGAAGCGAATGACATCGGACCGCGGGATCGCGATCGGTTCGCTGTAGATGCCGTGGTAGGGGAGCGGCAGCACGCGTTCAAGCGGCCAGAGGTGATCGGCCGAGCAGGCCCAGCCGGATTTGTTGTGCACCAAATAGACCGGAAAATCGGTCGGTCCGGCAAACGGTAACTCGGTGTGCGCGCAGACGATGAGTTCGCCGTTCTCACGGTCGAGATCGAGTCGCAGGCGCGTCTGCATGGGGGTGTCGCTGACACGGATCTCGCCACCGCCGGCGACCGCCAGGGCGCGGTTGCGGCTGACGTCCAGAATGTTGAGGAAGTCGGCCTGGTTGACCTCCAGGTTCGCGCCCGGCGCGCCTTCGCCGATGTCCTCAAGCACCGCAAGCAGGTTGTCATCCGGTTTGCTCAACGCGTAGCTCTGCCCCGCCGGCGCGTGGTTCGGCGGGAAGGCCCGATCCGACGCGATGAGCGCGCATGCGAGCGACACGCGGCCGGACTGGAAGGCCTGCGCCCAGTTCTCAGGGAGCGTGACAAGCAACTGGGCCGGAATGCCGCGCGGGTTGCGCGCGACGTATGCGCCATCCGTCTGCGCAGCCACACGCCGGGCGCGCCGCTGCTCCTCCTGGTATTTCTGCTCGCGAAGCGGATCGGTTGATCGCTTCAGGACCGTGAGCGCCAAGGCGACGACGTGCGCGCAGATCAGCCCCTGCGTCTGGTTGAGGAAGCACGGACAGTGGCTGTCCGCCGTGCCATTGTCACGGACCTTGAGTTTGGTGCGCAGTTCGCCCGTGCTGCGTGCGAGCACACCTTCGATCCACGGCGGGTTGACATCCGCCCGCAGCACAGCGCCGCGCTTGACCAGTTCCTCGGCTTCCCGGTAGACGCCCAGCCCGCCCCACGATTGGATGACCTGCTGCGTCAGCTTGAATGACATGACTTTTCCGTCGCCGCTGCGTCAGCTGCGTCAGGTCGTCTTCCTGGGCGTGCGAGCTTGCCGCGCGGCCGTCTGGCCACTCTTCCGGCAGAGCCGCATGTGATGATGCGCCAACGCCGCGAAAGAGACTCCCGCGAGCGAGCGGTTGATGATCTCCTGCGTCTTGACCAGCGACCGGTAGACCGGACAGAGCGATTCGCGCGCGCACTTGCCGGGCGCGGCGATGCACGAGTTCAGGCAGAGCTTGTTCTGCTCGATCGCCTTGAGCACGTCAAGCAGCGACACGCTGGCGCTGGGCACAGCCAGAGACACGCCGCCCGTCCGGCCGCGACGCGAAAGCAACAGATTGCGCCCGGTCAGGCGCCGCAGAATGCGGCGCAGGAACGCGTAGGGAACCCCCAACTCGATGGCCATGCGGGCTGCCGACGAGTTCTCACTCTTGTATTGGCAGACGGCCAGGTGGAGTACGATCCGAACGGCATAGTCAGCTTCGCGCGTCAGCATAGTGTCGGTCCTCTTGCGGAGGCCGCGAGGCGGGCTCGCCACTTGGCTCCGAATTAGTATCATATTCTATCCGGTTCTCAGCGTGCGACAACACAATTATGCGCCGGGCCGGAAGAGGACGCGCGGGAAATCGTCGGGGGTCAGTCCGAGGGCCTGCAGCAGTCGCAGGTGGGGGGTCATGTCGCCCGCCTCGGCGAGCTCGTGGGCATCGCTGCCGGTCGCCAGGCGCACGTCCTGCTTCAGGCATTCCCTAAAGAAGGGCAGTTCGGGTTCGTTCGTGTGGAAGTTGATCTCGGCGGCCACGCCGCGTGCGGCCAGGCGTTCCGCCACGACCCGGTAGAGATGCTCAGGTTTGGCCAGTCCCTTGCGGGCGAAGAAGCGGAAGGGGTGGGCGAGCACGTGGATGGGGTGGGCGAGCAGGCGGTCGACGTCGCGCAGGAACAGGGCCTCCGCCTCGGCCTGCGTCGTCGTGCTGCGGTTGAAGCCTTCGATCTCGTGGATCGCGCCGAGCAGCAGGTCCCATCCGTCCGCGTCCTGCGGCGCCAGCAGCAGGCGCCCATCGCCGTAGAGCTCGGCCTCAAGCCCGAGTTGCACGAAGGGCGACCGAAGCCCCTGCGCGAACGCACGATAGGCGGCCATGCGGCCACGCGCCGGCTCGCCCCAGACGCGCGCCACGCGTTCCGGCTCGCCCTGCCAGCGAAAACTCCACGCCTCATCCTTCGGGAAATAGAGCTGGAAGGTGTGCTCCACGATGCACACCCCGGCGAGTCCCAGTGTTTGCGCCAGGGCGATGCCGTGACTGGCCGTGATGGTGGTTGCGCAGTAGGCGAATTCGGTGTGGTTGTGGACGTCGACGAGGCCGGGCACGTCCAGGCTCAGGTTCACGTTGCGCGACGCGACCGAGCGGCCCTGCAGGCGCACGTGTGTGAATGTGTAGGGCGATTCAGCCAGCGCGGGCACGGTCTGGTACTGCGTGCCGTCGACTGTGTGCAGGCTCTGTCCCGCATGGTAGTGCCCGCTGAGCGAAAGCAGGACATTGGCGTCGCGGTAGGCACGCAGCACCGCGTCGCCATTGGCCAGCATGTAGGGATAGTTCGCCACGATGGCCGGATGCAGCGGGTTGTGCTGCAGCGCGATCAGCGGGCGTTCGGGATTCGCAGCCGCGTGGCGTGCCGGCCAGCTGAGGGCGTCGTCCGGACGCGCGAAGATGTCGCCCGCCACACGGCGGTCGTGAAAGACCAGAAACCCGTAGCCTCCGATCTCGTGCAATCCCGGGCGGCAGCCGAAGGTGCGGGACAGGGCTTCTGGGTCGCCGTCGTGATTGCCAGGCACCGCCAGCACCGGAATGCCCGTGCGCATCAACTCGCCTGCCAGCTCGGTCAGATCGCGCCCGGCACCCGGCGCATCGCCGTCGTCCACCAGATCGCCGAGAAGCACGATCAGTCCCGGCGTGACTCCCTCCTGACGCAGGCGCCCCAGCGCCTTGCGGACCAGGATGCGCGCCAGGGTCGACTGACGCTGCGGAATGGGGCAGGCGTGGCGCGCGTGCGCGGTGTAGTGGAGGTCGGCGAGCACCAGGACATCCAGAGCGGGCGAGGACATGCGGCATTCACTCCTGCAGTTGCTTGAGCATCTCCAGCACCACGCGCCCCACCGTGTGCAGGCTATCGGCCGACAGCTTGTCCAGTGTGTCGGCCGTCGTGTGCCAGTAGTCGTTTGCGCCGGGCAGACGGCCATAGCGGAAGTCAATCAGGTCGACGGCCGGGAAGCCGGCGTCGAGGAATGGCTGGTGGTCGTCCAGCATGTTGCCATCCAGCATCTCGAAACGGTCGTGCACGCCCTGCGCCCGGGCTGCCGCCAGCGTCAGGACCTGCAGGGCAGGCGTGCAGTTGCGCGGGATCGTGACATGCAGGTCGCCGTCGCCGACCATGTCCATCAGGATAACCGCCTGCACCCGCCGCTTCTGCGCCTTCAGCTCGTGGGCCAGGTGCCGGCTGCCGTGGAGTCCATCGCGATCGCTGTAGCCGTAGCGGCACTCCTCGCCGTCAAGGAACGCGAAGAGTATTCCCCTCCGCTGCGGTCCCGTCCGGGCGATGACTGCCGCCAGTTCGAGCAGCAGCCCGCTTGACGAGCCGCCGTCATTGGCTCCCAGGAAGGGCACATCCTCCGTGCCGATTCCCGCCTTCGTGTCGAAATGCGAGAGCAGCACGATCCATTCGTCCGAGGTGCCCGGCCACTCGGCCAGCACGTTGTGGAACCGTCGCAGTCCGTCGGGTGTCTGATCGTCGAACGACTGCACGCGGGCCGTCTCCATTCCGTCGTTTCGGAGTTGACCCGCCAGCCACTGCGCGGCGCGTTCCGCCCCCGGCGTGCCGGCATCCCGCGGCCCGAGTGCCAGCAGCGCGGCGACACGCGCCAGGGCGTTGGTGGCGCATGCGGGGGCAAATGCGGGCGTGGGCGCGGGCATGCCGGAACGGTCTGCCGCCGTCTCGGATGGACGGCAGCCCACCAGCGCGGCGGCGGCCACACACGCACACACCTGCCACAAGCGTTTGATGGGTCGGCTCAAGTTGGCGGAGTCTAGTCGACCTTGATGCCAAGGACGTTCAGCAGGCGGTCGAGGTCGTCGTTGCCGTAGAAGTCGATCTGGATCGACCCCTTGGCATGCTTGCCGTTGGCGTAGGTGATGCTGGGGGTCAGGCGCACATTGGTGCCAAAGTGGCGGTGCATCCGGTCGGCCAAGTCGCGCGCATGACTCTCGGGCAGGTCGAAATGCGCCGTGCGCGTTTCGGGGTCGGCGACGCGTTCCGCCTGACGGCGCTGGATCACGCGCTCCAGGGCGCGCACGGTCAGCCCCTCCGTGACGCACTTGCGTCCGAGCAGGATCTGCTCCTGCACATCGCTCAGTCCGAGCAGCACCTTGGCATGACCGGTCGAGAGCAGGCTGGACCCAAGCATCTGCTTGATGTCGTCCGGCAGGTCGAGCAGGCGCACGGCGTTCGCCACACTGGTGCGCGCCTTGCCCACGCGGTCGGCCACATCCTGCTGGGTCAACCCGAACTTCTCGGACAGCGTGCGATAGCCCTCCGCCTCCTCGATGACATTCAGGTCTTCGCGCTGGATGTTCTCGATTACCGCCATCTCGGCGGCGTCACGATCCGCGGCGTCAAGCAGCAGCAACGGCACGTGGTCAAGTCCGGCGTCGATGGCCGCCCGCAGACGGCGCTCGCCCGCGATCAGTTCGAAGCCGCCCTGGCCGGACTTGCGTCCGAGCAGGGGCTGAATCACGCCATGCGCCCGGATCGAGTCCGCGAGTTCCTTAAGGGCCTCGGCGTCGAAGGTCTGGCGGGGCTGCCACGGCGACCGGTGAATCTCGGCCACCGGCACACGCATGACATGGCGGCTTCCGGCCGGCATATCCGCCACGGGAACCGGCGCCGTGGGCGCGGCAGGCGCAGTCGCGCCGGCGGGCGCCTTCTGCCCGGCGACAGTGGGGACATTGCCGATCAGGGCGCCGAGCCCACGGCCGAGGCCGGGACGCGTGCGGTGCTTCGAGGCGGCGGATGCGCTCATCGGTGATCCTTCAGGGATGGGTTGGAATTCGCTTACGGGTAGATGCCGGGCCGGGCCAGGCCCATGTTCTCAGGCAAGCCGCACATCAGGTTCATGTTCTGGAGGGCCGATCCGGCCTGGCCCTTCATCAGGTTGTCGATGTAGGCCACGATGCGCAGCCGGTTGACCCGGCTATCCACGCTGACGACCACGTTGCAGAAGTTGGTGCCGCGCACATGCAGCGTGCCCGCCGCGGCGCCGCTCTCCAGAACGCGCACAAAGGGGCTTGCGCGATAGAACTCGCGGTAGACGGCGGCCACCTCGACCTCGGTCATCGGATGCGTGAGGTTGCCGTAGAGCGTCGACATGATGCCGCGACAGACCGGCACGACCTGAGCGGTGAAGGTGACGCGCATGTCGCGGCCGGCCAGCAGCCCCAGTTCGCGTTCGACCTCGCAGACGTGCTGATGCCCCGCCAGCTTGTAGGCGTTCATCTGTTCGTAACGCGCCGGATAGTGGAAAGTGGGACTGACTTTCTTGCCGGCTCCCGATACGCCCGTCTTGCAGTCGCAGATGACGCTGCACGGCTCGAGCAGGCCGGCTTTGACGGCCGGCGCCAGCCCGAGGATGCAGCTGACGGCAAAGCAGCCCGGGTTGCCGACGATCGGCGCTTCGCGGATGGCCTCCCGGTGCAGTTCCGCCAGTCCGTAGGCGTTGCTGCCCAGCAACTGCGGCGACTGGTGCACAGGATCGCGGCCGATGCGCCGCGCATAGTCTGCATAGGCGTCGGGGGTCGTGAAACGGAAGTCGCCGCTGTAGTCCACGACGCGTGCGCCACGGCTGAGTTCGGCCGGGGCCACGCCCATGCCGACGCCATCGGGTGTGGCGCAGAACACCACGTCGGCCGGCACTTGGGCGCGAGGGTCGTCCGGCGCCAGGATGGGAAGGTCGCAGAATCCCATCAGGTGAGGATAGGCCTTGCTGATGGGCTGACCCACATCCTCCCGGGCCACCAGCGCCACAAGCTGGGCCTCCGGGTGCTGCAGCAGCAACTCCACGATTCCGACACCGCCGTAGCCAGTGGCGCCGATCACCTTGACCTTGACCATGCTTCCCCAACCCCTTCTGGAAATGAGTCGCCCAACACCCCTGAACCGCAGCTTGCAGCGGAACACAGAAACCATGTTACTATGACCGTCTGGCCAGCCGGTGTCAAGGCAGGCGGAGAGGTTGTCTTATGGCTATGCGGATCGAGTCGTGCGACTACTTTGTGGCGGGCAGCGGGATTGCCGGGTTGATGAGCGCCCTGCACCTGGCGGAACACGGCCAGGTGCTGCTGGCGACCAAGAAGGAGTCCGCCGAAAGCAACAGCAATTACGCGCAGGGCGGGATCGCGTGTGTCATGGAGAGCGGCGACAGCGTTGAGCAGCACGTGGCCGACACGCTGGACGCCGGAGCCGGCCTGTGCGACGAGGCGGTCGTCAGGCGCATCGTGAGCGGCGGCCCTGTGCGCATTGCCGAACTCGAGCATCTCGGCGTCCGTTTTGCCACGCGGCCCGACAGCCCGAGCGGCTACGACCTGGGCCGCGAGGGCGGGCATTCGTGCCGGCGCGTGCTGCACGCCGGGGACATCACGGGCCAACGCGTCGAGGAAGTGCTGTTGCGCCGTGTCCAGGCACACCCCCGGATTCGTATTCTGGAGCACACCCTGGCGATCGACCTGATCACCACGACGTGGCTACACCTGCCGGGCGTGAACCGCTGTGTGGGTGCCTACCTGCTCGACCGCCGGACCGGCGAGATCTTCGCCGTGCGGGCGCCGTGGACCGTCCTGGCCACAGGCGGGTGCGGCAAGGTGTACATCTACACCAGCAACCCCGACATCGCGACGGGGGACGGCGTGGCCGTCGCGTGGCGCGCCGGCGCCGAGATCATGAACATGGAGTTCATCCAGTTCCATCCCACCTGCCTGTACAACCCCAAGGCCAAGAACTTCCTGATCAGCGAGGCCGTGCGCGGCGAGGGGGCCGAACTGGTGGATGGCGAGGGCCGCCCCTTCATGGCCAAGTACGACCCGCGCGGTTCGCTGGCGCCGCGGGATATTGTCGCCCGCGCGATCGACTCCGAGATGAAGCGCACTGCGGCGCCGTACTGCTGCCTGGACATCCGGCACAAGCCGGCCGCGTTCGTGCGCGAGCGGTTTCCGAATATCGCCGCCACCTGTCTGCAGTTTGGCATCGATATCACCAAGGACCTCATACCGGTCGTGCCGGCTGCGCACTACTGCTGCGGCGGTGTTCGCGCCACCGTTGACGGCGTGACGTCACTGGCCGGGTTGCTGGCGGTTGGCGAGGTGGCCGCCACGGGTCTGCACGGCGCCAACCGGTTGGCCAGCAACTCGCTGCTGGAGGCGCTGGTGTGCGCCTACGACATGGCCGAGCGGCTGGTGCGCGAACCCCGGCCCGACATGGGTTCGGTTCGCATCCCCGACTGGGAGTACGGTCGCGCGGTCGCGAGCGACGAGCAGGTCGTCGTGTCGCACAACTGGAACGAGGTGCGGACCTGCATGTGGGACTACGTCGGCATCGTGCGTACCGGCAAACGGCTCGAACGGGCGCTGCGACGCATCCGAAACTTGCGCCGCGAGATCCGGCAGTACTACTTCGACTATCTGGTGACGGCCGATATGCTGGAACTGAGGAATATTGCCGATGTCGCCGAGTTGATCGTACGCAGTGCGATGCGGCGGCACGAGAGCCGGGGACTGCACTACACCCTGGACTATCCGGACCGCCTGCGCACGGCCCGTTCCACCATTCTTCCCGGCCGCCGTTCCGCGCGCTGACGCCTGCCTATTTTGCCGACTGGCGCTCGCTCTTCAGCACCCCCAGCACGACGCCCCCCAGAACGATGGCTGCGCCGCCGATGAACCAGAGTGTGGGCGTCTCGCCGAAGAGAAAGAAGGCCGCGCCCGTTCCCAGGATGAACTGGGTCGGAACCGATAGCGTCACCATCTGCGACTTGACGTGGCGCAGCAGGTAGATGGCCAGCGTGTGTCCACCAACCGTGGGCAACAGGATGAGTCCGAGCAGGGCCAGGCGCGTGTCTGCGCCGCCGACAAAGACACCCCCATCCAGGACGAGTCCTGCGACGACCTGAACCGCCGCGGCCGTCAGGTAGGTCGGGAAGGTAAACAACAAGGCGTGCTGGTTGCGCCGGTACTTGCGCGTCAGCACGAAGTAGCAGGCGCACAGAAACGCCGATCCAAGGGCCACCGCCGTTCCCGCCAGCAGTTCCCGGCTGTAGGTCAGTTGCTGCCCGAGAATCCACGCCATGCCCAGGCAGGCCAGCGCGCAGGCCAGCCCCTCCCAGCGGTTCAGCCGTTCTCCCAGAAGGGGGCGTGCGACGAATGGCGCCATCAGCGGTTGGAGACCGATGAAGAGCATCGCATTGGCGATCGTCGTATGCTGGAGCGCCCAGGCCCAGCTGGCGAAGTGCAGTCCGAGAAAGCTGCCGGCGAGAACGGAACCCAAGGTGAAGACGGCGGGGCGCCCCTCCCGGCGCCACACCATCAACCACCAGGGCATGAGCACGACGGCGGCTCCGAAGACGCGCCAGAACCCGATGCTGGTGGCGGGAATCCGGCAGTAGCGCGTCAGAATCGCCGCGCTGCTGGTCAGAAGCGTAACCACCAGCCACACCCAGACGGTGTGCCGATGATGCCTCTGCGCCGTGGTGTGGGTGTGGTTCGTCATTCAGTCCATCACGCATGCCCGCCGACGGCGCCACAGCGGGACGAAAACCGCCGCTATTGCGTCAGCAGTGCGCGCGCCTGGGCCACGACGTTCTCGACCGTGAACCCGAATCGCCTGGTCAGGTCCTTGAACGGGGCCGAGGCGCCAAACGTGTTGAGCGTGACCGTGGCGCCGCGGCAACCGACGTAACGCTGCCAGCCGAAGCTGACGCCGGCCTCCACCGCCAGGCGCTTCTTGCAGGTGGGGTCGAGCACACTGTCCTTGTACGCCTGCGGCTGGGCCTCGAACAACTCCCACGACGGCATGCTGACCACGCGGACATTGACGCCCGCGAGCAGTTTGCCGGCTGCGAGCACGAGTTCGACCTCCGATCCGGTGCCGATCAACGTCAGGTCGGGCGTGCCGGTGCCGCTCTGCCAGAGCGTGTAGGCGCCCTTCTCCAGACTCTTTGCCGGCGGGTAGATCGTGCGGTCCAGGACTTGCATGTTCTGGCGCGTCAGCAGCAGCGCGGTCGGTCCCCTGGTGTTGCGCAGGGCCGCGGCCCAGGCCGCCGCCGTCTCGGTCGGATCGGCCGGACGGATCACGGTGATACCCGGCATGACGCGCAGGCTGGCGAGATGCTCGACCGGTTCGTGCGTGGGTCCGTCCTCGCCGACGTAGAAGCTGTCATGCGTGAAGACGTAGATCACCGGCAGCTTCATGAGTGCTGCCAGGCGCACCGACGGCCGGCAGTAGTCGAGGAAGACGAAGAAGGTGGCGCCGAAGACGCGGAAGCCGCCGTGCAGGGCGATGCCATTCATGGCCGCCGCCATGGCGTGCTCGCGGATGCCGAAGTGGAAGTTGCGGCCCGCGAACTGGCCGGGCTTGATGTCGCCCCTATCCTTGAGATAGGTCATCGTGCTGGGCGCCAGATCGGCTGACCCGCCTACGAGTTGCGGCAGTCCTTTCGCGAGCGCATTGAGCACCACGCCCGAGGCTGAGCGCGTGGCGACCGGCTTGGTCGGATCGAAGACCGGCAACAGGGCGTCGAGGTCAGCCGGCAGCGCGTTATCCAGATGCTGGTGCCAGAGGGCGGCGCGGTCGGGACTGACCTGCTGCCAGGCCTTGAACTCGCGCTGCCACTTGCTCGCCAGGCGCTGGAGTTTGGATGCGCGCGCCTGGAACAGCTCGGTGACGCGCGGCGGGACGAAGAAGAACTGGTCTTCGGCGAAGCCCAGCGCACGCTTGGTCAACCGGACTTCGTCCTCGCCCAGCGGCGCGCCGTGCACGTCGTGCGTGTCGGCCTTGTTGGGACTGCCCTTGCCGATGGTCGTGTGGCAGATGATGCAGATCGGCTTGCCTGTCAGTTTCAGCGCCTTGCGGATGGCCCTGTCGATCTGGTCGTAGTCGTGGCCGTCGCACTCGATCACATGCCAGTTGTAGGACTGGAACCGCTTCTTGGCGTCGTCCGACACGGACAGGTCGGTGTGTCCCTCGATCGTGATGCGGTTGCTGTCGTAGAAGAGAACCAGGCGATCGAGTTTCAGGTGCCCTGCCAGCGAGCAGGCCTCGTGGCTGAGGCCCTCCATCAGATCGCCGTCGCCGCAGAATACGAACGTGCGATGGTCGACGGGCTGGAACCCGTCGCCGCCGTTCAGGCGCGCGGCCAGCATGCGTTCGGCGATGGCCATGCCCACGGCATTGGCGATTCCCTGTCCGAGCGGACCGGTGGTGGTTTCCACGCCCGGCGTGTGGCCGACTTCGGGGTGGCCAGGCGTCTTGCTGTCGAGTTGACGGAAGCGCTTCAGCTCGGCCATGGGCAGATCATAGCCGGCGAGGTTCAGCAGGCTGTAGAGCAGCATGCTGCCGTGGCCGCCCGACAGCACGAAGCGGTCACGGTCCGCCCAGGCAGGATTCTTCGGGTTGTGCTTCAGATGCTTGAGCCAGAGCACAGCAGCCACATCGGCCATGCCCATGGGCAGACCGGGATGTCCGGATTTTGCGGCCTGCACGCCGTCGATGGCCAGACAGCGGATGGTGTTGGCGGCAAGGGCGAGATCGTCGTGGGTCAATGTGGCCATAGCGGGTGATCCTCGAGGGGGTTACGGTCGCGAGCGAAAACACGCCCGATAATGGCAAAATGGATGGCAGGTGTCCAGCCATCCGCGCCACCCCCGTTCTGCGAGAGGTGGTCTACAGCTACGCGTCCTTCCGCATGCAAATCAGCCGCCCCCCGTTCCCGCCGCCCGATCACTCAGCCGATCACTTAGCCGCACATGGGGTGCCAAGCGCAGGCTTTACCCTGCGCCTCTCGTCTGGCATAGTCTCCGTCGCGGTGCGTAGCCGCTTCGCGGGCCCATAGCTCAGTTGGTCAGAGCAGGAGACTCATAATCTTTTGGTCGCTGGTTCGAGCCCAGCTGGGCCCACCACTTCGCAACCCGTAGAATGCACTGAAAAGCCAATTGAGAATGGCTTTTCAGGCCTGGCACGCTTGAGTTTTGCACCGAATCAGACGAATTGCTCAACCCGCGCATGCGGGCCGCATCGGTCCCGCCAGTGGTACGCCCGTAGGCCCCGGCGCGGCCGGCGAGGCGGACACATCCATCACCTGTTCCCCGTTCTGCGAAAGTTGGGGCGAGAGAGAGAGAGTTTGTCCGCAGATTGCGCCGATTGACGCCGATTGAGAGCAGGCTGGACGTGTCGCGCTTTATCAAGCGTTCCGTGCTCACCCAGTTCTTCACATCCGCGGAATCCGCGCCATCCGTAGCTTTTCTCCTCGCCTCGCGCTCAACTCTCGCAGTTTGAGGCCTGTTACCGTGGCATTGACGCCGACGAGCCGAAACCGCATGATGACACCCAACTCTTGACTTTGGCGCGACTCGGGGGAGAAGCATGCGTATTGCGGTTATAGGGGCCGGCCATGCCGGTATTGAGGCGGCACTGACTGCGCGTGCGGCCGGCGCGGACGTGGCGGTGTTCTCGTCCGAGGCCGTTCTCCCCTATTTTCGGCCGCGCCTGGTGGCCGTCGCCTGCGGGCAATCCGCGCCCGAAGCTGTCAGCATGCACCCCCTGGCGTGGTATGACGGGAAGGGCGTGCGCATCCATCTTGACGCGCCTGTCATCCTCTTTGACCCGGAGAGCCGCCGGATCGTCTGCCGTGCCGCCGAGGAGACCTTCAACGGAGTCGTGCTCGCGTGCGGCGCGATGCCCGTCGTGCCGCGCATCGACGGACACCACGAGCGGATGCCCGTGTTCACCCTCTGGTCCATGGCCGACGCGCTGGCGTTACGGCAGCATATCCGGCCCGGCGCCCGGTTGACCGTGGTTGGCGGCGGCGTGATTGGGCTTGAGGCCGCGCTGCGGGCCGTTGATGCGGGGGCGCGTGTGTCGTTGATTGAGAAGATGCCGCAACTCATGTGCGGCAATCTGGGAATGACCGCCGCCGCGGTGCTAAGCCACGCCGTGCAGGCGCGCGGTGTGCGTGTCCACTGCGGCCACGGCGTCGGCAGTCTGAGTGAAGCGTCCGAAGGCGTGAGCGTCAACATGGACGAGCGATTGACGGTAGCGGCCGATGTCGTGCTCCTGTCGATCGGCGCCTGCCCAAATCGGACGCTGGCACAGTCGGCCGGACTGGCGACGGACCGCGGCGTCCTGGTCGATGACCACCTGCAGACCGCGTTTCAGGGCGTGTTTGCGGCAGGCGATGTGGCCCAGGCCGGTCGGTTGCCGCGCTGCTCGGTGAAAGAGGCCGTTGCGCATGGGCGTCTGGCGGGGGCCAACGCTGTCGCGGCTGCGGCGGGTCAGCCGCTCCAGCGTTATGTGCCGTCGGTTCCCGCACTGACGATGAAAGTGGGCGCTGTGGAAGTCCACTTGGCCGGCGTACCGGCGGCCGACGGCGATAGCGAGGAACGGCTGGACGATGCAACCGTCCCGGGCGTCTATCGGGGCGTGGTCCGCCGTGCCGGATCCATCGTGGGCGTCCAGATGGTCGGCTCACGCGAAGGGTTCGACGATCTGGCGGGGCAGATCCGCTAGCGAGGCGCGCTCAGTTGCGTTGCCACCGTGTTCGGTCCTGCGGACCGCGCGCAAACCCCAGGGCGTTCGACAGTGTGGCCCACCCGTAGGTCCAGAGCGTGATCAGGCACACCGGAACGTGATACCACCAGGCGCGGTCCGGTCGGCGGCACATGCCGATGGCCTGCTGCACGAGCAGGGGCACGACCGTGACGGTGCAGAGGCAGAACGCGACGATCCCCGCCTTGCGCTGGCGCTGCCAGGGGTAACTGCGGCCCCGCGCCTGCGCGAAATGCAGGAAATCGCGCACGCGCCGCTCCTGCTTGCGGGCGAACTGACTCAGCGTGGCGCAATACAGGTGCACGATGCCGCACTTGACCTTGGCGATGTGGGGCTGTCCGGCCGCCACGGCTTGCTGCACGACATCGATATCGAAGAAATAGGGTTGCCAGGCGACGTGTTCCAGCAGACGCCGGCGGAAGACAAAGCCGTTGGCGCCGATGGTCGGCAGCGCCGCGGGCGTCAGCGTCAGTTTCAGATAGTCGCCGCAGTCGGTCTGGTCCACCCGCAACCCGGTCCAACGCCCGGTCACGCCGCAGGTGCGGTCATAGTTGCCGAGGAAGAGGCAGATCGGGTCATTCATGCCCAGCAGCGCGAAGTAGCGCGTCAGCGCCGGGTCCGACGGGCGGCAGGTGTAGGCGAGGGGCTCGGTTGCCACGATCGCGGGGTCGGAGAATGGGGCGGTCATGCGGCGCAGCCAGTCGGTGTCGGGCAGAATGTTGTCGCTGTCGATCAGGGCGATCAGGTCCCCGGCGGAAGCCGTGATGCCGGCCGACTTGCCGGCTTCGCCCGTGCGCAGCGGGTTGGGCACGATCCGTTCCACGTTGTGCCGACGCGCGATATCCAGCGTGTCGTCGGTCGACCCGGCGTCGGCGATCACGATCTCGTACGTTGACGACGCGACAACTTGCGCACGGATCGACGCCAGGCAGGCATCGAGCGTGCGGCCCGAGTTCAGTGTAGGTATGACGATGGAGACCATGGGGAAGTGACCCCGTCATGCTACCTGAAGCCGCCTGCGGAACACAAGTGCTCGCCTGACCCCCGCCATTCGCGTATATTCGCGTTTGATGACGGTGCCGACCCTATACTGGATCCTGAACGGCTGTGGTCTCGAGGCCGAACGCGTCACTGGCGGACCGGTGCGGTTCCATGAGATCTCGCGCCGGTGGCAGCGCGAAGGTACGTTCCGGCAGCGGCTGATCACGACCTCCGGTGGCGCCGGGATGCTGCAGCGCATGGGGTGCGAACTGGACATCACCCGCGTGCCGGCGGCCGTGCTGGGACGTCGCGAGCGCTTCCGCGCCATGCGGCTGTGGTCCTACGTGGTGTCGGCTGTGGCAGGTGGTCCGATCGTGCGTCGGCTGGCTGCGCCGGACGTGGTTGTCACGGTCAGCGACTACTTCTGCGACATCATTCCGGCGCTGGCGCTGAAGCGGCGCCATCCCGGAACGCGTTGGATCGCCTGGATCCACCACAAGGAACTGCCGCCCGGCGAACGCCCGGGCGCCTATGTCGTGAATGCGCTGACGTGGCGCCTGCAGGAATGGAGTTTCCGGCGCATTGCACGGCATGCGGATCAAGCGTGGGTGCTGGACTCCGATGCGGGCGACCAGGTGCGTGCCCGGCTGCTGGCGCTGGGCATGCCGGCGGAGCGCATCCGCGCGATGCGCAACGGCATCGATCTGGAGGCCATCCAGCGTGTGCCGGAGCGCGCCAAGACGGTTGATGCGGTGATGGTGGGTGTCCGACCGAACAAGGGGATGCACGATATCATCCCCGTCTGGGAAGAGGTGCAGCGGCTGCGTCCGGGCACGACCCTGCGCCTGATGGGTAGTATGAGCGGGGAGGCGGCCGTGTTGGGCGAAATCCGCCAGCGGGGGCTGGACCGGGTGATCGAAGTCATCCGGCCCGAGGGGGGCTACCTTCCGGCCGAGGTCTACTATGCCAGGCTCAGGGAGGCGCGGCTGCTCTTTGCGCCCAGCCACGAGGAAGGGTGGGGGATCGCCGTCTGCGAGGCCATGGCCTGTGGTCTGCCGGTGGTGGCCTGGGACTTGCCGGTTTACCGGCGGGTCTACGGCGAGGCGTTGGATGGCGTGCGGCGTTTCGATGCCGGCGCGATGGCGGCCGCGCTGACGGGGTTGCTGGTGGATCCCGTGCGCTGCGCGGCACGACGCGAAGGCGGCCGTCGGGCGGCATCGGCCTACGATTGGCGCACGATCGCGGTCCAGGATGGGGCGGCGTTGCGCGCCGTTCTGTGAGAGTTGCAGCGCGCGGGTGAGCGGAAGGTGCAGATGGCCGCGACTGGACGGGACGGGACGAGGCGACCGAGAGGCGTGTAGTCTCAATAGGTGATGGATGGGAATCCGCGTCGCGGACCGGGCCGGAAAAAGCGCGCGTGATACCGGCCCGTCCACGGCGTTGTCGCATGCGGCGCAGACCGGGAGTCTGGCGCCGCACGCTCCGCCTTGTGGCCAGACCGGTCTGACGCGCGTTTTTCCGGGCGCCTGCGGCGCAACCCGGTCCGCGCCGCCCAGCCACCGGCGCGGATGTGCCGGGTGGACAGGTGGCGCGGGAGGCGGCCCGCGCCGGAGTCTGCGAGCGAGTCGCCGGCGGGGACTTGGGCTTGTCCGTGCCCACCTTCCGCCCGCCTCGCGCTCAACTCTCGCACTTTGGGGTCTTCCCTTGACCCATGTGTTCGTATTCCGATAGCATCCGACCGATGGCCAATACGGATTACAACGATCCCCACAATGCGCAGTGCGATGAAGTGGTCGCGTTCATACGCGGCACCGAGGCGCGTGCGGCATTCGACGGCGGGCGGGCCACCCGCGTCCTGGAGTTGGGGTGCGGCACGGGGCCTTTCGGGCGTCGCCTGTTGGCTGAATACCCGGCGATCACGGTGACGGGCGTCGATGTCCTGCCGCAGCGTATCGAGACGCTCAGCCGCTTTCTGGTTGAACAGAAGCTGGTCGACCGTTACCGGGCCCTGGTTGGTGATGCGCTGGATCCCGCGCTCTTCGCGCCCGGCAGCTTCGATGTGGTTCTGGCTCCGAGCGTCCTGCACCATTTCGAACGGCTGGCCCTCTCGCCGGTGCCGCCCAACCTGCATCGTTGGCTTCGTCCCGGCGGGTACCTGGTGATCCAGGACCCCAACGGAGCGAATCCCGTCCAGCAACTCTCAAATCAGGTCATGCGCGTCGCAGCCCGCCACGTGAAGTCGCTGCGGTGCTACAAGTGCCCTGACGAAACCATGTACACGCCGGCCTACTTCAAGCGTGTCTTTGGCGGTTGCGGCTTCGAGTCGCTGGCCTGTCAGGTAGGCAACCCGCTGTTGCCGGTAAGAGGCAGCGGGGTGCCGTTGCTGGGCCTGCATCATGCGCTCAACAATCTGGTGGCACACGTGACGTGGGGCGACTGGCACGGGTGCGGTCAGTTGCAGCTCTTTCGACGGGATTGAGAAATGCGGATACGCGATTGGGTGCAGGCGCAAGTTTTCCGGGTCATCGATTGGGCGTTGCCGCGTCCGGTTGCGGACTACCTACGCATCGTGCGGATGGCTTCGCCCAGAAAAACGGTCGGTCGAAGGACAAACTAAACGCGCCTTTGTCTGACTGAACGCGCCCCTGGGCGCGTTCAGTCCTTCCAAGGGCGCGTTTAGTCTTTCCGAAAAGGAGGGGTGTGGCGGGGTTCTGGAGGCGCGGGGCTGTTCTGGTGGCGTTTTCCGGGCGAGGGGGGGCCGGAAAAGGGCATGGGGAAACGCGGCGTGGCGTGATCCCGTTTTTCGGACAGGGAAAACGCGCCCCCCTTCTCCCGGACCCCGGAGGGCCGGGCGGATGTGCCGCCCGGGGCGGCTATCTGGCCAACAGCGAGGGCTTCAGGATGATGTCGTTGGGCGCGATTCTCCTGATGGCGAGCTTGTCGAGAAGGTCCGTCCCGTAGCGGAAGGCGAAGAGGTCGTAGGGGGACTTGTCGTCACGCGACGGGCGGGAGTAGCTGTTGATGTGGGAGAGGGCGAGGCTGATGTCGCCCTGCGTGAGGTTGTCGAAGGAAGTTCCCTTCGGGAGGATGGCGCGCAGGGGCTCGTGGTCGCGCTCGATGCCGCCCTTCTGCCAGGAGGCGCAGGCGTCGCAGAAGAAGATGGCGGTGCGGCGGACGCCCCCGGCGGACTCGATGGCGCTGGGGTTGGAGAACTCGGAGCCGTTGTCGGTGAGGATCACGGGGAACATGCGACGGAAGAGGTCGGGCCCGGCGCCGGCGTCCGACCAGAGCCAGTCGAATCGGTCGAGGACGGACTGCGAGTCGTTGCGCTCGCGCAGGAACGCGAAGAGCATCGCGCTGGGGCGGAAGTACACCGTCAGCAGGACTTTGCCGCCGACACGGCCGATGACGGAGTCCATCTCGGCGACGGGCGTGTCCGAATGCTCCGCCAGGAACGCCTGGAAGTCGGCGTAGGTGCGCCCGATGCGGCACTTGGAGTCGACCTTGTGTTCGACAGGTTTGGACCTGCGCGGTTTGAGCATGCAGACGCGCGGCATGTCTCCGTTCTTCACGGCGAGCAGGTTGCCCGCGGCGTAGCGATAGACGGTCTTCTCGCTCACGGTGAAGCTGTCGGGGTTGTGCGTCATGACGTGGTGGACCGACCGGCCGTTGCGGACGGCGTCCGCGAGGACGGCGTCGATGGCCAGCAGTTCGTCCTGCGTGATGTTCGCGCCCTCGCGGCTCTTCTCCAGGAGGTCGCGGTAGTTCTTGTGCGCGAGGTGGTGGAGGTAGAAGCGCTTGCGCAGGGTGCAGCTGCGTTCATCCCCACATCCGTTGCAGACGTAGGGCGGCGCGGAGAGTCTCGCGCAGACCTCCTCGCGGAAGTCCGGGCACTTCAGGTTGCACCACTTGCACAGGGAGCACCTGCGGGTGCAGTCCGGCAGATCCATGCAGAGCTGGCGTTTCTCGCAGGCGCGGCGGGAAAGGCAGCGGTTCGCCACCCTGCCGACGGCTCCCTTGTAGCTCTCGACGCTGCGCGTGACGACCTCCCGCGTGACGGTCTTGAGGCTCTTCCCGATCGCTCGTGCGATGCTTGTCAGGGATGTGCATCCTTTGAGCATATGCTCGATGGTCAGACGTTGCGCGTCCGTGATGTGTTTGCCCATGGCGGCTATCCTTGCTGTTTGCCAGCGCGCGTCATTGCGCGGTTGGTTAGGGGAGCGTACGCCATACGCGTTTCTCATACTAAACGCGCCCTCCCCCTAGGGGGAGGCACCTGCCCCGCCGCTACCATACCCGCCGTCGTCCCAGCCACACCGCCGTGGCCGCCGGGCGAAAGCTGGTTGTGAACCACCGGTGTAAAACTGGATGGTCCG
>CAYQJG010000032.1:0-42610 GCA_964417715.1 uncultured Lentisphaerales bacterium | reverse complement strand
TTCACTTTTCCAGATTATCCCCCTCTCGCTCCCCCACCAACTTCACTCGCACCCCGTCGCGCTGTCGCGCTACTCCCTGATCGGCTGGCCCTGCTCGTAGAGGGCGATTCGCCGCTCCAGGGCGGATGCCAGGGCCGACTCCTTGTTGGCCTTGGCCAGCCGCAACCCCTTGCGCGCGGCGTCGAGCGCCTGGTCGAAGAGGTCGCTCTGCGCGTAAGCCGCGCCCAGCGTGTCGAGCACGCCGGCGTGCTGGCCTTCTGTGAGCACGTTGGCTTTTTCGGCCATCGCCACGGCGCGCTCGCGCGTCTCGGCGTCCGGGTTCTCCACCGTGGCGAGCAGCCACGCCATGTTGTTCAGGACTTCCGGATTGTCCGGGTCCCGCTCGATGGCCTCCATGTAAACATTGACGAAACCCTGCCGCCGTTCCAGCGAGTCCGCCGTGTCCGCGTTCCCAGCCTGCAACGGACCAGTCCCGCTGAGGCACAGGCCGACAGCCGCCACTTTTTTCAGCAGGGAGTCCTTGTCGTTGGCCCGCGAGTGCGCCTCTTCGATGGAGATCGAGCCTGCCCGCAGCAGGTCGAACAGGGCGTCGTCGAACAACTGCATGCCCAATCCCCTGCCGACCTGCATCGCCGAAGGGATCTGGTAGGTCTTGCCGTCGCGGATGTTGCAGGCGATTCCGTTCGTGACCACGAGGATTTCCAGGGCGGCGACCCGGCTTTTTCCGTCCGCGCGCTTGCAGAGCGTCTGCGCGATTACGCCTTTCAGCGAACTGGCCAGCATCGAACGGATCTGATTCTGTCGGGTTGCAGGGAACTTGTCGATGATCCGGTCCACGGTGGCCGCGGCCGTATTCGTGTGGAGCGTGCCGAACACCAGATGCCCGGTTTCGGCCGTCTCGATCGCGATCTCCGTGGTCTCCAGGTCGCGCATCTCCCCCACCATGACAATGTCAGGATCCTCGCGCAGCGCGGCCCGTAACGCGTTCGAGAAACTCCGCGTGTGGGCATGCACCTCGCGCTGGGTCACGACGCACTTGAGCGAGCGGTGGATGAACTCGAGGGGGTCCTCAATGGTGATGATGTGATTCGACCGCGTCTTGTTGATCAGGTCGATCATCGCCGCCAGCGTCGTGGACTTGCCGCTCCCAGTGGGCCCGGTGACCACCACCAGCCCTTTTCGGAGATAGCAGAAATCGCGCACCACCGATGGCAGGTTCAGTTCATCGGCCGTCAAGGGCGTTGCGGGAATCGTACGCAGGACGGCGCCGATGCCCTGCTGGTGCTGCAACACGTTGACGCGAAACCGGCCCATGCCCGCAACTTCGTATGCGAAGTCCGTGTCCCAGTCGGCCTCGAAGACGACACGGTTGCGCTCCGGCATGATCTCGGTGATGATGTCCCGGCACTGCGCGCTCGAGAGCACCGGCTGGTCCGGCAGCGGCACCATGTCGCCCTGGACGCGGACAAAAGGCGGCAGTGCTGATCGAAGGTGCAGATCGCTGCCGTGCAGTTGCAGGAGGACACGCAGGAAATCATCAATTCGTGCCATATCCTGATGTTGACAGAGTCGAGGGAAAAACGCAATCCCGATAGCTAAGGAACTGTTCTCATATTTGATAAAAGCATTGCGCTTGGGTCCGCAAAATGCTTTAATGTGGTTAGGTCCATTGGATGCTAAAATCGTGGGTCTACGACCGGAGGCGAGCGCCATGATCGAAACCAGGAACAGGTCGACTGTCGGACGGAGCGGAATCTCCGTCATCGAGGCGGTCATCGCCGTCATGATCGTGGCCATGATGCTGGCGGCGGCGTACCCGGCGGTCACACAGGCACAGTATACCGTGCGTCGCGGCCGCGACCATTACCTGGCCACCGCGCTCTGCCTGGCCACGATCGAGCAGGCCCGCAAGCAGGAATTCACGCTGTTGCCCAGAATGGCCGAGTCGCAGCGGCTGATCAACGAGCAGGGCAACTACGACGGTGCCGGCAACTTCCGCCGGACGATCATCGTGCGGCCAGCCACGCCCGTCGAGGGACTCACCGAAGTGTCGGTCGACGTCGAGATCCGCGACCGCCGGACCGGCCTGTTTCGCGGCGAAACAGAGCACATGGCGTCGCTTTTCACGACATACCTGAAAGTACGGTGACCGGTATGAACGCAGACCTTCGCGGCAACAGGCTTGGCGTCTCCCTCACGGAGATGCTGATCGGCGTCATGATCGTGACGATCATGCTGGCCATGGCTTCGGTTGGGTACGTGCGCCTGGTCCGCGGTGAGCACCGCAGTTCGGCCCAGGCCATGCTCGACATGGACGTGCGCAAGTCGATCGAGATGCTGCGTGAGAACCTGCGGTTGACCTCGGTCGACCGGATCGTCCTCTATCCCGCCGGCGCCGGCCCCTATACGGCGATCAGTTTCCCAGCTGCGTCGGACAACAACGGCGACGGCATGATCGATCTGGCGCCCGGCGGAACGAACATCATCTGGGACCAGACGATCATCTACCACGTCTGGCCCGGTACGCCCTCGCAGTTGCTGCGCACCACCTTCCGCCCGCGCGTCAACACGCTGTCGGATGCCAGCCGCATCGCTCAGTTGCGGCAGGTCGTGCTCAATGCCGATCATGGGCGCAGCTTCTCAGCCGAGACCTACGAGAGCACGCGCGTGATCTTCACGAACATGTTCAGTTGGGGGTTGTCGACCAGTGCCCAGCCGTTCAACGGCTACGATACCTATCTGCATCCCGAGGAGACCCACTTCGGTTCGGCGCTCCTGGGTCCCGGCGAGCATGCCCTGCAGTTCCGCACCCTGATGGCGGGCGCCGGTCGTGGCTACAAGATCGGGCTGGACGTGTTGCGCGCGTCGGCCAGCGGTGCCGACCATGAGGCCGAGGAACAGACCTACGTTGCCGCCGGCGCCACGGCGCGGAACGACGACTACCAGAATTCCGGCGCCTGGAGCGGCAACCGGCAACTTGTGCTCGACGCCACCGGCTCGAACCAGACCGTGACCGTGACGTTGCGCAACGACGAATGGGAGGACACCAACTTCGACAGCGGCGGCACCTTTGCCCAGACGGCGGTCAAGTTCGACAACACGGACAAGGACTATGGGCTCTCGCTCAGCGGCAAGGGCGTCGCCTGGCTCGCAGGCCAGCAGACGCGTGCCAACATGACCACGACGACCAACGACCTGCGCGGATATGTTGTGCGTGTGCTCGTGCGCGGGGCTTCGATGCCGGACGGGGGCGCCATCCTGCAGAGCGGGGCGTTCATTCGCGCGTCGGGCCAGCCCTGCCTGGTGTTCCGCGTGCCTCCCAACATGGCGTTGTACAAAGGCTGGGGGCTGCTCAGCGGCAGGGACGTGTGCGTCGCGCGTGTGATCGGCACCAACTACACGGCCGCGATCAACACCTCGTCGAGTTCCCTGCGCTGGTTGCGCATCAACCGCGACCCTTCCGCCGGGAGCGATATCGTCTACGCGTACGACGACAACCCCTTTACGGGGTATTCGACGCTCTATGATCTCTCGCGCACCAACACCTATGCGGTGACTTTCTGGGTCTGGCCCGACACCAGCGCCGGCAGTATGCCGGCCTGGCCCGAGCAGAACGCCGCGGCGCCGGGTTGCTACATGACGCGGGAAACGGTGCGGGAATCGGAACCTTTGAAAGCAACCCAACTCATGTCGACTTCCTGGACGACGGACTATACCGTAAGCCGCGACCTATATGCCTTGGAGCAGATTGTGACCGGCTACGCGTCCAGTGGCACCTTCGTTTCGCAGGTCTTCGATACCGGCAAGACGGCGCCCGTCTACGACGCAACCACGTGGGTTCAGGCGAAGCCCCTGGGCAGCAGCGTGGCGTTGGCGTTCCGGGCCGGCAACACCGCCGACCTGACCGCGCAGACTTGGATCACAGCCGCGAGTTCCGGTTCCTCGCCCGTCGGGTTGTCCGGTCGCTATGTCCAGTATCGCGCCACCCTGCGCCCCGACAGCACGGCCCAGTCGACACCCCAGGTCAAGCGCGTGCGCGTTGGATGGCCGGGCGAGGAGAAGATCGTGAACCTCTCCGGCGTCACCACGCGCGGCCCCGACTATGGCGTCTTTGACGTTGCCATCGATGGACGCCCGTTGATGCGCTCCGTGCGCATTGACCTCACCATCTTCCGGGATGTCATGACGGAGAGTTATGGTACGCAGCGGATCACCTCGGCGATGCTCGCCGAAGTCGAGCCGCGTAATACCGGAAAGTGAGGCAGACATGAGAACGCTTCGGCAACCTGTTTCGAGCACGGGTCGCGGCGTGCGCGGTTTTGCGCTGATCACGGCGATGGCGTTTGTGTTCCTGATGTCGCTGGTGGCGGCAGGCGTGCTCGCCCTCGGGCAGCAACAGCTCTTTGCGGCCCGGCGCACGCGTGATTTCCTGAAGGCGAGGGTCATCGCCGAGGCCGGCGCCAATGCGGCCTACAACAACGTCCGCACCAACTACAGTCGCATCGTGAACTTCACCGGCCAACCGGTGAACTATGACGACGGGGTCTACCGTGTGGGCATCACGACAAACAGGGTCCAGGGCGTCGTGGGCAATGACTGCGCGGTGCTGGTCAGCACGGGCACCTGCGGCATAGCCAAGGCCTTGGTCGGCATGTCGCTGCGCAACTTCGGCAGGCAGACGGCGCTGGGCGTTCCGCAGGTCAATTCGATGATCCTCAGCAACGCGGTCACGTCCGGCGGCGCGCTGACATTGACCGGCGGCGCGACCATCAACGGCAGCGCGGGCTCGATGGTCAAGATCACCGTCAAAGGCAGCTCCGACATTACAGGCACGGCCTACGCGCCGGTCATATCCGGCACGTCCCCCGCCGTGGACGATCCTGCGCGCTACACCTTCGACGCGAACACGCTCATCGACTATGCGGCTTACAAGGCCGCATCGGTTGCATGGGACGGACACACCGATTTCGCCTCGTACCCGGCCGGGACGATCGTCTTCTGCGATGTGGGTACCGGCAATGTGACGGTCAACAACTCCGGCAGCACGATCCGCTGCTGCATCATCTCGACCGGTGGATTCTACCTCACGGCGCATCCCGTCCTTGTGCAGACCGGCGGCTATCCGGCGCTGATCAGCCTGAACGGCGACATCGACATGCACGGCGGTGCCGATGTGACGGGCGTGATCATCGCCAAGTCGGCCAGCGCGACCACCAAGAACACGGGCGGCGGCGGCACGGAGACGAACATCAGCGGGGCGTTCATCACGGCCGGTGTCTATGACGGTGGCGGCAACTGGGACATCAATTTCACGCCGGTGTCGCTGACCTATGCACCCGCGAAGACCACCAGCAGCGATGGTGTTGTGCCGATGGCCTTTCAGTGAGTGACGGGATGGTCCATGCCAAAAAATCCGACGCGCCCTTCGCAAACTCTGCGTATCGATGTGTTGCCGCGGTTCGAAGAGGGCGCGGGGGAAGGGCGCGCGGCATCCGTGACGGATGCGAGCCGTCCTAGTGGCGTGCTCGATGCCGGCGACTTCGGGCGGCTCTTCATGAACGCCTATGACGCCACGCTCATCACCGACGCGTGCGGCATGGTTCTGGAGACGAACGCGCGGGCGGTCGAGATCCTGCAATACCCGGCCGACGCGCTGCGCGGGCGTTCCATACTATCGGTCATCTCGGGTGCCGACGAGGCGTTGATCGATACGGTTCGCCGCACGCTGACGGCCAACCGGTTTCTGCGCATTTCCGCATGGTGTGGTCGTTCGGACGGTGCGTTCTTCGCAGCCGAGATTGCCGTCAACAAGCTGCTGGCTACCGGCGGCGAGCGTTTTTGCTTCTTCCTGCGTGACGAGACCGTCCGCAAGCGGGCCGAGGAGGATCTGAGGACGACCCACAATGCCATGCGCAACGCCGGCACCGGCATTGCCGTTGGCACCCTGGATGGACAACTGATCTACGTCAACCCGGCGCTCTGCCGCCTGTGGCGCGAGCCCTCCGCCGATGTCCTGTTGGGCCAGTCGCTCTCGGATCTGCTGGGCGATGCGTGCGCGGCGGCCGCCGTCATCGAGGCGGTGCAGAAGGGACGCGACTGGCAGGGCGAGGTGTTGGTGCGGTCCGTGCCCGGCGGCGAAGTCTGGGTGCAGGCTCAGGCGGCGCCCAACTTCGATTCCGACAATCAGCTTATCGGGTTGGTGCTGTCGATCGTCGATATCCGTGACCGCAAGCGTGCCGAGCAGGCTGAGCGCGCCGTTGAGCAGGATCGGGTGATGATGCAGAGCCTGGGCGCCGTGTGCCATCACCTGGGCCAGCCCGCGACCGTGCTGCTGTCGAGTATCGAGTTGATGGAACGGGCGCGTGATCGCGATCCGGAAGTGATGAGCGAACTGCTGAAGATGAGTTCGGATGCGGCCAATACACTGCGCCAAACCCTGCGTGAACTCAACGACCTTCACAGCTACCGGACGCTGCCGTATCTGAATTCCTCGACCACCAACCCCGTCGGCGGCGACATCATCGATCTGCGTGCCGACGAGGAAACGATGATCCGGTAGTCCGGTCGAGAAAAAAAGGAACCCCGGGGTCGCCCCCGGGGTTCGATCAAGCGATGTCTGAGTGATCGCTAGTTGTGGCTCGTGACCGAGCACTTGTTCGTCGGGTTGGCGACGGTGCCGGTGAGCGTGTACGTGCCGCTCGCCTTGCACACGGGCCACTGGTTGCCCTTCAGGTATTCCTTCAGCAAAGCCTGACTCGCCACGGCATCCGTGCCGGCTTTGTTTGCAGCCAACGCCCACTGATCGAGGGCATCGTAGATCAGGCGCTGGTTGTTCTTGCAGGTGTTGATCTGCGTGGTTTCGCGGGCCTTGATCAGGTTGGGAATGGCGATCGCCGCCAGCAGACCGATGATCGCGACAACGATCATGATCTCAACCAGGGTGAAACCCTTGCGGTTCGTGGTCATGTGTGACTCCTGTTGGTTTGGTTTGTGTATCGACTTCCTGAGAACGGCTAATCCCAATCAGAGTGCTACGCCGTCCCAAGAGCCACAGTAAAATATAGCATTTTGTATGCTGGTGTAAAGCCGGTTTTGTTGCGCTGAAACACTGACGGCACGCGCACCGCGCCAACTTACGTTCTTAGGGTCATCGATCTGCACCCCGAGGGAACGATGGTCCGGTAGTCCGGGCGGCAAAGAAAAGGCAACTGCTCAGGTGCCAGGGCTTCAGACTCGGGGCAGAACCGCAGAATATCGAATAGCGAATGTCCAATGTCGAAGTGCCCTTCGGCACGGCATCCGCGGCCCCTTCGACATTCTGCGGTTGGTTGTTGGATATTCTGCGGTTTTCCCTGAACGATTCAACCGGCCGCAGGCCAGCGGCGGGACTGAACCCCGATACCCTGAACCCTTCCCTCCTGAGTAGTTAAAAGAAAGAACCCCGGGGTCGCCCCCGGGGTTCGATCAAGCGATGTCTGGGTGATCGCTAGTTGTGGCTCGTGACCGAGCACTTGTTCGTCGGATTGGCGACGGTGCCGCTGAGCGTGTACGTGCCGCTCGCCTTGCACACGGGCCACGTGTTGCCCTTCAGGTAATCGTCCAGCTCGGTCGATGCCGGCACGGGCTCGGTGCCGGGCTTGTTGGTAGCCAACGCCCACTGATCGAGGGCGTCGTAGATCAGGCGCTGGTTGTTTTTGCAGGTGTTGATCTGAGTGGTTTCACGGGCCTTGATCAGGTTGGGAATGGCGATTGCCGCCAGCAGACCGATGATCGCGACAACGATCATGATCTCAACCAGGGTGAAACCCTTGCGGTTCGTGGTCATGTGTGACTCCTGTTGGTTTGGTTTTGTGTATCAACTTCTCAAAGGACGGCTAATCCTACTCAGAATGCTACGTCGTCCCCGAGAGTCAGCTAGGATCATAGCAGACCGTATGCCATTGTAAAGCCTAGGTTGGTTCTGAATATCGCACCATGCGGGGGCGGATTGGGCTAAAGGTGCGGCCGGAATCCGTCTGCACGGGGCTAAAGAAAGGCATGGCCACGTGCCTGGTGTCGTCCGATGACGGAGTCGGTTCTGAGAATTGAGAGATGTATTCTCATAATTGCGCAGGGCACGGCTGGCCGCGTGCCTACTTGCCGGGCGTTTTGCGCTCGGGCATTTTGCGGTAGAGCGTGGCCATGCTGATTTTCAGCGTCTTGGCGGCCTTCTCCTTGTCGCCGTTGGCGCTGGTGAGCACGTATTCCATGTATTCCCGTTCCCGGTTGCGCAGGAACGTGCGCAGCGACTGGTTGCGGTACTGATCGACGTTCTCGGGTGTTGTGGGCATCGCCTTGGACACGGTCGACTGTGCGGCGCTGTTGACGATACGCGCGGGTAGTACGGCGGCGACGATCTCATCGCCCTCGGCGAACGTCATGGCGTGGCGGACGGCGTTCTCAAGTTCGCGCACGTTGCCGGGCCACGAGTAGCGCGTGAAGATGTCGGCCGACTCGCGTGTCAGGCGGGGTGTCACGCCTCCGCGCGCGATGGCCTCCCGCCGCAGGAAGTGCTGTGCCAGCGGGATGATATCCTCGATCCGGTCCCGCAGCGGCGGAATCTCGATCGGGATGACGGCCAACCGGTAGTAGAGGTCCTGGCGGAAGGTGTCGGCCTTGACGCGTTCCTCGAGGTTGGCATTGGATGCGGCCAGCACGCGGACGTCGACAGGCACATTGGCCGTGCCGCCGACGCGGCGAATCTCGCGCTCCTGCAGCACCCGCAACAGCTTTCCCTGCAGCGACAGCGGCATCGAGGCAATCTCATCGAGAAAGAGCGTGCCGCCGTTGGCAGTCTCGAAGAGCCCCTCCTTGTTGCTGGAGGCCCCGGTGAACGAACCCTTGACATGACCGAACAGTTCGGACTCCAGCAGGTTCTCGGGGATGGCCGCGCAGTTGATGGCCACAAAAGGCTTGTCCTTGCGGCGGCTGTTGGCGTGGATGGCGCGGGCTACGACTTCCTTGCCGGTGCCGCTCTCCCCCACGATGAGGATGGTCACGTCCGTCGGCGCCACGCGCTGGATGACCTCGCAGATGTTGTGCATCGCGGGGCTGTCCGACACGATGTTCTCGAAGCGGTACTTGCCTTCCAGCGCCTCGCGCAGCTGGTCGCGTTCGGCTACCAGCTGGTTGTACTCGATCGCGCGTTTGACGGTGACCAGAAACTCATCGATCTTGAAGGGTTTGGTCAGGTAGTCATACGCGCCCAGCTTCATCGCCTCGATGGCTGTCTCGACGGCGCCATAGGCCGTCAGGAGGATCACCGGAACCTCCGGGTGCTCGGCCCGGGCCGTTCGGAACAGCTCCATACCGTCCATGGGCGACATGCGTATGTCGGTCACCAGCAGGTCGAAGGACTGGCTGCGTAGCAGTTGCAGTGCCTCGCTGCCATCTTTGGCTGGCACCGACTCCATGCCTTCGGCCTTCAGCAGGCTGTGCAGCAGGCTGAGTATGCGCGGTTCGTCGTCGACAATCAGGACTTTGGGCATGGCGGTTCCCCTCTCAATAATGAGAGTAGCGCGAATAAGGGGTGGAGGCAAGCTTCCCCTATTTGTTGCCCACCACCTCCACCATCTTGAAGATCGGCAGGAAGAGCGAGACAACGATGCTGCCGATCATCACGCCGAGGAACACCATCAGGATGGGTTCCAGCAACGACGTGAGCGTGGCCAGCATGTTATTGACCTCATCGTCATAGGTGTCGGCGATATTCTCGCACATGGCGTCGATCTGGCCGCTCTTCTCACCGGCTGCCATCATGCGCACCATCAGGGGGGGCAGACAGGCCTTGCCCTCAAGTCCCTTGGCCAGGGGCTCGCCCTGCTCGACACTGCCGCGCGCCTGCATGATGGCTCTGCCGATCACCTTGTTGCCGCAGGCTTTCGAGACGACGTCGAGCCCGTCGAGGATGGGCACACCGCTCTTGACCATGAGCGCGAAGATGCGCGTGAACCGGGCGATGGCGACCTTCTGCATCAGCGTGCCAAAGACTGGCGCCTTCAGGGCGAACCGGTCGAACGTGTAGGCGCCTGCTTCCGTCGCCTTCCAGCGGCGGAACAGGAAAATGCCCAGGGCCACAGCCCCGATGATCAGCAGGACGTATTTCTTCATGAACACGCTGAGAGAGACAAGGACCAGCGTCGGGAGTGGCAGCTTCGCGTCGAAGTCGGCGAACATCTTCGCAAAGACCGGCACCACGAAGGTGATCAGGCCGAAGGCGATGATGATCGCCACGCACCCCACGACGACGGGGTAGGCCAGTGCGGATCGCACTTTGCGGCTCAGCTTGGCGTTGTTCTCCAGCAACGTGCCCACGTAGCGCATGGACACGGCGAACTCGCCGCTGCGTTCGCCGGCGCGGACGATGCTCACGAACAGGTCGTCAAAAACGGTTGGAAAAGTGGCCAGGCCGTCCGAGAAAGGCGAGCCGCCCTCGATGGTCTTGCGGAGTTCGGACAGGACCTTGCGGAAGGACGGGTTGGTGGTCTGCTCCTCGATGGTGGTGATGGAGGCGATCAGCGACATGCCGGCATGCAGCATGGCCGCCAGTTGGCGTGCGAAAGGAGCCAGTTCGCGCGCGATGATGCGTCGTGCGCCGCGCACGGATTGTGTGGCGGCACCTGGCTTGCGTGTGGCCGTTTGGCGGGTCGAGGGCGAGGATGTCTGGCTCTTGTGTGCGGTTGCCGCGCGCGTCGGCGACTGCAGGGCGGAACTGGGTCCGCCGGGACGGTTGACTAGGCTCATGTGGTCTCCTCTTGCCCTTCCGGCCGATGGCCGCGTAACGTCATTACTCGCCGCCGGTGAATTCCAGTGCGGCGGCCAGTGACGTGCTGCCGTCACGGACCTTGCGCAGTCCCACTTCCTTCAACGGGATCATGCCCTTGCGGATGGCCAGCGTTTGGATTTCGGCTGTGGTCCGGCCGCGGACGATCGCCTCACGGATGTCGTCGTCGATCGTCAGCACTTCCATGACGGCGCCGCGGCCCTTGAACCCCGTTCCATTGCACTTCGGACAGCCGCTTGGAGTATAGACCGTCTGGCCTGTGAAGTAGTCCGGGTCAATATGGTTGGAAATCAGGACCTCCGGCTTGGGGAGCAGCTCCTTGCGGCAGATCGGGCACAGCTTGCGGAAGAGGCGCTGTGCCTGAGCCAGAATCAGCGAGGATGCCAGCAGGAAGGGGGGTACCTGCATGTCGGTGAGGCGCGCGATCACGCCGGCCGCGTTATTGGTGTGCAGCGTGCTGAGCACCAGATGGCCCGTCAGGGCCGCCTTGACGGCGATGTCAGCCGTTTCGCTGTCGCGGATCTCACCCACCAGCACGATGTCGGGGTCCTGGCGCAGCACGGAACGCAGCACGTTGGAGAAGGTCAGTCCGACGGCCGTGTTGACGTGCACCTGGTTCACGCCCGCCAGCTGGTATTCGACCGGGTCTTCGGCCGTGACAATGTTCACGTCGGGCTTGTTGAGGTCCTGGAGACACGAATACAGCGTGGTCGTCTTGCCGCTGCCGGTCGGCCCGGTGACCAGGATGATGCCATGAGGCTGGTCGATGCCGTGCTGCATGGCCTGCAGCGCGAAGTCATCCAGTCCGAGCGAAGCCAGGCCGGGAGCCAGCGATGATTTGTCCAACGTACGCATCACGACTTTCTCGCCGTGGACCGTGGGCAGGATGCTGACCCGGATATCGACCTCGCGGCCCAGCGCGCGGATCTTGAACCGCCCGTCCTGCGGTGTGCGGCGCTCCGCGATGTCGAGGTCAGACATGATCTTGATACGTGAGACGATCGCGTTGTGGTACGACTTCGGCGGCGCCGGCCGGTCGATCAACATGCCGTCGACGCGGTAGCGCAGGCGCGTTGTGCGCTCCTGGGCCTCGATGTGGATGTCGCTGGCCTTGGTGCGCAGGGCTTCGACAAGGATCATGTTCACCATCCGGATGACCGGGGCGCCTTCGGCGCTCTCCAGCGTCTTCTCCAGACTCTCCTCGTTCATCTCGGCGTGCCCCACCTCCACGTCGCTGTCGGACGTCCGCATGACATCCGCCAGGTCGATTCCCTGTGCGGTGGCGGCGGTGGCGCGTTGAACGAGGTCGCTGACTTCGCGTTCGGAGGCCACCAGAGGCGAAATGGTCAGCCCGGTCAGGGCGTGCAACTCGTCCAGCGCCATGATGTCGAACGGGTCGCCCAAGGCCACGACGAGCGACTGCGAGGTCTTGAGGATCGGGAACGCCTTGACCCGGGTCCAGGCCTCGCCGGGCAGGAGCTCAAGCAGGGCGGGGTCGGGCGTGAAGTGGGACAAGGTGATCGGCGTCATGTGAAGATACTCGGCCAGCGCCAGGGTCAGCTCCTCGGCCGGTACCATCTGGTGCTGGGCGATGTACTTCTCAATGGGCGTGTCACCTGCATTGGCACGCGCCTCTTCCAGCCGCTCGGCCGTCAGTGCGCCGCGTTGCATCAGGATTTCGGTGATTTTTGATGCTTGGACATGGGTGGACATGCAGGTGTCTCCGCCAATTGCGGACAGGTCGCACTCGGCGCGAATATTATAAGCACAAATCGATCACCTTGTCGAAAGCGTAGTGAGTGTGCGAAGCTATGGGCCGTACACCGGATCGGAATGAACGGAGGCTGCCATGGCGGGAAAGAGCACCGGGAAGACGGTTGTGGAAGCCGGCCAGGAGTGGGATGCCATCCCGCTGTTTGAGCAGATTCTGGAGTCCCAGCCCAATGACGTGGCTGCGCTCGAAGAGCTGACGCGCGCTTACCTCAGTGTGGGCGACCTCTCCAGGTCCTGCCAGTATGGGCTGCGACTGGCCGATCTCGTGCTGCAGAACAACGACGTCGGCCGGATGTCCGACATTCGCGAACTGTTGCTGCCGCACGCCGACGCGAATGCCGCCATCAGCGAGATGGTCCAACGGCTGAACGCGTGCCTGCGCACGGTCGAGGCTGAGGCTGAGAAGGCGGCCGAGGAGCAGGCGGCGCGGGCAGCCCTTCGTTCGGCTACGTCCTCGTCTGCAGCGTCGTCCCGGCTGAGGGCCGTCGGCCAGTCGGCCGAGAAGTCCGGCCGACATCCGGTTGTCGCGCAGCCTGCGACAGGTCCTCAGACGCAGAAGACGTCGCCCGACCAGACCGCGCCGGCCGCGGGCAGCGCGGGCAGTGGCGCCGCCGGTGCGGCTGGCGAAGGGCCGGAGCGGGAGGCGATCGCCTTCTTCGGCAACATCCTTCAGACCATGCCCGACGATCGCGTGTCGCTCGAAGTCCTGACCCAGGCCTACGCCCAGGTCGGCGAGCTGGCGCGTTCGCATGAGTGTCTGGTTCGTCTGGCCGATGTGATGGTGCGCGAAAGGGACCATGACGGGTGCGAGCATGTGCGCGAACTCCTGCGCCGGCAGGCTGGCAGCGCGGCTTCGGTGGACGCCGCGCTCAACCGGGTGGTCGCCTTCCTGGGAGGGAGCGGCTCCGCCCCGGCGCGTGCTGCCGAAAATGCGCCGGTGGCTCCACGCTCGGTGGCTCGCGCCGCTGCCGCCGCCGTCCGCAAGGCCAACCCGCTGTCCGACGCGGGACGCCGGCGCACGATCATCTCCGAGGAGATGAACCTGGCGTGGGACCTGCAACAAGGGGGAGTCCTGTCCGAAGAGCACTACGCCGCAGTCGTACGCGATCTGACCGACCTGTCCTCAAGCGAGGTGCCGGTTACCATATCGGCGCTGCACGCGCTGCAGTTCCGGAACTTCGCGAACGTCGAACAGGTCTTGCTGTATGTCTCCGGCAAGAGCGAAACACCCATCATCCCGCTGGCGTCTTTCGATCCCCAAGGCACGGCGTTCAGCGCCCTGCCGATCGAGTACATGGTCGTACAGGGGGTGATCCCCTTCGAGTGCCTCGGGCCCGATCTGCTGGTGGCGCTGCTCAATCCGTTGAACGAGCGCGTGCGGCGCGAGGTGCAGGAACTCGTCGGGCAACGCTGCCATTTCTTCCTGGTCTCGCCATCCGAATTCGACACCACGATGGAGACCATCAAGAACCGTTATCCAGCCGTGGCGGCACTCCGCAAGCAGCAGGCGGAACCGTAGCCGGGCTCCCCGCTAGAGTCTGCGCGGCTGGAATGTCCGCCTCTGCCCGTGCCAGGAGACGGTGACGCCCGCCAGGTCGATCGACTCGATGCGCGCGCCGTCGACGGTCTCTCCCACGGTGGCCATTCGGCCATTGACGCGCGCATAGACGCCGCCTGTGCTCATGATCACGGCCGTGATGCTGATGCGCGGCCACCCTTTGGCCCAGACAAACGGGGTGGCGGCAGGCTGAGGGGCATCCGCGGCGTCGGGGTAGTCGGGCAGTTTGGGCCGCCAGAGGATGATCCTGCCGAGGCGTTGTTCGGGGGCGAACAGCGTGAATAATGAAGACTGCGCGTCCATCAAGATGACGCGCGGCGAGCGGCCCAGGACCCACGGGGCCAGATGCCACGCCGCGCCGAGGATGCCGCCCAACGCCACGATTACCAGAATCGCACGCCTTCCCCTGCGGCGGGACCGCGGGACCGTACCGAGCCGGATATCCATGGAGACCGGCGGCGACGCAGCGACCGCAGGTCCAGCCCCCACACGCTCTTCACCCAGAATCGGGCCCCCGGCAGGGGGGTTGATCTGCATGGGCTTTCTCCCGGTCAGGCGGGTTCCGACACCACGACCCCGACGGCCGACAGCATATCAAGTAACTGGTCGCGCGTAAACGGCTTGGCGATGAACCCGGCGACCGCAAGCGACTTGAACCGCTCCTTGAGAATGGTCGTGCCGTACCCGCTCATGACGAACACCTTGATGTCGCCCGAGATTGTCCGGATGGCGCGCATCGCCTCCTCGCCGTTCATCTCCGGCATCTCGACGTCCAACAGGATGAACGCGATGTCCTTGCGCCGCTCGCGGACGGCGGTCACAGCCTGCCTGCCATCCGGCACCGCCAGCACGTCGAACCCGGCTGAAGTGAGCGTCTGGGCGATCGCGCACCGGATATCGGGTTCGTCCTCAGCCAGCAGTACGGTTGGCCGGCTCAGGCGATCCGGCCGCGGGGGGGGCGGCGTGGGGATGGCAGGGCGGGTGACCGGTTCGACAGGCTGGGTCGAAGCCGGCAGGAAGATCCGGAAGGTGGTTCCGCTGCCGGGCGAGCTCTTGACCTCGATGCCGCCGCCGTGCGCCCGCACGATGCCCAGGACGGCCGACAGCCCGAGACCGCGGCCGCTCGCCTTCGTGCTGAAGAACGGGTCGAATATCCTGGCGCAGACGGCCGCGTCCATGCCCTTGCCGGTGTCCTCGACCTCGAGCACCGCATAGGTGCCGGCCGCCAGGGGGCCATCGCTCAACGCGCCGGCCAGATCGGTTTCCCGGGCCTCCATCCGCCGCGTGGCGAGTGTGATCCGGCCGGTGGTGTCTGAAAGCGCATCGGACGCGTTGATCAGCAGGTTCATGGCCACCTGCCACAACTGCGTGGCGTCGCCCTGCACCGACGGCAGGTCGGGCGCAAAACGGATCTCGAGCGTGGCTTTCTTGGATAGCGACGTCTGCAGGAGGGGCACCAGGTCCTCAAGCAGATGATTGAGATCGAGGACTTGCAGGGCGAATTCGCCCTTGCCGGCGTACGCCAGCATCTGGCGCGTCAGGCCCGCGGCCCGCATGGCGGCGCGCTGGATGCTGGCCGCGCTGTTGCGCACGGGAGAATCGGGCGGCAGGGCCTGGCCGATCAGCTCGGCGTGACCCACGATCGCCGTCAGGATATTGTTGAAGTCGTGGGCGATGCCGCCGGCCAACATGCCGAGGCTCTCCATCTTGCGCATCTGCGACATGCGCTCGCCGAGTTGCCGGCGCTCCTCCTCCGACTGGCGGCGGTCGGTGATGTTGCGCTCAATGACCAACCCGCGGTCGTCTTCCATGCGGGCAATGCGGAGTTCGCCCCAGAACGGGCTGCCATCGGGTTGCACCATGCTGAACTCAAGGGTCTGCAGGTCCCCCGAGGCGAGGACGTCCAGCAGGCCGTCCAGCAGGCGTCGGCAGGTCTCGGTCGGAAGTCCCGCGTCGGCCAGGGGGCGTCCCGACAGTCTACCCGCCCGGTTCTCAAGCCGCGAGCCCGGCTTGGCTTTTGCATCCAGGATGGTGCCGTGGCGGTCGACGGCGTAGAGCGTATCCGGGATGACATCCAGGAAGGCGCGATAGCGGAGCTCCCCCTCCGCGACCTGGGCTTGTCCGCGCTCCATGCCGTCGAGCATGCGATCGACACTCAGCGCCACCTGGCCGAACTCGTCCTGACGCCGCCAGTTGAGGCGCCTGCCGGCCGGCCCGCCGTCGCTGAACGTCTGGATCTCCCGCGCCAGTCGCGACAGGGGGTTGAGCACCGTGTGTCCCTGGATCAGGAAGAGCGGGATGACGAAAAGCATGCCGGTGCAGGCCACCATCAGTGTCAGCCAGGCCAGCGTGCCTTCGGCCAGGCCCGCCATCGAGCGCGGCAGCGAGAAGACCAGGAAGAACGCCGGGTAGCCATAGATGTCGTAGACCGGCATCCGCGCCTCAAGCATGCCGAAGGGCGTGCGCCAGAACAGCAGGCCGCCCAGTTCGACCGAGTCTTTCAGCATCTCGGGCGAGAGCGGCGCCAGCGCGGAGCCGTTGCGCGAGGTGTCGAGCACCACCCGGCGCTTGCCCGGCTGCAGGCCGGGGATGGTGGCGGCGATGCGCGCGGCCGTCTCCGGTTCGTCGGCTGCGCGACCCAACACCAGTACGCCCAGTATCCGGTGGTCCAGCGGGTCATGCACGGCGCTCGCCGAGACGATCAGGCCACCTTCGTCCGCACGCAGCATGCCGCCATGGTGCTTCGGTGGACCGGGCTGGAAGGTGACCAGCGGCGAGCCGAACCCGAGGTTGCGGCGGAACGACGCCGAGAGCGGGCGCAGTCCCGTGGCGGACGAATCGATCGATCCGCCGTCGATGAGTTCGCCGCGCGCGTCAAGCAGGGCAAAGAGACGCACATCCATCACCCGCATCAGTTCAGGGGGGAAGATCGACGCGTGTCGGCCATCAGGGCCCGCCTTCAGGAACTCGACCGTGGCGGGGTCGCTGGCCCGCGCGTCGGTTGCGGCCCGCAACCGGTCGATCTCCTGCAACAGCATGCGCTTGACGTCCGGCATGGCCTGCAGCAGTTCGCGCTCCGCCTGCTCGAATGCGCGCACGAAGATCAGGCGGCTGCCGATGTGGAAGACCAACAGCAGGAGCAGCAGGGATAGGCCTGTTGATAGGGCGAGTTTGGAGCGCACGCTGGCAAACATGGGGCCTCCGTCGTTTGGGAACGCATCGTCTATATTTGGTCAAGCAAGGCCAGCAGTTCCTCCCGGCGGAACGGCTTCGTCAGCACCGCGGTCGGGCGCAACCCCGCGAACCGCCGTTCGCAGGCCTCGCGTCCGTGGCCGCTGACGATCACAACGGCGAGGTGCGGGTGCCGGCTGCGGATGACCTGCAGGACGGCATGGCCATCGCACTCAGGCATCTCCTCGTCCAGGAAGACGAGGCGGATCCGGTCCGCATGCTGGTTGAACAGGTTGATCGCCTCGCGCCCCTGGGCGGCGGTGATCACCTCCCAGCCGGCCGATCGCACGAACAGGGCAAGCAAGCGGAGGATGTCAGGGTCGTCGTCGGCCACCAGGGCCAGTTTACGGTGGGGTGCAGGTTCGACCGGGACGGCGTGCGTCTCGTTTGTCGTTTGTGGTGGCGGCGGGGCGGCGGCGGGGAAGATCACCTGGAAAGTCGATCCCTGGCCGACCTGACTGTGCACGCAGATGCCGCCGCCGTGCGACTTCAGGATGCCGAGGACCGCCGAGAGGCCCAGCCCGCGCCCGGCGGCGCGGGTTGAGAAGAACGGGTCGAAGATGCGCACCAGCGTCTCTTCCGACATGCCGGTGCCGGTGTCGGCCACCTCCAGCATGGCATAGGTGCCGGGCTGCAGGCCGGCGGCCCCCAGGAACTCGGCCAGCTCCGCCGGACCGGCCGTCAGCGTCCGTGTGGCCAGCCGGACCGTGCCGGGCCGGCCGTCGAGCGCATCCGACGCATTGGTCAGCAGGTTCATGGCCACCTGCCACAACTGGGCCGCATCGCCCTGCACGGGCGGCAGGTCTCGGTCCAGGCAGATATCGAGATTGGCCTGTTTGGAGAGGCCTGTGAGCAGAAGCTGGAGCAGTTCGCCCAGCAGGTGGTTCAGGTCCAGCGTCTGAAAATCGCAGGCACCGTGGCCGGCGTAGGTCAACATGTGGCGGGTCAGTGCCGACGCCCGCATGGATGTGCGGATGATGCGATCGACCGGATCGAGCAGGGGGGACTCGTTTGGCAACGCCCGCTGAACCTGTTCGGCGTGGCCCACGATGGCGGCCAGGATGTTGTTGAAGTCGTGGGCGATGCCGCTGGCCAGGACGCCGAGGCTTTCGAACTTCTGGATCTGCGCGACGTGGTCGGTGAAGCGTTCGCGCTCCTCTTCGCCGCGGCGGCGTTCGGTGATGTTGCGGATGATGACCAGCGTCCGGGCCGGGTCCAGCCGGACCATGCGGGCCTCGCCCCAGAAGGGCAGGCCGTCGGGTTGCAGGCGCCGGAACTCCATCACCTGCATGCGGCCCGTACCGAGCACGCGCGCCAGGCGCTCGCGGAAGCGGCTGCGTTCGGCGGCCTCCAGGCCGAGCGCTTCCAGTCCGCGGCAGACCAGCAGCGTGACGGGGCTGCCGAGGTCGGAGTCATGCTCGGCCTTTGCGTCGAGGATGACGCCATCCCGGTCAATGACCAGCAGGGCGTCCGGGTTGGCCTCAACCAGCGCGCGGTTGTGTCGCTCGCTCTCAATCACGGCTGCGTGTTCGGTTTCCAGCAGCGACAGCAGGCGGTCGAGTTCCTGTGCCACCTCGCCCAGTTCGTCGCGACGCGACCAGCCGATGTGCTTGGCTGTCTCGCCGCGCCGGATGCTGCGCACGCGGTCCGCCAGCCGGCCGAGCGGCTCCAGCACCGTGATATCCTCGACCAGCCAGAGCCCCAGCATCGCCAGCAGCGAGCCGCCGGCCACCAGCAGCAGCAGGCGCAGAAAGGTGACGCGCGCCAGCGCCGCGAATTGGCTGTTGACCGTAACCGTCAGTTCGGCGGCTGGCGCGCCGGACAGGTCCCGCAGTTGCCAGGCGATACGTTGACCGTCCCCGGAGGGTAGTTCGGTCACCAAACTCTCGCTCAGTGCGGTGGCCGCCGTGCGCGCGTGGCGGCGGACAAGCACCCGGTCACTGCTGCCGGGCGGCAGTGCCAAGGCCAGCCGCCGGCAGACATCATCCTCGGTCAGGCGCCGGCCCACGATCAGGATTCCCCGCGAGGGGCCATGCATCTGCGAGTCGAGGATATGCCGCACGGCCACCAGCATCAGATCCTCGCCCAGCGGCAGGACGCCCTGCAGGCCGTCGGTGTGGGTGGCTGCCATCTGCGCGGCGAGCGGCCCGCCGGGACGGCAGGCCTCCTCCAGGAGGTCCATGTCCGACGACAGGCGACCGGTACGGGGGTCGAACCGGCGCGCGATGACCGGCGTGCCATTGCTGGAGATGATCGCGAGGAGGCCGATCTTCAGGTTGGCGAACGCGTCCGCCTGCATGTTATCCGCGAGATACGCCTGGTTGGTGGTACGGATGAAGTCGCAGGTGTCCGTCCAGTAGCCGCGTTCCTTGGCGATCACGTCGAGCTGATCGAGTTCGGACTGCACGGCCCGTTCGAGCGCGGGCAGGAGCGCCCGCGACGTCTCCTTTTCCACGCGGGCGAAGGACCGCACGAGCAGCAGGTTGCCGCCCAGGTAAAAGAGGGCAATCAGAGCCAGAAGCAGGCACCCGGTGGCGGCTAGGAAAGTTGTGCGGGCTTTCATAGGTAACGCTCCTACACTAACACAAACGGCTGCGATGCCAAACAGGGTTTGCAGGGATGCAGCAACTCCACATTGGCCGACCTTACGCGTCGCGCTGCGCGCATGGGCGGTCGCGCGTGGCCATACTACCGGGAGGGGCCGGGGAAGAGGCCGGCATGGCCAGCCCTGGTGGGGTGGCGCGGCAGCGGGCGGCTTCGTGCTGGAAACGGCTTCCGCGGCCGGTCACCCATCGGCGAAGCGGAGTTGGAAGGGGTCGTTGGGCGGGGGTTGGAGATGCCAAGCCACTGCGAGTAGGCGCGAAACCCGTCGCGAGGTTGGATATGGGTCAGACGGGCCGTTTCCGCTGAAGCAAAATATGCGGATTATATGGAGCCAACGATCCGGATCGAACGGACGACCTGCTCATTACGAATGAGCTGCTCTACCAACTGAGCTACGTTGGCCCAAAACACGCACGGACTATAGCAGTGCCGCTTCGAACCCGTCAAGCTGTCGCGCGTCGTGGACTTGGGCGCGCCCGGCAATCCACTGGCCACCCTCCGCCGCGCGTGCTATAGTTTGTGACCATTTCTCACATAGGAACCCCATGCACCCCTACCGTACGCACACCTGCAATGCCTTGCGCGCCGAACATGCCGGCCAGACCGCCAAACTCTCGGGCTGGGTTTTCCGCAAGCGCGACCATGGCGGCATCCTGTTCATCGACTTGCGCGACCACTATGGCGTGACCCAGGTGGTTGTTCACCCCAGCCGCTCGTTCTTCGAGGAACTGACGCACCTGAAGCTCGAAAGCGTGGTCACGTTCGTCGGCGCCGTGACGCCGCGCGATGCCGCCACGATCAACCCGGACCTGCCGACCGGCACCGTCGAGCTTGTGGCCAACGAGTGCGTGGTCCAGTCGGCCGCCGAACAGACGCCGCTCTACCTGGCCGGCGATGAGGATGTCGCCGAGGAAGTCCGCCTGAAGTACCGCTTCCTGGACCTGCGTCGCGAGGGTCTGCACGCGAACATCGTCCTGCGCTCGCGCGTGATCGCGCACCTGCGCCGCACCATGACGGACCTCGGCTTCAACGAGTACCAGACGCCGATCCTGACCTGCAGTTCGCCCGAAGGCGCGCGCGACTACCTCGTGCCCAGCCGCGTGCACCCCGGCAAGTTCTACGCCCTGCCGCAGGCGCCCCAGCTCTTCAAGCAGCTCCTGATGGTAGCCGGCTTCGACCGCTACTTCCAGATCGCCCCGTGCTTCCGCGATGAGGATGCGCGCGCCGACCGTTCGCCCGGCGAGTTCTACCAGCTCGACATGGAGATGTCCTACGCGACCCAGGATGATGTTTTCGCGGTCGTCGAGCAGGTGCTGCACAGCACGTTCACAACCTTCTCGAGCAAGCCCGTCGATCCCACGCCGTGGCGCCGCATTCCGTACCGCGAGGCCATGCTCAAGTACGGCAGCGACAAGCCCGACCTGCGCATTCCGATCGAGATGTGCGATGTTTCGGAGATCTTCCGCAACTCCGGTTTCAACGCCTTCGCCGGCGCGGTCAAGGCCGGCGCCGTCGTGCGCGCCCTGCCGGTCCGCGGCATCAAGACGCAGCCCCGCAGCTTCTTTGACAAGCTGGTCGAGCATGCCAAGTCGCTCGGCTCCAGGGGGCTGGCCTACCTGATCTGGGACGGCGAGGTCATCAAGGGGCCGATCCAGAAGTTCCTGTCGCCCGCCGAACTGGCCGCGCTGGCCCAGGCCGGCACGATGCAGGATGGCGACGTGATGTTCTTCGTCTGCGACGAGGCGGGCAAGGCCGCCAAGATGGGCGGCGACATCCGCGTGAAGATCGGCCGCGATCTCGGGCTGGTGGAGAAGGACGTCTTCCGCTTCTGCTGGATCGTCGATTTCCCGATGTTCGAGAAGGACCCCGAGACCGGCGCGATCGGCTTCTCGCACAACCCGTTCTCGATGCCGCAGGGCGGCATGGACGCGCTTGAGAAGCAGAACCCGCTCGACATTCTCGCCCACCAGTACGACGTCGTCTGCAACGGCGTCGAGCTCTCCAGCGGCGCGGTCCGCAACCACAAGCCCGAGATCATGTACAAGGCCTTCGACCTAGCCGGCTACACGCGTGCCGACGTGGAGTCCCAGTTCTCGTGCCTGCTCAACGCCTTCCGCTACGGCGCACCGCCGCATGCCGGCATCGCCCCGGGCGTGGACCGCATGGTCATGCTGCTGGCCGGCGCCGAGAACATCCGCGAGGTCATCGCCTTTCCGATGAACCAGAAGGCGCAGGACCTGATGATGGGCGCGCCGTCGGACGTCACCGAGAAGCAACTCCGCGAGCTGCACATCCAGCTTCGCGGCCAACCCGCGCCCAAGCCCGCCGCTGTCGCGGCGCCAGGCCGTGGTGAACAGTAGACAGTGAACGAGCAATACGAAAACGGATGTTCACTGTTAACCGTTCACCTGCCCTGACTACTCTGTCACCAACACAAACCAAGGATTCCCTATGTCACTTCCCCGAGCACTTATCGTCCATGGTGGCTGGGATGGGCACGAGCCCAAGCCCTGCGCCCAGCGTTTTGAGGCCTGGCTGAAGACCCGCGGCTTCGATGTGACCGTCAAGGACTCGCTTGACGCCTATCTCGATCCTGCGCTCATGAAGGACCTCGCCGTGATCGTGCCGATCTGGACCATGGGCCAGATCACTGGCGACCAGCGCAAGGCCCTGTGCGAGGCCGTGCGCGCCGGCACCGGGCTGGCCGGCTGGCATGGCGGCATGTGCGACTCCTTCCGTAACGACACCGAGTACCAGTTCATGACCGGCGGCCAGTGGGTCGCGCACCCCGGCGGCATCGTGCCCTACCGCGTGGATGGTCTCGATCACCTGTGCCCCGTCACCGCCGGCCTCAAGCCGTTCAACATGGTGTCCGAGCAGTATTACATGCACACCGACCCGGGCAACCGCGTGCTGGCGTGGACCACCTTCAGCGGCGAACACGGTGGCTATGACTGGGTCGAGGGAACGCGCATGCCCGTCGCCTGGCTGCGGAGCTGGGGTCAGGGCCGCGTCTTCTACACCTCGCTCGGCCACGTGAACAAGGATTTCGACGTCCCCGAGGCTTTCGAGATCGTCAAGCGCGGCATCCAGTGGGCCGCCAAAATCGAGATCAAACCCGAATACCTGAGCAAGTAAGGAGTAACAGAACCATGGCTCGCTTCAAGAAACCCGTCGACATCAAGGTTGGCTGCATCGGTTACGGCGGCGCCTTCAACATGGGCAAGGCCCATCTGAACGAGATGGCCAAGGCCGGCATGAAGCCGACCGCCGTGGCCGAGATCGATGCCTCGCGCCTCGAGGTGGCCACCAAGGACTTCCCCGGCATCCAGACCTACACGTCCGTGGCCGAGATGCTGAAGAAGTCCGATGTCAACCTGCTGGCGATCATCACGCCCCACAACACCCATGCCAAGCTGGCGCTGCAGTGCCTCAAGGCCGGCCGCCATGTCGTGTGCGAGAAGCCGCTCGCAATCTCGACGGCCGAGTGCGACGCCATGATCAACGAGGCCAGGAAGCGCAAACTGGTGATCTCCACCTACCACAACCGGCACTGGGACGGGCATATCCTCGAAGCCGTCAAGCGGATCAAGACCGGCGCGCTGGGCGATCTCGTGCGCGTCGAGTGCCGTATGGGCGGCTGGGGCAAGCCCGGCGACTGGTGGCGTTCGAGCGTCAGCATTTCGGGCGGCATCCTCTATGACTGGGGCGTGCATCTGCTCGAGTACGCCTTGCAGATCATCGACGACGACATGGTCGAGGTCAGCGGTTACAGCCACCGCGGCTTCTGGTCCGCCCAGACCAAGTGGGGCAAGGACGGCATCGAGGACGAAGCTTCGGCAATCGTGCGCTTCAAGAAGGGGTGCATGCTCAACCTGCGCATCTCCAGCATCGAGTCCAACGGCAAGCCCGGTGTCGTCGAGTTCGTCGGCACCAAGGGCTCGTATGTCATGGATTTCGGCGGCTTCGATCTGATCACGCACGCCGCGAGCGGCGAAACGGTCGTGACCAAGGGCAAGAACCCGCAGGGCGAAGGCTGGAAACTCTACCAGAACGTGGCCGACCATCTGGTCAAGGGCACGCCCCTGGTGATCACGGGCGAGTGGGCACGCCGGCCGATCCACATCATCGATCTGGCCAACCAGAGCGCCAAACTCGGACGCGCCCTGCGCGCCAAGTACGCCTGAGCACGGCGGCCGAACGGATCGCTCGGTCGCGTGCTGAGAGAACCGCAGAATGCGGAAGATCAAGCTTTGCCAAAACCTTACTCGCTGCCGTCGCTCGCGGATCACTGGCAAGGCGCTCGGGCCGTCGGGTCGCGGCGGATGTGGACCGCCGGTCAGGCCTGCCTCTATCTGGCGGCCGCCGCGGGCCTGGCGGGTTGGGCGTGGGTCTGCCCGCAGGCCGTGCCGGTCTGGGGCGGCGCGCTGCTGCTGGCCGCCTACGGACTGGTCGTCCTCCTGCGCACGACGGCCGTCCTGAGCGGTCTTATCCTGCACGATCTCGAACGCGGCGCCGGCGATCCCGATGACACGGCCTGGCCGGTCTACACCGTGCTCCTGCCGGTGTACCGCGAAGCGAACGTGCTGCCCGCGCTGGCACGTGCGATCAGCGCGCTCGATTACCCGCGCGAGCGGCTCGACGCCATCCTGCTGGTTGAGGAGGATGACGTCGAAACGCGCGCGGCGGCCGAGCGCCTGGCGCTGCCGTGGCTCAGGCTGCTGGTCGTCTCCGTGGCCGAACCGCGCACCAAGCCGCGGGCGTGCAATGCGGGGCTGGAGGCGGCCCGCGGCGAATTCGTGGTCGTGTTCGATGCCGAGGACCGTCCCGAGCCCGACCAGCTCAAGCAGGCCGTGCGCGTCTTCCGGCGCCTGCCGCCCGCGGTGGCTTGCCTGCAAGCCCGGCTCAACTACTACAATGCCGGCCATAATCTGCTGACCCGCTGTTTCGCGCTCGAATACGCCGCCTGGTTCGACCTCTACCTGCCGGGGCTGCACTCGCTGCGCGGCATCATCCCGCTGGGCGGCACCAGCAACCACTTCCGGGCCGACGCCCTGCGGCACATGCATGGCTGGGACCCCTGGAATGTGACCGAAGACTGCGAACTGGGCGTGCGCCTGGCCCGGTCCGGCCTGGAAACGCGCATCCTCGACTCCACCACGTGGGAGGAAGCGGTATCGCAGATCGGCCCCTGGCTGCGCCAGCGTTCCCGCTGGGTGAAGGGGTATTGGCAGACCCACCTCGTGCACACCCGCGCGCCGTTGGACGCCGTGGCGCGTCTCGGCGCGTGGCGCGCTGCGATGATGCTTCTCACCGTTGGCGGGCAGGTGGCCGTCCTGCTCGCCAACCCGGTGTGCTGGGTGATGGCGGCCTGCTGGCTGTGGCACCCGTGGCCGCTGCATGACCCGGCCCGGCCGCTGACCCGGGCGTTGCTGGTCGGGACCGTTGCACTGGCGCTCTTCAACGTGCTGTTTGTGGCCATTCATGCGCTGGCAGCCGTGCGCCGCAAGCGCTCCGATCTGCTGCCCGCCTGTCTGTGCATGCCGTTCTACTGGCTGCTGGTAAGCCTCGGGGCGTGGCGCGGCGTGATCCAGTCCTTCACGGCTCCGTTCCGCTGGGAGAAGACGCCGCACGGGATCGATCTCGCACATTCCGATTCGGGCGCACCCGTCGGTCATCCGGCTGATCTTCCGCCGCACGCCCCTCCAACTGCCGTTCCCGTCTGTGTCGCGGAGCCGGTCGCGCCGGCGGCACGCCGTCGCCGCCGGTGGTCGCGCTGGGGCAGTGTTACGGCCGTGTTGCTGGTGCTGGCGGGTATCGCGCTGGTGGCCTCGCCCCTGGCGCGGTGGCTGATGATCGTATTCGGGGCGGTGCCGTTGAGCGGACCCAACGCGACGGATGAGCGCGTCGTGGAGGCGTGCTGGATTGGGCGCAGCGAAGCGGCCCTGACCCTGACGGTTACGCCTGGCGACTGGTCAACCGGCCGCGGGCTGCCGCTGAAGTCCATGCCATTGGCGGCGGTGGTCCACGTCAAAGTCGGCGACGGCACCTATTTCGAGACGCGCAACGCGCGGTTGACCAGCCCGCTCAGCGGCGGCCCGACCAACCTGACGCTCGTCATCCCTCTGGGGCAGGGCTGGCGCAGCCCCACGCCCGGCGCGGAGTGGGGCCCCTGGTGCCTGCGGCGCGTGCGCGCCGTGGGCTTGCGCCTGTACGGGGCCGACGGTCCGCCGCAGTCGGTGCAACTGGCCGCCGTCGTGGCACGTGGCGAGGCTGCGCCGGTCCCGCTTGCGGTCAGTGTGCGTTCCGGCCCGACGAACGCCGAGGTGTGGCGTCAGTGGGAAGCGCAATTCAGTCTGTCGCGCGAGTATCCCAATCCCTTCGATCCGGACGAGATCGACGTCTGGGGTGTGTTCACTTCGCCGACCGGCGGTGTCGTGCGCGTGCCGGCATTTTATACGTGCGACTACGTGCGCAGCGGCACGGGTACGGTGGAACAACTCGCCCTGGCCGGCACGCCGCGCTGGGCGGTGCGGTTTATGCCGCCCACGCCCGGTGCCTGGCGCTGGCGGATCGAGGCCGCCGACCGCACGGGTGACTGCGCGGCGACCGGGGACCAGACGCTGGTCGCCGCCGCCGCCACCACCCCCGGTCCGGTGCGCGTCGCAGCCGGTCAGCCCTGGTTCCTCAGGGCCGACGGCTCGTTCTTCTACCCGGTCACGCTGAATATCCGGTCGCCGGCCGACACCTATACCGATGAGCCCGGTTGGCCGCTCTACTCGCCCCACGCGCCTGACCCGGAAGGCGGCGCGCGCGTCATCGAGGGGTTCCTGGAGCGCATGGGTGCCTCGGGCATCACGCTGGGCCGCGTCTGGCTCTCGCCCTGGTTCGGCGGGCTGGAGTGGTCGGCGGCCTGGAACGGCTATCACGGCCTCGGGCGCTACAATCTCCAGAACGCCTGGCGCGTGGACCGCGTGCTTGCCGCCGCGGAGGCGCGTGGCGTCACCGTCGAACTCGCGCTGCAGCCGCATGGCCCCTTCACGCACGAGTACGACGTTCAGTGGCAGGAAAACCCATACAGACGCATCAACGGCGGGCCCATCGAGGCGCCATCCGAAATCCTGACCGATCCCGACGCCATCCGGTGGATGCGCAACCGCCTGCGTTACACCGTCGCGCGCTGGGGGGCTTCCCCCGCGCTCTTCGGCTGGCTGCTCTGGATCGAGATGAACACGGTCAGTTCCGACGACGACGCCATCGTGGCCTGGCACCGCCAGGCGACCGAGATGATGCGCCGGATCGATGTCGGCCGGCATCCGATCACCACCGAATTCCAGGGCCCCCGCTTCTGCATGGACGTCTGGCGCGTGCCCGGCATCGACTACATCCAGTGCCCGGCGTACAACTTCGGCGACGGCATGCCCGAGACGTTCGAGGGCGTCCGCGACGCGCTGGGCGGTGTCGGCAAGCCGCTGTACATCGAGGAGTATGGCGGCAACTACCAGGGCGGCGAGCCCGGCTGGGTGGCGCACGAGATCCACGACGGGCTCTGGCTCGGATGGGTCCAGCCCTACGCGGCCTCGCCCATGGCGTGGTGGTGGAATTTCATCTTTGCACGCCATCTCGACCGCTATTACGCCCGTTTTGCCGAGTTTGTGCGCGGCCAGGATCTGCGCGGCCGCGCGTGGCGCTACCCGGAGGGGACCTTCACTCCTCTGGTGTGGTTACGGGCCAACGCGCGCGCCTGCGAGGATGTCGCCGACATCTACCTGTACGGGCCGGCCACGGATGTACGCTTCCGGGGTGGCGGGCAGAGCGGGCAGGGGTGGGAGCGCGGCAGCCGGGCCTGGCACCGCCTGGCCGGTGCGTTCGATCCGCTTGCAGCCGACCCCGGCCGGTTGTTCGACGTTGCCGAGGGCACCCGCTTCGACCTGGCCCCGCTCCAACTCAAGGACGGCGACTACCGGGTGGAGATCTGGGATACCTGGTTGTCGGGACCGCCGGCGGTGCGGCAGGTGACGATCCGCGCGGGGCGCGGCGAACTGCCGCTGCCGGCGCTGAAGCGCGACACCGCGATCCGGATCCGTCCCAAGGGCTGAACCTACTTTGCCGCGGCCGCCGCGGCAGCATGGTAGGAGTCGCGGAAGAAGGCCGTCCAGAGGCGCAGGTACTCCAGTCGGTCGGCGCTGCCGTACGTCTCCACGGCAGATCGCCAGGTCAGGGGCGCGGGCTGATCCGGCATCCGCGCCAGCAGCGCCATGGCCTGGGGCTGGGCCTCGGGGCCGCCATGGTCAAGGATCGCGCGCCAGGCGGCGCGCAACTCGTCGCCCGAATCCAGGCACATCGCCCGCACGAGGTCGCGTTGGATGCCGAAGTGCGCGCCGGTCCAGCGCGGCTGATAGACAAACTGCCCGGCCAGGCGGTAGGGATCGACACCCGGGTTGGTGAGGTCGTCGCTGGTAAACGTGTGGTGTTGCAGGCATTGCGCCTGGGTGTTCGTGTCGACCGACGGGTAGAATTCGCGCTGGATGGGCAGCCGGCGCAGGGCGAAGCGCTCCGGCCCGCCGGGTGTTCCCGGCCGGTAGTTCCAGAGGCGCTGGCCATCTGTGCTCAGCGTGAAGGCGATGAAGCGCACGGCCAACTCGCGGTGCGGCGCGCCGCGCAGCAGGCTGATCGGGTCGGCGCTGACGCTCGAGCCGCCAAGCGGGGTGATGTAGATCAGGCGCTCGGCGCCGTCCGGCGCCCGGCTGGATTCCGCCTGGAAGCGGCCGTAGAAGTCGATGGCGATCCCGGCAGCGATGGCGCCGGAGGCCACGTCAATCGGCACCTTGCCGGCGCCGTCGGTGAAGTAGCGTGCATTGGCGCCGATCCGGCGCAGCAGGTTCACGCCATCCATCCAGCCGCGCTCGATGGCCGCCTGGTAGGCGGCCGGCACGTTGGTGGGCATCACGCCCGGCGGCAGCCGCGCCGCGGCGATGGCGGCCTCGTAGGTTGCCATCTGCCGGGTGCTGTAGCCGGCCGCGTCCGCCGCCAGTCGGCACTGCTCCTGCACGATCATCTCAAAGGCCTTGGCCACGCTGCCGCTCTTCGTGGGGTCGGTCATGCCGACCTGCCCGAAGTAGCGCGGCGAGGCCAGGTCGCGCCAGGTGGCAGGTGGTGAGGCGATGCCCAGGTCGGCCAGCCGGTCCGGGTTGTAGCAGATGCCGAACGTGCTGAGCACGGTGCCGAAGAATGCGTCGGTCCACCAGACCTCGCCGCTGTTCACGGCGGGGATGGTGGCGAGCAGGCCCCGCAGCCCCTCGGGGTCCTCGGGCACCGCGCCGGCGCGCCACGGCGAGACTGTGATCCCCTGCTTGGCGGACTTCTCATGGTCGTAGGTGCCGCCGCCGAAGAAGAGGTCAATGTGGCTGGTGGCCTCGTCCGGATCGTCGCTGGCCCGGAAGGCGGTCCAGAGATCCCGTCGCGCTTCGAAGGCCGCGCGCGCCACGGCATTGCTGGCGGCATCGGCCGGTGGCTTCTGCGGGTTGAAGCGACGGTCGAGAATCAGGTCGCCGCCGCCTGCCGGCCAGGTGCGGCCGGTGCGCTTCCACCAGGCCTGGGCCGAGCCGGCGTACTCGGACGCGAGGTAGCGCATGATCTCGGTGGTGCCGCCGATGACGCGCCAGTCGAGTTTCACCGGCCGTCCATACCGGGCGCGGTGCCAGCGGCTGAAGGCCTCGCCGAACTCCTGGCGGATGGCCTCATTGTGCGGCGTGACGACGATCAGCACTGGATCGCCCGCACGCCAGTCGCCCGTGTCCGCCGGGTGCCGGAAGATGAACGGCAGAGCCACTACGATGATGGCCGCGAGAATGACCAGGAGGTTCTTCATGCGTTAGCTCGTCAGCACGATCACGTTCTCGGGCGCGACCCAGACGGAGACCTTGCTGCCGGCGCGGTCGGTCGTGGCGACGGGGTTCAGTTCGCAGGCCTTCCATTCGGCCGCGGCGTCGCCGGCCGCGCTTGTCAGCGCGAGTTCGTGCTGGGCGATCTCGCCCTGGTAGACCGTGCGGCGCAACTGGGCATCGAAGACATTCGGTGCGCTCCCGGGCGGCGTGTCGAACCGGATGGCCTCCGGGCGGATGCAGAGGATCACGGACGATCCCTTGGCGACCGCGTCGGCGGGCGGCTCGGCGTGCAGCAGTCCGAGCGGCGTCTGCACGTGCAGGCACCGGCCGGCATCGGCCGTCACACGCCCCTCGATGAAGTTGCCCTCGCCGATGAAGCCGGCCACAAAGCGGTTGACCGGGTGGCGGTAGACCTCGGCCGGCGTGCCGATCTGTTCGACGCGGCCGGCGCGCATCACCGCCAGGCGGTCGGCGATCGACAGCGCCTCCTTCTGGTCGTGCGTGACGTAGATGGCCGTCAGGCCGGCCTGCTTGCAGATGCGGCGGATTTCGACGCGCATTTCGAGGCGCAGCTTGGCGTCCAGGTTCGAGAGCGGCTCATCCAGCAGCAGGCACTGCGGCTCGATGACCAGCGCACGGGCCAGGGCGACGCGTTGCTGCTGGCCGCCCGAGAGCTGGTTGGGTCGCGCCCGGGCTCGGTCGGCCAGGTGGACGCGTTCCAGCGCCGCGGTCGCGCGGCGGCGGATCTCGGCCCGTGGCACATGGCGCATCTCAAGGCCGAACGCGACGTTTTCAGCCAGTGTGAGGTGCGGCCACAGGGCGTAGCTCTGGAAGACCATGCCGGTGTCGCGCTGATGCGGCGGCAGGTGGGTGATGTCGCGTTCGCCGATGTGGATCGTGCCGCCCTCGGGCTGGTGAAAGCCGGCCACACAGCGGAGCAACGTCGTCTTGCCGCAGCCGCTGGGCCCCAGCAGGAAGAAGAGCTCGCCCGGTTCGATGGCCACGCTCACGCCATCCACGGCGCGCGTGGCGTCGAATCGCTTGACCAGGTTGTCGATGCGAATGGGAACGGCCATGCCTGCCTCCGGCGTCGGTCGAGCCCGTGAACGGGCGCTTCACGGGTTCGTTCAATCTCTCGTGTCACCACATCGTCCGACAGTGTGAATAGGAAAGAATCCGGCTGTCGGCCGTCAGGAGGGTCGCATTCTCCACGCGTGCGGTTGCCACAATGATCTGATCCGCAGGATCATCGTGAAAGGGCTGGGGTAGGGTAGTCGATTGGTATGCGACCGCTGGCGAGAGTGGAACCAGGCGGAGTTTGGGCATCTCCAGCGCCCGTCGCATCCATTCCTCGGGATGGCACGAGATCCCCACTCTCCGCTTCTCGATGAGTTTTGCGAACTCCCAGGGAGAGATGGCGGACAGCAGCAGACTCTCATACCGGTTTGACGCGGACAGCAACGCGCCAACCGGTCCCGAGAGTTTCTCCGGGCACATGTTCCACCATATCCAGACGTGCGTGTCCAGAAGGTAGTTCATCGGGTCGCTTCCCATGCCGTTACGTCGAGCGGCGAGACAATGTCTTTCTCGAATACCAGCGTTGATGCCAACCCACCGCGCACGGCACCTGATGTCGCCGACCGGAACGGGACAATCTGCGCCAGGGGTTTGCCCCGTTTTGTGATGACGACGCACTCCTGTTGCGCGGCCACGCGACTGACGACCTCCAGCGCATGCGCCTTGAACATACTGACGGCCATGGTGTTCGGCTTCATATTCCCTCCGTCAATGCAACTATAGTCAACTGAAGTGGTCATGTAAACGGCAATCCGCGTGCGGGTTGCCTCCGGCCTCCGGATGTGCCAAAATCATCCGCTATTGAGGAGCGTGTGTCATGGCCGAACGCGATGGACAGATCGAAGCCGTACCTGCAGACCTCGTTGCGGGTGAAACACCTGCCACCCCCGACGCTTCGGTGCCGTCGCTGGTGCTCGCACGCGACGTCTATCCCGAGGAGATCCCCATCATCCCTGTCGCGGGGCACCCGCTGTTTCCGCGCATCACTGCACCCGTCTCGATCGATCAGCCCGAACTTGTTGCCCTGCTGGCTGAACGCTTCAAGAAGAAACAGCGGTACGCCGGCGTGCTGCTGCGGCGCGAGACGGCGTCCGGCTCCGAGCCGGGCAAGACGCCGACGCCCGCCGACCTTCATGATGTCGGCGTGCTGGTCGAGGTCATGCAGATGGCTCAGCCGGCCGAAAACGTGCTGCACGTGCTGATCGCCGCGCACGAGCGTTTCCGCGTCCGCGCCTACGTGCAGGACAAGCCCGCGCTCGTGGCGCGGGTCGAGTACATGCACGAAACCGACATGACGGCGAATCCGGAGTTGAAAGCCTATTCCATCTCCGTCGTGCAGGCCATCAAGAGCCTGGTTCAGCTCAACCCGCTGCACAAGGAGGAGCTCAGTCTCCTGATGCAGCACACGGATCTTTCGGAACCGGGCCGGCTGGCCGATATCGCCGCCGCCCTGACGACCGCCACGGCCACCGAGCAACAGGAGATTCTCGAGACCATCAGCGTCCGCGAGCGTCTGCACAAAGTACTGCTGTTGCTGCGCAAGGAGCTTGATGTCTCGCGCATCCAGGTCAAGATCGGCAAGCAGATCGAGGACAATCTCTCCAAGAATCAGCGCGACTTCTTCCTGCGCGAGCAACTCAAGGCCATCAAGAAGGAACTGGGGCTCGAGAAGGAAGGCAAGGAGAGCGAAGTCGAACGGTTCCAGAAACGCCTGGAGACGCTCAAACTGCCGCCTGAGGCTGCCGAGCGCGTCAAGGACGAGATGGATAAGTTCCGCCTGCTCGAGACGGCCTCGCCGGAGTTCACCGTCTCGCGCACCTACCTCGACTGGCTGACCGGCCTGCCGTGGGGTGTCTTCACGAAAGACCAGTTCGACCTGGCGCGCGCCGCGCGCGTGCTCGATCAGGATCATTACGGGCTCAAGGATATCAAGGAGCGCATCCTTGAGTTCATCGCCGTCGGGATTCTCAAGGGGTCGATCTCGGGTTCGATTCTCTGCTTTGTCGGTCCGCCCGGCGTGGGCAAGACTTCCCTGGGGCGCTCGATCGCGCGGGCCCTCGGCCGCAACTTCTTCCGGTTCAGCGTGGGCGGCATCCGCGATGAGGCCGAGATCAAGGGGCATCGGCGCACCTACATCGGCGCGCTGCCCGGCAAGTTCATCCAGACCATGAAGGTCTGCAAGAGCGCCAACCCGGTGATCATGCTCGACGAGATCGACAAGATCGGCGCGAGCTATCAGGGCGACCCGGCTTCGGCGTTGCTCGAAGTGCTCGACCCCGAGCAGAATGCGGAGTTTCTTGATCACTACCTGGACGTGCGCTTTGATCTGCGCCAGGTCTTCTTCATCTGCACCGCCAACCAACTCGACACCATCCCGCGGCCGCTGCTCGATCGCATGGAGGTGATCAACCTGGCCGGTTACATCCTGCCGGAGAAGCTGGAGATCGCGCGCCGCTACCTGATTCCCAAGCAGCGCAAGGCCAACGGCCTCAAGCCCGGTCAGATCATGTTCACGACGGCCGCCGTGCGCCTGATCGTGGATGGTTGGGCGCGCGAGGCCGGCGTGCGCAGCCTCGAGAAGCAGATTGGCAAGATCATGCGCAAGAGCGCCCGGCGCCTGGTCGAGGCGACGGGCAAGCCCATCGGGCCGATCAGGATCGACGCCAGGGACGTCGCGCCCCTGCTTGGCAAGCGCTTCTTCCTGGATGATCCGAACGTCCTGCAGCCGGGCGTCGGCGTGGTGACCGGCCTGGCGTGGACCAGCATGGGCGGCGACACGCTGTCCATCGAGGCGCTGGCCCTGCCGGGCGAGAAGCCGGGCTTCAAGCAGACCGGCCAGCTTGGCGCGGTGATGGTCGAGAGCTCCGAGATCGCCTACACCTACGTTCGTGCGATGCTGCGCGATGACCAGGCGGCGACCCAGTTGCTCGAACACAGCCAGATCCATCTGCACGTGCCGGCCGGGGCCACGCCCAAGGATGGCCCGTCGGCCGGGATCACGATGGCCACGGCGCTCTATTCGCTGGCCATCAAGACGCCGGTGCGCGGCCGCCTGGCCATGACCGGCGAGTTGACGCTGACAGGCCGCGTGATGGCCATTGGCGGCGTCAAGGAGAAGACAATCGCCGCGCGGCGCGCCGGCGTGCGCACCATCCTCTTCCCGGCCGACAACCGCAAGGACTTCGAGGAACTGCCCACTGCCATCCGCAAGGGACTCGACCCGCACTTCGTGAGTAACTTCAGCGAAGTGGTGGAGTTCTGTTTTGGCCGTGCGAGGTCCCGGGCCCGTCCGGCCAAGGCCCCCCGTTGCGCGGCGTCCAAGCCGCGCGCGCGCAAGCCCAGATAGCAGCCCTTCGGACTTGGCCTCGCACCCTTTCACAGACCGACTTGCCGCGCTTCGCGGCGCCCCGGCCGGCTTGCCCCGCCGGACGCAAGCTTCTGGCGCATGGGGCGATGTGCTTTCCTCTGCGCATGGTGGGGCGCGACGCGGGCCGATCCGGCCACGCTCGCTTACGAACATGCGCCGTGTGGGCGGGGTGGTCTGGCTCGGACATCAGCTTCCGCTCCGGCGGGGCAAGCCCGCCGGGGGCTGGCTTGCAGGGCCTGTGGCGATGTGCGAGGCTGGGCCCGACGGGCGATTAGACGATCTTCTCAGCGCCGCAGTGCGCGCAGTGCGGCAGCATGGCATGCCTGATCTTGTGGCAGATCGGGCACTCCTCAAAGAGCCGGGTTCCACACGACGGGCAGGAGTCGGGTTGGTCTTCATGTCGGTCCGTCTCCTGAATGCAGGTTCCGTGAACGAACAACGCTTGCTCTTCGTGCGGCGAGTGTGCCGCCGTGTGCGTGCTGTGCACAAGCGCAAGCCCGTTCCCTGCATGAGCGCATTTCCGTAGGGCCCGCCTCCGAGCGGGCCCCGGCAGCGGCGCATCTGGGCCGGCGTTTGTCGCGCAGGCCATTGCTCTGCTATGATCACGAATGAGCGCTTGGCCATGGAGACGCCCAGACGCCCGTGTGACCATGTGACCCCGAAACATGCGTCGCATCTCACCACGGACACCAACACCTGCCACCGCCCGCCGCTCTGTGATCCCCCATGAAAAGCATCCTGCTCATCACCCCGCCGCTGGTGCAACTCAACGCGCCCTATCCGGCCACGGCCGTGTTGGCCGGGCATCTGCGGCGGCAGGGCTTTGGCGTCGCCCAGGCCGACCTCTCGCTCGAACTCGCGCGGCGGCTCTTCTCTGCCGATGGACTGGGTCAGGTGGCCGCCGTCCTGTCCTCCCGTCGCACTTCCACACCTCCGGAGGTGTGGAAGTCGCCGGCCGTGCGCCATTTCCTGCGGCAGCCCGCCGCGTATCAGCATACCGTCGAAGTTGCAGTCCGGTTTCTTCAGGGGCGCGATCCGACGCTCGCACACCGCATCGCCAGCCGTGCATTCCTGCCTGAGGGGCCACGCTTTGCGGGGCTCGACGACGCGCCGGATACGCTCGATCGGCTGTTCGGCGCCCTCGGCGTCGATGATCGCGCCAAGCATCTGGCCAGCCTGTTTCTCGATGATCTCGCCGATGTGATCCGCGATGGCGTCGATCCGCTCTTCGGTCTCTCGCGCTATGCCGACCGTCTGGCGGCCGGCTTGCCCGCCTTCGCCCCGCTACGTCGCACGCTGGAGGCGCGGTCGACGCTTGTCAGCCGGATACTCGACGAACTCACCGATGCCGTTCTTGCGACCCATCGCCCCGCCTTGGTTGGCCTGACCGTGCCTTTCCCCGGCACGCTCTATGGCGCTCTCCGTATTGCCCGTCGCGTGCGGCAGGTGTCGCCCCGCACCCGGATCGCGCTTGGCGGCGGCTACGTGAACACCGAACTGCGCGAACTCGCCGATCCGGCGTTGTTCGACTACGTCGACTTCGTCTGCCTCGATGCCGGCGAGGAGCCGCTGGCGCGCATCGCGGAGCGCGTCTGCCTCAACCAGTCGGCTCCGTTGGTACGGACGTTCACAAGGGAAAGACTGAAGGCGGAAGGCCGAAGACTGAAGGCTGAAAACGGCGTTGTCTACCACGCGGGCTGCCCCGCCCTCCACCCTCCCGTGAGGGACGTTGTTCCGAGAGGGACGTTGTCCCGCCCGAACGGGACTCACGTCCCGTCCCAACGGGACTCACGTCCACCCTCCACCCGCACGCCTTCCACCTGCCCGCCGCCCGACTACTCGGATCTGCCGCTGGACCGCTACATCGCCCTCGTCGAGATGCCCAACCCCATGCACCGGCTCTGGTCCGATGGCTGTTGGCTCAAACTGCCCCTGGCGCAAGGCTGTTACTGGCACAAGTGCCGCTTCTGCGATACGTCCCTCGACTACATTGGCCACTACACGCCACCCCGCGCCGAGGCCGTGGTTGATACGCTGGTGGCCTTGCGGCGACAGACCGGCCGCTCAGGCTTCCATTTCACCGACGAGGCGCTGGCGCCGGCGCTGCTGCGGCAGGTGTCCGAAGGGCTGCTGGCCCGCGGCGAGACGGTGACGTGGTGGGGCAATATCCGCTTCGAGTCGGCGTTCACGCCCGCGCTGGCCCAGCTCATGGCGCAGTCCGGCTGCGTGGCGGTGACCGGCGGACTCGAGTGCGCCCACGACCGGCTGCTGACGCTGATGCAGAAGGGGATCACACTGCGGAGCGCTGCGCGCGCATGCCAGGCCCTGGCCCGTGCCGGCATCCTGGTGCACGCCTACCTGATCCACGGTTTCCCGACCCAGACGGCGCAGGAGACGGTCGACGCGCTCGAATATGTTCGGCAACTGTTTGTGGCAGGTGTCATCCAGTCGGCCCACTGGCACCGCTTCGCGCTCACCTGCCACAGTCCGATGGCGGCCGATCCGGCTGCCTTCGGCATCCGGCTGCTGCCCGAAGGCCGCCGCGGACCGGTGTTCGCGCGCAATGAGATCCCATATGAGGAGCCGGGCGCGGCCGATCACGACCGGCTGGGGATCGGCCTGCGGCGCGCGGTGTACAATTACATGCTGGGCGTCGGACTGGATGCGCCTGTATCATCCTGGTTCGATAGGCGAGTCCCCCGGCCGACGCTGGCGCCGGGGTTTGTGGACGCGAGATAGGAGCCATTCGGATGATCCAGGAAATCACGCGCAACATCACCCACGTGATACGTGGCAAGCCCGAGGTGATCGAACAGGTCCTCGTCGGCCTGCTGAGCGGCGGACACATCCTGATCGAGGACGTGCCCGGCGTCGGCAAGACGACGCTTGCCAAGGCCCTGGCGCTCTCCATTCACGCCAGCTTCCACCGGATACAGTTCACGCCCGACCTGCTGCCCACCGATATCCTGGGCGGCTCCGTCTACGCGCCCGCCACGGGCACCTTCACGTTCCGGCCGGGCCCGATCTTCTGCAATGTCCTGCTGGCCGACGAGATCAACCGCGCCTCGCCGCGCACCCAGTCGGCGCTGCTCGAAGCCATGAACGAGGGGCAGGTGTCCATGGAAGGGCAGACCTACCCCTTGCCCGATCCGTTCATCGTGATCGCCACGCAGAACCCGGTTGAGTACCACGGCACCTACCCGCTGCCCGAGGCCCAGTTGGACCGCTTTGCGCTGCAGATCGGCATGGGTTATCCCGACGCGCCCGATGAGATTGCGCTGTTGACCGACCAGCGCGACCATCACCCGCTGCGGGACATTCACGAGGTGGCCGACGAAGCCGCCGTGCGCGCCGGCCAGGCGGCCGTCCGCACCGTCAAGGTCGAAGCGTCGCTGGCTGCCTACGTCACCGATCTCGTGCGCGCGACACGTGCCGACGCGCGCGTCCGTCTCGGCGCCAGCCCGCGTGCCTCGCTCGTGCTGTACCGCACCAGCCAGGCGCTGGCCTACCTGCGTGGCCGCGACTACGTGCTGCCTGACGACGTTCGCGAACTTGCCCAGTCCGTCCTGGCGCATCGCCTGAGCGTCGACCTCAAGGCCCGCCATGCAGGCGTATCAGGCGCCGACATCGTGCGCGACGCGCTGGCCTCCTGCCGCGTGCCGGTGTAGCGAACGCAGGCGGCTTTCTGCCCCAGCCGACAGCGCAGATGGACCGCGACAGCCTGCTAGTGTTCGAGCTGCCCGTCCTCCCTCCACTCCAACACCTCGCGCACCTTGCGTGCGAGATCGTCGCGCGAGAATGGCTTCGCCAGAAACTGCACGCCCTCGTCCAGCACGCCGCGCTGGGCAACGACATCGGCCGTGTAACCGGATATGAACAGCACCTTGACGCCCGGCCTGACCGCGCCGATGCGTCTCGCCAGTTGCTTCCCATCCATCCCGGGCATGACTACGTCCGTCAGCAACACATGGATCGCGCCGGACTGCTCGGCAACCAGCTTCAATGCTTCCCCAGGCGTCTCCGCCACCAGGACTTTGTACCCGAGGGCGTCCAGAAACGCGCCGCACGTCACGCGCAGCGATTTCTCGTCCTCCACCAGCAGGATGGTCTCCCCCCGTCCTCTGGGCGCTGCTGTCTTGCTCGTGACGGTTGATGCCATCGTCTCTGCCGCGATCGCGGGCAGATGGATCCTGAACGTCGTTCCCTTGCCCGGCTCGCTGGTGGCGCTGATGAATCCGTTGTTCTGCTTGACGATGCCGTACACCGTGGCCAGCCCCAGGCCCGTGCCCTTGCCGAGCCCCTTGGTGGTGAAGAACGGCTCGAATGCCTGCGCCAGCGTCTCCTTGTCCATGCCGCAGCCATCGTCGCTGACCGCCAGGAAAACATATGCGCCGGGAATCGCTTCCGGGTATCTGGCGCAGTATGGTGCGTCAACGGTGATGCTGCCGGTTTCCATGGCAATCTCGCCGACGCCGGCGATGGCGTCCCGCGCGTTGACGCACAGATTGGCGAGAATCTGGTCAATCTGCGACGGGTCGAGTTTGACCGGCCGCAGGCTCGTGCCGGGCCGCCATGCCAGTGTGATGTCCTCGCCGACCAACCGCTGTAACAGTTTGAGCATGCCGGCCACGGCGTCGTTGAGGTCCAAGACCCTCGGCGCGATGATCTGCTTGCGGGCGAAAGCCAGGAGTTGCCGGATGATCTCAGCCGACCGCTTGGAGTCGTGCATGATTTCGTCCAGGTACTCCCGGATCGGATGGTCTGGCGCAATCCTATCCTGGCATAGTTCGGTGTAGTTCATGATGCCCATGAGCAGATTGTTGAAGTCATGCGCCACGCCACCCGCCAGCCGGCCCACCGACTCCATCTTCTGGGCCTGCGCAAACTGCATCTGCAGTTTCGCGTGCTCCGCCTCAGCGTGCTTGCGCTCGGTGATATCAATCCCAAAACCCACAAGAAACGGACGCCCATTGAGGATTATTCTTCGGCCTGTCATCAGCAACCACACGAAGGCCGGACCGCCGCGCAAAAGCACTCGGCCTTCGACAACCTCCTGCATGTCGTTTCTGAGCACATTCTCAATCTTTGACAGAATAAGCGCACGATCATCCGGATGGATGGTATCCATCGCAAGTGTTTGGGAAACCTCGGCATCGGATTTGCCGACAATTTCGTCGCGCTGATAAGCACTCCACCGGACATATTTGCCGTCTTCATCCAGCATGTAGAAAGTTCCGGGAATGCCTTCGATGATGGCATTGCTCAGGGCTTGCTCGTTCTTTATCTCCGTTTCCGCCCGCTTGTGCTCGGTAATGTCCTCGGAGATGCCCAGCAGGTATTTCGTCTTCCCATCGGCCCCCCTGATGCAGACCTTGCGGGTATGGAGTAGTCGCTCGCCCCTATTGGCCGTCCGGATCGTTTCTTCCGGGATGTCCACCACGCCCTGTGCGGCAAGTGCCTCCCGGTCCTTGGCCATGAAGTGGGCCGCCTGTTCGGGAGGGAAATGGTCCAGGTTGTTCTTGCCGAGCAAGGCCTTGCGGTCATAGCCCAGGAGTTCCTCGCCCGCGCGATTGAAGACGACGAACCGCAGGTCGGTCGCTTCCTTGAGGAAGACCATGAGCGGCATATGTTCCACGATCGCCTCGGTGATGGCTTTCGATTCCGAGAGGTCCCGTTCAGCCCGTTTGCGCTCGGTGATGTTGCGATAGTTCCCGAGAAGGCCTCGGATATCGGGGTCATGCACAAGATTAACGCCTCTGAATTCTATCCATTCGTAATGACCATCCTTGCACCGGTAACGGCATTCCATCTGCCCGGTCGCATGGCGTTCGCCTCTCATAACTGTCTCCTCTTTTTCACCATCAGATATTTACCGCAGAGTACGCTGAGAACGCAGAGTCTCATTCCTTCAAGTTGTGGACCAGACGACGAATCCCGTCTCGGAGAAGGGTGACGTTGAAATTCAGCAGGAGGCCGACCGAAAGGCCGGACAGTTTCAGATAGGAAAGCAGTTGGGCGTTGTGAATGGGTTCCAGTTTCTCGACGGTCTTCAGTTCAACGATCACCAATTTCTCCACCAGCAGGTCAATGCGGTACCCGCAATCCAGTTGCACCCCTCGATAGGTGACCGGCAAGGCTTTCTGCCGCTCGACGCTCAATCCGCGTCCTCTGCGGTGAATCCGCCTCCGGCAGCGTGAAATAGAAACACGCGCCCTGTCCGACTCCTTTCGACTCCAACCAGATCCGGCCGCCGTGCAATTCCACGATCCGCTTGACCAGCGCCAAGCCAAGGCCGGTCCCTTCGGTTGTCGGATCGAGCTTCTCAAACAGGCCAAACACTTTCGCCTGATGGCGCGGGTCAATCCCGCTGCCGTTGTCGCGCACGAAGAACACCGTCCCCGCGGCGCGCGTCTGCACGCCGATCTCGATGCGCGGTTCCTTCTGATTGCCCATGAATTTGCAGGCGTTGTCCACCAGGTTCTGGAAAACCGACACGAATTGGGTGCGGTCGCCGCGCAGCGTGACCGGGTCCTTGGCCACCGTCACCTGCACGCCCCGCTGTGCAATCCGCCCGGCCACCAGGTCCAGGGCATCCTTCGCGACCGCCTGGAGCAGGACATCCGCTGGCGGGTTCACCTGCCGCCCGAGGCGCGACAGTGTGAGCAGGTCGTCGAGCAACCGTGCCATCTGGTTGGCCGCCGTGCGAATGAAGTTCAAGTCGTCCGCTACGCGGGCGGCATTCTGCGCGGTGATATCCGGTTCCAGATGTCCGAGGAAGGTTTGGATCGTCACCACCGGACTGCGCAGGTCGTGCGAGACGGTGTAGGTGAATCGCTCCAACTCTTCGTGCTTCGCGCGTACTAATTCCGCCGACTGCGCCTGTTCCCGGTAATGCCGGACGAGCTGCCGCCGCCAGACCAGCCATACCGTGGCGCCCGTGGCGAAGAGCAGGACGACGAGCGTGACGAGGACTTGCCAGAACCGGTCCTGCGGCACGTACACTTCCGTGGCGTCCATCTGGGCGATCATCACCCACGGAGAATCCGGCACGACGCGCGCAACGGCGATCACCGGCACGCCGCGGTAGTCCGGGCCGTCTATGAAGCCGGTCTGCCCCAAGACCGCCCTGGCCGCGGGAATATCGGTTCGCGTCAGCGGAACGCGCAAGGCAAGGGCCGTGTTCGGTTGGTGGCGGATGTCATTCAGATGCAGAACATCGTTCCCGTCCCGGCGCACGAGCACGGTTTCGGCGGTCGGACTGGGCGTCGGCCAACGTGTGATGAAGGGGTAGAGATATTTCTCCGGATCAATCCGCAGCACGAGCACGCCCAGCGGCCGGTTCGCGTTCGTCTCGTCGAGAATGGGAATCAAGATAGCCATGCGAATCCGCTGATCGGGCGTGCTGCGATAGAAATCCTGAAGCGTCACCTGTCCCGACTGGCGCGCTTCTGACGCGTGCTCGACTACTTCGGGGGACACCGCCGGCAGGCCGGCGGGCGAGGACAGGCGCGTGACGCCTTGCGTATCCAGCAGCCTGACTGCGTCATACCGGAAGTGGGTCGCGTAGGACCCCAACCAGACATGAAGGTCGCGTTGGGCGTCCGCGTCTTCGGGTTTCTCGAAGAAGCGCCGCACCAAAGCCGAGAGTACGGCGTTCTTGAACAAGACGCCGCCATCCCCCAGTCGCTCCAGACGCCACTGCACCAGTCCGGCCATCTTCAACTCCGCAATGGCGGCGAGTTCCTGTTCCGCCTTCGCCCGGTAATGCCGCTCCTGGTTCCGCCAGTACCCGTAACCGGCGACGACGATGCCGACGGCGAGCGCGACGAAGATCAGCATGAAGTGGATCGCCGTGCGGAAACCGTCGGACGGCGACCGGCCATATCCACCGCCGAGTACGCTGAGAACGCAGAGTCCTATTCCTTTCATTTTCATCTCTGCGTACTCTGGTGCGCCAAGCAAAGCTTGGCAGAACTTGCAAACTGAAAGGTGTTTGTCTCATGAATTGACCGTTGCATGAGTAGCGGCACGGACATGCGGAAGGGCAACCAACCGGATGAAGCTCTGTGTCGTCAAATGGGCGAGCCATAACGTAAGTGAACCCTCAGTCAAGCCTCGTTACGCTGTTCCGTGTGGTCAAGATTTCAGATTGTCTGAAACCAGCAGCTTTCCGGCAAAGAACGGTACAAGGACGGGAAGCACACGGCGGGGTCGAGAGGGATAGCGCGTCCAGACAGTTCTGTCGGGAACTTGGGAGACCCGCCGGGCAACACCGGTGGGAGTCGGACGAG
>CAYQJG010000031.1:0-43022 GCA_964417715.1 uncultured Lentisphaerales bacterium | reverse complement strand
GGCGCCAGAGGCGCCTACCGCCCGTCGCCCCAATCGCTTAGCCGTAGATTTGGGAAGCGTAGATCTGGTCAAGCGGGCCTGGCATACGACCCCCGTCGGCCGGTCATGCAGCGTTGACACGGCCACACGCCTACCCTTACCATGACCGGCGTGTAGTTCCGTGCCCGGCGGGCGTTTGTGGGCTCCCCGGGGAGAGAGAGGAAATTGACGTGCAATCGCTTGATGTGATGCGCCACAGCGCGGCGCATGTGATGGCTGCGGCCGTATGCCGCCTGTTCAAAAACGTGCAACTCGACATCGGTCCATCGACCGAAGACGGGTTCTACTACGATTTCGACATGCCGCACCGGCTGACGCCCGAGGATTTCCCGGCGATCGAGGCCGAAATGGGCCGGTTGGTCGCGGCGGGGCTGCCGTTTGAGCGCATGGAGGTCACCCGCGAGGAGGCCGCCAAGCTGCTGTCCGGTCAGCGCTACAAGCTGGAGCGACTGGCCGACATTCCGGCGGGCGAGGCGATCTCGTTCTACCGCTGCGGCGAGTTTGTCGACCTGTGCCGCGGACCGCACCTGGCGTCGACCGCCGAGTTGAAAGCGTTCAAGCTCGATGCGGTTGCGGGATCCTACTACCGCGGCGACGAGAAGAACCCGATGCTTCAGCGCATCTACGGCATGGCGGCCGAGTCCAAGGCGGCGCTCGAAGCCGAGTTGACGCGCATCGAGGAAGCCAAGAAGCGCGATCACCGGCGCTTGGGACGCGAACTCGACCTGTTCAGCATCAGCGACGACGTCGGTCCCGGGCTGGCGCACTGGCACCCCAAGGGCGCGCGGATTCGCGTGACCATGGAGGATTTCTGGCGCCGCGAGCATTTCCGTGCCGGCTACGAGATGATCTTCACCCCGCACATCGGCCGCGCCAAGCTCTGGGAGACGTCCGGGCATCTCGGTTTCTACCGTGACAGCATGTTTCCGGCGATGGAGATCCGCGAGGGCGAGGGGAGTACCCGCGAGACGGTCGAGCCGTACTTCGTGCGGCCGATGAACTGTCCCTTCCACATCCAGATCTACAAGACACGCCGCTATTCCTACCGCGACCTGCCGCTGCGCTGGGCCGAGCTCGGGACCGTCTACCGATTCGAGAAGGAAGGCGTGCGCCATGGGTTGCTGCGCGTGCGCGGTTTCACTCAGGACGACGCGCACATCTTCTGCACGCCGGAACAGATCGAAGGCGAGATTCGGTCCACGGTCAGTTTTGCGCTGCGCATCCTCAAGCGGTTCGGGTTCACCGATGTCACCGCCTATCTCGCGACCCGGCCGACGAAGTCCGTGGGGTTGCCGGAGCGGTGGGAGCAGGCCATTGCCTCGCTCGAAGCGGCGCTGAAGGCCGAGGGGCTCACGTACGAGGTCGATGCGGGCGGCGGCGCGTTCTATGGACCGAAAATTGACCTGAAGATCCGCGACGCCCTGGGGCGCCCGTGGCAGTTGAGCACGGTGCAGTTTGACTTCAACCTGCCGGAGCGCTTCAACCTGAGCTACATCGGCGAGGATGGCCAGGAGCACCAGCCCTACATGGTGCACCGCGCGCTGCTCGGGAGCCTGGAGCGCTTCTTCGGTATCCTGATCGAGCACTTTGCCGGCGCGTTCCCGCTCTGGCTGGCACCCGAGCAGGTTCGCCTGTTGCCTATCACCGAGCACCAGACCGAGTATGCGCGCGGCATAGCCGACCGGCTGCGGGCCGCGGACATCCGTGTGACCGTCGATGGCAACTCCGAGAAGATCGGGGCCAAGATCCGGCGCGCGCAGGTCGAGAAGGTGCCGGTCATGCTGGTTGTGGGCGCCCGCGAGGCGGAAGCGGGTGCGGTCGCGGTGCGGCGCCGCGAAGGGGGCGATCAGGGCGCGATGCCCGTGGATGCGTTCCTCGATTGGGTCCGTAAGGAAGTGGAAGCGTAAATTCGCGCACAACGCGGGAGGTGAGCCATCGGCTCGTTTGTCAGAACCAATTTCAAGATTCGCGTACCCAACGTTCGCGTTGTCGATTCGGCCGGGCAGATGCTTGGCGTGATGACGACGCGCGACGCCCAACGGCTGGCCGAGCAGCAGGGGTTGGACCTGGTCGAGATCTCGCCGACGGCTGATCCGCCAGTCTGTAAGATCATGGACTTTGGACGGTTCCGCTATGAGGAGAGCACCCGCCGCAAGCAGGCGCGCAAGAACCAGTCGCGTCAGCAGATCAAGGAAGTGAAGTTCCACGCCGGCGTGGAAGAGCACGACCTCCAGACCAAGCTGAAGCACATCCGTGGCTTCCTGGCGGAAGGCGACAAGGTCAAGATCACGCTGCAGTACCGCGGTCGCGAGAACGCCCACAAGGAACTCGGTATGGCGGTGGTGACGCGCGTGGTCAAGGAGTGCGATCCGATCGCGATCGTCGAGCAGCAGCCGCGCCTGATCGGCCGCCTGCTCGGGTGCATGCTGGCGCCGCGCCCGGCCAAGCCCGGTTCGCAGCCGAAGGCGTCGTCCGATGCCTCGCGCCCGTCCGCTCCGGCCGTGCCCCGCGTGCCGCGCACCGTTGCACCCGCAGCAGCCCCGGTGGCCGCACCCGCAGCCCCGGTGGTGGCCTCTCCTGACGCGCCGGCCGTCGCGCCGGCAGTGCCGCCGTCCGCGCCGGTCCAGGCCGAAACGCCCGCGCCGGCCGCGCCGTCAGTCGAGCCCACGCCCGCGCCCTGATCGTGGCGCAACCGGATTGGGATGCCTGGGAGAGGGGATGACACCACCTTCTTCCGGGCCGAGGCCCGTCTTTTGCATCCGATACGGTCGCGGCCGGCCGCCGCGACCGGCTGAATATGCGTTGTTTCAGGTGGCCTGTGCGGCCATCCCCAAGGAGAGGCCCCATGAGCAGCAAAGTCAAGAAAGTCGGTATTCTCACGGCGGGCGGACTTGCGCCCTGCCTCAGTTCGGCGATCGGTTACCTGATTGAGCGCTATTCGCAGGTGGCTCCCGACGTCGAGATCATCTGCTACACCAACGGCTACATGGGGTTGCTCAAGGGCGACAGCATCAAGGTTACGCCCGAGATGCGCCGCGACGCGCTGGTGCTGACCCAGCACGGCGGCAGCCCGATCGGCAACAGCCGTGTCAAACTGACCAACGTCAAGGATTGCGTCAAGCGCGGCCTGGTTAAGGAAGGCCAGAACCCGCAGCAGGTTGCCGCCGACCAACTGGTCAAGGATGGCGTCGATGTGCTGCACACCATCGGCGGCGATGACACGAACACGGCCGCCGCGGATCTGGCGGCGTTCCTCAAGGCACATGGCTACAGCCTGACCGTTGTGGGCATGCCCAAGACCATCGACAACGATGTCTACCCAATCAGGCAGAGCCTGGGAGCCTGGACCGCCGCCGGCGAAGGCGCCGCCTTTTTTGCCAACGTTGTGGCCGAGCACAACGCCAACCCGCGCATGCTGATCGTGCATGAGGTCATGGGCCGCAACTGCGGCTGGCTCACGGCGGCTACGGCCGTTGAGTACCGTCGTCTGCTCGACCAGATGAAGTTTGTGCCGGGGATCGGCCTGAGCCGCGAGCGCAAGGAAGTCCATGGCGTCTACATCCCCGAAATGGCGCTGGATGTGAAGGCCGAAGCGGCGCGCCTGCGCAAGATCATGGACCGCATCGACTGCGTCAATCTCTTCGTCTCCGAAGGCGCCTGTGTGGATGCGATCATCGCGGAGCTGGAAGCCAAGGGCGAAGAGGTGCCGCGCGATGCCTTCGGCCACGCGCGGCTCGACAAGGTCAATGTCGGCGGCTGGTTCGGCAAGCAGTTCGCGGAGATGCTGGGCGCCGAGAAGACGCTGGTGCAGAAGAGCGGCTACTACAGCCGCGCGGCACGCTCCAACGCGGCCGACCGCGAACTGATCCAGCGCTGCGCCCACAAGGCCGTCGAATGCGCCCTGGCGCGCGAGGGCGGTGTCGTCGGCGAGGATGAGGACCGCGGCAATGAACTGCGCGCGATCGAGTTCGAGCGTATCAAGGGCGGCAAGCCGTTCAACACCGACACGCCGTGGTTCATCGAGCTGCTCAAGGCGATCGGACAGACGCGCGGCGCGCGGGTGGACGTGAAGCACTAGCAGGCGCCGAAATCGACAATTGCCCCACATTCGCCCTTGAACGGGCCAGGGAGACGTAGCACGTGATTGCCATCGAGGACATCGCCAGCCGTCTCAACCAGTTGCGCGAAGGACTGGTAGAGATGCGAGGTTATCTTTGACGTCGATAACCGTCGGAAAATACTAGCCGAACTGGAAGCCCGTGCCATTGCACCGGATTTCTGGAATGACACCAACGCCGCGCGCGAGATCATCGACAGGACCAATGGCCACCGGGCTTTTGTCAAGCCGTACGACGAACTGGCCCGGTTGGTTGAAGATGCGGCGCTGATGGTCGAACTGGCGCAGGCCGAGCCCGAAGGCGCGGCGCGTCAGCAGGCCTTCCGCGAGACGCTGGAGTCGCTCGAACGCGCCGATGCCCTGACCCACAAACTGCGCCTGCAGTCGCTGCTGGGCGGCAAGTTCGACGCCTGCAACGCCTTCCTGACCCTGCATGCCGGCGCCGGCGGCACGGAGTCGTGCGACTGGGCCGACATGCTCTTCCGCATGTATCGGCGCTACTGCGAGCGTAACGGCTTCGAGGTCGAGGTGCTGGATTCCCAGCCCGGCGATGAGGCCGGCCTGAAGAGCGTGACGTTCAATGTCCGCGGCGCCTATGCCTACGGCTACCTCAAGGCCGAGCGTGGTGTTCACCGCCTCGTGCGCATCAGCCCGTTCGATTCCGCCAAGCGCCGGCACACCTCGTTCTCGGCCCTGGACGTCGTGGCCGAACTGGCCGACGACATCGATGTCGAGGTGAACGAGGCCGATCTGCGGGTGGATACCTATCGTTCCGGCGGTTCGGGCGGCCAGCACGTCAACAAGACCGACTCGGCCATCCGGCTCACGCATCTTCCCACGGGCCTTGTCGTCGCCTGCCAGGCCGAACGCTCGCAGCATAAGAACCGCGCCAAGGCCATGAGCATGCTCAAGGCGAAGCTCTACGAACTGTATGCGGACAAGCAGCGCAAGGACCTCGAACGTTTTTATGGCGAGAAAGGCGAGATCGCCTGGGGCAGCCAGATCCGGTCCTACGTTCTGCAACCCTATACGCTTGTAAAGGATCACCGCACCGACGAGGAGACGTCCAATGTGAGCGCGGTGCTGGACGGCGCGCTCCAGCCGTTTCTCGAAGCATACCTGAAGATGCAGGCGGAGCAGAAGCCGGCGTAGAGCGGGCTTCAGCCCGCGTGGAAACAGAGCAGATCCCTCGAAGGAGCCTATGACATTAGCCAACGCACAAGCGATCCTGTCCGAGCATAACCAGGCACATCTGTTGCGTTTCTGGGACCGGTTGGATGCGGCGGCACGCCAGGCGCTGCTGGCCCAGATCGCGACACTGGATTTCGTCAGCATCGCGCGCATGCAGGCACTGCTGGCGGCCAGGGGCGCCGCCGCGGTCGCCGAACCTCGCCCCGCCGGCGTGATCGAACTCGACGCCGCCGCGCGCGACCGCGCGGCGACCCGCGGCAGCGCCGAACTGGCTGCCGGACGCGTCGGCGTGGTGCTGGTGGCAGGTGGTCAGGGGACGCGCCTGGGCTACGATGGACCCAAGGGCGCTTTCCCCGTCGGCCCGGTCAGTCAGGCCGTGCTGTTCCACTTCCATGCGCGCAAGGTGCTGGCGCTGGCGCGCCGCCACCGCGTGGCCGTGCCGCTCTACATCATGACCAGCGACACCAACGACGCCGCCACGCGCGCCTGCTTCGAGGAACACGCGTTCTTCGGCCTGCCCCGCGCCGATGTCTTCTTCTTCCAGCAGGGGATGTGGCCGGCGCTGGACCCGCAGGGCCGGATCATCCTGGATGCGCCCGGGCATGTCTTCATGAGTCCGGATGGACACGGCGGCACGCTCTCGGCGCTGGCCGCGAGCGGCGCGCTGGCCGACATGGAGCGGCGCCGACTGGCCACCCTCTTCTATTTTCAGGTCGACAACCCGATGGTTGAGGTGGCCGACCCGGCGTTCATCGGTGTGCACCTGGAGCAGGGCGCCGGCATCTCGGTCAAGGTGTGCGCCAAGCGTGATCCGCAGGAGGGGTTGGGCGTGGTGGTCGATCGCGATGGCCGCTGCGAGATGGTCGAATATACCGAGCTGACCGATGCCCAGAAGCAGCAGCGCACGCCCGCGGGCGAACTCCTGTTCAAGTACGGCAGCGTCGCCATCCACGTCTTCAGCCTGCCGTTCCTGAAGCAGGAAGCGCTCAAGGCCATGCCGTTGCACGTGGCGCACAAGAAGATCCCGATGTGCGATGCAGACGGAAAGGTCGTGACGCCAACCGCGCCGAACGGCTACAAGTTCGAGAAGTTCATCTTCGACGTGCTGCCGGATGCGCCGCGCGTGGCCAACCTCGCGTTCGACCGGCGCGAGGAGTTCTCGCCGATCAAGAATGCGACCGGCGCCGATTCGCCCGACACCTGCCGCCGCGACCTGAGCGCGAAGTGGTCGCGCTGGCTGGCGGCCGTGGGCGTGGCCGTGCCGGCTGATGACGCCGGCTACCCGCTGGTGCCGATCGAGATCGACCCCTGCTTCGCGCTCGACCCCGCCGACCTCAAGGCGAACCTCAAGACACGCCCTGATGTGACCCGGCCGATCCTGCTCAAGCTCTGAAGCCGTGGCGCTGCAGGTCCGTTGCCGGTGTCATGTCCGGCACATCGGCCTCCCGTTGCGTTTGATTTCACCTTGACCGGCGTCGTTGTATGCGGCACACTACGTCCACTGTGCATTTTTGGCGCAGGAGTCAGTGGCCGCCGTGTCATGGGATGAACGCGCGATGTGGAATAAGTTCCTGAGTCTCTTTTCGAACGATATCGGTATCGACCTGGGCACAGCCAACACGTTGGTGTACGTCAAGGATCGCGGGATCGTGATCCGCGAGCCTTCGGTGGTGGCGATCCAGGCGGGAACCAAGCGCATTCTGGCTGTCGGTGAGGAGGCCAAGCGCATGTTGGGCCGTACGCCCGGCAATATCGTGGCCGTGCGGCCGATGAAGTCGGGCGTGATCGCCGATTTCGACATCACCGAGGCGATGATCCGCTACTTCATCCGCAAAGTGCGCTCGCACAAGCTGGTGAAGCCCCGCGTGATCATCGCCGTACCGAGCGACATCACCGAGGTGGAGAAGCGCGCCGTGCAGGAGTCGGCCAGGCATGCCGGCGCCCGCGAGGTGTTCCTGATCGAGGAACCCATGGCGGCGGCGATTGGTGTCGGTCTGCCCGTGCAGGAACCGGCCGGAAACATGATTGTCGATATTGGTGGCGGCACCTGCGAGGTGGCGCTGATCTCGTTGGCGGGAATCGTTTACGCGCGGAGCGTTCGTGTTGGCGGCGACGCCATGGACGAATGCATCGTGCAGTACATGCGTCGAGTTTACAACCTGATGATCGGAGAACGGACCGCGGAAGACATCAAGATCTCCATCGGTTCGGCCTATCCGCTGAGTGAAGAGAAGAAGATGGATGTCAAGGGCCGCGATCTCGTGGCCGGACTTCCCAAGACACTCACGGTGACGTCCGAGGAGATTCGCGAGGCTTTGCAGGAACCCATTTCAGCGATCGTCGATGCCATTCGCATCTCGCTCGAAAAGTGCCCCCCCGAATTGTCGTCCGACCTGGTCGACCGCGGCATGGTGCTGGCCGGCGGAAGCTCGCTGTTGCGGGGGCTCGACAAGTTGATCGCCGAGCAGACCGGCCTGCCGGTCACGGTGGCTGACGACCCGCTGAGTGCCGTGGCCGAAGGCACGGGCGTCGTGCTCAATGAGCTGAATCTGCTCTCGCGTAATACGACGCGTCGCACGTGAGCGTCGTCCTTCCGAAGGTTCGCTTCTCCCTCGCGGGTCGTGATCGCAGCGGTCCGATGGAGTGGTGAGGGGTGAAGCGTTCGTCATATTGGGCCTGGATCCTGGCCGCATCCGTTCTGGTGCTGGCTATCGGGGGATTGTGCGCAGCGATCCGACCCGCCACGGGCGAGGCCCTGCTGCCTTACCAGCGCGCGACGTTCTGGTTCCGCCACCACGTGCTGGGCCGCGCCGTGCGTGTCCTCGCGCGCACCGAGATTGTGGCGCGTCAGGCTGCGCTCGAACGTGAGGTCTCCCGTCTGCGCCAGGCCGAGACGGAACTCGAGCGCGTGGCCGCGGAGAATCAGCGCCTGCGGGCGTTGCTCGGTTTCCAGGCTCCCGCGCCCTGGCGCGCCGTCAGTGCGCCCGTGTTGTCGCGCGGCGGCATGACCGGCTGGTGGCAGGGCCTCTGCCTCGGCAAAGGGGCGGCTGACGGAGTGGCCGTGGGGGACCCGGTGGTTGTTCCGGACGGACTGGTCGGTCGCGTGTCCACCGTTTCGGCCCACACCTCCGATGTTCTTCTGCTGACTGATCCCAACTGTCGCGTGGCCTGCGAACTCGATCCGCCGCCCGACGGCGTGGGCGCGGTGCGCGGCGTGCTGTATGGCGCCGGCGGCCGTTCCGGCCCGCGTGCCGGGCTGACGCTGCTCTACGTGGTGGATCCGTTGCGGCTGCGCTACCTGCAGCGCGACGTGCAGCCCGCGCCCCTGACCCGCGTGGTTTCGTCGGGCCTGGGCGGCGGGTTTCCGCGCGGGCTGGCGGTCGGATTTCTACTGGCCAGCCGCGTCTCCGCGGATGGTCTGTATCGCGAGGCGGACGTGCTGCCCGCCGCCGATCTGGCCGTGCTGGATGCCGTCTTCGTGCTCACGGGCGGCGAGGTGCGGCCATGAAACTGCTCGACCTCCCCGTGATGGCCACCGTGCTGCTGGGTGCCGCCGCGCTCCAGGAACTGACGCCGCACGCGTGTGCGGGGGCCATCGGCAAACTGCCCTTCCTGACCGCGGCGGCGGTGTATTACGCCCTTCAGCGCGAGCGCACGGCGGCGCTGACGGCGGCGCTCTGGGCGGGGGTCCTGACCGATGCGGCCGACGGGCTGCCGCTCCTCTGTACGGCGGTCTACCTGGTGGCGCTCGTCTTCCTGCTGCGGCACGTGCGTGCGCTGCTGCTGGTGGGTGCCGTCTGGCAGGGGATTGCGGCCGTGGCTGTGGCGGCGCCGCTGCAACTGCTCTGGCAGGCGGCGTTCGGAGGCGTCCTGCCGCCGGAGTGGCACTTCGGATGGCTGTTGATCGGTGTTGCGCTGGCTGCGCCGGGCGGCGCGGTTGCGGCTGTGCTTGTCTCCGGCGTGGCCGGGGGCTTGGACCGTTTGGCTGGCAATGTGAAAGGTTCGGATCAGGCGGATGGAGTTTCGTGGTCCCAGTGCACTTGAGGAGTGGCGCGTCATCGTGCTGGCTCTGGTTATGGTTGGCGCGCTGAGCGTGCTGGCCATGCGGCTGTATCACGTCCAGGTCGTCCGTTCGGCCGACTACGAGGGACGCCAGCGCCGCCAGAGCGTGCGCCGTGTGCTGCTGCCCAGTCCGCGCGGTCGCATCCTGGACCGCCACGGCGTCTGCCTGGCTGACAACCAGCCCAACTACTGCCTGGGCATTTTCGTCGAGGAGTTGAGGCGCGCCGGGTCCTGGAACCGGACGGTTGACGCCGTTGACGAGGAACTGACCCGGCTGTCGGCCCAACTGAACCTGCCGCGAACCTGCGACCGGGAGAAGATCGTCAACCACGTGCGCCAGCGGTTGGTGCTGCCGCTGCTGGCGTGGGAGCATCTTGATGAGCGGCAACTGGCGCGGTTTGCCGAGTGCATCGATCCCTTTCCCGGCGTCGACATTCAGGTGTTGCCCGAGCGCCGCTACCCGCGCGGCGCGCTGGCGGCACACACGCTTGGGTACATCGGCCGCGAGTGGCCGGACCCGGACACCGCTGCGGATGAGGGCTACCACTATCTGCGGAAAGGCATGGTCGGCCGGTCCGGCGTCGAGAAGCAGTATAACGAACGGCTCGAGGGCGAATCGGGCGGGCAGTTGATCCTGGTCGATGCCGCCGGCTACAAACGCGGGCTGCTGGCGGTTCGCGACGCACGTCCCGGGCGCGATCTGGCGCTGACGCTGGATGTTTCCCTGCAGGCTGTGATTGAGCGGGGGCTGGGTGCCCAGCGTGGCGCCGGTGTGGTGATGGATCCCCGCAATGGCGATGTGCTGGCCCTGGTCAGTGCGCCGTCCTTTGACCCGAACGCGCTTTCGCCTGCGCCCAGTGCGGCGCTCTGGGACCGTCTCACGACGGATACCGGGCGGCCGCTGTTTAACCGGGCCGTGCAGGGACGGTACGCGCCCGGCAGCACCTTCAAGCCGGTGGTGGCGCTGGGCGCACTGGCCGACCCCCGCTTCCGGCCGACCGAACTCTTCGACTGCTCGGGCACCTACGAGTTGAAGCCCCGACCCATTCACTGCGCGCACGGCGCCGTCCATGGACCCGTCGACCTGCGGCGGGCGATCGAAGTCTCCTGCAATGGCTATTTCTGCCGGTTGGGCGCGACGGTGGGCTACACGCCCGTGCGGGCCATGGCCGCCGCCATGGGGTTCGGCGAACGCGCGGGCATCGATCTGCCGAGCGAGTCGGCCGGCCTGCTGCCCGACGAGGCCTGGAAGAAGAGGAACTACAGTGACGGCTGGCGCACGGGCGACACGTGCCTCGTCTGCATCGGCCAGGGGGCGCTGCTGGTTTCGCCGCTGCAGATGGCCGTGGCCACCGCGGCCATCGCCAACGGCGGCCGCGTGTTGCGGCCGCGACTGGTGCATGCCGATGACACCGGCGAGACGGTGCGCACCGTGACGTGGCAGGCGCAGGCGCTGGACCTCGTCCGGGGCGGCATGGCGGACGTCGTGCAGGCCGGAACCGGGCGGCGTGCCGGCGGCACCGGGGTCACGGCGGCCGGCAAGACGGGCACGGCCGAGTACATTGCCGGCGGCCGCATCCGGAAGCATGCCTGGATGATCGCCTATGCGCCGGTCGAGGCGCCAACCGTCGTGATGGCGATTGTCGTCGAGGATGCCGAATCGGGAGGTGTCACGGTGGCCCCGATCGTCAAGGCGGTCCTGGTGTCGCTGTTCGGCCTCGAAGAGGAAGCGGTCATCACGGAGGCTCCGGCCGCATGATCGGACTGCACACACTTGACCTGTCGCGGTTGCGCCGGATCAGCCCGACGATGCTGATCGCCATGGTTGGGCTCATCCTCATCGGCGTGGCTTCCATCTTCAGCGCCAGCTGGCTGCGTGAATCGGCGGTGTTGCGCGGCCAGTACCTGCGCCACGCGGCGATGGCGGCGGTCGGTTTGCTGTGTTACATGGTCCTGGCCTACAGCGATTACCGCGTCGTGTTGCGGTGGAGTTGGGTGTTCTACGCGGTCAGCATCGTCCTGCTGGTGCTCGTGCTCTGCATCGGCAGGGTCCAGATGGGCGCGCAGCGCTGGGTTTTTGGCATTCAGCCTTCGGAGGTTGCCAAGCTGGCTACGATTCTGGTTATATCGCATTACTTGGGGCGTCGTGAGACGCCGCGCGGGGTGTGGGCCTACCTGGCCGCCATGGCGCTCATGCTTCTGCCGATGGCGCTGATCGTCCGGCAGCCGGATCTGGGCTCGGCACTGGTCTTCGTGCCGACCGTGCTGGCCGTGGTTTTCGCGGCTAATGTGGCGTCGCGGACGTTCTGGATTATGCTGGCGGCGACCGTGCTGGTCGTCGGGCTGGTGGTGGCCGCCGTGGTGGCATCGGAGGACGAGCGCCTGAGCCCGGCGACGCGCGAAAGGCTGCAGCATGCCACGCACTTGACCGATTATCAGCGCAAGCGCGTGACCATGTTTCTGTATCCCGACCGCGATCCGTACGGCGACGGTTGGAACCGGCGCCAGTCCGAGATTGCCGTCGGGTCCGGCGGAACGTGGGGCAAAGGGTACCTGAAGGGCGACCAGAACGTGCTGGGCTACTTGCCGGCCAAGGTGTCGTCCAACGATTTCATTTTCTCTGTCCTGGCGGAAGAAACAGGTTTCGCCGGGTCGATGACGGTGCTGCTGCTGTTCGCGGGGGTGATCTTTTCCGCGTTCGCAGTGGCGGTTGGGTGTCGCGATGGGGTGGGGCGGCTGGTCTGTGTGGGCGTGGCAACGCTGATCTTCTGTCACATGTTCGTGAACATGGGCATGACGGTCGGCCTGTTGCCTGTGACCGGAGTGCCGCTCCCCTTCATCAGCTATGGCAGGACGTTCATGTTAACTATCATGGTGGGCCTCGGGTTGGTCCAAAGCGTGGCCGTTCACGCCCACCGCACCGCATTGCGCTTCTGAAAAGGCGCGTCGGAAAACGAAAAGGGGAGGCGTTATGTTTGGCTGGCTGTTCAAGCGCAAGGAATCGAAGCGCGAGATTATCGTCAATTCCGAGGGGCTCGAGACACGTGTGGCCGTGGTCGAGAGCGGCCGTCTGGAGGAGTACCAGGTCGAGCATCCGACCGAGGAGCGCCTGGTCGGGAGCGTCTTTAAGGGTCGCATCCAGAACCTCGAACACGACCTGCAGGCCGCCTTCGTGGATATCGGGCTCAAGAAGAATGCCTTCCTGCATTACTGGGATATGCTCCCGGATGACGACGGCCGATTGGACGAGGACGACGATGCGGGCCGTCCCTCCCGCCGCCGCCGCGTCTCCAACGAGGACATCTCGCGTCGCTTCCCGCCGGGCTCGGAGATCGTCGTGCAGGTGACCAAGGGGCCGATCGGAACGAAGGGGCCGCGGGTGACCGCCAACCTGAGCCTCCCGGGCCGCTACCTGGTCATGATGCCAGGCTGCAAACTGCGCGGCGTGTCGCGCAAGATCGGCGATGCCAAGGAGCGCCTCCGGCTCAAGAAGGTTCTCGACCGTCTGCCCCTTCCGGACGGCACGGGCCTGATCGTGCGCACGGTCGCCGCGGGTGCCACCAGCCGGTCGTTCGTGCGCGACCTGCGCGGGCTGCTTGAGGCGTGGCAGGAACTGCAGACCAACATTCGCGACAAGGCGGCGCCGTGCTGCGTCTACCAGGAACCCGAACTGGTCGAGCGTGTCGTGCGCGACTGGCTGACCGAGGAGGTCGACCGCGTGTTGATCGACGACCTCGCGGCGTATGAACGCCTGCGCACGGTTGCCGGGCGCATCTCGCGCCGCGCCAAGAGCGTGATCTCCCACTACGACGGCCACCTGCCGATCTTCGACCACTACGGCGTCGAGCGGCAACTCGAGGAGGCCTTCCGCCGCAAGGTCAACCTCAAGTCGGGCGGCTACCTGGTCATCGACGAGACCGAGGCCCTCATCGCCATCGACGTGAACACGGGTCGCCACCGCGGCCGGGGTTCGCAGGAGGAGCTGATCCTGGAGGTCAACCTCGAGGCGGTCGAGGAGGTCGCGCGTCAGTTGCGTCTGCGCAACATCGGCGGGCTGGTCGTGCTGGACTTGATCGACATGAAGTCCCGCAAGCATCAGGCGGCCGTCTTCAAGACCATGAAGGCCGCCGTCAAGCGCGACCGCGCCCGGACGAACGTCCTGCCAATCTCCGAGCTCGGCATGATGGAGATGACCCGTCAGCGCCAGGAGGAGAGCCTGCTGTCGCAGACGTACGTCGACTGTCCCTACTGCCACGGCCACGGCGTGATCAAGTCGCCGCTGGCCCTCAGCGTCGACATTCAGCGCCAGATCGCGGCGGTCATGCGCAAGTGCCATGCCGAGAAACACGAGGTGGACGTGCAGGTGCTTGTGGCGCCATCCGTGCTCGAGCGGCTGCGCACCGAGGACGAGTCTTTCCTGATGCAGCTGCAGAACCAGTATGCCCGGAAGTTCTCCTTCAAGTCCGAGCCGTATCGGCACCCCGAGGCGTTCCAGATCCTGGATGCGTCGACCGGCAAGGTTTTGTATTCCGTCGGTGAGCTGAAAACGCTATAAAGGCTGCAACGCTTCTTCGGAGATCGGCATGAAACAAGGTTTCTCCTTCCTGGCTTTTCTGGCCGTCGTTCTGTGCGCCGGCCTGGCCGTCGCCCAGTCGCCCGTGACGCGCGCGATGCTGAGCGACGATTCGCCGCTCGACGTCAGCGCCGATCACCACCAGATCGACAACGACACCGGCATCTGGACATGCGACGGCAACGTGCACATCAGCAACGCCAAGCACACGCTGCGTGCCGACCATGTGCGCGTCAACTCGCGCACCGGCCAGGTTGATGCGACGGGGCATGTCGAGGTCAGCCAGCCCGGCCTGGCGCGCTGGATCGGCGATTCGATCACCTACAATTACAAGACGGGCGAGGGATTGACCGGCGAGAGCGTCTTTCAGGCTGGCCGGATCAAGATCCGGGCCGAGAGCAGCAAGCGCGAGGCCGACGGCCGCCTGACGTTTCTGGACGTCGAGGCGACCACCTGCACGAACGCGGCCGGTCACAGCCACTACTACATCGCCAGCGACCGCATGACGTACGTCGATGGCCAGTACCTGTCGGCCAATGGCGGTGTCGCGTGGATGTTCGGCCTGCCCGTGATGTACTGGCCGTACTGGTACCGCAGCCTGGATTCCCGTTACGGCATCCACCTGCGGCCGGGCTACACGTCCGACTGGGGCCCCTTCCTGCTGAGCACGTATACCTACCCGTTGGTTGATGTGCCCGGTGGGAGCAGCCTCGATGGCCGGGCGCGGGTCGACTTCCGCGGCCAGCGCGGCTGGGCGCTTGGGCATGGGTTCGAGTGGAATCTGGACGAGTTCGGCACGGGCAAACTCGAGCTCTACTACGCCTACGACCAGAACGGGCCGGACCGCGATCCGCCGTATGTTCTGCCCTCCAGCCCGCTTGAGGACCGCGGGCGCATCGCATTCTCGCATACCGCCGAACCGACGCCGCGCGACCGCGTCGTGGTACAGGGCCAGGTGGTGAGCGACGACGCCCTGCTGCACGATTTCTTCCAGGCGCAGTACAAGCAGAGCGCGCAGCCCGAGAATGTCGCCTCTTACACCCACCGCGAGGACGTCTGGGCGAGCGGCGTCACCGTGAGCGGCCCGCTTAACGGGTTCTATGACGGCGTGAGCCGCGCCCCCGAGGGATGGCTGAACGTCATGCCCCAGGAGATCCTGCCGGGGATCTACTATGAGAGCCAGAACCGCGCCGGGTACCTGCTCAAGCAGTCCGAACCGCAGTCGTTCCTGCGCGCCGCGGAATACGATACGCTGCGCGCCGACACGGCGCATCGCGTGACGGCGCCGCTGACCCTTGGCGACACCGTGAATGTCACGCCGCGCGCCGGCTATCGCGGCACCTACTATCGCGACGCGTGGGACACCGACGATGGCGAGGTGCGCAACCTCTTCGAACTGGGCGTTGAGACGTCGATGAAGGCCTACGGTTCCTTTGACGACATGCGCCACATCTTCGAGCCCTATGTGGAATACAGTTACATTCCGCGGTCCAAGGATCTCGAGACCGGCGATGTCTACAGCTTCGACCGCTACGATGTGGCCCAGGAGTGGCGCGACCAGTTCGGGTTCGACGGACTGAGCGCACCGCGCGAGTGGAACGGCTTCCGCACCGGCTTCCGCAACACGTTCCAGGAGCGCACCGACCAGGGCATGCGGACGTTCCTCGACACGGATGTCTACGGAGCCTGCACGCTGACGGAGAAGGACAGTCCGGCTGGGTGGCAGATCGCCGGCTGGGATGTGGCCTACATGCCGTGGCGCGGCGTGCGCGTGGACGTTGAGGGCGAGTACGACACTCGCGATACCCAGTTGCGTCAGGCTGACGCCCGCATCCAGTGGGCGGCCCAGCGCTGGCATTTCTCGGCCGGCTACCTGTACCGTTGCGAGCCGCCGAACCCCGACGCCGATCAGCCGGACCGCCGGCTGTATGACCTCTGGCTCGCGCCGGATGATCTGGCCAGCGTCTTCATGACCGACGCCCACCGCACGCTGAGCACCATCTGGGCGGTCGGTTTCAACACGCGGACGGACCTGAAGGAAACACAGTTGCAGGAGATCGGCACCTACGTCCAGTACAGCCTCGACTGCATGGCCTTCCAACTGAGGTTTGCTTACAAGCCCGCCATGACGCTTGAGGACGGCACGGAACGCGACGCCGACTACAAGGTCGCGCTGATGGCCTGGTTGTTGACCGGCGAGGGCGATCCGAACCGCGACAATATCCTTGGCTGGTAGCCGCCCCAAATCTCGCAGTTTCGGGGCCGCCGCACACCTGCCTACCAGGCCAGACCGGGAGGCAGCAGCAGACCGGCCGCGACCTTCTCTGCGGCCGGCCGGCCGATCAGCCGTTCCACCACCGCCAACGCGAACTCCATGCTCGTGCCGGGGCACTGACTGGTGATGATGCCGGCCGTCTTCACGACGCGTTCCGTGCGGTGAACGGCGCGCGTCAGTTCCGCGGCCACGCTCGGGTGGCAGGTGGCCGCCACGCCGTCCAGCACGCCGGCCGCCTGCAGCACCAGCGGCGCCGCACAGACCGCCGCGACCAGCTTGCCTGCGCTCACGTATGCGCGCACGGCCGCCAGCACCCGCGCATCCGCCATCAGGGTCCGCGTGCCCACGGCTCCACCCGGTAGCAGCAGCGCGTCGAAGGCCAGCGGGTCCAGGTTCCGCCAGAGGTCGTCGGCCACCAGTCGCACGCCGCGCGACGCCGTGATTTCGCAGGCTGCGCCCACTGCCGCAACCACCACCGTGATGCCTGCCCGCCGCAGCACGTCGATGGCGATCGTCGCCTCCATCTCCTCCACGCCGTCCGCCAGGGGGACCAACACGTTCATGAGACGCCTCGCTTGAATTGGGGTTGGCTTTTAGCATAGCATGACGGCGGAGCAAGACAAGCATATGGACCACCCGTATCTCAAGAGTCAGTCGATCAGCCGCGTCCGCGCGCACATGGCGCGGGCCGGCGTCGAGGAATCCGACCTGGACGAGCGCTTCGTACTCGGATCCGGTTCCGGCGGCCAGAAGGTCAACAAGACCTCGTCGGCGGTTGTGCTGCGGCATCTGCCCAGCAACACGGTCGTGAAGTGCCAGCATACGCGATCGCGCGAGGTCAACCGCTGGCTGGCGCGGCGTCTGTTGTCCGAGCGGCTGCTGGAGAAGGTCGCCGGTGAGAAGTCGGCGCGGCAGCAGCAGGCCGAGCGCGTCCGTCGCCAGAAGCGCCGGCGTTCGCGTCGCCAGCGCGACCGCATGCTGGCCGATAAGCACCATCACGGCGCCCGCAAGGCGGGGCGCAAGGCCGTCGACACCGGCACCGAGAATTGAGTTGCGAAAGCCCTTGCATTGTGGCCATGGGACAGGCTATATTTGCGGCTCGTTTTGGGGACGTGGCGCAATTGGTTAGCGCACCGGACTGTCGATCCGGAAGTTGCGGGTTCGAACCCCGTCGTCCTCGCCATTTTGAGGGCTTCCGCGGGCCGCCTCGTTCGAGGCGGCCCGTTTTCCTTCGCGAACCGGCATGCCGGAACGACGACGCAGCAGAAAACGGGTCAGGTGTCTGAAGCATGATGACTAACTGGCTGAGTGCCGTGATCGAAGGTGTGGTGGAAGGCATCACGGAGTTCATCCCTGTCTCCTCGACCGGGCACCTGCTGATTACCGAACGCCTGTTGAACACCGAGTTCAGCGACCTGTTCAACATTGTCATCCAATCGGGCGCGGTCGTGGCCGTGCTGCCGTTGTTCCGCGGGCGACTGGCGCAGTTCGTCTTTCTCTGGCGCGAGCGCGCGACGCAGGTCTACCTGCTCAAGATCATGCTGGCCTTTGCGATTACCGGCATCGGCGGACTGGTGCTGGAAGGGCTCCATTTCAGACTGCCGGACGACCCCGTGCCCATCGCGCTTGCTTTGCTGATTGGCGGAATCGGTTTCCTGGCTGCCGAGTCCTGGCTGTCGAAGCGGGCGACGCGCGATCACATCACGTGGGCCATGGCCGCGGCTGTGGGCGCAGCGCAACTGGTGGCGGCCGTGTTTCCAGGGACCTCACGCTCCGGTGCCACCATTCTGGTCCTGCTTCTGATGAGCCTCGGCCGGCCGGCGGCGATCGAGTTCTCGTTCCTTGTGGGCATACCCACCATGCTGGCCGCGGGCGGGCTCAAGATACTCACGGCCGTGCAGCAGGACGCGCCGCACGAGGCGTGGAGCATTGTCGCCGTGGGGACGCTGGTGTCGGCGGTCGTTTCGTTTGTCGTCGTCAGGTGGCTGCTGGGTTACGTGCAGACCCACACGTTCAAGGGCTTTGGCTGGTACCGCATCGCCCTGGGCCTGCTCCTGCTTGGACTGGTGGCGGGTGGTGTGCTGGTGCGCGGCTGAGCCGCGTCAGATGACCTTCATGCGCGGCAGGTCCTGGATATCCACGCATCCCGTCAGGCGACCATCGCCATCGACCACCGGCAGATCGTCGATCTTGCGGGTTTCAAAGACGCGCAGCACGTCGATTGCGAGCTGGTCCTCGCGCACGGTCGTCGGGTTGCGCGTCATCACGTCGGTCAGTGGCAGGCGCAGGATGTCGCGACCCGAGGCCAGTTGGCGGCGCAGGTCGCCGTCCGTGAAGATGCCCGCCAGGCGGCCGTCCGCGTGCGTGATGCAGGCCGAGCCGCACTTGGCGCCCGTCATGGCCACAATCGCGTCCTGTACCGTGGCCGTCAGCGTCAGCACGGCCAGTTTGTCGCCGACACGCATGATATCGCGGACGCGGTAGAGCAGGGCGCGGCCGATGGCGCCGGCCGGGTGCAACTTGGCGTAATCGTCCTTCTCGAACCCGCGCGCCGACAGCAGGACCATGGCCAGCGCGTCGCCCATCGCCAGCGTGGCCGTCGTGCTTGTTGTGGGTGCGAGGTTGAACGGACAGGCTTCGCGTGAGACGGCCACCGGCAGCACGACGTCGCTGCACCGGGCCAGCGAACTGTCCGACCGGCCGGTCATGGCGATGACCGGGATGCCGAGACGTTTGACCGCCGGCATCAGCACGAGCAGTTCGTCGGATTCCCCCGAGTAACTGAGTGCCAGCAGCACGTCGCGCGAACCGATGATGCCCAGATCGCCATGCATCGCCTGCACGGGGTTGAGGACGACGCTGGATGATCCCGTGCTGGCCAGCGTGGCGGAGATCTTCTCGGCGATGTGCAGGTTCTTGCCGACCCCGGTGACCACGATCTTGCCGTTGTCGGCCAGCACGCGCAGGATCAGGTCGACGGTGGCGACGAACCCGTCGCCCAGCCCGTCGCGCACCTGCTGCAGTCCTTCGATCTCCGTGTCCAGCACGCGTCGGGCGTTCTGAATGTACGCTTCTCTCATGTCTTCGGATCCCCGTTGCGTCGCCTGTCCCTGCCCATCAGAATGCCCAGCGCTGCCCATATTCGCGGGCGGTTGCGTCGCCGACCTGCTGGCTGTGGACGTCGATCTTGATGTAGCGCGAGACGTTGTCCTTGAGGGCGCGCGCGTAGATGAACTGCTGCCCCTTGGCGATGCGCGTGTGCAGCGTGACCTTGCCCTTGGCGTCCACCCGCGGCGTGATGTCGACCTCGCGCCCGCCTTCGTCGTGGTAGAAGAGCTTCGACCCCGGCTTGATCGTGAAGGTGACGATGATCTCCATCGCCGCCGCAATGTCGGTGGACTCGAACGTCGCCTCGCAGGTTGGCGGCTTGACATTCAGCGTCTGCTGGCGATCAGCCCAGATGCGCCATCCCGCCGACTGGCGGTAGAGCAGGTGGGGCTGGAGCTGGTCCAGGTCGGCCGCGCGGGCAACCGTGAACCGGTACTCGGGATAGGAGGACGTTCCCGTCTTGGCGACCGCGCCGAGCGCCACCGAACGGATCGCCGCGTCGATGCGCTGCTGATCCTCGGCCCGCCGGATGTCGCTGAAACGATAGTGGCAGGCCAGTTGGCCGACGCCGGGACTGCGGCTGGAGACGCATCCGGTGACGGCGAACAGCAGGGCCACGAGCAGACCAGACCTGACGGCAATCATGCGCCTGTCCTTTCAGAAACGATGGGGTGTTTCACGTGGCACCAGTCTAGCGCACCCCGGCGGTTTTACAAGCGCGTCTTCTGCCGCCGGAGTGCGGTGCCAACTTTCCATTCCCCGTCAGGCTCTGCTATAGTGTGCACACATGGCAGCGGCCCGCACCGGCGGGTTGTGAGCATGGTGGTCGCGCGTCCCTGGGAACCTTACGAAATGGCCTACAGTTATCCGATTGGTCGCGTGCTCGCAGGCGAGACCCAGAGCATTCGCACCGCATACGAGCAGTTCCTCTCTCAGCCCGTGGATCAGGAGATGCTGTGCGACGGCGACGCCGGGTATCTGCCGCAGCGGACCACGATCGGCCATGCCGAGTCGGTGACCGGCCCCGGCACCTTCTACCGGCGGGCGCGGCGCACGCTGACCTTCCGACCCTCCGACGAACCGGGATGGTGGATTGACCGGACCGACCTCAAGGAGCAGCTTCCGACGCCGGTTTCGGCGCGCAGCATCTGGACGTCGGCCCGCAACATCGTGCTGCGCAGCGGCTCGCCCCACAACTACCTGCGCATGGTCGAACACATCGTTGCGCTGCGCCTCGGGCTGGGCATCGACGATCTGGTCATTGGCACCGACGCGGGCGATCCGCCGCTCTTCGACCGCGGCAGCCTCGATCTCGTGGAGGCCATCGCGCGCGCCGGGATCGTGGCCAAGCCCGAGCCGGCCACCTATGTCTCGGTCAGGGAGCCCGTCACGATCGGCGGTGATCGCGGCGATTTCATCACGATCCTGCCGGCCTCGCCCGGCAGCCGCAAGCTGCGGCTGGACTGCGCCGTGCGCTTCGATTCGGCCATCGGCCAGCAGCGCATCGTCTTTGATGTCACGCCCCGCACCTTCCAGTTCGGTTCCGAGGCCCGCACCAACGCGTCGCAGACGCAGATGCTGCTCTGCCGCACGGCCGGCGTGTTCATGGCCGACATGCGCAACCTCGGCTACACCCGCAAGAACATCCTGATCCACGGCAAGCGGCGCTATCTCAACGCGCCGCGCCTGCTGCACGCCGGCAAGGCCCTGGAGCCGGTCTGGCACCGTGCCACCCTGGACCTGCTGGCCGCGCTGGCGCTGATCGACACCGGGCGCCTGGTTGGCACCGTGGTGTCGTACCGCGCCGGGCATACGCTGGATTGCCGCCTGGTGACGCTGCTCTACCGGTATGGGTTGCTCGAGCGCGCCCGGTAGGGCCGTTCCGCGCTTTCCAGCGCGCGGCGGTTGCAGTAGGGTATGTGTCAATGGGATGCGCTGCGCAATGCGTGTTCGAAGGAGGCTCCGATGTCCGCCACCAGTGAAACGCGTAACATGGCTCTGTTCTGCGACTTCGAGAACATCGCTCTCGGCGTGCGCGATGCCCAGTATGCGAAGTTCGACATGACGCGCGTGCTCGAAAAGCTGCTGCTGAAGGGCAGCATCATCGTCAAGAAGGCCTACTGCGACTGGGAGCGCTACCGCGAGTTCAAGGCCGCCATGCACGAGGCGTCGTTCGAACTGATCGAAATCCCGCATGTGCGCCAGTCGGGCAAGAACTCGGCCGACATCCGGATGGTCGTCGATGCCCTCGACCTCTGCTACACGAAGACGCATGTCGACACCTTCGTGATCATCAGCGGCGACTCCGATTTCTCGCCACTGGTCAGCAAACTGCGCGAGAACAGCAAGGTCGTGATCGGCGTGGGGGTGAAGAACTCGACGTCCGACCTGCTGATCGCCAACTGCGACGAGTTCATCTACTACGACGATCTCGTGCGCGAGGAAGAGACCAAGCGGCGCCGCCGCGGCGGTCGTCGACCGGCCGCCAAGGCCGCCGTGTCCGCGACGGGCACGGGCGGCGGGGGCGAGCCCGAGGCCAAGCCCGGTGCGTCGTCCAAACGCCCCGTCGATCACAGTGAGGCCGACCGCAAGCAGGAGGCAATCGACCTGGTCATGGAGACGCTCGAGGCGCTGCACGAGGAGCGCGGCGATGAGGAACGCATCTGGGGGTCGATGATCAAGCAGGCCCTGCGCCGGCAGAAGCCGGGCTTCAACGAATCTTACTATGGCTTCAACACGTTCAGCGACCTGTTGGACGAGGCCGAGACCCGCCGCCTGATCACCCTTGAGCGCGACCCCAAGTCGGGCGGGTCGATCATCCACATTGTGCCGCAGGGGCGCCTGTAACTTCTTCTGTCAGGGGGAATCTGTCATGCTGGTGGGACTGACTTACGATTTGCGCAAAGACTACCTCGCCATGGGCTACAGCGAGGAGGATACGGCCGAGTTTGACCGCGAGGACACGATCGAGGGACTGGAAGACGCCCTGCGCGCGTTCGGTTGCCAGACCGAGCGCATCGGCCACGCCAAGCGCCTGACCGAGCGCCTGGTGGCCGGCGACCGGTGGGAACTCGTCTTCAACATCTGCGAAGGACTGTACGGGGTCGGCCGCGAGGCACAGGTGCCGGCCATCCTCGATCTCTACCAGGTTCCGTACGTCTTTTCGGACCCGCTGGTCCTGAGCCTCTGCCTGCACAAGGGCATGACCAAGCGTGTGGTGCGCGACGCCGGCGTGCCCACGAGCGACTTCTGCGAGGTGTCCGATCCGGCCGATCTGGTCGACCTGCGCTTCGATGCGCCCTTCTTCGTGAAGCCGGTGGCTGAGGGCACGGGCAAGGGGTGCTCATCCAAGTCGATCGTGCGCAGCCGGGCCGAATTGCCGCAGGTCTGCGCGGACCTGGTCGCGCGCTTCAGCCAGCCGGCGCTGGTCGAGCCGTACCTGAGTGGTCGCGAGTTCACCATCGGCGTCACCGGCACGGGCCGGACCGCGCGCACCGTCGCGACGATGGAGGTGATGCTGCTGGCCAAGGCCGAGACGGGGGTCTACTCCTATTCGAACAAGAGTCAGTACGAGGACCGCGTCGAATACCGGCTGAGCGACGCCCAGTCCGATCCGGTCGTCGCTGCGGCCGAGCGCGTGGCGCTGGACGCGTGGCGGGTGTTGGGGTGCCGTGACGGCGGACGCGTCGACATCCGCTGCGACGGCCTGCAGCGGCCGCAGTTCATGGAAGTCAACCCGCTGGCCGGCCTGAACCCCGAGCATTCGGATCTGCCGATTCTCGCGCGCATGGCCGGCATTGATTTCCGGACACTGATCGGACGCATCATGACGGCTGCGACCACGCGCATCAAGGGTGGCCCTGCGTGAATGTCCTGATCCTCCACCAGGCCGTCCCGGCCGACGCCGCCCCCGACGAGCGCGATGTGCTCGAGCAGGTCGCGGCCGTCGGTGCGGCGCTCGTGCGTCTGGGCCACCGGGTCGAGGTGCGTGACTGCACGCTCGACCTGCAGTCGCTCGACCGGGCCATCTGCGCGCCGTCGGCCGACCTTGTGTTCAACCTGGTCGAATCCGTGGCCGGTGCCGGCCGCCTGATCTACCTGCCGCCGGCCCTGCTCGACGCGCGCCGCAAACCCTATGCCGGTAACCCGGCCGAAGCGCTCTTCCTGACATCGCACAAGATTCTGGCGAAGGAACGGATGCGCGAGGCCGATCTGCCCACGCCCGTCTGGCTGGCAGGGCGCGACGGCGGCCGCGTGCCAGCATCCGTGGCCGGCGGCGTGCGGCGGCGACGGACCTGGCTGGTGAAGTCTGTCTGGGAGCACGCTTCGGCCGGCATCGACGACTCCTGCCTGGTGGCGGGCTGCAGTTTCCAGGGCATGGCCGCGAAGCTGGGCGAGTATGCCACCCGCTTCGGCGGCGAGTGTTTCGCCGAGGAGTATATCGACGGGCGCGAGTTCAACCTGTCCCTGCTGGCCGGACCGAACGGACCTGAGGCGCTGCCGCCGGCTGAGATCGCCTTCGTGGATTTCCCGGCCGGCAAACCCAAGATCGTCGGGTACCAGGCCAAGTGGGATACGCAGTCGTTCGAGTTTGCGCACACGGTGCGGCGGTTCGAGCAGAACTCGGTGGACAGCGCGCTGCTGGACGAGATGAAGCGGCTGGCACTGGCGTGCTGGGCCGTCTTCGGACTGGCGGGTTGGGCGCGGGTGGACTTCCGCGTCGACGCCGATGGCAACCCGTGGATCCTGGAAATCAACGCCAACCCGTGTCTCTCGCCGGACGCCGGCTTTGCTGCGGCGGTGGCGCACGCCGGCTATACGTTCGACCAGGCGGTCGCCCGCATTCTGGACGATGCCGGCCGCTTCCGGCCGGTCGCGGAAGCGCCGAAGGCGTCGACCGTCGCGGCTGTTGCGGCTCCTGCGGCTGCCGTGGCAGGTGTGGCGGCAGCCGCGGCCTGGCGTTACCGCTACGAGGTTGAGTCGGCTGATTGCGACCGCATCCGCGCGCTGGCGGCGGCCACCGGTTTCTTCCACGATGACGAAGTCGAGATCGCGGTGGAACTGGCAGACGAGCGTGTGCGCAAGGGCGCGGCCTCGGGGTATGAGTTCGTGCTGGCCGAGCAGGACGGGCAGTTGATCGGCTACAGTTGCTTCGGTCCAATTCCCTGCACGCGCACCAGCTACGACCTATATTGGATCGCCGTGCATCCTGAGAGCCAGGGCAAGGGACTCGGGCGCGCCGTGCTGGATGAGACCGAGCGGCGCATCCGCGCCATGGGCGGGACGCGCCTGTATGCCGAGACGTCCAGCCGGCCGCAGTACCTGAGCACGCGCGCCTTCTACGACCGCACCGGGTTCACGCTGGCGGAGACGCTCGAGGATTTCTACGACCGCGGCGATGGCCGCTGCACCTACGTCAAGTGCCTCTGAGCGCCGCCCGCCTCTCCACCCTCACGGCCGCTTCCTAAGCAGGTGGATGACCGGTGGAGAGGCGACAGTCCAGATTGCGCAGTCCGACGGCCGAATACTCAGAGTTACGCACAGCAGATAACTGCCGATGGCGCGATGAACACATTGAAGCGTCTCATCGGTGTCGCGACGACGACGATCACTGTGCTATAGCCAAGACGGGCGAACCGCCGGGAAAGCCGGCAGGCAGAGGAGAGTAGGACGCTCATGAGGGCAACTTCCGTGGCTGTGGCTAGTCTGTGCTTCTTCGCAGGCGCAGTGGGACTGGCTCGACTACTCGTGTTTGTCCGTGATGCACGTGATCGCAGACGCGGCTACTCCATCAGGTTCATCTCCCAAGGTGTTCTCAGGCCGGCGATCTCCTGCGGGCCAGAACGTGCTGACCCCAACGCCGGTGGATGCCGGTGGTCGTGCACGCGATCTGTGGACGAACGAGAGGGACCTGATTATCTGCCGTTTGCGCCAAGAATTGCGCAAGCAGTGCCGTAGGTGGAAGATCAGACTGGACCGAGAGTAGCTTCGGAGGCCTATGAGTATGGGTACGCAAAGGAGAGTACAGTTGTTGCGAGAAACCGCTGTGGTCATCTGGGTTGTCTGCGTTGGAATAGTGATCTCAGGGTGCTGTGGCGTGCGCGATGCGTTTCACGATGACGACCGCGCTGCAACGATGCAGAAACTGCTTGTTCATCAGAGCCAGGACTTGCGTCTGCTAAGTCAGGCGGATCGTGAGAACATTACCCAGGCCGTTGATCGTTTGCGCGAGTTGGAGTTCTGGCCTGCGTTCATTAGTGAAATGCGATCCACGGATGAGGGCGTCGTGTACGTTGTCTATGTCGAATCGCCTCAACTTCCCGAGGCGAACCCACCCGAAGGAAGAATTCGCATAAGCATATTTGAACGGCGCTTTCGGGTTTGTGGGGGGATTTTCTGTGGCTGGACGGGGTGTGGTGAACGGGATCGAGTAAGCGAGTCGGTTAAGGGTAACCGAGTAAGTGGGGCGGTTAAGTGTCGGAAACGGCGCCGGGAGGGCGGGAACCGCACTCCTAACCGCCACCCTTAACCGCCGTTCTTAACCGGATACCCTTAACCGACCCACTTAAGCGCCTTTCAGAGCGTGGTCATGCGCAATGGTCAGGAGAAAGAACCCACGAAAACCCGGAAGCACCATTTGAACAGGGATACGCGCGCACTTCCCCGGACTTACGAGAGTTCGGAAGTTCTGGGATACTCCAGTCCGCAACAGTCGTGCAGGATCACGAGATGAAGGGGATCGGGGATATGCTGGTACTGACAACGCAGTTGCGGGAGTACGAACCCGTGCGCGAGATATATGGGTTGTCAATGGATGGCGGCCTCGTCCATCCAACGCTTATCAGGGTTGAAACCTGGGACGGGCGCCCAATATTGAGCAAGCATTCGACCTACTATGGTTGGCGAGACTACGCCGTCACGCGATGCACTGAGGAAACCAATTGGCGGGAACTGATGGAACCTGGTCGACTACCGGACCTGCTTGCTTCTTTGGTCTACATCACTAGTCGACCTGAGCCAGGGGCGGAGGGTGATCGGGTGATGAACGAGAGACGATACGTTGATGGTGCCATATCCTATCTGAAGACGAGCGGTTTGCTGAGCACGCTTCTTGGGAACGAGAATCCCTGGGTGAGGGAATATGCGGAGATCGTTAGTGCTGAAGCCGCTGCAGGTAGCATCGGTGTCAGCCAATGAGGGGTCGTCTAGCGACAGGTCGTCCATCTTACTTCGGCACGCGACAGGCCCCCACGCAGTTCTTCGTTGCCTGTTCAGCCCCGGCATCGCCAGCACCTACATGCGCGCCGATGAACAACCCTTGACGCCGCCGACCGCCGCTTCCACTTCGACATTCTGCGGTTGGGTGTTCGATATTCTGGCGCTTCCGGGTTTGAGGGGGGATTCTCTGCGGATGGACGGGGGTGTGGTGAACGGAACCGAGTAAGCGAGTCGGTTACAGCCCCGCCATGCCCAGCCCGGTCCCCTGCCCAGTATTCGGAACCGCCGGTCGGCCGCGAGCGCGCTTGTGCCGCTCGTGCGGTCGGGCTAACATGAGCGGCATGGATTCTTCAGGACGCACGATGCGGATCGACATCGATCCGGCCACGACCCTCGCCGGCGACAAGCCGAAGCGCGTGCGGCGCCGCACGCCCGCCGGCAGCACGTTCACGGTGCGCCGCCGTGACCGCGGGCCGCGCAATTCGCCCTACGACCTGCTGCTGGAGAGCGTTTACGACGGGGTGCTGATCACTGATCGCGCCGGCGTCATCCTTGACTTCAACGGCCGCGCCGAGGAGTTCTTCCGGATGGACGAGGCACGTCTGCTGGGTCTGTCCGTGGTTGACCTGTTTTCGGGTGCCGAAGACACCCTGGTCGAGACCATCCAGAGCCGTCTCGACACCCACAAGTACACCCTGATCGAGGCCCGCTGCAACCGTGCCGACGGTAGTTCGTTTCCGGCCGAGATTGCCGTGAACCGCCTGGCTCTCGACGCCGAGGGGCAGCTCTGCTTCTTCGTGCGCGATATCACGGTGCGCAAGCGCGTGGTCGACGAGCTCGAAAGCGCCGTCGAGCGCCTGCAGGCGCACGACCGGGCGCGCATGGAGTTTGTCTCCAATGTCTCGCACGAACTGCGGACACCGCTGACATCGATGATCTATGCGGTCAGCAACATGCTGCGCGGCGTGGTGGGGCCCCTGCCGGACAAGGCGGTTCGCTACCTCGAACGTCTGGAGGCCGACTGCAAGCGCCTGCTGGCGACCGTCAACGACATCCTTGACCTGCGTCAGATCGAAAGCCACACGCTGACGCTCACGAAAGCGCGGTTGCCGTTGGGGCCGCTGGTGCAGACGGGCGTTGATACGCTGCGCGTCCAGGCCGAGGCCAAGCGCCTGAAAATCGTCGTGCAGCCGTGGGCGCGGGAGTGGTTTGCGCTGTGCGACGGCCAGAAGCTGGAGCGCGTGATCCTGAACGTGGTCGGCAACGCCGTCAAGTTCACCCCCGAGGACGGTGATGTCGCCGTGGCGATGGGCCCCGACGCCGAGAAGGAGGGGTGGGTGTGCGTCGTGGTGAGCGACACGGGCGTGGGCATCCCCAAGGACGCCTTGCCCAAGATCACGCAGCGCTACTACCGCGTCGGGCAGCACGCGGCGGGTTCCGGCCTGGGGTTGGCCATCTCGCGCGAGATCGTCGAACTGCACGGCGGGCAACTCGATGTCATCAGTCCGGTGCCGGGGACGGATCGCGGGACAGCCGTCAGGATCCGGCTGCCGATGGCCGAACCGCCCATGATCGTCGTGGTCACGCAGGACCGCGGGTTGGCGCACGAGGTGCGACAGCAAGTCGAGGCGTACGGTTACCGGGCGACCTGGCTGCCCGCGGGCGCCGAGGCACTCGCACTGTGCGCGGCACAGCAGGCCGACCTGCTGGTTGCCGACCTGTGCAGTTGCGATGCGCAGGGCGCCTCGATGTTTCTTGAGTTGCGGGATGACCGGCGCACCCAGCGGATGCCTGCCATCGCCCTGGCCCGCGACGCCCTTAGCCGCGGCTGTGTGGAGATCCTGCAGAAGATCGGCGTTCCACTCCTGCCGATCCCGTGGCGCCAGAGCGAGCTCATAGGCCGGATCACGACGGCCTTCTCCGGACGGGCCGCAATCACGCGTCCCGCTGGTTGACTATCCGCGTCTACCCCGACTACAATGACATTCCACATCGGATTGTCACGTCAACAGGAGTCCACCCCACCATGGCTTGGTTCGAGAAACCGGCGACAGCGCCGGCCCGCACGGCGACGGATACAATCTGGGCGATCTGCGCCGGCTGCAAGGCGTACATCGCCCGCGCGGAGTGGATCGCCTCCCAGCGCGTCTGCCCCCGCTGCAACTACCACGACCGACTGACCTGCCGCGAGCGGATCGATCTGCTGACGGACGCGGGTTCCTTTGAGGAACTCAATGCGCACGTCACGTTCGGCGACCCGCTCAAGTTCGTTGATGCCAGCGGACCTTACGCGGCCAAGGCCAAGGCCACCGCCGCCAAGACCGGCATCGGCGAGGCCGTCGTCACGGGCACTGCCCGGACCGACGGCATCGACGTTGTGCTGGCCGTGATGGACTTCCGCTTCCTCGGCGGAAGCCTGGGCAGCGGCACCGGCGACCGCATCCTGCTGGCGGCCGAAGCGGCGCTTGCCGCGCGCCGCCCCTACATCGTGGTCTCCGCCTCCGGCGGGGCGCGCATGCACGAGGGCATCGTCTCGCTCATGCAGATGGCCCGCACCTGCGCGGCGATCGCCAAGTTGCAGGAAGCCGGGCTCCCCTACATCTCGATCCTGACTGATCCAACCACGGGTGGCGTGTCGGCCAGCTATGCCATGGTCGGCGACATCAACATCGCCGAGCCCAAGGCCCTGATCGGCTTTGCCGGCCGGCGCGTGATCGAACAGACGATCAAGCAGAAACTGCCGGACGATTTCCAGACCGCCGAGTACCTGCTCGAACACGGGTTCATTGACCACATCGTCGAGCGACGGTCGATGAAGGCGTTTCTGGCCAATTTACTTAGATATGCCGGACAATGAGCCGTCCGGGACGCCCGAAATCTGAACCCTCTTCCGGAGCACACCATGAGCGACATTGATTTCTCCAAACCCCTGACTCCCTGGCAGATCGTGCAGGTGGCCCGCACGCCCGGCCGGCCGCTGATCGCCGACTACATTGCCGGATTGTGCGAAGATTTCGTGGAACTCCACGGCGACCGCACCTTTGGCGACGACCGCGGCATGATCGGCGGCTTCGCCACCATCGGCGGCGAACGCGTCATGCTGATCGGCCATCAGAAGGGCAAGAACGTCGAGGACAACATCAAGTCCAACTTCGGCATGGCCAATCCCGAAGGTTACCGCAAGGCCATGCGCCTGATGAGACTCGCGGAGAAATATCATCTGCCGGTCGTCTCGCTGGTGGACACCCCCGGCGCCTACCCGGGGCTTGAGGCCGAGGCGCGCGGACAGGCCGAGGCGATCGCCAAGAACCTCACGGTCATGGCCACACTGCGCACGCCGTTCATCATCGTGGTCACCGGCGAGGGCGGCAGCGGCGGTGCGTTGGGCATCGCCGTGGGCGACGTCGTGATGATGCTTCAGTACGCGGTCTACTCGGTGATCTCGCCCGAGGGGTGCGCGTCGATCCTGTGGCGCGACGGCAAGAAGGCGCCCGAAGCGGCCGAGGCAATGAAGATCACGGCCGATTCTCTGCTTGGGTTGGGCATTATCGACGAGATCCTGCCCGAGCCGCCCGGCGCGGCGCACAGCGACCCGGCTGCCATGGTGAAGACCGTCAAGGCGGCGCTGCTGCGGCGGATCAAGGAGCTGAAGCCGCTCTCCGGCGACGAACTCGAGGCGCGCCGCTATGCCAAGCTGCGCAGCATGGGCAGCACGACGCTGGGCAAGGCGTGACAACCGTTCCGCTCTGGCTGGTCGCCGGGTTTCTCGGCAGCGGCAAGACCACGTTGCTGCGCAGGATCGTTCGCGCCATGCCCGAGCGGCGGCTGGTCTTTCTCGTCAACGAGTTCTCGGCCGTCGACGTCGATGCCAGCCTGATCCAGAAGGACGGCGGCGACACCATCGGCATCCCCGGCGGCAGCATCTTCTGCCGCTGCCTGGTGACCGAGTTCGTTGGTGTTCTCGGGCGTGTGCATGAGCGCGTTGCGGCCGACGGGTGTCCGATCGACGGCGTGGTCGTCGAAGCGAGCGGCATGGCCGATCCACGCTCGCTTGGGCGTATGCTGGCTGAAAGCGGCCTCGACCGCCTGTACCACGTGGCCGGTGTCGTCGTCACGATCGACCCGGGCTCGTTCCTCAAACTGCTGCTGGTCCTGCCCAACATCCGCGGCCAGGTCGAGTCCGCCGATCTGCTGCTGCTCAACAAGGCTGACTTGCACGATGATCGGGCCCTGGCCAAGGCCGAGGAGCATGTGCGCACGATCAACCCGAAGGCAAGTGTTCTGCGGTGCGTCGAGTGTGATGTGCCGCTGGACCTGGTGCTGGCGGCGGATCGGGCCAGCCGCGTGGCGCGTCTCGACGCCGAATACGCCAAGTGCCGCGATCCGAACTTCCGCACCGAAGCCGTGGGCTTGGAGCACACCGTCGATCTGCCGGCGTTTGCCGCCGCCCTGGCAGCGTGCGCGGAGGAGCTGTTCCGCCTCAAAGGACATGTGCGGACACCTGTCGGCGTGCGCTATCTTGACCTGAGTTCCGGTGTGCTCAAGGACGACCCCGCCGATCTGTCGGCCGAGACGGCCCTCGTCTTCATCTGGAGCGGCCAGACGTCAACCGGTCGCGTTGAAGCGCTCATCCGGCGCCTGCGAGCCGGCGCCTTCAGTACTTAGACGGGTAGGGCCGGCGCAGGTTGCGGCAGTAGAAGAGGCGATAGGTCTGGGCCGGCTTGCCGTTGGGACGGTGTGTGATGAGGTCAGGCAGCGGCTCAAGGGCGTCGAAGTAAGCGGCATAGTAGTGCTCGGCAAAGTCCTTGTAGCGCTGCGCCTGCGCGACGAGAATGCCATCCCTGCCCACCAGGTCGCGCGACGGCGCGGTGAAGGCGAAGATGTGCGGTTCCTCGTCATAGGCGAGTACGGTCGTGGCGTAGGTGCGGCCAGCCGCGTAGGCCAGTTCGCCGCCTGTCCCGTAGCGACCGGTGAACAGGAACACCTGCCGCGGGTCGTATCCGCGCTCCTTCACATAGTCGATCACTTCGCTCCAGCCCTGACCGTCGAGGGTGGGGTCCAACTTGGGCTTCAGCGGCAGGAAGCCGGTCCGGGTTTGCGCAACGAAGACGAGCGCCGCTGCGGCCACGCATCCGCCATTCACGACGAGGAGACGTCGCCGCGCCGTGCTCGTCCAACTGGCTATGAGAGGGGTTGCCAGGATGACGCCTGCCAGATAGCCCGGCATGGTCCAGTGCGGCAGGATGGCCCGCGTCATGCCGAGCAGCGTGAAGACGGCGATCGGGGGAATGGCGAATGGCAGGAGCCAGCGCGTCCGCTCGTGATTCTGCCGCCAGGTTCGGCCCATCGCCCAGAGCATCAGTGCCATGTTCCAAGGCAGCAGGTAGGTGGCCGCACCCAGAAGGCACTTCGCGAACAGGTCCGGGCGCAGCCGCAGTCCGGTTGCGCTCTTGCCGAACTGGTAGGCATAGGAGACCCAGTCATGCCGGGCGTTCCAGAGGATGTTCGGCAGGAACACCAGCAGGCTCAGCAGGAAGCCGGCGTAGAGCCAGGGCGAGCGCCAGCAGAAGCGCCACTCCCTGAAGAACACCAGGCAGAAGCCGAGTCCGGCGAACAGGAACACGCTGTGGTACTTGGCCAGCATGGCCAACCCGGCCAGCAAGCCGAGAACCGGCAGCCACTGCGGGTTACGCGTCACGCGCAGCCGGTTCATGGTCCAGAGGAAGAGCAACCAGCAGAGCGCCAGCAGGTTGTCCGGGAAGACGAAGCAACCCAGGCCGAAGGCGAAGAAGGGGACGAGGTTGAAGAGCACCAGCGCCACCCGCGCATGGCGCCGGCCGAAGAGGTCATGCGCCAAGGCGTAAACAACAAGCGTGCTGGGGATGAACGCGAGCAGGGCGCCCAGCCGCAACGCCAGCACCGAGTCGCTGCCGGTAAGCCAGTAGCCCAAGCCTGCAGTCAGCGTGATCGCGGGCGGATGGTCAATGTACCCCCAGGCCGGATGGCGGCAGAGGTAGCCGTAGTAGGCCTCGTCGATGCCCGGGTCGAGCCACGCGCCAACCAGTCCGCGCACAAGCAGGCTGATGCCGACGACGCTCCACAGGAATCCGTCACGCAGAATGGCGTCCGGCTGGCATGTTCTGTTCTCGGCATCCATCGCAGCGCATTGTAGGCGAGCCGCCGAAGTCCGGCAAGCTTCAGGACGCCATGCCCATCGGCTGACTGTTGCACCGACGGCCGACGGCGCCGCCACAAAACCGTTTACACGTGCCGAGCAACTTGGTATATGTCTAGGCTGTCGCTAGACATACTGGTGTTTGTCTGTTGGGTGTTGCAGACGAGGTGCGGCATGGGTGATATAAACCGTGAAATGGACTACTGCGGCTCCGGCGAAGCCGAGGACGTGCTGCGTTGGGCGCTGGCGACCTACCAGTCCGATATCGCGCTAGCCACCAGTTTCGAGCACACGGTGCTGATTCATATGATGCGCCAGATCCGCCCCAATATCCGCGTCTTCTCGATTGATACCGGGCGTCTGCCCGAGGAGACGTTCCAGTGCGCTTCGGAGGCCGAACGGCGCTTTGGTTTCCACACCGAGTGGTACTTCCCTGCTACCGACGGCGTGGAGCAACTGGTGCGCGCGGGCGGCGTCCATTCCTTCCGCGAGGGTCTCGATGCGCGCCGCCACTGCTGCCACGTGCGCAAGGTGGAGCCCCTCGGACGCGCCCTGCGCGGCCTGCGCGCGTGGGTTACCGGCCTCCGCCGCGATGAGGCTGAATCACGGCGCGAACTGCCAGCCGTGTCTCTGGACCCCGTGCATGGCGGCATCGTCAAGATATGCCCGCTGGCCACTTGGACCGAGGCCCAGGTACGTGCGTACGCGCGGCGCCACGACCTGCCGCACAACCGGCTGATCGAACGCGGCTACACGTCGATTGGTTGCGCATGCTGCACCCGGCCCACCGAAGCGGGTGAGGACGCGCGCGCCGGGCGCTGGTGGTGGGAGCACTCCGAGCACAAGGAGTGCGGGTTGCACATCCCGAACTGGCAAATCTGAGCAGGCGGGATGGCGCGGGTCCGCGGTTTCTTGTTCGATCTTCGGCGACTCTTGCAGTAGTTTGCTGCCGTCTGCGTGTGGAGAAAGCTCATGTCCTTGTGCACGGCTTGCCGATTGCCCGCCGATCAGGACGACGATATCGCCCGGTTTGGCATCGAAGTGGATCGCTTCCTGGCGGGCGAACAGACGCCCGACCTGTTCAAAGCCCAGCGTGTGCCGCGCGGCATCTACGAGCAGCGGCTGGATGGCACCTACATGCTGCGTGTCCGTCTGCCCGGCGGCCTGGTCACGGCGGCGCAGCTCCGTGCGCTTGCGGACCTCGGCCGGCAGTATGGCAGCGGAATCCTGCACGTCACCACGCGTCAGGATATCCAGTTTCACGGAGTGACCATTGTGGACACACCGGTGATCATGCGCGGGCTGCTGGCGGCCGGTCTCACGTGCAAGGGTGGCGGCGGCGACACCGTGCGCAATGTCGCCGCCTGTCCCTATGCCGGAATCTGTCCGTGCGAACGCTTCGATGTGGCGCCCTATGCATTGGCGGTCACGGAGCACCTGATCGCCCAACCGGGTAGCTACCGGCTGCCACGCAAGTACAAGATTGCCTTCAGCGGTTGTTCGGACGACTGCGCGCTGGCGGGGTTTGCCGACATGGGGTTTGTCGCGCGGGTCCGCGATGGCCGTCCGGGGTTCGCCGTCTATGCCGGCGGCGGCATGGGGGCGGAGTCGCGCGTGGCCGACCGTCTTGAGGAGTGGCTGCCGGCTGGCGAATGTCTGCGCGTGGCCGAGACCGTGCGGCGCATCTTCGACCGCGAGGGCGACCGCACGAACCGGAAGCGCGCGCGTCTGCGTTTCGCCGTGGCGCGCCTGGGTCCGGAAGTCTTTGCCGATCTCTACCGACGCGAGCGTGAGGTTGTGGCCGCCGACGGGGTCCCGGTGTGCGAGGATGTGGCGGTCACTCCCGGTGATCCGGCCGGCCGGCCGGCCGGCATCGATGGTGCGTTCGTCTCATGCGATGGGTTGCGCGTGCTGCCCCAGCATCAGGCGGGCCGGGTGGCGGTGACGCTACACCTGCCACTTGGACAGGTCGCCTGGCCGGATCTGAACACGCTCGCCGACATCGCCGAGCGCTTCAGCGGCGAGCGGAGCGTGCGGGCCTCGGCCAGCCAGAAACTCGTGCTGCGGGGGGTGCGCGTCGAAGACCTGCCGGCGCTGCGATCAGCCCTGGCGACTGCACCCGACGCGTGGACGTCCGGACGTGCGCTGGACGTGTTCACGGCGTGCGTTGGCTCCGCCGTCTGCCGGCTGGGGCTCTGCCAGTCGTCGGCCGCCGCGCAGGCCTGCGCGGCGGCGCTGGATCGCGCTGGCCTGTCGGCCGCGGAACTGGCAGGCGTGGACATCCGGGTGAGCGGCTGTACCAACGCGTGCGGTCAGCACCCCGTCGGCACGATCGGTCTGTGCGGGCTGCTCCTCCGGACTGATGGCGGGCCCGTGCCCGGCTACCGCGTGTTGCTGGGGGCGCGCCGATGCGAAGGGCAGGCGCGGTTTGGCACGGGCGTCGGCAATGTGCCGGCAGATGCGCTGCCGGCTTTCCTGGTGGAACTGGTGCGGGAGTTCAGAGACACGCGCGGGGCGCGTGAAACGCTGAGCGCCACCTGCGCGCGGCGTGGACTGGATCCCTTCCGCGCGTTGACGGCGCGGCATGCGAGCGTCCCCTCGGCCGTCCCCCCTGAGGGTGGCATTTCCGCTGTTGAAATCCGGGCGTGATCGCTATAATGCGCCCCCATGAGACGGATCTGGCCGCGCGCCCTTCGGACCGGCGTGCCGGGCCAGGATCCAACCCCGGGAGGTGTCTATGCTGTTCGGAATTGACCCGCTTTACCTGATCATGATGGTGCCGGCCCTGGTGCTGTCGCTGGTGGCCTCGTTCGTCACCAAGGGCACATTCAAGCGCTATGCCAACACCCGCGCCTATTCGGGACTCACGGGCGCCCAGGCGGCTGAACGCATGATGCGGAGTGAGGGCGTCTACGATGTGCAGATTGAGCGCGTCGCCGGCTTTCTGTCGGACCACTATGATCCGGGCAAGAAGGTGCTGCGGCTGTCGCCCGACGTGTACGATTCCCCCTCGTTGTCGGCCATCGGCGTCGCCTGCCATGAGGCGGGGCACGCCATCCAGCACGCGCGGGCCTATGCGCCCCTGGCGCTTCGCAGTGCGCTGGTCCCGCTGGCGCAGTTCGGCAGTTCGGCGTCATACTGGATCATCATGCTCGGGTTCATGCTCGCGCACACGCCGGCCGGGATGTGGATGGTGAAGATCGGTATCGCCCTGTTTGCCGCGGCCGTGCTCTTCTCGCTGGTCACGCTGCCGGTCGAGTGGGATGCGAGCGCGCGCGCCAAGGCGCACATTGTGTCGGCCGGGATCGTGTCGCCGGGTCAGGAGACCCAGGCCGGGCGCGTCCTGAACGCGGCTTTCCTGACCTACGTGGCGGGTGCGGTGAGCGCCCTGATGACGCTGGCATACTACCTGATCCGTTCCGGGCTGCTGGGAGGCAGCCGGCGCGACGATTGAGCCGATGAGGCGGATGGAAGACAAAGGGAACATGAAAACCAAGAAGCACGAATTCAAGGCGGAAGTCCGGCAGTTGCTGGACCTGGTGATCCATTCACTTTACTCAAAGAAAGAGATCTTCCTGCGGGAACTCGTCTCCAATGCATCCGACGCCATCGAACGGGCGCAGTATGAAGGATTGACCGACAAGTCGCTGGTGGCCGAAGGACCGCAATGGCAGATCGGCATCGTGGCCGACAAGACGGCGCGCACGCTCACGATCAGCGACAACGGCATCGGCATGACCGCGGCCGAGGTCGAGGAGAGCCTCGGCACGATCGCGCGTTCCGGCACCAAGGCTTTCGTGGAGTCGATCAAGGCCAAGCAGAGCGCGCCCGGCCCGGAACTGATCGGCCAGTTTGGCGTGGGCTTCTACTCGGCCTTCATGGTGGCCGACGAGGTCACCGTGGTGACGCGCCGGCGCGGCGAAGGTAGCCAGGCGGTGCGGTGGCACTCCACGGGCGACGGTGCGTATGATCTGGACGACAGCGAGCGTGCCGATCCCGGCACCACCGTGACGCTGCACCTGCGTGAAGGACAGGACGAATACCTCGACTCCTGGCGGGTCAAGGAACTGATCCGGCACTACTCGGATTTCATCTCCTACCCGATCCGTTTTGCCGAGGACGGCAAGGAGATCGACGCGGCCGGTGCGCCGCTGAACACCATGCGCGCGCTCTGGAAGCGCGCCAAGGGCGAGATCAAGGACGAGGAGTTCAGCGAGTTCTACCGCCACCTGACGCACGATCACCACGAGCCGCTGAAGGCGATCCAGGTGGCGGCCGAAGGCGCCATTGAGTTCCGCGCGCTGCTCTTCCTTCCGCGCGAGGCACCGTTTGACCTGTTTATGCCCACGCGGCGCCACGGGCTCAGCCTGTATGTACGCAATGTGTTCATCGGCGCCGATTTCGAAGCGTTGCTGCCGGAATACCTGCGGTTCGTGCGCGGCGTGGTCGAGTCCAGCGACCTGCCGTTGAACGTGTCGCGCGAGATGCTGCAGGACGATGCCGTGATCCGCAAGATACGCAGCAATATCGTGGGGCGTGTGCTGGCGACGCTGGCCGAGATGAAGAAGGACAAGCCGGACGACTACCGCATCTTCTACGCGGCGTTCGGACGCATCCTGAAGGAAGGTTTCCACTTCGACCACGACAACCACGCCAAGCTGCAGGAACTGGCCATGTTCCGCTCGGCGCGCACCGAGGGCGACGGGTTCCTGACGCTGCGGCAGTACCGCGACGCCATGCCGTCGACGCAGACCGAGATCTTCTACCTGGTGGCCGAGAGCCTGGATGCGGCGCGTCAGTCGCCGCACCTCGAGTCCGTGGTCAAGAGCGGCGGCGACGTGCTGCTGTTCACGGACGCGATCGACCAGTGGGTGGCCGACGAACTGCAGTCCTATGACGGCTGCAAGCTGCGCGCGATTGACAAGGGCGACCTGCAACTGGGCTCGGATGCCGACAAGGCCGAGTCCAAGCGCAAGATCGACGAGGCGGGCAAGGAGTATCAGCCGCTGCTGGCGTTCATTGGCACCAAACTGGGCGACGAGGTCAAAGAGGTCCGTCTTTCCTCACGCCTGACCGACTCGGCCTGCTGCCTGGTGGCTGACGAACACGCGCTCAACGCCACCATGGAGCGCATGATGCGCGCCATGAAACAGGACGTGCCGAAGCAGGCGCGGATCTTGGAAGTCAACGCCGACCACCCCCTGCTGAAGCGCATGAAGGCGATGTTCGAAGCGAAGGCCGACGATCCGCGGCTGGCCGACTATATTGAGTTGCTGCACGGTCAGGCCTTGCTGGGCGAGGGGAGTACGCCGCGCAATCCGCAGCGGTTCACCCGCGTGCTGGCAGACCTGATGGCGAAGGTGTAGGCGTTGTAACGCGGATCAGGCGCACGTTGGGATCGTCGGTGGTCTGAAGATCGACGAGCACGGCGTCGGCCGGAATCAGGTCGCCGGCGCGTTCGGGCCATTCGACGGCCACGATCGCGCCGCAGTCGAGATACTCGGCGAATCCGATCACCAGCAGGTCGTCCGGTGTGTGGAGGCGGTAGAGGTCCATGTGGATCAGTTGCCGCCCGGTGGCGCCCCGGTACTCGCCCACGAGTGTGAACGTCGGGCTGGTCACCGGGCGCTGGATTCCGAGTGCGTGCGCCAGGCCCTGAACGAACGTCGTCTTGCCGGCACCCAGTTCGCCGCGCAACGCGACCACGCCACCCGCAGGCAGCACGGCGGCGACCTCTGCCGCCACCTGCCACGTCTCGGCCACAGCGCGTGTTGTGTAGTCCTTCACCATACTGTTGCGGGAGTGTTGCACACTGCCGGCTGGCCGTCAATATCGTGCCCGTGCGTGCGATGGGCAGGCACGGGCCGACCTTGACAGGGCTGGTGGGCGGGACTAGGCTGTTCGTTATGGCAAGACGCACGTTTGAGCTGGCCTCGTTGGTCGCCCGGCTGGATCGCGAACTCGCGATCGCGCGGTTTCAGGACAGTTCGCACAATGGGCTGCAGGTCGCCAACCGGTCCGGTCGCGTGCGGCGGGTGTGCGCCGGCGTCGACGCCACGCTGCCCTTCTTCGAGGAGGCCGTCGCGCGGGGTGCGGACCTGGCAATCGTGCATCATGGGCTGAGTTGGGGCGACTCGCTCAAGCGCATCACCGGGCTCAATCATCGCCTGATCTCCTTTCTGGTCACGCACGATCTCGCCCTGTGGGCCTGCCACCTGCCGCTCGACGCCCATCCGCGTCTTGGCAACAACGCCCGCCTTGCGGCCGCGCTGGAACTGCGGCGTTGCCGGCCTTTCGGCGTCTACCATGGGCAGTCGATCGGCGTGCAGGGCGACCTCCCGCGCGCCGTACCTTTCGACGTCTTCTGCGATCGCGTGCGGCTTCAGGTGAGTCCGACGATCCGGGCGCTCTCGTTCGGCCGCAAGACGGTACGGCGCGTGGGGATCGTCTCCGGTGGCGGCTGCGACGCCATCCATGAGGCCGTGACGGCGGAGCTGGATGTGTTCCTGACCGGCGAGCCGGTGCTGTGGGCCTACCATGTGGCGCAGCAGGAAGGGATGAACGCCGTCTTTGCGGGACACTACGCGACCGAAACCTTCGGTGTGCGGGCGGTGGCGGCGCTGGTTCACCAACGGTACGGCATACCCGCTGAGTTCGTCGATCTGGGCGTGCCGTTCTGAGAGCATCCTGCCTGTGCTGGCCTGCTTGGACGCTTGCCAGTGATGGGACCGGCAGGTTATAGTTTCTTTTCCTATAGACGTGGTCGCGTGGGATTGGGTTGCGGTCAGAGGCTTCTTCGGCCAGGGGACGTTCCATGAACGAGTTCAAGACCATTCCGTCCGACAAGAGCCGGACGGACCTCAAGCTGTCGCTGGTGTTGGGTGTGGCGACGTTTCTGATCTACCTTCTGACCCTGTCGCCGGGGACTTTTCCAGGCGTGTCGGCGACGCTTGTGGCGCAGGCGGCGGGGCTCGAGTCGCGTGGGCTGCCCACGCACCCGCTCTTCCATCTGATCGCGAACGGCCTGGCTGGCGTGCCGGTGTTCGGCCTGGCCCTGCGACTGAACCTGTTCAGCGCAGTATGCGGGGCTCTGTCCGTCGTACTGGTCTATCGTCTCGTCTCTTTCTTCATCTACGAAGTCATGACTGAAGAGTTCGCGCTGGCGTATGCCGCACGCGTCGCCAAGTTGTCGGCCGTGGTGGCCGCGGTGGCCATGGCCTTCAGCGTGCCGGTCTGGGAGGCTTCGACGCGGCTTTCCTACCAGAGTTTCGACCTGTTGCTGCTGCTGCTTGCCGCGGCCCTGCTCGCAAACTTCGCCAAGTGCGGCTTCTGGGCCGGGCCCTACCTGTTTGGCCTGCTCTACGGCGTGGGTATTGCGGAAACCCCCCAGTTCATCAGTTTTGCGCCGCTGTTCCTGTTCTGTGCGATTGTGGTGCTTTGGAAGCGCAAGCAACTCACCATGCGGCGCGTGACGTGGATGGGATGGGCGGCGGTCGTCGGCATGGGCACCTATTTTCTGGCCGCCTGGCGATTCACACAGACCGAGGATGTAACCAGTCTCGGCCTGAAGAGCGTCATGGATGTCGTGGTGGCCGTATGGCGCGACCAGTATGGCATGCTGCGGACATCCCTGCCGCGTGTCGGTTGGCTGACGGTGCTGCTGCTGGGCGCCATGCCGTGGCTGGCCGCCATGTTTGCCGCGCCGCGCTCGCTCAACAATGACCGGTCCTGGAGTCACTATATCCTGCACCTGACCCTGTCGGTGCTGACCGTCCTGGCCCTGCTCAATCTGGCCGTGTCGCCGTGGGGGATCATGGGGCCCTACGGCCAGTTGCCGGTCGTCACGTACGTGATGGTGTCGGTTGTGGCGGGCTACCTGGTGGGCTACTGGTATCTGCTGCCCCGGTTGGCTTCGTCCCGGCGGGGTTCGTCGACATCCAAGCTGACCCTTCGTGTGGGCAACTGGCTGGGGCTGGGGCTGGCTGTGCCGCTGGTCGCGTTCGTGGTGGTTGCCGGGGCGATCAACTTCTTCGAGGCCAACGGCCGCCGGGGCCGGTTTGCCGATGCCTGCGCCGGCGAGGTCCTGGACCGCATGGGCGGACGGACGTGGATCGTCACCGATGGCACACTTGACGCGCACCTGCAGGTCCTGGCCCGTGAACGGAACCGGCCCCTGCGCCTGCTCTGCCTGCAGAAGGACGGCAATGTGCTCTATCAGGCACAGATCAAGCGGCTCGTCAAGCAGGAGCGACTCTTCCCCGCGAAGGAAGAGCAGCGGATGATGAACTCGATCGACCTGGGTGTGCTGCCGTTCGTGCAGGACTGGTTTGCGTCCGACCCCGAGATCGAGAAGAAGGTGGTCGTGTTCGGCGTGCCGGACCTCTGGTATGGCGCAGGTATGACGCCCGTTCCCGACGGTCTCTTCTTCACGGGTGTGCGTGTTCTCGATGAGTTCAAGGATGCCCCGCTGCTGCCCGCGTACCAGGCTTTCTGGGACCGAATGGAGAAACTGCTGCCGCACAGGAAAGATGCCACGGAGCAGGTCGCGGTCTACCGCAACCATCTGCGCCGGCACATGGGATTCGTGGCCAACAACCTGGGCGTCATGCTGGAGGACCTGGAACGCGAGGCGGAGGCCTATACGGTCTACGCGCGTGTCCGGAAGATGGATCCCGACAACATCAGCGCGCTCTTCAACCAGTTTGAGATGGTTCGACGCGGCAAGTTGCCCGAGGAGAAGATCAAGATCGAGAAGGACCTGAAGGAGTTTCTGTCGAAGCAGCAGCAGCGCTACCCGTTGTGGTCTCTTTCCAGGTACTTCGGCTACGTCCGTTCGCCCGAACTCTTCGCCCGCCTGGGGTTCCAGTGGGCCATGTCGGGGCAGATGGGGGGGGGCAACCCAATCGAGAGATGGCGCGGCACGGTTACCGACGATGCCAAGATGATGATGATGGACACGATGGCGCGCATCTACACGATGCAGGATGACCGGACCAAGAGCGAAGCCGTCTACCTGGAAATGCTGAAACAGGATCCGGCGAACCGCCAGGCGCTGGTGTCGATGGCGCGCCTCTCCGTACAGGCAGGCGCCCTTGATCAGGCGCGTTCCTGGCTGGACAAGGCGCAGGATTTGGGTATCTCCCGTGGCACGCTGGGTATCGAATGGGCGGTCGTGCATTTGGCTTCGGGCGACCTCAAACGCGCCCGCATGCTGCTGCAGGAGACGACCGATCTGCAGCCCAAGAACCTGCAGGCGTGGGCCTTGTTGGCGATGGTCCAGTTGCAGCAGGGCGACATTGACGACGTGGAGAAGGTGGTGCTGTCGAAGATGGAGAACGTCGCCGGTACGGCCGATCACTACTTCGTCCAGATCACGCGCGCCCAGGTGGCGATGAAGAAGGGCAAGGAATCCTATCGGGTGGCGCGCGAGGCCTTCATCCGGGCTTCGATGCTGCGCCCCGACATACCGGGCGTCAAGGACATGATCCTGACGCTGGACATTGCGCTCAACGACGAAGAGCGGGCCGAACTGCACGCCCGCCAGGTTCTGCGGACCAACCGGAACCACGCGCTGGCCAACTACGTGATGGGTTCGCTGCGACTGGGCGATGGCAAGTATGGCGAGGCCGAAGACTACCTGCGGCGCAGCGTGGGAGTGTCCGCGACGTCGGCTGCGCTGAATGATCTCGCCGAGGTCCTGCGGCGCAACCGCAAGTTGGAAGAGGCCGAGACCTTTGCGCGTCAGGCTGTTCAGAAGAATGCGGAACTGTACGTGGCTTGGGAGACGCTGGGATCGATCCTGATGGAAAGAGGGAGCCTGGACGAGGCCGAGAAAGCCATCGACAAGTCGCTGGCCCTGTACGGCGACGACCCACGCGTGAAGCTGACGATGGCACGGTTGCAGGTTCGCAAGGGCAACCTGATGCGCGCCAGGGAGATCCTGCTGCAGGTGCGCAAGAGCCAGAGCGAGTTGCCGGCATTCGATCAGCAGGAACTGGCCCGCTTGACAGACGAACTCAACCGGAAGACGCGCTGAGACGCGGAAGCGCAAGAGGGGGCGGGCAGGTAGGGATGGGGCGAAAGACGGGATTCGAACCCGCGACCATCAGATCCACAATCTGACGCTCTAACCGACTGAGCTACTTTCGCCACTTTAGAACGGGCAGATATACTAGCAGAATCCCGTTGGTCTGCAACACCGTTTATGTCTCCCTGATGTACGGCTAAGCGATTGGGGCGGCGGGCGGGAAGCGCGCGGATGAGC
>CAYQJG010000030.1:0-43858 GCA_964417715.1 uncultured Lentisphaerales bacterium | reverse complement strand
TTCCGCTCCAACCTCGCTGCCGCCTGACCATCAACTACTAAAGTGAACCCCACCCCGAACCCGCTCCCTTTACTGATTGTCCGCTTCCACGACAGTCTGGACTGCGGCGACCTGGCGCCGCTCTCATGGGCGGGACGTGAGTCCCGTTGGGACGGGACAACGTCCCTCACGGGACCTGGCCCGACCCCTTCTCGCCGCCGCGACATGACGGCCACACACCATCGGCGCGCGTGTCAGGTCACGCGCCTGAGAGCGGCGCCGGGTCTCTGTCTCTCACGTTGAATGTTCGACGTTCGATGTTGACTGTTCGATCGATGTTCGATATTGACTGCTCTGCCAACACGAACATCGAACAGTCAACATCCAACGCCCAACTTCGAACAACAACACCCTTACGCCGGCCTCTCGCTCTCCCGTTCGATGTTCGACGTTGACTGCTCTGCCAACACGAACATCGAACATTCAACATCGAACGCCCAACTTCGAAAACGATGCCATTGCCCCGGTCTCCGGCTCTCCCGTTGGATGTTCGATGTTCGATGTTCGATGTTGACTGTTCGACGTTCGCGTTCCTACAGCTTCTCAGTGCTTCTGCGCGGTCTGAATGCTCTTCACGAAGATCCGAATCAATTCATCCGTTTCGGTAATCAGCGCATTGACATCCACGTCTTTCCCGACCAGTGGAACGCGGCGGATCAGCAGCAGCCAGCGAAACGATTCGCGCAACTCCTTCAGGCAAATCTTCATCTTGTGAACGAAGTCGGCGGGCGACTCGGCCGACTGTGCTTCGCCATGATTGGGCAGCGCCGCAGTTCCGGAGCGAAGCAACTGCCCTGCCACATGGTTTCCAACTCGTGTATTCGCAAGCTGTTCCGTAAGGCGCGCAACACAAGCCGCGTACTCCAACAGCCGTTCTTCAAGGTCGTATCTCTTCTCGTTCATGCCCACGCGGCCCATTGACTGTTCGATGTTGAATATTCGATGTTCGCCATCAGTGTTGCCAACACGAACATCGAACAGTCAACATCGAACGCCCAACTTCGAACACAATGCCACTGCCCCGGGTCTCTCGCTCTCCCGTTGGATGTTCGATGTTCGATGTTCGATGTTCGATGTTGACTGTTCGATGTTCGCCCGATGTTGCCTGCCCCGGTCTCTCGTTCCCTCGTTCGATGTTCGATGTTGACTGTTCGATGTTCGCATTGTCCGCCACGTGCGCGCGTGCCGGGTCACGCGCCTCAGAGCGGCGCCGGGTCGCCGCACTCCAGACTGTCTTCGCACTACGGGCACAGCAACTGCCGAATGGTCTCACAGACGTACCGCAGTTCGTCATCCGTCATGCTCGGGAAGATTGGCAGTGAAACGGTGCCTTTCCAAATCCGCTCCGCCACCGGGAAGTCGTCGGGAGACAGGTTGTAGGTCTCGCGATAGTAGGTCATCCGGTGCAGCGGTTTGTAGTGAACTGATGTGCCAATGCCGGCGGCACTCATGCGCTCGATGAACGCATTGCGCGACATTTTCGCCGCCTCGGTGAGCACCAACGGAAACAGATGCCACGCATGATCTTCCATCGCAGACTTGCATACCGGCAGGTCAACACCCGGCAGACCAGCCAGATGTGTCAGGTAGAATTCCGCACAGTGCTGCCGCCCCTGCCGGAGCGTCTCGGCCCGCTCGAGTTGTGCCAAACCAATGGCCGCGTTCACATCGGGCATGTTGTACTTGAAGCCGGGCGCAACGACGTCGTACTCCCATGACACCGTTTTCGATGTGAACCGATCCCAGATATCGCGGTTAATCCCATGCAGCCGCATGATCTTGCACCGATTGTAGATATCCTCGTTGTCCGTGACCAGCATGCCGCCTTCGCCTGTTGTGATGGTCTTGTTGGCATAGAAGCTGAAACACGTAACGTCACCAAACGACCCTACCATGCGACCACGGCAACGAGTCGGAAACGCATGCGCCGCGTCCTCGATCAGCCTGATTCCGTGTCGACGGCATATCTCCAGGATGCCTTCTCGCCCATCGTCCACCCGTCCCGCCGTCCCACCGTCCGGCTGCCCGACCGTCCCACCGTCCGACCGTCCGACAGCCCGACCGCCCGACCTGCCCCCCCCCATCTCGGCCGCCTGCCCGCCATAGTGAACCAGCACCAACACCTTGACGTCTGGGTGCTTCGCGATGGCTTGCAGCAGGATCTCGGGCGTCACCAGACACGTGCCATACTCAACGTCCAGCAGGACAGGATCGGCGCCCATGTAACGAATGACCTCGGCCGAAGCCGTGAACGTCATGGTCGGCACAAACACCTTGTCTCCTGCCTTGACGCCGACGGCCTCGCAAGCCAGATGCAGCGCCGCCGTTGCTGAATTCACAGCGCATGCGTACTTTGCGCCGACCTGGGTTGAGAACAGTTTCTCAAGTGCCATGGCTCTCGTCGCCGTGGTAAGCCACCCGCTCTCAAGCACTTCCTTGACATAGCGCAGTTCATTACCATCGCAAGTCACGCGACAAAACGGAATTGTTCTCATAGCATATAGGCCTGTGGTGGAAAGTGATGCTTGGTGAGTCGTCACGACCGGCGACTCTCACCTTCTGAAGATAGCAAACACGGTCCGAAGCAGAATTCCGATATCACCCCAGAAACTCCGTGTCTTCACGTATGCTTCATAGAGATCAAGTTTGTGAGGCAACACGTCTTCCCGGTAGGCGCGTTCAGGACTTGGTGACTGCGCAAGAAGTCCCTCCTCGTTGCGGTAGATGATTGAAGCCGGATCGGTGATGCCCGGCCTCACGACCAGCACGCTCGCCCATCGCGCGGGGTAGACTTCGACCCACTTACGCACTTCGGGCCGCGGCCCAACCAGCGACATGTCACCCCGAAGCACATTCCAGAGCTGCGGCAGTTCGTCTACCTTACTCCTCCGCAGGAGCCGCCCGACTGATGTCACGCGAGACGAACATCCGGCATCAAACCGGCCCTTCTGCGCGTCAGCCGCGACAGTCATGGTACGGAACTTGAGCAGGATGAACGTATGGCCATTGAGACCAATCCGTTCCTGACGGAAGAGAGCCGGTCCAGCAGAAGTGCAGCGAACCACCACGGCCACAACAGCCAGGAGAGGCGCGAGCAGGAGAAGGCCCGTTGCCGCTGCGATCCAGTCGAAAAGTCGTTTTGCCAACATCACTATACGCCAGAAGATCCGATTAGGTGGCCACTGCCGCGCGCACGACAAGCCCTGCCAACGCCTCCCCCGCGAGACGTGCATCGAAGTGATCTCGCGCCAACCCGCCGCTGCCGCGTGCCATGGAGTCCAGAAGCGCCGGTCTCTGGAGAATGCGCGTCAACACCTGCGACAAGCTTGTCACATCCCGGAAGCCGTACTGGATTCCCGCATGGTACCTGTCTAACAGTTGGGCGGTCTCGCCACCAAGGCAGCTTAGAACCGGCAGCCCCGCGGCACAGTAATCCACCAGCTTGTTAGGGATTCCAACCAACGTGCCCGGGTCCATGGCAACCAGACCAACGTGTGCCTTCAGCAGCCACGCTCGCAGATCCACGCCCTTCAGATAGCCATGAAAATGAACGCCCACCCGTTCGGCATCATCGCTGATGGGCACCCCATGCCATCGTGCGATCCGTCGTAAGCGGCAACCCGACGGTTCCTGGCCAACGAGGTGGAGGCTGATGGGACAGCCTGCCCTGTGGAGCCGCGCCACGGCTGCCACCACCGTCGCCAGATCGTAGCTTCGTCCCATGGCGCCGACGTGGAGAAGCCGCAGTGGATTGTCTTCGCGGAAGCGCTCGGGGAACTCGCGATCCTCGACGGACACGCCAAGGCGGGTGCCATGACAGCAGATCAACGTCGGAGCCGTGGCCCCGCGCAAAACGGCCAGATCAAGGTATGTCTGTGCACAGGCGCTGATCCGGTCCGCGCCCCGGTAGGCACAGCGGGCTGCGCGAAACTGGGTTGCGAAACACACACTCCCGAGCATACGCCCCAGCCATCGCGGCCCCGGAATGAGCCGCAGGAAGGTCTCTGGCCACGCGTCCTGCACATCCACGACGACCGGACCCCCCCAGATCTCGCGTAGACGGAATGCGTGTTTCGCAGTCTCGATGGGCGGCATGCTGACGATGATCCGGTCCGGGCGCGCCACCTCGCCGGATGCCACGGCCCGACGCGCCATCGCTTCCCACTTCGAGCCAAACAGGCGGTGATTCCTCAGACGCGCCAAGCCCACATTCCGCTGGTACGCCGGCACATGCACCAGGCGAACCTGGAACCCATCCATCGTCCGAACGGTTCCGCTACGGTAGGACTTGAGCCGGTGGCTGAAGTCGCTGGACCACCAGACCACCGCATGCCCCTGCGCAGTCAGTGTCCGACTGAGCTGCCAGTAGCGCAAAGGCCGACCCGCCTCATCCGGCAGATCATCGAAAGGGTTGACGATCCAGATGTTCATGGGTGGATGCCGGGAGAGCTACGGATCTCGCGGATTTCGCGGATAAGGTTCCTGTCGAACACGCGGCCTGCATGGGAACATCTCGGTGGTCATTCGCAGTCCATTCCCATCACAATCCGCGAGATCCGCGAAATCCGTAGCTAACAACACTCCCCCTCTCAACCCGCAATCCGTTGTCAAACCGTCATTGCTGGTTAACCGCCCGTCTGAACTTCACACCTTCGCGTCCAAAGTTGATCAGTAGCCCGACCTGACGGCGCGTCGCGAACAGTTCATTAATCAACTGCGCCTCGTCTGCCGGGTTCAGATCGGTGCTTCCGGGTTTTCGTGGGTTTTTTCTCCTGACCATTGCGCATGACCACGCTCTGAAAGGCGCTTAAGTGGGTCGGTTAAGGGTATCCGGTTAAGAACGGCGGTTAAGGGTGGCGGTTAGGAGTGCGGTTCCCGCCCTCCCGGCGCCGTTTCCGACACTTAACCGCCCCACTTACTCGGTTACCCTTAACCGACTCGCTTACTCGATCCCGTTCACCACACCCCGTCCAGCCACAGAAAATCCCCCCACAAACCCGGAAGCGCCTTCAGATCACGTGCAACCTTCAGTTCCACAACGACCTTCTCTTCAACAACAAGATCGGCGAAGTAATCCCCCACGCACACGTCCTTGAAGAACACCTGCGCCGGCGACTCGGCTTCAACCTTAAGACCACGAGCCCGCAATTCCACAACCATGGCGCGCTGGTAAACCTTCTCAAGGAACCCGTACCCAAGCACCTTGTGGACCTCGAACGCAGCGCCGATGATCTGCTCGGTGATCTCCTTGTGTAACAACTCCATAGTTCTGTTCCTTCAGGGAGAGCTACGGATCTCGCGGATTTCGCGGATGGAGTTCCCGTTGAGCACGCGACTTGCATGAGACTGCTCTGTGGTCATTCGGCGCCTCTTCCCCTCCCATCCGCGAGATCCGCGAAATCCGTAGCTCCTCTCGTGCTCAACTGCTACCTTGCTACGACTTCGTTAACTGCCCGCTTGAACTTTACGCCCTAGTTCCACTACCAGGGCACGCTGGTAAACCTTCTCAATGAACCCATACCCAAGCACTTTGTGGACCTCGAACGCAGCGCCGATGATCTGCTCGGTGATCTCCTTGTGTAACAACTCCATAGCTCTGTTCCTTCAGGGAGAGCTACGGATTGCGCGGATCGCGCGGATAGGGTTCCTGTTGAACACGCGGCTTCCAGGGAAACATTCCTGTGGTCAGTCACGGCCGATTCCCACCCCAATCCGCGCGATCCGCGCAATCCGTAACGCCTCCCCCTCTCATGTCAGCCGCTTTTGCATCCCAATCCGCGAGATACGCGAAGTCCGTAACTCGACGGCTTCCGTCATCCGCAGCCGCTCGTATAGTTCAAGATGTCGCCGCGCATTCTCTTCCGGCGCGAATGCCTGTCGTACCCACGCCGCTCCCGCAGCACCCATCCTCACCAGCACCTCGTCAGGGCAGGCACACGCTTCGGCAAGCGCCGCGGCCAGCCCCGCAACCGTCGGTTCACAGATCCAGCCGCAGTTCCGAGACCTGACTTCCCCCCACGGCGTGCTCGTGGTGGTTACAATCGGTAGCCCCGCCGCAAGCGCCTCCGCCACGACAAGCCCGAAGTTCTCATTGTATGACGGCAGCACAAACATGTCTGCGCTCTGGTAGAGCCGCCATTTGTCGTCTCCATGCACCGCGCCGCGAAACTCGAACCAGTCCATCACACCCGCGTGCCTGGCCTTGCGACGCACTGCTGCGGTATGTCCGTTCTCATCCGGCCCGGCAACCACGAACCGCCATCCACGCGGGCGCACTCTGGCAACCGCCTCGACCAGCAACAGCAACCCCTTGCTGGGATGCATCCTCGAAAGAAACAGCGCAGTGCGCTGACCGGTCGGGCGGTCCGGCAGTCTAGCGGTCAGAGCGCCGGACAATCCCACCGCCTTATCGCCCAACCGCCCAACCGGTCCACCGTCTGACCGCGCCTGAACCCACTTCGGCACACTCACCGCAAGCGGGATCACGACAACGGGGTATCGCGTGTTCAGTGTCCGCAGGTGGCCCGCCTCCTGCTCCGACGTGGCGATCAGGGCGCGAGCGGTCGCCACTGTCCGCCGCGTCGAAAACATCCAGACGACACGTTTGCGCCAACCATGGTGTCCGTGTGCCCACGGTTCAAGCATTCCGTGTACCGAGACAACCAGCGGTCGACGCCAGCGCGCGGCAAGCGTCCGCGCCAACTCTTGCGGATAGAGCCAGAGACCGTGGGCATGCACGATATCGGGAGGCACGGCGAAGGCCGCTTCGATCTGCTTGCGAAGCTGTGAACTGTAGCCCCACGTTGCCAAGCCCGGGCAGCGGGAGCGCTCCGCCAGAAAACATGTGAAGTCCGCATCTTCGTCAACATCATCCTCGCGAAGACTCGCGACCGTGACATCGACCCCTGCCGCGCGCAGACCGGACGCAGTCCCCCGCACCGCCACCGCCAAGCCGCTGGCCGGACAGAACAGCGACGGCGTTATGTGCAGGACATGCATGCCGGTGTGTTTTGACGAATGAATGCGGAATTAGCTACGGATTGCGCGGATCGCGCGGATGGGCTAATTGGCAAAGCATCCGCGTTGAGCCGGCAAACTCGAGATCCGCGCAATCCATAGCAGTCGCGCCCCTAAACCCAATCCGCGAGATCCGCGCAATCCGTAGCTAGACGCTCTCCTAACCCAATCCGCGAAAGACGGATAAATGTGGCATTAGCTACGGATTGCGCGGACCGCGCGGATGGGCTAATTGGCAAAGCATCCGCATTGAGCCGGCAAATTCGAGATCCGCACAATCCATAGCAGCCGCGCCCCTAAACCCAATCCGCGAGATCCGCGCAATCCGTAGCCAGCCGCTCTCCTAACCCAATCCGCGAGATCCGCGCAATCCGTAGCCAGCCGCTCTCCTAACCCAATCCGCGAGATCCGCGTAATCCGTAGCTAAGAAACTCCCACACCTGATCCGCCACGACCCCCGGCGCCACCATTTCCGCCAGACTCTTCTGCGCTCGTACCCACAGATCCCTGTCCGATGTCACAACCCGCTCCACCGCGTCTGCCAAGCCGTTTTCAAAGCAATCATCCGGAACCAGAAACGCGCCCAACCCCAAGTCCGCCATGATTTCCTGTGTCCCGCCCGCCCCAGCGGCCGCGATCACCGGGCAACCCAGTAACAACGCCTCGATCAGCACATTCGGCAATCCCTCGTAAAAAGAGGGCAGAACAAGCACGCTTGCCCTACGGTAGAGTACCTCGGGATGCGCCACATATCCGGCAAATTCAACAGAGTTCCCGAGGCCGAGTTGCGCGACCGTCGCATGCAGTCGCTGGGCCAGGCTACCCTGCCCGGCGATGGTCAGCCTGATCGCTGGGAAGCGCCGGCGCAGTTCCGGCATTGCACGGATCAGCCTATCATGACCCTTCATCTCCTCCAGCCGACCCACACTCAGCAGCTCAAGCGCTTCGCGCGAAGCAGGCACTCGGCATCCGATCATCGTGTCGGCACCCGGCAGAGCACACGGATTGCGGATCAGGCGCACGGGTTGTTTCACGTCGAACAACTGCCCCAGGTCCGCCAACGCCTGTCGACTCTGAACGATCAACCCATCCGTGCGGGCTACAAACCGCGTGATAATCCACTGCCAGAATGGGCTACAGTGGCTCAACACAGCCGTTGACTCGCGATAGACGACCGGGTTGCGAATCAACCCAAGCCGCTTCAGCGCCACCAGCACCGCGCAAATCTCAAGTCCAAAAGCCAGCACCGGCTCGTCAGGACACTCCCGGCACAGGCGCACCAACCTCCGCGCGGCAAAGCGGGCCGGGCGGTTCAACTCGATGTAGTCGACCGCATTCGAGAGCCACGCACGCGAGCCGCCCGGCGCGGCGGGGTGCAACGCGCACAACCTGCAGGCCCGCCCTTGCTGCGCGAGCGTGTTGCACAGCGTCGCACAGAACCGCTCCATACCTCCCGCATCGAGCGCGGTGATCAGGACTACAGGCTGCATAGGAAGCCGATTCCAACACTCCAAAATCATTCCGCCCGCGCATTCTCACGTCGCGGTCGCGGCGCCCTGCTTGCGCGCCACACCAAACGCAAGGTAGCGCCATCTTCCGGGCACGACCCGCTCCATGAAGAGCCGGTCTAGCGCGCCCAGAAAGCGTCTCTGCCCTTCCGTGCGGCCAAAGGCACCCACGCAACCTGCGGACATCATCTCTACCTCCGCATACTGCGCCGCATATGCCGCCATCTCCTCCATGGTCAAATAGCACCAGTAGTCGCCCCAGCTCGTGCAGCGCTTCCTCAGTAACTGGTGGATGGGCGATGCGACGAGATTCTCCGCGAAGAGCAGTTCGCCGCCCGGCTTGAGGGCACGAAAAATGGCATCCATCGCCAGACGCTGCCGGTCCTTCCTGCCATGGTGGCCGACGCCCCCGAGAACGGACTTGAACAGAACCACGTCGAACTCGTTCTCAAAGGACATGGCCGTAGCGTCCAGCGCTTCATAGCGGATTCTCTCCGAGACGCCATAGTGAAGATGCTTGGCCTTGGCTTCCGGTCTCGGCCCGCCCACGTCCGTACACAGGCACTCTCCGCCCTGTAATGCGATCCAGAGGGATAACCCGCCATTGCCACAGCCGATCTCCAGTGCCCGTACTGAGCCGAAATTCAGCCGCGAGTGTCGCCTCCAAAAAGCCAGCGCACGCCCCCAATTCGCCGTGTCCCATTCGACGATGTCATGGATCGCTCGGTCCTGTTCCCACGACTGTTTTGCAGGTCTACCCACCATGCTCATCTCCCCGACGTCAGGCATCTTGGCACGAAAACGTATTCAGGCCACCTTGGCTCGTCGAGCAAGTCGCACGCACGCGTGGAGCCGAACTCAGCGAGGACTCGCCGAAATTTGGCCTCGAAACCTCGCCGTCCGAGCCCCTGATGAAGGCGCGTTTTCCAAGATATCCGCGGCGACAGCTCCGCGAACTCACCGGGGTCGAACTCGTAGGGGTGGCAATAGGCCACGAACGTCTCCGAACGCGCCAGCGCGCCGCGAATCAGCCGGCGGACAGCCCCCCCGGGGAGCAGTCGATGATACCCGCCTCCCGCCACGGGCCAGCGCTTACCCCGCCACTCGGCCGTGGCGGCGGGAAACTCGATCAGGCTGCTGCCGGACGGCAGCCGCGCCATCACCGGTTGCGCCGGCCAGTCGGCAACGCCGTTGCGGTACAGGCCGGTGGGAAAGACACTCGCGTCGTAGAGGTAGCCTTCTTCGGCCAGAATGTCCAGCGCCCAATGCGCCTCGCGCCCGAGCGTGAAGTCGGGCGCGCGATACCCCTTGACGGAGATGCCCGCCAGATCTTCCAGCAGCGCCTTGGCGCGGCGCACATCCTCGCGGAACTCGGCCGGAGACTGTGTGCCGACCTCCAAATGGCCGAATCCGTGGGAGGCGACCTCATGGCCCTCCGCGACCATGCGGCGCACGCACGCGGGAAACTTTTCGGCAAACCGGCCCAACACAAAACAGGTGACCGCGCAGCGATGCTGCGCCAGAATATCGAGCAGGCGATCCGTGTTGCGCCGCGCGCGCTCCGTGATCGGCAGGGCGTGATCCCAGGTGGACTGCGGCCAGTCTTCCACGTCAATCGTCACGACGAGCGGCATGCTGCCCCCTTCGCTGCCTCGACGTCCCCTCACCTGCGTCCAGAAGATCGATTGTCCGAGTGGCTCCCGCCTGGATGGAGACCAGAACCGTGAACAGACGGCCGCCAGCGCCGCGCACGTCGACCGGCACGTCCACAAAATCCGTGTCGGCTCCGTTGTGGAGCGTCAGCGTCGCGCCTTCAAGCGTTAGCGCGACCCGCCGCGTGGCCGGGCTCAGGACTTCGCGCCAATACTTGCCGATCCCGTAGACCGTGTCGACGTAGAAGTCCCCGCCGAACCGCGTGAGGACCGCGCGAAGCACAAACTCCGTGAACCGCGTGCAGGCGTGGCCGGCGAACAGGCGCAGGTGCTGGTGGCACATGTAGATCATCGGCCGGGCGAGCCGGTGCGAGCGGTACAACCAGAACATCAGCATCGCCACATGGTACACGTGTTGGGGATCGCATGGGTAGCGGGTGGTCAGCTCGACGGCCGTCGTTCCGGCCGGGTGATGCGGGGGCGGCTGGTAGAGGACGTTGTCGCGAGCCCGGATGTCCGACCCGCTCACCACCTCACAGCCCGCAGCCGTCACGGCGGCGGCCGTGTCGCTGTCATTGCAGCGCCCGGGCTTGGCCCACGACCGCGGCAGGAAACCCCACGTCCGTTCGCACCAGCGCCCCGCCTCGGCCGCATTGTCGCGCTGCTCACAGAACGACGTCGCATCCGGCTGAACCCACGCGTAACGCCCCTCTCCCATGCGCGCCTTCGGTCGCCACTGGTTCCCCGGCGCGGCCGACGTGTCGGTTCCGTAGTGCAGGTGCCCGTGATTGCCAAGCTCGATCACATACCGCCTATCCGAAGTGACCGGATAGGGGCTCGTGTAGCGGAGTTCGACATGTTCGCGCATCCATTCGCAGAAGCGCGGTATCTCACCCGCGCCACGGTCAATGCCATAGTGGGCGGCCCACTCGAGCGCGGCCTGCTGGTCCAGCGCGAGCCGCGTGGAGAGATACATGGACTGCGGAACGCAGTACTGCGCTGCCAGATCGAACGCCACGCGCAGCCCCTCCACCGACTGAAGCGTGGAGGTGTCGTAGAGATCCATGTCGCCGCGCCAAGCGAAGGCGCTTCGCCGCCCGCCGGGATAGCGTCTGATTTCCGCCCGCTGAGGGTGCAGTTCCTCGGGACGCATGCAGGCGTCGTACCGTACGCTCACGTGGCGCTGCTGATTGCCCCACTTGACGCGGAGGTCAAGGGTTCCCGCGCAGGCGGTCTGCGTTGGGCAAAGCACCCAGTGAACACGTATCACGCTGCCGGAGCGGAGCGGGCCGACACGCTGCTCGCGCGCTTCGCAGCAGTTCCATCCGGGCGGCGCGACTAGGTCGATCACAACCGCCTTCTGCGTGGGAACCGGCGTGTGGTTGCCCAACAGCGCGGTCAGTCGGAGCGGAATGCCGACCCTGGCTACGCCGAGGCTATAGCAGGGGTGGCGGGCGACGAAGGGGCCCTCCAGATTGAGCGTCAGATCCGGATGGGTGGAGGGGGACGGATAGGCCTCTAACGCACCGATTCCCTGCGATGCCCTGAGTCCGATGGTGTCCGGCAGGGCATGGCTCTCCGTCAGCAAGCGGCGCTCCCAGAGCCGAGCCGCCAGTTCCAGCGCCAACAGGACTGCAGCCGCGCCGAACACGCGCGGCAAGGGGTGCTGGCCGGCACCCAGCAGGGCGAGCCCCAGAACCGCGGCCGCGGCCTCGAGCGTGAACCGCGACACCCGCAGCCGTTTGGAGATCGCCTCCCAGAAGACGTTGGCCAGATACATGCCCCAACCCGCAGGCCCGCGGGCCAAGAGGAACAGGCGCGCCAAGAGCACTGGGGTCAACAGCAGCCCCCCGCATGCAAGAGCGAGAGCTGTCATGACAGCGGATCCCATACCTGAACGTTTGCGCCCTCTCCCCGCGCCAAAGCCTCCAGCACGACCGCGTAGTGCTCGAGGATCACGCGCTGGTCGAGGCGGGCCTGTATGTACCGGTAGCCGGCGACGCCCCGCTCGCGCCCAAGCTCCGGGCGGTCGGCCAGCTCGACAATCAGGCGGGCGAGACCCTCGTGGTCGCCGGCCGGCACGACGCTGCCGGATCCGGCTTCGGCGATGATGTCGCTCTGCATGCCGTCCATGGCGCCGACTATCGGCCGCCCCGCACCCATGTAGTCGATGAGCTTGTTCTCGAAGTAGATGTGCGCCAGCGGGCTGCGGAATAGCGTCATGATCCCCGCGTCGGAACCCGCCAGAATCCCGGCGATCTGGGTCTTCGGCACCGCGTCGTGAAAATGGATGTTGTCCAGCCCAAGCTCCTTGGCCAGCGTGATCGCGCCCGGCTTGCTCTGCCCCGTGCCGAACAGGTCGACGCGGATGTCTTTCCGCGAGCGAAGCGCCTCCGCGGCCCGGACGATCACGTCGATGGCTGTCACTTCGGTGTGCGTGCCGGTGTAGACCGCGACAAACTGCTTCTCCCAGCCGTACTCGGCGCGCACCCGCTCCCGCGTATCCGGCGGCAGCCGGAACGTGTCGGCGTCGAACCCGTTGGGGAACAAATCCAGACGTTCGCGGCGCACCCCCTTCTTGAGCAGTTCGTCCTTAATGCCGGGCGTCAGGCTCACCAGCCGGTCGGCCCGCCGGTAGAGCGCGTTCGCGAGCGCGTGCAACGGCGCGGCCTGCCAGCTCGAGATGGCGCCTTTGACGACCAGCGCATCCGGCCAGAGGTCGCGCACCTCCAGCAGGAACGGCTTGCGGAAGTGACGGGCCAGCAACAGGGCGGACGCGCCCGAAAACAGCGGCTGGATGCTGACCATGACCACGTCGGGGGCCGGCAGCGAGCGACCGTACCGATAGGCGGCGCAGGCGAAGCCGAAGTAAGTGCGCAGCCGATTCAGGAGGCTTGCACGGAGCTTGCGCCGGGCCGGCAGACGGTGTACGACCGCCCGCCCCCCCGCCGGCGACGTGTAATCCTCAGGCGGCTCGTCCTGCTCGCTGTAAGCGTTGAAATCCCCCGCCACAACGTCGACCACATGCCCACGATCCGCCAAGCTGCGGACCAGTTTTCGCGGCTGCGCCGGCCCAGGGGCCGCAGGCCCGGCAAAGAACTGATGGATATAGAGAATACGCATAAGAGCCATCCGTGGGACAACCGATCCCGCCAGCTAGTAACTGCGGAACATGAAACGCCGCTCCCGCCTGTTCAGGAGCCGGAGAAAGCCGGACAAGAGAAAGGCGACAGCCGGGCCGGGATCCGACCAGGAAAACACCTCCTCGTGCATACCAGGCCCGAAGAAGCGGAAGAAACTCGGACGCGCCTTGAAGCGCTCCGGCGAGCGCAGGAACCAGACGCAGTCGTTGACGAAATAGCGCAGATAGAGCCCCTTGCGATATTCGAGCTGAGGGGTAATCGGCAGCCCCAGCGCCAGGCGGTAAAGCAAATACGGGAACTCCAAGCCGGCCCAGACCAGAATCTTGATGCTGCGGGTGAACCGCGGGTTGACTTCCATCAGTTTGACCGACCCGTCCTTGGGATCGGTGATGAAGTCGCAGTCGCCCATCCCGGTCCAGCCGATCCCGCGCAAGAAGCGCACGGCAAGGTCGAGAATGTCGGGTCGGTCGACCGTACTATTGAGCGTACTCGACCCACCTTGAGGTGGATAGTAGCGGGGCTTATCGTAGACGCCGCCCGCGAGCACATTCCCCTGCGCGTCGAGCAAGACTTCCGCCTTGTACTGCATGCCCTCGTGCGAGACGAACTCCTGCACGATGCAATCCCCGAAACCGGCCTTTGTCTTGGGATAGGCCTCCCTCAACTCCTCCGCCGAGCGCGGATAGGAAATGCCGCGGGCACCGTTGCTGACACACGGCTTGAGGACGACCGGATAAGACGGGATCGCGCGGATCACAGCTTCCAGCCCGGCGTCCTCCGGATAGTAGGTCTTGGGTATGGGTATCTCCAAGCGTTCTGCCGCCCGCATCGTACGGGCCTTGTCGCGGCAGGTCAGGAAGATGTCGGCGCTCGGCACCGCAACCCGTGTGTAGGCGGCGATTCTCGGCTTCGCACGCGACAGGAGCCAGGTCTGCTCCTCGCCGCACGCGAGCGTAACGGCATATGCGCCACTTCGCACGGTGTCCTCGACCCACCGGACAAACGCCTCGTTATCCCCCTTGGGGTCGGGGCAAGTAAGGCGGCGCACCGGATAGCGTGAGAAGAAACCGACGCACACGCGCTTGTGAGCCGCCACGGTCACGGGAACCCCGTGCCGGTGCAGATTCGCCAGAATGGGCAACGCCGGATTCTCGTTCGCGCCCAGTAACAGGACTCCCGGCGTCTCTCCCTGTGGTGTCATATTCATCGTTCACCCTTCCACGGTCACTGAGGTATGGGGCGGCACCGTGACCAGCCGCATATGCCGGCCCCCGTCGGCGCGAGTCACTTCCACCGGCAGCGCCGCCCACTCGCGCACCCCCGCGTTCGTAACGGTGACCCGCCCCTGCCCGACGGTCACACTCACACAGCGGGTCCGCTCGCTCAACACGTCCCGCCAGTAACGCCCGACCGCCGTCAGCGTGCCCACATGGACATCGCCCTCCTGATCGGCCAGCACATGGCGGAACAGCTCCTCGGTCAGACGGTAGCAGATGTCGCCCTCGTAGCGGGCCAGATGATGGTGAGCCAGATAGACGAGCACCCGGCCGGTCCGCCGAACGGCACCCACCCAGAACTTAAGCATCGCCAATTGAAACACGTTTTCAGGATCGCGGGGGCTCATCCGCGTCAGTTCAACCAGCCGATCACACCCCTTGGGATGGTGCGGCGGCGGCAGAAGCACTTGCTTCGCCAGCTTGCCGCAGTCAGTCTCCGACCCCACTTCGATGCCCGCCGCCTCCACCGCCCGGGCGGTCTCCCCGTCGTAAACGTCGCTGGGGATCGTGAAGCTGGTCGGCGCGACGCCGATCACGTCGGCTACCACGCGGCTTCCTTCAGCGGCATTGTCGCGTTGTTCCTCGAACGAGCCGCACGGGTACTCCTTGAGCCAGGGATACTTCCCTGCCCCTACGAATACATGGCTCTTCCAGCCGTTGTCGGCGTCCGCCGCCGCGTGCGTGCCATAGTGCAGGTACATGTGGTTGCCGATCTCAGCAGAGAACGGTCGATTCGTCTCCGTGGGCCACTCCTGTTCCACGGACGTGTCGACGTCCTCCCTGAGAAACCGGGCAAACGCAGGGATCTCGTCCGTCTTCCGGTCCCAGCCAAACCGGTTGCAGAACGACCGGTGCTCTTCCTCAACCAGGCTTAGCCGCGCAGATAGCATGAGACTTGACGGCATCCTGAACCGTCGGCCCAACCCCAGCGCGATGCGCAGCCCCGCTTCCGACTGAAACGTGGCCGGATCGTACAGATCTTGGTCGCCGCGCCAGACAAAGGCACCCCCCGCCCCGTGCTTCCACCGCCGGATGACGGCCGACCGCACGTCGGCTGCACCGTGCTTGACTACGCGCCCGACGCGCAGTCGTCGCTCCCACACGAAATCGCCGTGGGCCACCCTGACCCGCACAACCGCGCCGTCGCCGCACCGCGTGGCTTTAAGCCGCAAATGGCAGCTCGCAATCGCACCCGGTTCGGGGCAGGACAACTCGGAGCCCCCCTCGCATACGAGCGAAATTCCGTCGCCCGCCACGTCGGCTTCCACCGTCAGCGGCAACTGAGGCCGGATGGTACTCGGGTTGAGCACGATGACCTCAAACGCCTGCTCCAACCCCTCCGGCCAGTCGCCCAACTCGTAGCACGTCCGGCGCCGATCCAATACGGGGCCGCGCACCGTCACGATGAGCTGCGGAACCGGCAACGGCACGCGTCCGCGCGTCGCCGCCTGCTGCCGCATCAGCCGCGCCGTCAGCGAACGCGACTCCGCCGTCAATCCGCCGACCCAGACCAACCCCAGCACGACCGACGCGATGGCCCCGAACATCGGGCCGGCCAAACACCACGAGCCGCCGACCAGTGCGAGCCACAGGGCCGCATCGAGCGACAGGCGCCGGCATCGACACTTCCGCTCGGCGATCTCATACACGAGGTTCGCCAGTAGCATCCCCCAGCCCGCCCGATACGGTGCCAGGAAGAGACACTTACTAAGAACAAAAACCGTCGCCATACCAGCGAGCGCGGACGCAAAAAAGAATGTAAGAAGATCGGACATGGCAAGGAGATCAGCGGTCGGGGATCAGCGGACTCCCCAGCCCCGCTCCAACTCTACAATTTTGAACTCACGCACTTCAGAACTTTAGAACTCACGCACTTTAGAACTTCTTCTCTGCCTACTGCCCCTGCCTACTGGCGCCGCCCCCGCCACCATTCGGCGATCTCGGCACCTGTGGCGCACCAGGGCCCCAAGGCGGCCAGCCGCTCCAGCAGTTGCTCGTAGACCCACTGCCAATCCCGGTACTCGGGTTCGTCAAAGTAGTTGTTGTGCCAGAGAAGCGAGACCAGCCCCTTGGCCTCGATGACGGGCTCGATGGCGCTCCACGCCGCTTCGAGCGCCTGCTCGCCCTTCAGCCGCAGGCTTAGGAACAGGGTGACGTCCATCACGGTCAAGGGCAACGCGACCACGTCCAACGTCCGCCCGGTCGCGGGGTCAGTCGGGAAGAAGGGCAAGGTGTGGCCCTCGCGCGGGCCAAGGCGGTCCGGAAAGCCGAACGTCGCGTCGTAGCGGAAGCCGGCCGCCTCCTGTGCCAGCCAGGTTTCGGGGTGGGAGAACCGGAGGTAATGGTTGCGAATCCCGGCCGCCTCCACCCCCAGCGCCTCCCGCAACGCCTCGCGGCTTTCTCGGTAACGGTCAGCCTGATTGAATCGGTAGTAGCCGCCGTGGAGGCCTATCTCGCAACCCGCGCTGCGGAGCATCTCGACAATCCGAAGGAGCGCAGCGGACCACAGCGTGTAGCGGGGCCCGTGGCGGCTCCAGTAGGGGTCGTGCAGCACATAGAAGGTGGAGCGGAATCCACGTTGCCGCTCGATGTCCAGGATGGCCTGAAAACTTCTCTCCGCCGCCTTGGGGCAGACAAGGGCGCGCAACAGCCGCTGGATCGCCAGCCCGGCCCGGCCCGGTTCCTTCTCGAAGCAGATCCGCCGGATGTGGTTAGCGATGGCCAGAAGATTGAACAGTTCCCGGTCATGGATCTGGTCGATGTCATGCGACAGGAACAGGCCGAAGCCACGACCATCCGGCCAGACGGCCTTGCGGTCCGCACCGTCTACCGGCCTGTGAGTCACCGTCACCTTCGCCACGTTCCCTGCCGGCGATGCATGCCCTGCAACCCCGGATTTGCGAGCATGCTCTTCAACTCGTACTCGCGGCGCATGAGGTAGGCCACAAAGGTCGTCAGCAGGATGTAGAGGAATTGGGAGTTCCAATGGGGTCCACCGAGCCCCATCAAAAGTGCGCCGAAGAGCGTCAGCCCCATCACATGCAGCAGATAGCGCTCGTCAGGGTCACGCTCAAGCCGCAGCACACGCCGGATCCGCATGAGCAAGAACACGTAGAAAGCCTCATAGAGGAGAAAGCCCACGCCACCGGTCGTTGCAAGGGGCTCGATGTAATCCGAGTGCGAATAGAGCCCGGGCGCGAAATACACCACGAAGTGACCAAGCCCCACGCCGGCAATGGGGTGGGCGAGGAACATTTTGATGCCCTCGACATACATCGTATAGCGGATGTTCTCCTCCGCCGCCCACATCACACTGCCGTGGCCCTTTTCAATGAACTCCGCAAATCTCTTGCCCGTAATCGTCTGTTCCATCAGGAGGGGCAGGAGCAGGCTGACTACACCGATGAACGCGAGCAAAGCTGTCACCCGCAGGAGAACCCCTAGCGCGCCGCGGCCCCTGGGCAGTAGCCAGACCAACCAGATGGCCAACATAATCGCCATGATCAGAACCGACTTTCTCGACCCCGTCATAGCCGTCGTGTAGCAGGCGAAGAAGAGGAACGCCCACAGCACGATCTTCTTCACCCCCGCGAATCGGGTACGTGCTCGCCACAGGGCCATGGCGCTCCCGACCCCATATATCAAGACGCCGCCCAGCACATTAGGGTTTCCGGCCAGTCCGGCGATGCGATCACCATCAACGTTGCCACTGTCAACCACCACTTCACCGCCGTCGAGCACCTGATAGCCAAGAACCGCTGACAAGGCTAGAACCGTGGCGGTAATCACTACACTTCCATAGACCAGGCGGTCTGTCATCTGGATGTGCATCAAACCGTACACCGTCCAGATCATGACCGCCATCTGGAGAAGGACCCGGTAGTTCATCCAGAACAACCACAGATTGCTGGCGATGAAGAACCCCGTCACACCGACCCACAACGCCCACAGCGTGTAGCAGACAAGCTCCTTCGGGTACTTGCCCAACATCACCTGTTTCTGCCTACTGCGTTTGAGCCGAGCCCGCACGAGGAACGCCAAGACCATGGTGATGCCGATCACCCGCTGCTGGTTGGCGCCGTAGAGAACGCCCGCGCCAAGAATGAACGCGGCCAACGCCCAGCGATCAAAATGCACCCACCACGGCGTCTCGTTGCTAAATATCACAGAAAGACCTATCCGTTCGCAACACGCACGTCCACCCCCGAGCAGCGCAAGGTTGGCGCTAAAACAACTCGCGATGACGCAACTTCAAAAGCATCTCAACCGGCAGCCAAGCCCGGTTGACCGTGTAATAGGCCGTCAGACGGCCCCCGAAGCCGCGGAAGTATTTCTCGATCGCCGGCATCACCGACCCCTCGAAATCGAAAGTCTTCAGCCCCTGATCTTGCGCGCGCTTAATTGCCTCCACGACGGCCAGCGCGCCGGCCCCATGGTGCCGGTCTTGCGCATCGTACCCGCCAAGTAGATAGTAAGCGGTCTGCGCGTCATGTACGACGAAACAGGTTGCGATGGGCTTGCCTTGCCGGTATGTCGAAAACGCATAGCTGTTCGACGGTTTGGCGTACCGGAACAGGATCGCCTCCAGGCACGCGCGATCCAGACCTTTCTGCTGCCGGCCGAAGGTGGCCAGCACCAGATCGCGCACGATGCCCATGTCCGTCGTCGGCTCGACGCCCAACCCGTCGCGGGTCGCCTTGGAGATGTCGTTCCGCCGGATCGACGACATGTTTTTGAGGATCTGCTCACGCGGCGACGCCAGATCGATCAGGTAGGTGTATTTCGGGATGACCTTGTAGCCGCTCCAGATGAACGGCAGCGTATCGCTGATCCGCTGATCCAAGGGCAACAGGGTCAGGTTCCGCGGGTGGCCCGCCAGATAGTCGACCAGACACTCCAATGCCTTGCGCCTGACCTCAAGCGCCGTGACCGGATTCTGTGCCTTCACCTCGATAAACGGGCCGCAAGTCGGCGTAAAGGGCGCGCGGCGGAAGACGGTCAGCCCCAGCCGGCGCTCCCGATAGAGCGAAAAGCCGCCGATCATCTGCCCTCCGTCCTCGAACAGCCCAAAAGGCTGCATGCGCCCTCCAAACAGCGAGATCCACTCCAGCCGGTTGAACAGCGTGCCATGGCTGAGGGCCAGCGCGTCATAGGCGGCGAGTTCGCCCTCATTGAGACTCCGCAGAATCATCGTGTTCTTTCTGGCATCACCGCCCTGCGAAAATTACCTGCGACCCCGGCGCGTCGAGGCGCACGGGAACCGGCTCGCAGTCGTGGAAGGCGGCGCGCAGCGCAAGATGCCGCTCAGGCGGGGCGAAAAACAGGATGAAACCTCCGCCACCTGCGCCCAGCAGCTTGCCGCCCAGCGCGCCGGCTGCGATGCCGCGCTGGTACATCTCGTCGATGGCCGCGTTGCTGACGCCGCCCTCCAGCGAACGTTTGGCCTCCCAAGCCCGGTGCAGCAATTCGCCAAACTCGCACACCGGGCGACTCCCCGTCAGAATCGCGTGCCCTTCATCCACCATCGCACGCATAGCCTTCAGCGTTTCCAGATGGCGGCAGATGCCATCAATTTTCCGCTTCTCCACCTCGGCGGCACGGCGCTTGATGCCGGTGAAGACCAGAAACATGTGGCTCTCCAGCTCACGCAGACGCGCGTCGCTGAGCGGCACACGGTGTACGCGGATATCGGTTTCCCTGCGGAATTCGACCACGTTGAAACCTCCGACGGCCGCGATCACCTGATCCTGGCATCCGACCGCCTCGCCGAGCCGCCGCCGCTCAATGTCGATCGCCGCGTAGGCGAGGTCGAGCGGCGCCGAGTACCGGCCGGTGTACGATTCCAACGCCTGTAGCAGTCCCACCGTGAAACTCGATGATGAGCCTAGGCCGGTAAAAGCCGGCAGGTCGGCGACCGTATGCAACTCAATGCCCTTGTGGATGCCAAACTTTTCAAGACACACCCGGATGACCGGATGCTGAATGTCCGCCACTTGGCTGACCGACTCGCGCTGGTTGTAGGACGCCCGGATGGAGAAGTCGAACAGTTGCGAAAAGAACGCGCTGGCCGTCACATAGGTGAACTTGTCAATGGCGGTCGCCAGCACCGCCCCGCCGTGCTGGACGAAGTATTCGGGGAAATCGGTCCCCCCACCGAAGAAACTGATCCGCAGGGGTGCGCGCGTGATGATCATGGTTGAGCCTTTGCTGGTGACAGGGGACGGGGGATAGTTGCAGTAGGCAGTGGCGGTCAGCAGTGGCAGTCGGCAGCGGCAGTCGCAGTCGGCAGCGGCAGTCACAGTCGGCAGTGGCAGTCACAGTAGGCAGTGGCAGTAGGCAGTAGACTTTCAGGCATCGAGAAGGACGCCGAACTTTCCAGGATTATCCATCATGAAACCGAGAAGCTTTCCAACCTCATGGTACGTGGAAACGAGTGCATTGAACGAGTCAGTCTCCAGATAACCGCAGTCTTTGGCGAAGTTCAGCCAAACAATCGCCTCACTGGCTTCGCCGTCAGCATCGGTCAGTTTCATCACGTAGTGTTTAACATAGCGGCGCTTGCGGTACGCCTCCGCAACATTTGCACATACTGAACGTGAAGAACGTCGAATCTGATCCGTCAACGAATACTTCTCCTCAACCGGAAACGCTTTCGTCAACCGAAATATCTCCATAGCGCCCGCATACGCCAACTCATACGCCTTTAACCCCTCGAATCCCTGCTTCATTCCCTGCTGCCCCTGCCTACTGCTCCTGCCCCTGCCCACTGCCCCTGCCTACTGCTACTGCCTACTGCTACTGCCTACTGCTACTGCCCCACATGCTTCCGCACAAACTCCTCAGCCACAGCCATGGATTCTGGCGTGCCTATGTCGATGAACGGCGCCTCGACGGTGACGACCCCGATGCGTGCGCCTCCGGCAATCAGAGCGGGAAACACGTCAAATTCAAAACTCAGCGGCATGTGGCTGGGGAAGCGTGCGACGCAGCCGGGGCTGAACCAATAGACGCCGGCATTGATCACCCCGCAGGCGGCGCCTTTCTCGTTGAACCCGTTCAGCAGTCCGTCGGCGGCAACGTTGAGCGAGCCGAACCGACGCGCGTCCTCGACCACGAGCCCGAACAGCGCCCCGTCCCACCCCTGCCGCATCGCCTTGCTGACCAGCGAGCCGACATTGGCCAACACCATCGAATCCCCGTTCACAACCAGATAGCCGCCAAGCGGCGATTCGCAATCGGCTCGCACCGCGTTCAGAAACCCCCCGGCCGTGCCGCACGGGACATCCTCACGCACGCACCGCGTGCGAATTCCGCCAACCGGAGCCTGGGCGAGATGCGCCTCGATGACCTCTCCCAGATGACCGGTCGACAGCAGAAACGACCCGACGCCGTCACGCGCCAGTTGGAGGAGAATCCAGTCCAGAAACGGCCGTCCAGCCACGCTGGCCATCGGTTTAGGCAAATCGGGCAGGAGGTGGGCGATGCGCGTCCCCTTACCACCCGCAAGAATCACCGCTGTGGTTTCGCCCAGTTCCCCGTTACCCATCTCGACGCGTCTCCTCTGGCAAGAATCGCTCAAGTCTCAAAGCCGCAATCAACCGACGACGCTGCGTTTCGTATGAGAGCAGGTCGATGGCCGCATACCGTCGCTCCAACTCGGCGATCTGCGCGTGCGTGATCTCGCCGCACACAAGCTTCTCGAGCACCGACCCGACGTCGGTGCCTCGATAGTAAAGCACCGTATCCTTCAAGGTCCGGTCGATCAGGAAATCGTCCGACGACACACCCACGCGCCGGAACGTCTTCAGCAACACCGACGTCCCGCTGACTTTGTACTTGTTGTAGTACTGGTAGTTTTCAACGGCCGAGTCGATGAGGAAGAAGACCAAGTCCACGCTCTCGGAAAGCGCGAACATGTCGACGAACGAGCAGAAGCCATACACGCTCACGCAGTCTTCGAGCCCCTTCCGCCGGATCATCTCAACAAAATCGGGCGGAGCCGACCCGATCATGTGAATGCGGAAATTGATCGCTGCGCCCCCAGCTTTGACGCGTTCCACGGCGTCGATCAGCCCCTGATAGTTGCGGCGGCTCTGGTCGACATTCCCGACCACGCCCAAGTTGAACTCGGCCTTGCCCCCCTTCCATTTGGGTTGCCGGCCCGGGCAGGTGTCCATAAAACTTCGGAAGAAGATCGGCAGGAAGAACGCAAGCCTGCCGCCCGCTTCCGGATGCGTCTTGACGATGTGGTCGAACACCTCTTCCGAGAGTACCATGTTGTTGGCAAACCACGCGAACAAGCGGAACGCGAGCGGATTCAGAAACCGCTGGTAGTTGTGGACGACCTGAAAGGTCTTCCGCCGCGGGAAGAGCGCCACGATGAGCAACAGGTCAACCCACGTATAGGTGGTATTGAAAACGATGGCCTCCGCGCCGACCCGCGTGCAGTAAGCGCGGATCCGCCACAGAGCCAGCGGCAGCCGCGCGAGCCGCACCCACCGGTTGGGGCTGCACATCTCGTGAAGCGGACGCGCCTGGTAGAGCTGGGCCGTGGCCCGGAACAGATCCATGTTGAGGAGCTGCGGTGGCGCGACCACATGGACCTCGAAGTGCTCGCGCAGTAGCTCCATCTGCGAGAAGGCGTCGTTGTCGTGGCTCGTTGTCAGCTCGACCACGCAGACCCGCGGCTTGTCGATGATTCCACCGGTAGGGACGCCTCTCCGAGGCGTCCGCAGCGGTTCCGTCGAAACCGCCCTAGCCGAGTTATCTGTATCGTGTGTTCCCGCTCCGCGGGCTGGAGGCTTAGATGTCATCGTGACTCCCTTTCCCGGAGTTCGGTATCCGGCTCTCCATGAACGCCCGCACAGCCTTGGCCCGGCTGTCGATGCAGAAGCACTCCGACCACGCCAACGCCGCCTGACTCATCGCCTGCCTGCGCGATGCGTTATCCCTCAGCCCGACGATCGCCTGCCGGATCGCGCCCACATCCAGCGGGTCGATCCGGATCGAGACATCGCCGTTCAGGATATCGTCGTTGAACGCGCCTGTGGAGCTGATGATCGGAATCCCGCACGACATCGCTTCCAGTATCGCGTTGCAGCACCCCTCATATTTCGTCGGCAGCACGAAGACATCGCAGGCCGACATGACCTCGGCGATTTGGCCGTGCGGCACCGTTGATTTGAACACAATGTTGTCCGACTCGGGCGGAACCGGGCCGGACCCGACGAACACGCCCCCCACATCCGCAAGCCCCCGGATTGCCTCACCGACGCGAACGGAGCCTTTGTTCTCCGTGAAATATCCCACACTGCACACCAAGAATTTGTTCGCCGGCCACCCATACTTCCGCCGCATGGCTGCCCGGTCTCGCACGCGGAAGACTTGGCGGTCGATGCCATTCGGAAAAACGCCGATCCTATCACGGGGCACCTGAAGTTCGCTCTGGAGCTGCCGGCTCAACTCGCTCGAGTTGGGAATGTAGGCCGCTACGCCAGCCAGATCCCTTCGGGCACGTACGGCCCCGTGCGGATCCATCGAGCACAGGTTGCCTTCGCCTACAGCCACGAACGCCGGAAGGCCGCATTCTCGCCCAAGCCGGGCGGCGACTGCGCCGCCCAGATAGAGGAAGTGCCCGTAGAGCGCGTCGGGCTTCTCGGGCATGTGCCCCAGCAGAACCCGCCGGGCGGCCCGGTAACAGTTGCCCAACGTCAGCCGCTCCGTGTTCCAGCCACCGAACTGCGCACTGGAGAGCGACAGGAAGCGAGGGCAGTAAACCTCGACAACAGCCCCGCCGCCCGCATCCTCCGTCCAGTAGAACGGATCGCCCGCACGAACCGCCCGGTGGACGGCGTGCGGAAAGATAACGGTCACCTGAACCCCGCTGCGGGCGAGCGAATGGGCGATTTCCCGGACGAATGCCAACCAAATCGGCCGCGACTGGCAGGGATAGCCGTGGGTGATAATGGCCAGCGATTTCATGCAGATGGCGCTTGTTCCGGCAACCTGGATTTCAACACGCGGGCCGGTACGCCACCGGCGATCGCAAAGTCGGGAATCGGTTTCGTCACGACCGCGCCCGCAGCGACCACGGCTCCCTTCCCGACATCCGCCATGACGACCGAGCGGATACCCACCCAACAGCCCTCGCCTATCGTTACCCGCTGATCCACCCCGGGCTGTTGCGAGATGGGCAACGTGACGTCCGCGATACCATGCTGCAGCGCGCCGCTCGCGACATAGATCCCACTCGAGAGCAGCGCGTCCTTCTCAAAGGTCGCGAGCCCGATCTGGCAGTAGGAGCCAATGTTGGTCCCCTCCTTCAAAACCACGCCTGCCTTCGTAAAAATCGTTCCGAAGCCAACGCCTACCGACGGATGACAGTAGTCCGACGCTACACGCAAGAACGTGACGCGCAGGTAGCGTCCCAGCAAGCCCGGAACAACCGCCAGGCACTCCATCGCATCGCGAAACGCATTGTCCCGGCCCCAGATCGGGCGGGCTACTACGTAACACAGGAATAGGGGTGCCTCCACGAGCGTCAGCACGGTGAAAACAACCGCTTTAATTGTGCGCTTCACGCCTTCCTTTCGAGCACCGCCTTCGGCACAGGCGAGACCGCCACCGTCCGTCACGCCTTCGGGTTGCCCTTAACCGAGTCGTACCATTCCCTCACGACGGCGTTGATCACCTGGCCGCCCGCGCATGTGACCCCACGGTACAGCGGCGAGTCCGCCCTGGCCGCACGCCAATCCCAGCCGCCCGCGATGATCTCGGCCCACGGCAGCGTCACGTTGACCAGCGCTTCCGACGCCGAGCGCGCGACGATCGCCGGGATATTCGGCACTACGTAGTGTGTCCGCCCCGCAAGACGGATCAGCGGCTCCGCGTGAGAGGTGTGGACGCCGCGCGTCGTCTCAAGCCCGCCCTGAAGTTCAGCCGACACGTCGACCACGATCCCGTTGGGATCCATCAACGACAGCATCTCCTTCGTCACGAGCACCTCATCACGCAAGGAGATCGGCCAGGTCATGCAGTTATTCAGCACATGCGCGCCCTCAAGCGCACGCGTGACGTTGTCGGGCGTGGACCGCAGGCAGATAACGCCGGGGTAGTTCCGCATGATGCGCTCGGCGCGCGCGAAACCGTCTTTGTAGAGCGCGATCACGTGCGACCCGGAGCCATGCGCCTCGCGGATCGCCGCCTCGCCCGCAAAGCCGGTCCCCATCACGACCACCTTCGCCGGCGTCACCCCGGCCATATTACCCGAAATGATGCCAACGTTGCCCTCGTCCGCGAGTAGGTAGCGGTAGGCACGCTGCTGAGAGATGTGCCCGGCGATGATGGACATCGGTTCGAGCATGGGCAGGCGGCCATCGTCCAGTTGTACGTCCTCGTAGGCCACGCCGACAACCTCGCGGGCGAGCAGGCTCTCGAGCATCTCCTGCCGGTTGCCGCTGTGTATGTAGGTGAAGAGGATCTGCCCCTTCCTGAACAGTTCCCACTCGCCGCGCTGCGGCTCCTTGACTTTGTAGATCATGTCGGCGCGGGCATACACCTCCGCCTGCGTCGCCACAATCTCCGCCCCGGCGCGCACGTACTGCTCGTCCGAGAAACCGGCCGTCGCCCCAGCACCAGCCTCCACGAGATACGTGTGTCCAAGCCTGACCAGCCGCTCGACGGCGCCGGGAGTCACGCCCACGCGCCACTCTACGATCCTCGCCTTGGCATCCACCTTGCGCTCTTTGTCGGTTCCGATGATCATGTTAGCTCCTTTCGAGATGTGATGAGAAATGAGGCCGGTTTGGGAATTCTAAAATTCTAAAATTCTAGAATGCGGGAATGCGAGAATGCGGGATTAGGCTTTTGACTTGCGATTGATGGTGGAGAACAGGGCCAGTAGCTCGCTGGCCTCATTGAGCAAAACTCGGACTTCGGGCTCGAAACTGGCATCCAAGAAACTGACCCTTGACAGCACGGTCAACCAATACACGCTTTCACTGCTCTCTTTCTCGACAATGCCAATCTTGTGTATGAAATCCGCTTTCGACTCCGCCCGGTTCGCTTCCCGGTAGTTGGCACCCATGGCTGTTCCCGACTTAGCCAACTGAGTCACGATCACAGCAAACACCCGGCTCTGCGGCAACTTGCACAGAAAATTCAACACCTCAACGCTAAACGCCAGCGTCCTCTCTTCCAGTTGTTTCTTAAACGCCTCGTAGCCATTCTCTCCCACCTATTCTCAAATTCTCGCACTCTCGCATTTTAGAATTTTAGAATTTCTCAGCATTTCCATCAAATCCTCGATCCGCAAATTGCAGCAGGTGTTGACGCAGAAGCGTCCCTCCTCGAACACGTACTGGCCGTCGACCAACCTGTAGCGCCCGGGCACGCCGTTGATGTACATTTGCGCCGTATCGAACGCGCCAAACACGCTTTGGATTTCATTGACCAGCAACTCTCCATCCGGCTTCTCAAAGACATCCATGGCCATGCTGTGGAAGCCGCCCGTGTCCGTGATGCGGCGAAGCAGGTCCAGCGACTCCCGCGGCGGGTCGAACCAGCCGGCCAGCCCCGAGCCGCTGTGAAAGTCGCCGGCCTTGCCCTTCTCGTAGCCGAAGAAACTGTCGCCGATGCGGATGATGCGCCACTCGCGCACATCAGGCACGTACTCCTGCAGGAGGATATGCCGCCACTGGCGCGTCTGCGGATCAGCGCAACTGCCCGTAAGCCCGCGCCCGAACGCCTGCCGGATGAGTCGCGCCCCCTGCTTCCGCGACCGGATGATCCAGACGCCGTGCGCCGACGCGCCGATGTCCACCTTGGCCACGAGCGGCAGGGCCGCCTGACTGAAGAAAGCGAGCGCCTGGTTCAGACTATAGAAGACCCAGGTCTTCGGATGCGGGAACCCATGCAGATCCATCCAGTCGCGCTGGCGCTGCTTGCTGCCGTAGAGCCAGAGCGCATCGTAAGGTGGATAGAGTGTGTGTCCCATCTCCTTCGTCAGCAATAGCAACCGCTCGTCGTAGAGCTTCTTCCACTCCTGAATGCACTCGCTGGGCCATGCCACGAACGCGTCACATCCCGACCGATTGACCTGGTCAATCCAGTCCGAAGCGAACAGGTCGACCGTCTTGTAGGCGACCTTCAGTTCGCGGCAGGCGACGATGTAGGCCTCGTGGTTCAGGAACACGTCGCGGATCACGCCGACCGTCCACGGATAGGCGGGCGCGTAGTCCGACGCTGGGGGAATGTCCCCTGGCATGTTCTTGTTCTTCCTCGCGTAATAGAGCATGTACTCGACGGTCATGAAGCGGCGGCGTATCAGGCTCTTAAACGGCAGGTAGAGATACCGCTTCAGCCACGTCCGCGAGCGCAGGAAGGCCGCACCCGCCCGAATCAGGTTGTACAAGACCTGTTTCATGTCGTAAGCCCTTCTCTTTCGCTCACTCTCGCCTCGCCTCACCCCAACTCAACGCAATCCTCATACTTCAGCAGCATGATTCCGACCGACAGTGCCCGCATCAAAATCAGATAGTCGCTAACCACCCGATCCCAATGCAAACCAAACTGCTCGGACCGCATCAACTCGACGGCACGGCGCACCAGCGGCTGCGTCTGGAGCAGGCGCTTGTAGGTCTCGGCATAGTGGGCGTCGACGGAAGCGCTCCGCGCGAGGGCGAGGCTGTTCTGCAGGCCATAGGGCAGCAGGCCCCGCGCGGCGCACTTGGCGAGGCGGCTCAGCGGCGGCCGCCGGTCGAACGGATATCCGTAGTTCGAGGTGATGGCGGCGAGTTGCGGACTCATCCGGGAGATCATCGCCGCCTCAAACCGACCGTCCAGACCGAGGTACGGCAGCGCCCGGTAGGACGCGAGCCGCGGCCCATAATCGAGAAACGGCGACAGGCTGAACGCGAGCTGGCTATCGATGTTGGTGCGCACCGCCGCCCCGTAGACAGAGAACAACTCGCCGAAATAGCGCCGGGTCTCCTGCTGCGTCATCCGCGAGCCGAGGTCCGAGCCGAGCGTCGCGCCCGCTTTGTCGAGCAGGTAATCCAGCGTCGCCTCCAGCGCCTGCGGCTTCGCCGCCGCGGCCGTCAGCGCCCCGAAGACCCGCGCCTTCACCCATTCCCTGGCTCCGACGCGCGGGAGGCAGTGGTTGTCGTGGTTGCGGTACAGCTCCCCGCCCAGTCCGTTCATTCCGAAGCGCAGGTCGCGCAGGACGGCTTCGCGGTACCAGCGCGTACGGAAGAATACCAGCCACGAGTAGTCGTGGATGACCCGGCCGTCGTTATAGGCCGCCGTGTTCTCCAGGTTGCGCTCGAACTCCTCGACGTCCATTTCCGCCGGCTGCTTGGCTTCCGCGCACCGGTAGAGCGGCACGCCGACTGCGGAGGAAATCTTCTCGGCGCACGTCTCGTCGGCCGTGACCGCGCGGTGGAAATGCGAATGCGCATAGACCTTGCCGAAGTGCCGTTTGGCCATCAGCAACAGCACGCGGCTGTCGTATCCGCCGGACAGGCCGATGTCCACGCCCCCCGCCTCGTCAACAACGCCCTTGAACAGGGAGAAATGGCGGTCCAGTTCCGCCAGTTGCTCGTCCACGCAAGCGTTAAACGAGCCGGTTCGCCGAGGGTCGTCGTGCCGCGAGTCCGCCGGTTGCGGCACAAAGGCGATCTCCCCGTGCTTGAACGTGCGCCGGTAGCGGGCATCCGCCAGATAGACGCCCTTCACGCTCGTTTCCGGGCCGACCATATAGCCGGAGAGCAGGTTCTCGGTCACGGCCGGCATATTGAGCGCGTATTTCCGCGGCCCCGCCTTCAGAACGGCCGCGAACGACGAGCTGAACACCGTGTTGCCCGCGTTTGTGAACACATGGAACAGCCCCAGCGGGTCGGTCAAGAACTCGATTCCCTCCTGGCGGCAGAAGAGAAAACAGTAGGCGCCGACCAGCCGGTCGCGCTCCAGGCGTCCGGCGCGATAGTCCGACAGCACCGCCTCAAGGCTCTTGTGCAGGCCGAGCCCTTTGTAGGCAAACGTGCCGGTCGCGAACAGCGCGTCCTCTGGTGTCGCGACTGAGAGCGGCTCGCCCGCCATCAGTTGTTTGCGGTAATGCAACAGCGTCCACGGCCCAAAGATATGAGCCGCCGGCTCGCTAAACCCTTTGGCCTTGAACAGCGCCTCCACCGCGCTCCGGTTGAGCGGCGCCTCGGTTCGATATAGAAAAAATGCACCCATAGAAAAGACTGCCACCCGTCGAGTTGGAACATGCAATTCGGTAACTGGTATCACCGAATGAACCGAATGAGACGAATTTGAATTTGCTTAATTCGGTAAATTAGGTGACGAGACTTGAAGCTATGGCCCAGCCCGTCGCATGAGTTGAAGTTACAGTTCCTGCGAAGAGCGGCGCTCCGCTTTCAGAAGGTCCAGGAGCACCTCGCGATGCGTGTCGCATCTGAGCAGGTTCTCCCAGCACATCGCTACAGGCAGGCTGGGATGAAAATGCCGCAACAGCTTCAGCCGCACGAGCGCACGCCGCAAGTTCCAGAACGGCACGCCAAGCAGCCCGAAATAGTGCTCCCGCATCGGCCGGATCGCCTCGGCCCACGCCAGCGCCAGCGCAGCCGCGTCGGCGAGCAGCGCGCTGTACCGCTCGATATCCAGGAGCGCGTTCGCCCGAGCCTCACCCTCCAGCAACCGCACCGACAGGGTACCGTCACACTGCCGGACCGGATGCAGGTCGAACCGACAGGTGTTATCTGGCGCGATACGCAACGTCACGAGAAGCCCCTGATACCACGCGTCCGGCATCCGTCCCTCGAGGTCGAAAAGCAGGTTGCCGACGCCGTAGAAAATGGGCACGCCCTTCCAGACCTCATAGCCTTGGATGACGTGCGCGTGGTGGCGCAGGACAGCCGCCACGCCCTGTTCGGCAAGGAACCGCAGCACTTTGACGGACTGAGGGCTGGGCACATGAACCATCTCCAGTCCGCCGTGTACGATCAGGATCACAGCACCGGCTTGATCCCGGGCGAGCCGCAAGTCATGCAGCAGGTCGATCAGTTCCAGCGGATTGGCGCCCGCCTGGGTCGTGGTCGCGTTGGCGAACTCCTGCTCCGCCACATTGACGAACGCGACCTTCCGGCCGTTGAGCGTCACTACGAGCGGCACGCGTGCTTCCGCCAGCGTCGAGCCAGCCCCCACCGTACGGAGGCCGTGCGCGGCGCACGCCCCCAATGTCTCCAGTACGCCGTCCGAACCGTAGTCGCGGATGTGGTTGTTGGCCAGCGTCACCGCATCGACCGCCGCCTGCTTCAGCACTCCGCCTGCCGCCGGGTTAGCCCTGATGACCGAACAGGGCTTGTCGATCGGCAACGCCCGCTCCGCGAGCGGGCATTCGAGGTTGACCAGGCGGAAGTCGTGCGCGTCAAGCAGGCCTTGGATGGGGCCAAGGACGTCACCGGGGGCCAAGCTTCCGTCACGGAGGCCGGCATCCACCCGACCCGCCGGACAGAAGTCGCCGCCCAGAAGGACGGTTATGTCCTTGGCGTCAGCCATGCTCATCCCCCCCAAGCTGCTCGGCGGGGCCGCTCGGCAACGTCAGCTTGGCCTCGCCGGCCGGATCGTGGGTCAGTTGGCGTTTCTTCACTTCGCGAGCGGGATTGCCAGCGACAATCGTGTACTCGGGAACATCCTTGGTCACGACGGCGCCGGCACCGACGATGGCACCACGTCCGATCCGACGGCATCCCGGCAGAATCATCGCACGCCGCCCGATCCAAACGTCATCGCAAATGAACAGGGGGCGCGGCGGCTCATCCTCTTGCTCCCGCATCGAAATATCGGTCCGCGCATACCCGTGCCGGTTCTGCCGCAGAATCACGACCTCCGGCGCCATGTTGACATTCTTGCCCATCGTCACAGGCCCTTCCACCATGCAGTCGACACCGAGGCCGGAGCAGTCGCCAATGCGAACACCTGCGCCAAATGAAACGGCGGCGCCGTGTTCGAGGTTGACACGTTTGCCACACTCGGCCGCCAACCGGCCCGCGAACCAATACCGCACGGCTCGGCAGAGCGGGCCAACGCCGGGCGACGAACTCGCGGGCAGATGCTTCGCGAAGAACTCGTATCCACATCGCACAACTAATCGCGCGAGTCCCATGTCTGTTCAGCCCCAGGCGTTAAGCCGCTCGGCCGCGGCGACCAAGTCATCCTCTACGGCGTCCGCACCCACAGTTCCCGTGGCCTCCTCCTGCACGCCGTAACCCGTACGCACCAAAACCGTCCTGGCACCGATCCGCCGGCCGAGGTCGATGTCGCAGCGCTTGTCGCCGATGACCACAGAGTCGACGGGATTGAAGCCCAGTTGCCCGGCCGCCTGAGCAATCAGCCCCGGTTCGGGTTTCCGGCACCGGCACAGGTGCTCTGGCATGTGTGGACAGTAGTAGATGCCGTCCAGCCTCACGCCTTCAGCAAGAAGTAATTCCTCCATGCGGGCGTGGATCTCCGCCAGACGCGCCTCGGTGAACATGCCCCGCCCGACCGCGGACTGGTTGGTCACCACCAGCAGGCCCCAGCCGGCGTCACGCATCCGCCGCAGGCCGGCGGTCGCGTTGGGCAGCAGCCGCACCTCATCGGGGTCGGACAGGTAGTGACGCTCCTCGATGATCGTGCCATCGCGGTCAAGAATCACATATCGCTTCATCATCACAAGGAACTGATTGTCAGGCGCGTCAGCTTTGTGGCTGAGACGCCACGGCCCACGTTCGCCAGAGGTTGTCACGCGTCCGACTTCCGACCCAAGCGGAGCCACTCGGGAACCGCCGGCAACCTCACCATCAGAATCGCAACCATCCAGGGGCGGAAATGCCGGTACTGCGTGAGGTAGTAGCGAAAGCTCTCACGGCTGACCCGCGTGACGAACGCAGACGGGGCCTTCCTGATCGAACGCCCGTGTTTATGCACGATCACGCTGTCTGGAACCACATACGTGAGCAGCCCCGCCCCGCGCAGCTTCTCGTGCAGGATGAACTCCTCCAGATTCAGAAACGTCTTCTCATCGAGCAGTCCGATCCGCTGAAAAACGGAGCGCTTGATCAGCATGCAGCACCCGGAAATCAGGTCCACCTCCTTGGGCTGGTCGAACCCGTATTCCCCCATGTAGAAATGCCGCCGAACGGCCCAGTTGTTCTTGAACAGTCGGCCAATCACACTCCCGCGGAAAACGTACTCGATGAACGACGACCTTCTGCGCGCGCACCCCCGGTCGATGCCCCCCTCCATGTTCAACACTTTGGGGCCAACCATCGCGACGTCGTCCCGCCGCTCCGCGAACGCGACGAGCGGCGCCAGAAAATCCTCACGAACGGTCGTGTCGTTGTTCAAGATAAGCACGTAGTCCGTCCCGCGCGCGAGCGCCAGCCGGATGCCCACGTTGTTCCCGGCCGCATAGCCGCCATTCGTGGGCGACTGGACGAGAAACACCCGCTCGCTGAACGGCTGCCCCGCCTCGCACGCGGACGCTTCAAGCCGGGCATGGGGCACCTTCCGCTCAGCGAGAAACCGGGCAAGGGCGTCGAGCGAGCCATCCTGAGAGGCGTTGTCCACCACAATGATCTCGCGGTCGGCATAGCTGATCGCGAGCAGCGAGGCCAGACACTCCTCCGTGTCCCCGCTGTTCCGATAATTCAAGACGACGATGCTGACTTTTCCGCTCATGCCTGCGATCCGCGTGCGGTGCCGACCCTCTATCTGCCCGCCATCCTCTTGAGCACGTGGAACGCGCCCAGGACAACCGACGAAACCGGGCTGTGCGGCGACTGAAGCAGCAGCCGCTCCCGTGTCCGCATACGCTCGGACAGACTGATCGGGGCGAGAACTTTCATAAATGAGCAGGAGGGGTCGGCCTGAACGCGCGCGAGGAACGCTTCGGCGCCGAGGCCCCGCTGCGGCTTCTTCTGCGTGAACCCGGTGTTGTGGCGCAGCAGGGACTGCACGGGCTGCGGCACGCGCTCGCACTCCGCGCTGGCAGCCAGAGCCGCCGCCCCAGTGCCCGAATAGACGAGCACTCCCGAGAACCCGCTCTCCTTATCCTGGGGGCGCTTCAGAGGCAGGTAGTTCTGGATTCCCCAGAAATCCGCGAGCGTGAGGTCCGCGCCGGACGAATTGCACCTGAAGGGGCAGTCGTTGCAGGCCGGGCGGAGGAAGTGGTGGAACCGAATGAACGAGCGCAGGAAGAAATTGTCCTCCAGTATCAGCGTCTTCGGCCCCACGCGCTTGAACGTGACAATCGGGAACCCCCCGCACGCCCAGCCATATCGTTTGGTCCGGCAGTTGAAATCCACGACCTCATCGCCATACTTCCGCTCCAGTCTCCGCAGATAGTGCGCGAATACGACCGGCGAGGGAACGCCGTGGCAAGCCAAGGAGACCACCAGCAGGTTGTCCGTGCGGTCGGACCCCAAGAACAGCCGCAGCCCGGCAGTCATGCAGGGCGTGCCGCAAAACAGGACCTTCCGCCCCTGTTTCAGCAGCTCGCTGACTTGGCGGTAGCACCCTCGCGCGTCGCTCTGCACATACTTCGAGCGGCGGAGCCGGTCGATATCGTGAGCTGCGCTGACCGCGGTGTGCCGTAGCCGCATCTGAGAATCGTAAGCGGCGCCGAAAACGACGCCGCCAACTTCCAGAACGCGGGCGGCAAGCGCCGAGAAAACGCCCCCCGACGAACTCTCCAGCCGCACCGACTTGTCCGTATGCCAGGCCGCATAGCAACCGTCGGCCTGCTCGACAGACTTCGCGTCCGCCGGGGGCGGCGCCAGCGCCGGGCAGACCCGGCGGCACGCCCCGCATTGCAGGCACTTCGCCTCGTCGATGGCGGGGTAGTAGAAACCGTTCCGTTCAACGGTGCCGATGGCCTGCGCCTCGCAAGCATCCACGCAGGCCATACAGCCCGTACACCGTTCCTCTGGCGCTAACTTCATTGAATCACGTTAGTGTTATTCTGCCGCGAGAGGTCGCGGGGCCGTTCCTCTGCCCAACCAAACCAACGCGGTAACGCTCGCGCCGATGTACGTTGCCTGTCCCACAAGACTCGCCACAATAACATACACGAGAGACTCCGAGCACTTCCCAACTAGGAACAACGTGCTGACGTGTCCGACGATACCCGCAAGGATGCACGTCAGGTAAATGACCGGCCGCTTGAGTACATAGAAGACTGGGAGCAAAGGGGAGAACACACACAGGAACGCATTCAGAAGCGTACAGCGTGCTGCAGGGATCGCATCCGCATACTTCGGCGCCAACAGGGGGACGATCTGCGGGAGCAGGAACCAACCGGCCACAAACAGGCAAACGTTGAGTGGAAGCAACACGCCCATTGGCTTGAGCAAGAGTCGGAACAGATGCCTGACGCTGTTCTGCTTCGCGTAGTCTTCAACAAGCCTCGGATAGTAGACTTGGGCAACCGACCCCGAGAACAGAGAAAGCGCCGTATTGACGAAACCGGCAAAAGCGAACAGTCCCATCGTCGTCGCGTCGAAACGCCACGCGATCCATGTCGGTGTCACCGTGTTTTGCCACCACAAGGCCAGATAGCCCGTGACGTAGATGGGAATCCCTGACTTGAAAAGGTACTTGAAATCGATGGTCGACCAGCGAGGCTTAACCCGGACAGGCCGATAGACATACATCAGCACCAGCGCGACCATGGCCCCCACCGCACCACGGAGGCAGAAGCCGTAGTACTTCCAGCACCAAACGAACACCAGCGAAAGCACAGAAAAGGCCGCAACCGAGACATCGATGACCGCCAACTTGACGAAATCATGTTTGGTCCGAAACGTGACGGCCAAATACGCATAGTAGTGTGCGTGGAAAGCAACTACAGCGTTGGTCATCAACGCGGCGGCCAACCAGTAGTCCTGCACGAGGATGCAATAAAGCCCGGCAACAAAGAAAACCGTAAATGAGGAAACGCTCAGAAACAATGCCCAGAAATGGGCGGTCGCCGCCAGAACATGGGCTCGTTCCGTGTTTCCTTTGCCATAGAAGAAGGGCAGTTCCCGGCTCAGTCCGCTGAACACTCCCAGTCCGAGCCAGATCAGATAACCTTGCACAATGGAAACACGATTATAGTATCCCAGCGCGCTCGGATCAACCAGACGAACCGTCAACAGTCCGCCGATCATGTGCAAAGCCGTGGTGATCAAACGCCCCGCAGTAAAGACTCCCGTCGAGATGTGAGACTTGTTCGTGAATATCTTAAGAAGCTCGCCCATTTAGCTCTTTTCATCTCTTAGGGTTGCGATGAATTGCCGGAGCGCGCCCTCTGAAAAGGATCGGTCGGTCATCAGCTCGATGTTCTTAAGAACCACCGCCTTCCCCAACCGCGAATAGTCGATTTCCAACAACAACCTCACGATCTCTGGGCTGAACCGATACTTGACCACCTTGGCCGGACTTCCAACAACAACGGCGTAGGGGGGGACATCCTTGGCAACAACCGCGCCCGCTCCGATGACTGCCCCTTGACCCACTGTGACCCCCGACAGAAACCACGCGCCGGTGCCGATCCAGACATCCGATCCAATCGTGATAGGGCCCTTCGAGCACCCATCTTTTTGCCGCTCACCAAGAAAAACTCGCCTGACCGGAAACGTTGTGAGCCGATCCAGGAAATGGTTGCCAGCCAAGAAGAACTTCACGTCGCTCGCGATTGAACAGAAATGACCAATCGACAGGCTTTCATTCGGATAATTGGTGTTGACGACAAACAAACCGCCATAGGTATAATTCCCGACTGAGACCTTGCTTACGTCAAACGCCTGTTCGGCCACGGTGGCGTTATGCGCGTTGCGAAGCCTCCACTGCCGTCGGAAGTTTCTCAGCGCGAGTGACTGTCTTAACGAAGAGAACATCGGAACCGGTCGTTCTACCTAAGCATCAACACGGCTTACCTTCGCGACAGACCACGCTGAATTGTCACGGCCATGTCATCGACCAATGCGTCGCGATACCGGTCAAGCTCGCGCTGGCCTGCCGCAAGTTCCGCTGCGATCGTGTCCAGGCTGCCCAGCATGGCCGTGGCGGTCTCGAGGATCGCCGGAGCCTCGCTGCGGGTCAGGTCCGCCATGTGAGGGTAGGCCAGTGCATCGCTGAACAGCCCGCTGAACTTGCGACTGTAGGCCAAGGGCAGGACGGGCACCCCGCTGGAGTAGGCCGCAATGCAGCAGTGCATGCGCGAACCGATCAACAGGCTGAGTCCGGACACGTACGACTTGGCCTCCACCGGGCTGTAGAAGAATGGCGCGACCCGGCACGCTGGAAACTCCCGCTGGAGCAGTTTGCAGACGTAGTAGTCGTCACACCTGTTGCCGGCGTTCGGCCCCGAGATGTCATGCCCAAGCAGTTCGACGGCCGCGCCGGCGGACAGCAGCCGCCCGATCAGCGCCCGGATCACGCCGGGATAGTCGTCCGCCAGCCCGAACTGGTTCTTGCCCGTATAGCCGCCGCGCCAGAGAAGGCCCGACGGGTTGATCCCGACGACCGGGCTGCCGGCCTTGGGCGCCGCCCGCTTCGCGTAGCCCATGAACAGCGCGACGTCGACGGTCTGAAAGGCCTCCAGCCCCGGGGCCAGCTCCTGCACGCACGCGTGGCTCAGGGGATCCCGCACGTAGACCCCACACGCCGACCGCAGCACGCGCTCGACCTGCTTCCGCAAGGCGAAGCCGGGCGCGAACGGCCCGACGGTTTGCGGCAGAAGGAGGAGGGGCTTCTTGCGCTTCAGCGCGAAATTCATGTTCCAGAGCATCGCCTCCAGCCGGGCCTGCCCATAGATATCGCTGAAGCTGTCGCCCCAGCCGTTGTCCAAGAACAGGTCGGCCGCGTCCAGCACATCGCGCACCGCAAACTGCTGGGCGAGCGTCCCCAGGTACGCGTTCTTCAGCAGGCCCCGAGGCCCGAGGCTCGGGAGGTGGTCGATGAGCCGCACGCGAGCGGCGCCAAGCTCAGGGGGCACAACCCCGTCGGCCGGATTGCCGACCAAATAGTAATCGAACTCCGCCCCCAGCTTCTTCGCAACCCGCTCCAGAACCTCGACGGCACCATAGGTGAGCGCATTGCACCCCATGTTGTTTGAAAACAGGCACCCCGAGGAAATGACCAATGCGTACTTCCTCATGTACGTGCTCGCTTGAACTCGTCGTAGGTCTTGCTGCCTTTGGTCAGTTCCGTGGGCAAAGGCGCGTCTTCGTCAAGATCGAGACAATGCAGTTCGAGAGTTCCAAGGTGCGAGAGTTCTAAAGTTCGAGAGTTCGATGGGTCGGGAGTTGGAGCGGTGGTCGGCCTGAGCTGATATCGGAAACCGGACTCCGGACAGACGAGGATGGGAGGGGGAAGTTCTAAAGTGCGAGAGTTCGAGAGTTCTAAAGTTGGACCACCGGATGGTTGCTGGTTCGCGTTTTCATCGACTTTAGCACTCTCGCACTCTAGAACTCTAGAACTACCTGCGGTCGCTGGCCGCAGGATATGCCCATGCCGGCTCATCCAGCCCTTCTGGCGCGCCGGGTTGCCCATCATGAGGGCGTAGTCTGGAACATCCCTGGTCACCACGCTGCCGGCGGCAATGAAGCAGTAGCGGCCCAGCGTGACGCCGCAGACAATCGTGCAGTTTGCTCCGAGCGTGGCGCCACGGCGGATGAGGGTCTTCTCGTAGAGGCTGTGCCGATTGATCTGTGATCGGGGATTGGTCACGTTCGTCAGGACACACGAAGGCCCGAGGAAAGCGTCGTCCTCAATGGTCGTGCCCGTATAGATGGAGACGTTGTTCTGGACCTTGACGTTGTTGCCGATGACGACGCCCCCGTCGACATTGACATTCTGTCCGAACACGCAACGTTCTCCAATCCTGGCGCCCTTCATGATGTGGCTGAAGTGCCAGATCTTGGTTCCCGCGCCAATGATGGCACCTTCGTCGACGTAGGAGGATTCGTGGTGGAAGTAGTCAGGCATGGAGATTCCAGGGGTCAGAGAACAGAGGTCAGAGGACAGAGGTCAGAGGACAGAGGGCAGAGGTCAGATGGCAGTGGTCAGTGTTTCAGAAATGGCGTGGGGTTTGAGAGCATTGCTCCCAACATGCGACCGACTTCGTGATTGAGAGAGGTCAGACGCTCGTGTTCCTCCGCAGAGATGTAGCCGCAATCCATCGCGAAATCGAGTGACGTGTCCGTCTCTGAGTTCTCGCCATCGCAATCGGTTAGCTTTGAAATAAAGTGAGCCTCATACCTTCGCTTGGCCCACGCCTCTCGCAGGTTCAAACATACGGAGCGGGAGGATCTGCGGATCTGGCTCGTTAGCGCATATCTCTCCTCGGCAGGAAACCGCTTACTAACTTCGAAGACCGACATGGAAACTTCGTAGGCCTTTTGGAAGACGGTCAGCTCTTTCGCCGAATGAATCTGCATCGCGCCCCTGACCTCTGACCGCTGACTTCTGACCTCTGACTTCTGACCTCTGATCTCTGATCTCTGACCTCTGACCTCTAGTAACTCAGCATCTCCATCATCCGGATGCCCGACAGCACATCGGCCTTGGCAGGGAATTTGTCCCATCGCTCCTGGGCGATGTACTGATAGAGCGTGTCGTGGCCCTTGCCGTATTGATGGTTGATCGTGAAGTCCATGTCCGGTTTCTCCACCCCCTGCACGTTCCAGAAGTCGATCTTGTTGAGATTGGTTCCCGTGAGGCGGATCGTGCCCTTTTCGGCAAGCAGCGTAAATTCGGTAAGGTAGTTCTTCTCGTAGACGCTGACCGTCGTGTTGAGCGTGCCCACCGCACCGCTCTTAAAACTCAGAACGGCCGACAGCGTGTCGTAAACTTCCAGACCGCGCAGTTGCCCGCCGATGCCCTTGTGTTCGTCCAATTCGCCGAAGAAGTAATGCAGCATGTCGACGTAGTGGCTCGCCTGCGTGTAGAGCACCCCGCCGTCGAACTCAGCCGTTCCATGCCAGTCGACCTTGAAGTAGTCGTCGTTGCGATTCCAGAGCACATTGCAGTTGAACTGGTATATCCTGCCGAGTCGGCCGCTCGCAAGGAGTTCCTTGATCATCTCGACCAGGGGGTTGTAGCGGTTCTGGTAGACTGGCAGCATGACTTTTCCGGACTTCTCCACGCGACGATAGACCTCGTACGCTTCGCGCAGGGTCAGGGAGAGCGGCTTCTCGCAGACGATGTAGGGCGCGTCAGTCAACTCGGCAATGTTCGACACGTGCCGCGGATGCAACCCGGACGGGGTCAAGACACTGATTACATCCACGCCCTTGATGAGACGATAGTCGGTCACATAGGGGACACCGAGTTTCTCAGCCAACGCCTTGGCTCGTTCCTCGATCTTGTCGCAGACCATCGCGATCTTCACACATTGCGTATCCGTAATGGCTTCGACGTGTCTCGCCGAGATACGCCCACAACCGACTAATGCTACTGTTTTCACTAGATCGCTTTCTTTATGGCAGTTCGAGAGTTCTAAAGTTCTAAAGTTCTAAAGTTCTAAAGTGCGGGAGCTCGGGGGTGCGGCAAGAGACGATAAGGGACGTTGTCGCGCCGCAACGGGGCTCACGTCCACATCCCAACCGCGCGCGTGCCGGGTCACGCGCCTCAGAGCGGCGCCAGGTCGCCGCACTCCAAACGTGCGCAACCTTCCAGTTCACCAAATGGCGTCAAAGGACTCTCACACTTTAGAACTCTCGGACTCTCGAACTTTAGACCTTTAGAACTTTAGAACTCTCGAACTTTAGAACTTCTTCCACGATCCTGTCCTGCTCTGTTTCAGTGAGAAACGGATGCATCGGCAGGCTGATGACCTCGCGCGATGCGCGCTCGGCCTCAGGAAACTCGCCCATCTTGTAACCAAGCGGAGCAAACACCGGTTGCTCGTGCAAACATTTGGGGTAGTAGACCACCGTCGGAATGCCAGCGGCCTTCAGGGCTTCGCCCAGTGCTTCGCGGTTCGGCACCCGAATGGTGTACTGCGCATAGACGTGGGTATTACCCGGCGTGACCGAGGGGGGGAGAAGCCCTGAAGTTGACTTCCCAGACAGAAACAGATCCGTGTAGCGGGCACCGATACGACCGCGCTGTTCGACCTCCCAGTCGAAATGGGGCAGTTTGGCCAGCACGACGGCGGCTTGAAGCGTATCCATCCGCCCATTCGTCCCCACCAGCGTGTGATGGTGCCGCTTGATCCCGCCGTGCGTGCGAATGGCGCGCATCTTCTCCGCCAGCGCGTCGTCGGAGGTGAAGAGCGCGCCACCATCGCCATAGCAGCCAAGCGGTTTGGCCGGGAAGAAGCTGGTGCTGCCAACGCGAGTCACGCTGCAACTGCGATTTCCATTCTGCGTCGCGCCAAAGCTCTGGGCACCATCTTCGATGACCACCAGGTTGTGCTTGGCGGCGATGGCGTTAATGCGACCATAGTCCGGCATCTGACCGAAAAGGCTGACGGGCAGGATAACCTTGGTGCGCGGCGTAATTGCGGCTTCTATCTTACTGACATCGATATTGAAATCGGTCCCTGTAACATCCACAAACACCGGTTTGGCGCCAACCATCAGGATCACTTCGGATGAACTGATCCAGGTGAAAGGCACCGTAATGACTTCATCACCTGGACCGACCCCCAAGGCCCGCAGAGCAATCTCCAAACTGACCGTACCGTTGGCGACCGAGATGCAGTGTTTGACGTGGGCATATGCCGCCAGGCTGTTCTCAAGTTCGGCGATCTCTGGCCCCATGATGAAGTGGCCGTGCTGAAGCACCGCCCGCATGCGGGCATCGATTTCAGACTGATAGGCCCGATACTGCTCTTTCAGGTCAATGAATTCCATAGGATGCCCTGCGTTCCGTTCCAGCCCCTGGCCACTCGCTATGAACCTGCTTTGCGCAGGTTGTCCTTGATGCGGCGGATGTGGCCACGCCCCATGCCTTTGACCTCAAAACCCAGCTCAAGGTAGCGTTTGATTTTCTGGTCGTCGAGGATGCAGAAGCAGTCGATGATTGCGCACGGCTTGCCGACGGCTTTGAGCACCTGATCCGGATCGAGTTTCAGGTAAGCCGAATGCCGAACCGCCAGCACCAGCGCGTCGGCACCCAGCATGGCAGTCGGCAAGTCGCTCGTGATACGCAGATCCTTGAGTTTCGCCTGCCGGTCGAAGAACCGGGCCTTGCTGTACCCCGGCGTGGGGTAGGTATCCTGCGCCTCCAGTTCGTACCAGTGGTCAACATAGGGATCGTGCAGGCGCACGTTTGCTCCCATCTCAGAGAGCTTGCGCACAATCAACTCCGAGCCGCTGTAGCGGGTGTCGCCAACGTCCTCCCGATAGGAGACGCCCAACACCAGCACTTCGGCCACGGCCACCGGCTTGCCCATGTTGCGTAGCGCATCGCGCACCAGTTCAGGCGCGTGCAGGCCACGCGTGTCGTTAATGTCGATGGCCAGCGGGGTGATCTTGAAAATGTCGTCATTCCAGCCAAAGATGTGCTTGTAGGACCACACGCCCAAGCCACCGTCCTTCGGCAAACAGTACCCGCCGATGCCGGGGCCCGGGAAGATCAGGTTGGAGTGGGTCGGGCGAACCCGTACTGCATCGATGACTTTGCGCAGGTCCACGCCATTGCGCTCCGCGAAGTGCGACCATTCGTCCAGGAACGCCAGGATCGTGGCGCGGTAGCTGTTTTCAATGATCTTGGCCGTCTCCGACTCCACCGGCCGGTCCAGCACGGTCAGCGGGAAGTCACGTGTGTTCAGCACGTCGGTGAGGAACTTGACGACGCGCAACTTGGCAGCCTCATTGACGCCGCTGCACACGCGCCAGAAGTCGCGGATGGAGGCAACATAGTTGCGGCCCGGCATGACACGCTCGTAGCTGTGCGCCAGCAGCGGATCGCTGGCGATGCCACGGTCGCGGAAGGCTTTGACCATGATCGGGTAGGCGATCTGTTCGGTCGTGCCCGGCGCAACAGTCGTCTCGATCAGCACCAGGGCTTGCGGAGGGATGTGGCGTGCGATGGTCTCCATGGACGCCTCCAGCGCCGCCATGTCGGCAAACCCCGTGCGCACATCGCCCAAGTCGTTCTTCAGGTAGTCGCACTGCACATCGACGACGACCACGTCGGCCAGCTTCAGGGCCTCCTCAGTGTAGGTGGCCACAAGGGTCTGGTGCTCGAGCACGCAACGCTTGATCAGAACGTCGACTTCCGGATCTTCCGATTTCATCGGCGAGAGGCCACGGTTGATCAATTCGATCTTCCAGAAACTGCGCACGCTCGGCCGCTGCACACCGATGACGAATTTGCCGCGCCGACCCTGCGCGTCAGCCGAATCCGCCACAACGGCGGCCATGACAGCGCCGACGAAGCCCAGTCCGACGACGACCACGATCTCGCGCCCCTCGGCACGGTTACGCTCCGCCAGCGCCTGCAGACGCACGAACTCGCTGGCGAACTCCGCGCGTGTGGGAAGGGGAAAACGCTCGCCATCCGGGCTGATGGAAACCGGCACGGTCGTCTCTGTGGATGCGGCGTGTTTGGCGTCTGTGCTACTTTTCATGTCTGGGCTCCTCTTTACCTACTTGTGACTCGTATATCCTCTCGCCGTGTGCTATCGGGCAAGCGGCGGGGTGCGGGGGAAGTTCTGAAGTGCGGGAGGTCGAGCGTTCCAAAGTGGAGGTCGGAAGTCCGAGGTCCGAGATCCGAGATCCGAGGGCGGAGGGCGGAGGTCCGGCGAGTTGGGGAGGCAGGGGAGAAGTTCTAAAGTTCGGGAGTTCTAAAGTGAACGCGAACATCGAACAGTCAACATTGGACATTCAACGACGAACGACGCAGGTGGACGGTTGGGCGATCGGTCGGCATACCAATGGACCAGGCGCGCATTCTTATTGGGCACAGAAGAACAAAACGGGGTCGCCCGCTACCACATCACCTCGACAGGATAACACTTCACGCGCGCATCGGTGGTGAGCAATGGCGCCTTCTCGCTGATCGCCTGGGCAACCAGTATGCGGTCAAATGGATCACGATGATGATCGGGCAAAGCGGACAGTGCGAACACATGCGGCAGTAAGACCGGCAGAATCTCGAAACGGTTCGTCGCCAACTGAGCAAGAAGCGGCGCTTCCGGGTTTAGCGTGGGAAATCCCGTTGGTTGATGTAGACTGTGCGGC
>CAYQJG010000029.1:0-45956 GCA_964417715.1 uncultured Lentisphaerales bacterium | reverse complement strand
TCCCTTTCCTTCGCCGCCTAACTTCGCGCTTTTCCACCAACCGCAATCGCACCCCAGCGCGACGCGCCTCAGTAATACACACTTGAAACGGATCATGATCTGATCCATAATTCTCACGAATGAGTCCGGACCTGACAAGTTTTATCCGGGGTGGTCGCACGCGCCTGGGCGACGTGGTGGGTGTCGATATCGGCTCGTCCGGCACGAAGGCGGTGCGCCTGCGCACGGTTGAGGGCGCGATCCGGATGACCGCCGTGGCACACCTGCCGCGACTGCCCTTCCCCACAGCCGACGCGCCGGCTGCCGGCGGCGGTACGGCGCTCGTCCTGCCACGCGAACTCCGCGCGCGCCATGTCGCGCTGGCCCTCTCGCACCCCGAGGCCGTCACCAAACTCCTGGCCGTGCCGCGCGCCGCAGACAAACTTGCCGACTTTGCCTTTGCCGGTCTGCTTGGGCTCGCCAATCCGGACGCCCACCGCATCGGCGTCGAAATTGAGTCCTCCAGCCACAACGAAACCGTCGTGCTGGCAGCGGCCCTGCCGGAACGCATCGTCAGATGGGCGCTGGGGCTCTTCCCCGCGGGCACGCCAATCCCCTGTTCGGTGGAGATCGCGGGCTTGGCGGCGCTGAACGCGATCGCCTACAGCCTCCGCGACAAGCCGGATGACAACGCCGTGATGGCGATCGACATCGGCGCGCAGACGAGCACGGTTGGCATCCTCGTGCGCAACGAGTTGGCCCTCGTACGCCAGTTCCAGATCGGCACGAGCGCCGTCCTGGCACGCGTCGCGGAGACGCTGGGCATGGACGAGGAGACGGCCCGCAGCGTGTTGACTGACGGCGTGATCGACGCATCTGACGCCGTACACAGCGCACTTGACCCGCTGGTGCGCCAACTGGTGCTGGGACGGGATTTCGTGGCGCGACGGCGGAACTGCCGGATCGGAAGCATCTACCTTACGGGCGGCCTGCTCAGCGCGCCATTTTGGCGCCAGCAACTCGCCACCATGCTCGGCATCGAAGCCTTTGACTGGAATCCGCTGTTGATCGTGCCATCCGGACCGGGGACCATTGACCCCGCGCTGACGACGGCGGCCGGTTGTTTCGCGGCCGCGATGGGCACGGCGCTGGCCGCTTGGGAGGCGCCATGAACCTGTGCGTCAACCTGATCTCCGAGGACGAGCGCCGCAGCGCCAATCCGATCCAGAGCAAGGCGATGGCACGAACCTGCGGCCTGCTGGCGGCCAGTCTGGTCGTGTTATGGGTCTCCATGTCCGTACTGTCCATCTCAGGCCGGCGAGACCAACTGGATGCGGATAACTGGAAATGGCGACATCTGAAAGACGAATACGACGCCGCGGTCAGAACCCGTGCCAATCTGGACGCCGCGCAGGCGCGGTTGATGGAACTGTCGGCCTACCGGCGTGCACGCGTCGACTGGCATCTTGAACTGCGCAAGCTGGGCGGGCACGTGCCGACCAACGTGCAACTGACGGAGGTGCGCATCTCACAATCCCTCTCGACCGAAGGCGGAATGCCCTGTCGCGCCTATGGGTTGCGTCTGCACGGACGGACGAGTGGTCCCGCGGCATCGCCCACCATAAAGGCCTTCCTGGCCGAGTTGAGCGCTCATCCCGACTTCACAAACCTGATCACGGCGGCAGACATCAAGTCGTTCAGCAAGGACGCCGCCACCGGAGCAGCCGAGGCAGACCGGGCCTTTGAGATCGCCTGCACCGGCAAACCGCGGAAGCTCGAATGAAACTGCCTGAAAGCAAGCGAGACCGCGTGTTGCTGCTGGCACTCGCTGCCATCGTGGCGGCGTTGGTCGCGTACGTGGGGTGGCTCGTGGTCTGGGTGCCGATGCGACGGGCCCGCACGCGGGACATGGCCAACCTGGGTGACCTGGCGGAGAAGATCACGCGTGCCGAACGCGAACTGCGGCTGGCGCCCAGCTTCGCGCGCAAATACGCCGACGCCCAGGCCGAAATGGGCACGCTGGTCTCAAACCGCCTGCTCCGTCCCATCCTGGGATCGTACCAGCTCAGCCTGCAGGAGCGGCTGGTTCCGATCATCCGAGGGTCAGGGTTCCAGTTCACCACCGTCACGCCGCTCGGCAACCAGCCGCTCCCCGCCCGCAACAGCACCGGGACGTTCGCCTGCTACACGGCGGAGATCACCGGGACGGGTTCGTTCGACATGATCAGCCGGCTGATTGAGGCGATCCTGACGGCCAACCCCTATATCACCGTCACCGAGATTATCATTCAGGGCCAGGGGAGGGAGAACCCGGAGGCCCATCGTGTTTCCATCCGGATCGAATGGCCGGTACTGTCCCAGGACAAGGAGTAGCCCCGCGGGTCGACGGTATGACAGCCCACCCCTCATATATGCGCCTGGCACTCGTCGGACTCGCCGCGGTTGCCGTCTGGGCGGCCCCGGCCCAACAGGTCGCGCCTGAAGCCGCGCCCGCTGTCGCGCAAGACGCGTCGACGCCTTCTCTTGCCGTGCCGCGCGACCCCTTCTGGCCGGTCGGCTACACGCCGAAGGAACCGGCTCAAGCCGCCGTAGACGTGGCCATTCCGAGTGACACGATCACCGAGGACGATTGGCGTCTGGCACAGAAGAAGCTGATTACGGCATCCGTCTTCCGGAAGAAAGACACCACCACGGGCGTGGACCGCTTCCTGGCGCTGATCAACGGCAAGGTCGTCGCCCCGGGCGAGACAGTCATCGTAAGTCACCGGGGCTTCTCGTTCCGTTTCAAGGTTGCTGACATCACCGCCGCTGGTGCCCAATATGAACGGGTCGAGCCGTCCAAATAACCGGCCGCCGACAAACCACGCTCTCACCAACCCCAAACAAACCCATGCAACACAATGGAGGTCATCCGATGAACAAACGAACCCGTCTCCTGAATGGCGCGGTTCTTCTGGCGGTTGTCACCACAACCGTCGGGCTGATGGCTCAGGATGTCGTGCCGCCAGCCCAGCCAGAAGCGGCTCCTGCCGCAGCCGCTGTTGTCGAAGCACCGGTTGCTGCCGTCGCCGTCCCGGCGCCGGCCCAACCCGCCGCTGAAGTGCCTGCCGTGGCAACGCCTGCCGTAGCGGCGCCGGCCGACGTGACGGCGGTTGCGGTCGTGACGCCTGTCGCCACGCAGGAAAACGCGGCTCTGCCGCCCGGCTCGCAACTGATCTCGGTCACGCTGGATGACGTCCCTCTGGCGGACGTCGTCAAGCTGTTCACCAAGATCTCGGGAGCCAACATCATCGCGGCCACCACCAACCTCAAGGGCTCGGTCACGGCCAACCTGCAGGATGTGGCGTGGCAGCCGGCTTTCGCGGCGATCCTCGAACGCCAGAACCTGCTGCTGGTCGAGAAGCCGGCCGGCTCGGGCATCTTCGTGATCGAGTCCCGCCGTGCCGGCGAGGACCCCCGCGTAACCGAGACCGTGCATCTGAAATTCGCCAAGGTCGACAAACTGTCGGAACTCCTGAAGGGCCTGATGGGCAAAGACGGAACCGTTACGCCCTTCGCCGAAGGCAACGTCATCCTGCTACAGGCGTCGCAACAGAAGATCACCGACGCCCGCAAGGTCATCGAAGAACTCGACAGGCCGCGCAGCCAGGTCTACATCGAGGCCCGTTTCGTCGAAATGTCGGCAGCCGCCAGCAAGAAACTGGGCATGAAGTGGGATTCGTTGAAGGAATGGGGCGTGAATGTGCACAGCCTCTCGGCCGGCGCGGAGTACAACGAGGGTGAACTCGCCAAGTACAAGACCGGCACAACGGAGATCAAGCAGGACATCAGCCGCGAATTCCACACCACGACAATGGTGCCGGACCTGAGCCAGCCGGTGACCATCTATGACCCGGCTGACCCCACGAAGATCGTGTCGGTGACCTATCCATACATGGTGCCACAGGATAACATCACCTATCCCTACCTGAAGGAGTCGGGAGTCTCCCTCTCGCCGTCCATCACGGCCGCGCCGGGAGCCGGACGCCTGGCTGAAGACATGACCTGGAAGTCGGCGAGCGGCGTCCAGGGACAGATATCCGCGGATGACTTCCGTCTGGCCATGAGCGCCTTCGAGCAGATGGACGGCGTGTCGATGATCTCGAACCCGAAGATCATCGTGGCCAACGAGGAAATCGCCACGGTCGACATGACGACCAAGGAACCCTACATCAAGGTCACGGGGACGCGTGTTACTTCGAATGGCGGAAACACATATGACGTGACCTCCGAACTTGGAACCATTCCAGGCAAGGAGGCCGACATGTTTGCCGGCGAGTCGTTCTTCAGCTATGGCGTCACTCTGAAAGTGACGCCGCGCGTGAGCAGCGCCGGTGTGATCACCGTCAACATCGCGCCTTCGATCAGTGAGTGGGCCGGCGACTACCAGATCGCCGGGGCCAGTCCCGATGCGCCCATCACGCGTTACCCGATCATACGCATGAAACGCATCAACACGGTGTTCTCGATGCAGGATGGCGCCACGGCGGTGATCGGCGGGTTGACGCGCTCAAGCGAGGGCAACACGGACAGCGGCATCCCCTACCTCCGCAAGATCCCCTACATCGGACCGCGGTTGTTCGGCTGGAAGAGCCGCGAGAAGGATCAGAAGGAACTCGTGATCTTCGTGACGGTCGGAATCGTTGACCCTGAGAAGCCGATGGATGAGCGCATCGGCCTGCCCAAGAACGCCGTGCTGACGCGCGACCTGAAGGAACCCGGCGACGGCAAGAAAGAAGACCTGATGCTGCTGAAGGACTAACAACCCTTCACGCATATCCAACAGAAACGGCGGGCCATCCGGCCCGCCGTTTTGCTTCCTGCCACATCGGCGCATGCCAGCGCGGGCACCTCAGCGATCCCGGCAGGGTTGCCCCTTCTCGTAGAGCCGCAGTCGCATGTTCAGCCCGGCAATCATCACCCCGTCACCGTCGGCCAGGGCGATCGCCTTGCGGATGGTCTCCGCCGCCTTGCGGTAGCCGCCGTTCTCGGCGCAGGCCGCCGCCAACGTATCGAGCACGGCGGGCATCTTGCCTTGCGTCAACGCGTTCACGCGTTCCGCCAGACGCTGGGATTCCTTCCCGTTGCGGACCGACTCGGCCGGATTCGTGGCCAGAATCCACGCCAGATCGTTGATCATCCCGATATCGTCCGGACTGCGCTGCAGCCCTGCGCGCAACTCCGCGACGCGTGCTTCGACGATCCGGACGCGCTCGGCCACCTCACGCTGCTCGAACTCGTCGAGGAAGGACATCGAAATACCCGCGTTCGTCAGCGCGATCCGCAAATCCTCCTTGTCGATGGACTTGACGTAGGCCTCCTCGGCCGTGATCTTGCCCTCGATTACGAGGCGCGTGAACTCGTCGCTGAACGTCTGCATGCCGATGTTCTTGCTGGTCTGCATCACCGAGGGGATCATGTAGGCCTTGCCCTCGCGGATGTGGTTGGCCACGGGTATGGACACCACCAGCACCTCGAAAGCCGCAATGCGCCCGCCCCCGATGCGGCGGCAGAGCGTCTGCGCCACCACGCCCTTGAGCGCGTCGCCCAACATGGATCGGATCTGGTTCTGCCGCGCGGACGGGAACTTGTCGATCACACGGTCCACCGTTGTGGCGGCCGTGTTGGTGTGCACGGTGGCGAACACCAGATGCCCTGTTTCGGCCGTCTCGATCGCGATTTCAATCGTCTCCAGGTCTCGCATTTCGCCGACCAGCACGATGTCGGGATCCTCGCGCAAGGCCGCGCGCAAGGCGCGCGCGAAACTGGTCGTATCGCGGTGGACTTCGCGCTGGTTGATCAGGCACTTCTTGGAGTGATGCACGAACTCGATGGGGTCCTCGATCGTGATGATGTGCTCCGTCCGATGCTTGTTGATGTAGTCAATCAGGGCGGCCAGTGTCGTCGACTTGCCGCTGCCCGTCGGCCCGGTCACCAGGATCAGCCCCTTGGACATGTGGCAGAACTCACGAATCACCCGCGGTAGTTGGAGTTGTTCGACGGTCGGGATGACCTCGGGGATCTGACGGAGCACGGCGCCGGCCCCCCGCATGTCCTGGAAGCAGTTCACGCGGAACCGTCCGACGCCCTTGAGGTCATAGGCGAAGTCCGTATCCCACTCGTCGCGATACTGAACGCGATTGTCCTCGCGCATGATCTCGGTGACCATGGCGAGGACGTCGGCGCTCGTCAGGACCTGCGTCTCCTCAACCGCCTTGATCTCGCCGTGGATCCGGAAGTGCGGCTGGAAGCCGGTAGATAGGTGCACGTCGCTGGCCTGACGTGCGACCATCATCTGGAGCAGCGCATCGATTGTTGCCATGGTCGTTCTCCCGCAGTCTCATATGCCGCGCTGGCGCGTCGCCTCAAACAACGCAATGGCACCCGCCACACCGGCGTTGAGCGATGCCACCCGGCCGCGCATCGGAATGCTCGCAATGAAATCGCAGTGCTCGCGCACGAGCCGCCCCAGTCCCGCGCCCTCGTTCCCAACCACCAGCCCCATCCGGCCGCGCCAGTCGATGGCCGTGTAGGGGCGCGCATCGTCGCCCAGGTCGAGTCCCGTCAGCCACATCCCGGCTTCCTTCAGTTCAGCCATGGCCCGCACCAGGTTGACCACGCGCGCCACGCGGAGATGCTCGGACGCGCCGGCCGAGGCCCGGACGACCGCGGGGGTGATGCCGGCCGCGCGGTCCTCCGGCAGAACCACCGCCGTCACCCCTGCGGCATCTGCCGTCCGCAGCAGCGACCCCACATTCTGCGGGTCCTCAACATGATCCAGGAGCAGGACCAGTGCCAACGGGTCCGTCTTGACATCGTGGACCGCCTGGTCCAAGGCGATGTATGGGAAGCTGCCCGTACGCACCGCCACGCCCTGATGATTGCCGCCATCGGTCAGTGTGTCAAGTTCCTGACGCCCCAGCGACCGCACGCCGGCCCCCCGTTTCAGTGCAAGCGCCCGTAACTCGGCCACATCGGGCGATTCGCGCCCCCCTGTCGGCAGGATCACCTCGTAGACGTGACGCCGTCCGGCGGAAAGCAGTTCGTGCACGGGCCGGCGACCATAAATCCATTCTCCCTTGGACATTTCCATATGCCAAGAATAAGCCACCGAAGGGCTCCTGAGAAGGACAAAGGTGCAGGGAAGGAGGCTTCCGCCCGTTTGTGCTCATGGCATCACAGGTAGGCCGCCAGCGCGGTTTCGTCCACCACGTCAACGCCGGTTTCGCGCTGGATGCGTGCCAGGTCGAGATGGTGCTGCTGCGCCAGTCGGCGCGCGCGCGGCGTGGCCCGCACACGCTCCGGCCGCGGCGCGCCGGCGGCATCCGCGGGCAAGGCGGTCCGACTGGACGCCGATTGGCGGTATGCGGCCATCAGGCGCGCGTTCTCGTCGACTGCGGCCGGATCAGATTCGTCAGGCTCGCCGATCAGCGCCAGCACATAGCCGGCCGGCACAATGCTCTTCTCCGCCGCCAGCACGGCGAGCAAGATGCCCGCCGCAGGCGACTCCAGCTCGAAGGTGGCTTTGTCGGTCGTCAGATCGGCGACGATCTCGCCGGCGGCCACCGTTTCACCCACGCACTTGCGCCAGGCCGTGACGGTCACGTCCACCAGGTTCGCGTCAAGCTGAGGCACAAGCATGCGGGTCATTCGGTTGATCCTGTCAGTCTTCAACCGGCACTTCAGCCGGCAGCGCATTGCCGACCGACCCGGGCGGGATCGGGATGAAGAAGAAGTCTGACAGATTGCCCGGCCGGTCGGCAATACGTACTTTGAGCCACAGCGCGTCTTCTGCCGGCACCTTCAGCCGCGACGGCCGGATGCCCAGACCGGTCAATGCGCCGCCGCCCTGCCAGACCAGGCCGCGCAAGCCGCTCATGTCGTAGGCCCGGACTTTCAGCACGTCGTCGGCCCCCCACGGCGCCAGCACAGCCGCCGCGCGCAGTTGCAGGTTCTGCTTGCCGCCCTCAGGAAAGACCAGTGCCAGCGTGCGTATGGCCGGAGCCTGCGCCAGGCCGGTCTCGGCGCGCAGGTAGCCGCGAACGTCGACCAGAATGTCCTGCCACTCGTCGGCACGCCAGTCGGTTCGTCCCTGCACAAACGGATTGGCGCCGGGGGTCGCCGGCAGATACAGCACATAGGGGCTGTCCTTCTCCTTTTTCTGGCGCTTGGCTTCGTCCGGCGGGTTCCGCAACTGGAACCGGAGCGCCAGCCGGGGGTCGATGCCGCTCTGACCGCTCAACTTCACGCTGAGGGCCAGCCAGGGGTGTTTCTCGGGATCCCACGGCTGCTCCTGAAAATTGCGCGCAAGCCAGGAACCCGCGGCGCCGTCGGCCGGATGGATGTCGACGAACGCGACACCGTTCGACGACCTGAGCGTGCTGTTCTGGACCTGTTGTTGGTTGAAGAAGTCGTTCGCCGCGCGACAGACGGGCTGCCACGCCAGAATGTTGGCGCAGGCCTGCAACGGCAACAGCGCGGGCGGGCACCGGTCGGAGGCGAAGTCGACCTTGATGGGGGCTTCGAAGCGGGGAACGGGGTTGCCCGCGAGGTCGGTGATGCCGTCGAAGGCCAGCGACAGGTTATGCCCATCCTGAACCGTGCGTAGCTCGCGCCGCAGCAGACGCGGCCAGTCGAGTTCCAGCCGCAGGCCGCTTGCGGTCAGCGCAGCCTGACCATAGTCGCCATTCAGGTCCACGGGCGTGCCGTTGCAGGTCACCTTCAGGTTGCGCAGCACAGGCAGGGCCACGCCGCCCTCCAGCGCCACGTCAAGGCAGGTACCGTTGTACCGGCTGGTCTCGCGCACGCCCTGCGTGACGGTGGGCGCGGTGCGGTCGAGCAGGAAGGGTATATCGGCCACCGCCGACCATGCCCCGCGGCGGTCGCGCGCCTGCAACACAACATGATGGATGCCCTCGGCGAGCGCGGACGTGTCCGGCGTGACGACCTCACGGTTCACGGCGGCCTGCCAGCGCACATCCAGTCGCACACGATCATCGCGCGCCACCCACGGCGCCGTTCCGGCCACCAGTGCGTAGCGCACGTCCGCCACGCCATCGGCGTCGCTGAAATTCGGCCGCAAGGCCAGCGGGCGCGATGGCCCGGCGGCCGGGCCGCAGGCGATGTCATCAAACGCGAGCGCGCTGTAGCGCCCCGTCTGGTCGCGGCCGTTGCGCGAGCCCACGCGCAACTCACCGGCGCCGAAGGCGAACCCCTGCCGCACGGGGAACTCGCCGGCGGCCTGGATCGGCACACCCAGCCAGGTGTGCCAGGCGTGGTCAAGCGTCGCGCCGCCACTCAGACTCGTCGACACGCCCACGCCCTCACTGAAAGCCAGGTTCAGCCGGCTCTGCGTGAGGCTCACGTGCGCCATGGGGTCGCCGCGGTAGCGAAACTGCAGCAGGGGCGTGACAATCGGGTCGAAGCCGGGCAGCAACCGCAGGTTCAGTCGCTGCAACTCGCCACGGTTCTGGACCTGCAGAAAGGAGCCCTGTTCGGGGTCGCCGTGGCCGAGGCTGGCGGTGGGGGCGCCGTCGACCACGGTCGGATCGGGCGAGCGCCCTTCGAACGTCATCAGCCCGCCTTCAGGCATTTCCACGGATACCAGCACCGGCGGCTGGTTCGATCCCTCCGTGGTGCGCAACGTCACGGACTGCCGGTAGGTGCGACCATCGGCAAGGTCAAGCGACAGGGTCATGGCGGGAACGTCGGGCAGCGGCCGCGGCAGCAATACGACCGTATCGCCGCCATCCTGCAGGAACGGCGCCGGCTGATCGTCGAGACTGGCCTTGCGCGGCGGCAGCAGCGGGGAATGCCAGAGCGCCGTGGACCCAACCCGAAGGGCATCGCCCAGAGCGGGGTCGAGTCGCGCCGCAAGACCATAGCTCGCGTCGGGCGGCACGGCCCACTCGAGTTCGGGCTCGGTCGCGTCGAGCACCGCAGGCACGCGCAGGCGTTGGAGCTTGCCATTCGGCCGGCCGGCGATCTCGGCCGCCAGCGCATCGAGCGCCTCGCGGGGACCGTCGCTGGACAGTTCGGGCCGGCCCCGGTGAATCGGCCGGAAGTCGTGCACGGCGAACCACGCGCCGGGCGGATTGCCGCACAATCCCTGCTGCACGTCGCTCGGTTGCAGATTGCCGAACCCGTCGACCCGTACGGACAGTTCGCCCGAAAGCACGTCGGATGGCAGCCAGACCTCGACCGGCGTCCAGAGGGTGCGTGCCGCTCCGCGCGGCGTCGGCGCGCACGCCGCCGAACCGGCCACGCGACGGACGCCGCGCGTTTCGTCACTGCCGCTCAGCACAAACGACCAGAGTTGCGCCGCTTCGAAGCCATTCGCGGCCGTCTTGCCGGTGGTGAACTCGAAGTTGACGCGGGTCTCGGGGTCGCGCGCCAGATCGAAGCGCCAACCCAGCAGACGTCCGGGCGGCACGGGAGGCAGGACCGTGCGCACCATGAACGTGCCGCCTCCCTGCTGCGCCGTGGCGCGCAATTCGCGCCGGCCTTCGGACCCGACAACCATCCGCACCAGCGGCTGGCTGACCGGATCGTCGGCATCCCACAAGGTCGCATCCAGCGGCTGAACCGGCCACCCGCCGGCCTGCAACCGCGGCCCGGTCCGTTCCGCCGCCGCGCGCGCCACGTCGCGGCCGGCCACGGCGGGGTCGAGCCGTGTGAACGCAAAGCGGTGCGGCGTGATGGACTCGGCCGCGATGCGTACGCGCGCCACCATCATCGAGTTGCGGTACGTCCAGATGCCGAGCGCGCCGTCCTGCAGCGGCGCGGGATCGCGCCAGTCGAGCACGGGTTCGTTGTCGAAAAGATAGGTCAGCCGGTCGCCGACACGGCGGAAACGCATGCCGTACCACGCGCCATGCATGTCGCGGCCGCCGGAGAGGAACGGCTCATATCCGGCCGTGCGCGCATTGCCGGCACGGATGCGCGGCACCATGTAGTTGCTCGAGACGGCCATGACCTGCCCGTCACGCCACAGGCGGGTGTACAGTTGCGAGTGATCCGGGTCCCAGCCGGTGGCGGTCACAGAGTAGCCGTCGCCGGTCGTCCCGCGGCGGCTCATCACGGTCATATTCAGATCGCCGGCCCGTTCGTACCAGCCCATGCGCATGCCGGCGTAGAAATCGACGCAGAAGTCGCCGCTGAAGTCGTAGCGCGACCAGAGCGCCGCCAGCGACCGGTCGTTCTGCCCATTCATGTGCGACCAGGTCGGCTCGCACTGGAACCGGTTGATCACCTCCCAGGTGCCGCCGTTGATGGTCCAGTTGTAGAGTGATTCGTTGAAAAGCGTATCGAAGACGTTCTCGCGCCGCACCAGGGACTGGCGCAGGCGCGGGACATCGAAGCCGTCCAGCCGGACGCGCCGGCCGCGGGCCAGACGCGGCAGACTGGCATGGGCCAGCAAGCGCGTGTCATCGCCCAGCCAGAGCACATGGTCCTCCAACCCGACGGTCAGGAGGCGGGCCGCCGCCTGCCCTTCGATCGTCTGCTCCGGTATATCCGCGACCGGAACGCGCCACACCTGCTGCGTGCCGGTGCTGGAAAGGAAGGCGGAAATCTGGCCGTTGCGGATCTCCACCCGGCAGGCGCCATTCGAGCCCGTCTCATCGAGCGCCAGGTGGAGAGTCGACGGGTCCACGGCCGGCAGGCGCACGCGCACGCGGCCCAGGATGTCTCCGCGCAGCCAGGTCGTGCCGTCGCGCTGCGGCAGCCATTGCCCCTCGGGCGAGGCCCAATGACGCATGTAGGGGTCGTTGACATACTGCAGGTTCTTCTCGAACCGGTCGCAGAACAGCGACATGCGCGTGGTATACTCGGGCAGCGCATGGCGCACGGCCGTCGGACCGGCGATGTAGATGCCGCCTGCGCCCGTGACCGGCTCAGCCGGACGCTGCAGCAGCACCAGCCGGTCGTCAACCAGCGCCCTCAACTCATTGGGCCGCAACGCATCCAGCGTGAGCCGCACGCGCCGGTCGTTGCCGGTCACGGGCAGGCGCAGAGCGCCGAGCACGACGGTATTCGTCGGCGTAAGTCGCTCGAGCGCGAGGTGGCGCACACCCGCCGCCACGCGGCACGTGAACCGGTATCCGGGATCGGCCGGGCTGCGCCATCCCGCGAGCAGACCACAGGTGTACGAGCCGCCCTGTCCGACCGGCATGAAGACGGCGCTGAGCAGGTGCGGGGCATCCGCCGCCGAACCGAGCCGCCGTTCACGCGGCGCGCCGCCGCCGGGCGCTTCGAACGTGCACGGATCGGGCAGTTCGGCCGGCGCGCCCGCCGGACGGAAACGCGTGCGCGCCAGGAACACGCCCTGCTCCGCCAGCGTGGACAAACGCACGTCGTCGGCGCAATCAAACGGGTATTCATCATGCGAGGCCGCCGAGAAATCATCGAAGCGCGTACCCTCGGTTGCGTCGGCCAGCAGGCCATAGCGTCCCGCCGGCGGCAGCGGCAGCCGCAGCCGCAGGACCTCGATGTTGTCAGCCAGGCAGACCACCCGGTCGTCGAAGACGCGCACCTCGAGCGACAGCCATTGGCCGGGCAGCAACTCGGTCTGCACGGCCCCGAGAATTTCCCGTGTCGACAGCGATGAGGGGCGACCACGCCAAAGTTCGAGGATGAGCCGCTCCGTCACCGGGTCGGTGCGCGCCGTGAAGCCATGGCAGAGGTCGCGTTCGGTCACCAGGAACAGAATGCCGTTGGTGCCACCGTTGTGTTGCACCGCCACGCGCACGCTGTAGCGATCATGAAACGTCTCGCCCGTGAGGATCACGGCCGGCGCGCCACGGCCGTCCAGACTGTAGAAGTTCGGGCTGCGCTGGGGCGTAGGCTGTTTTTTGAGTTGCGACCGATTCGATGTCGCGCCGACAGTCGTGCCGGTAACCGTGTGCAGACTCCAGTCGCCCGCGCGACGTTCCCACGTGTCAGCCAGCTGGGTGCCTTCGGGCACCATGAACGAATCGTCGACGCGGAAACTACCGGTACGCTGAAGGTAGTCGTCCTGCGCCGTAACCGGGGGCATGGCGTCGAGGAGGTGACGCAAAACGACGCTGTTCGTGCCGAGTTCCGGCAGGCGCAACACCGGGCAGTCGGACACATACAGCCACCAGGCGCGCGGCTGGCGCTTGAAGGTCACCCAGACCAGGTTCGTTGCAGGCGTCTGGCAGGGAAAGGTCACAACCCGCTCGGTCAGCGTCGTCGGCAGCGCCTGAAGCAAATCCGGGGCGATCTCCGTCCGCCCCGGTGCGACGTTAACCGTGATGGCCGTCCCCGCATGAACGAGCTGCAGGCGCAAGCCCTGCCCGGTCCAGGCGCAGGTGGCTCCTGCGATGGCCGCGCGCGGGGCGATCTCCAAGCGATTGGTCCACGCTTCGCCGGCTGCTGCGGTCAACGCAGCGGCCCAGCCGAACCCCACCAGAAGCGACCGGGACAAAGACACCATACACCTCACCTGGAGCGCGCCTATGCGCACGCGCGTAAAAGCAGCTTGCATGCCTACTTGAAAAACGCAGGAATCAGGGCGTTATTGTGTCGTCCGGACGTTCGGAGGTGCGTTCGAACGTAGGCATATCGTGCCAGGCCGGCGGCTCGACCGGCAGGATGGCGGGTGTCACCGGTGGGTCCAACCAGACAACACGGTCGGACGCGTCGAGGAAGCCGGCGGCGACGGCCAGGTTGGCGCCGTAGAAGTCGACGCCCGTGCCATAGGAGATCACGTCCGGAATGCGATCATAGCGGTGGTTGTCGGGCAACCTTCCGCCCCAAGTCAGTCCGCATTGGACGACTGCCATCCTATTGGTGTTGAATGGGTTACGACCCGTGAACCACAGACCATGGTAGGCGCGCGGCAGATCGCGACCAGCGAGGTGAAAACGACTGGGAGAGATGGTCACGCCGCCCGCCTCAAGAACCTGGCGCACCAATGGGCTATCCTCCGGTTCGCCGAAAAGGAACAGGTTGAAGAGCGCGGCGCGGTTGGCGTCAAGTTCCGTCTCAAGGACTTGACGAGGTTCGCCCTTGGCGAAACGCTGCCACTCGTCTGCCCGCTGCCGCAGGCGCAGCGGTGCGGCGTACGGGTTGTTCGTGCCCGCGCCCACGAACAGGAACGGCCGCAGGAAGGCATCCTGCAGCCGACTGCCGGTTTCGCCTGGGCGAACGCGACTGGCCGGGCTCTTGACGAATGCATGCGTCAAGGCGGTATCAAGCCAATCAACCACGGCGGGGGTGCCGACAGCAAAGTCGTGCACCGCGTGGCCTGCATTCGGAACGGCGATGAAACGCGCCTGGGGGTTGAAAGGGCGCAGCCGGTCGAAGATCACGCGCCCCTGTTCGTAGCTGACGATTTCGTCAACCGTGCCGTGGATGCTGAGCAGGGGCGTGGCCGTCAACTGGTGCACCCATCCCGCCGCGAACTGGACGTCGATCAGCCGCCGCTGCCAGGGGGGGACATCGGCGGGAGCCAGGCGGTGCCAGGTGTAGAAGTCGCCACGACCGGCGGCGACCAGAATGGCATTGAACAGTTGGGGCTGTCGTGCGCCCATGCACCAGGCACCCAACCCCCCCATGGAGTATCCGTAGACCACGACCCGCTGCCGGTCACAGCCGTAGCGCCGCACCATCTCGTTCAGGACAATCACGACGTCCTGTTCGCCGATCCCCTGATAGTCCGTATTGGCACGGCCGAACGGCGCCACGATGCAGGCTCCGGCGCGGTTGGCGGCATTGGTCAGGTCGAGCGGGATGCCCGGCACGTTGATCAGGTCGCTGGCCGGACTGTAACCGTGCAGAAAGACCAGCAGCGGTGCCTGATTGGTGGCGGACCACGACGGCGGCAGGTAGCGCCAGAACGGCTGCGGCGAATTGTCGATCACACTGACATAGGCTTCCAGCCGGACACCGGTGCGCACTGGCGGCGGGGCCTCGACCGACAGCGCGGCCAGAGCCCCGCAGAGGCTGGCATGCTCGCGCGCGACCTCGTCGGCTACGTCGCCTTGCGGGCGATACTCGCGCTCCAGGAGCGCGATGCGGGCCACATGCAGACGCACGCGCGCCACTTCGTCTTCACGCCATCCCGGCACAGCCGCCACCGCAAGCGCCGTCAGCACGACGGCGGCGGCCAGCGGCAGAATGGGTCGACGGCGCACGTTCACTGCACGGCGACTGCCTTGTCCGCTTCCCACAGCCCGTGAATGTTGCAGTAGGCGGTGGCGAAGAGCGTGCCGGGCACAGTCAGTTTGACGCGCGCAACGATGCCGCTGTCGGTGAAGACGGGTCCCTTGTTCGCACCCTCAACAGACTGACCGTGCGCGCTGAACTCGAAGCGGCCGATCTCATAGGATAGTTTGGCGCCGGCGGGCGCGAAGTGAATCGCGATCCATGCGATGTGATGCTCGGTCGTGTTGGGATGCGCGATCTGCTTGCCGACCGTGACCGAAACGTTGAAGAATTCGCCGGCTTTCACGCTGTCCGGACACTCGATGGCCGGCACGTGCTTCTCGCTCTTCCAGTCGGCCGACTTGACGAACTCACCCAATTTGTCCATGGCGTTTCTCCTGTTTGGGCGGCACGGCGAACCGTTCGCACATGCCCGCATAACATGCCGACGAGTCTAGCATGGCGAATGGCGCGTGTCGAGTGACCCACGCGCCTGCCTCGCCATCATTTCCGCAGCCGCATCCAGGGCATCACGCGGAAATTGCGGCTGTCCTGGGGAAGAGGCGCATCGGTTTCGACCTTGTCGGGGGGCGGGGCCCCGCCGGCCCGTTCGAGCTCCTCGATGCGACGCAGCAAAGCCTGTTCGGTCGTCTGGTACTGGTCGCGCTCAACGGCACGGTGCTTCTGCTCAAGTCCCAGATCCTGCTCGCGGCGGCGCAGCGTCTCGGTCAGGTCATGCAACTGGCGACCCAGTTTGTCCGCTTCGCCGAGTTGGCCGCGCAGGCGCACATCCTCGTTCTCCAACACGCGCACGCGGCGCGTCAGTTCGTTCTCGCGCTCCTCGGCCTGCCGCGTCTCGCGCTCGTGCGTGGTGCGCAGCGATTCCAGTTCGGCCTGCAAACGACTGGGCTCGAGCGTACGCGTGCTGTCGCGGACGACGCGCGTGCCCGGCGTGGTCGAATCGCCCCGCTGCAGCCGGGTAAGCTCCTGCATGCGCGCCTGCAACGCTTCCTGGCGCTGGACGCTCAGGTCGCGGATCATGGTGAAGGTCTCACGCTCGCGGACCAGATCCTTGTCAAGCGTGTCAATCTCCTCGGCCAGCACGCGGCGCAGCAGATCGTCATGCTCGGGAGCGCGGGCCAGCGATTCGCGGCCGGCGCCACGGGTGGCCGCAGCCAACTGGCCCTCAAGCTCGGCGACACGGCCGAGCAGTTCGGCATCGCGGGTGTTGGCAAACACGAGCAGTTCGGCTTCGGCGGCTTTGAGCCGGGCGATCTCCTGCTCACGACCGGCCAGTTGAACAGCGCTTCCGGCTTGCGAGCCGCGGAACTCGGCCAGGGCGTTGCGCAGTTCCCCGCACTCGCGCTCGCGCGCCTGCGCGGTCGCCGTGGCGGCTTTCAGCGATCGCTGCAGCGCAGCCAGCGTGGCACTGCGCCGTTCGGCGGCCTCGAGCGAGCCGCGGAACTCGGCCAGGGCGTTGCGCAGTTCCCCGCACTCGCGCTCGCGCGCCTGGGCGGCCGCCGTGGCGGTTTCCAGCGACTGCTGCAGGGCGGCCAAGGCGGCCTTGTCCTGCACAGCGGCTTCGGACGCGGCGGCGGATATCTCGGGGGTGACGCCCAGCAGGGGCAGGTTGCGGGCCGCCGCCAACTCGCGTTCGAGTTTCTCGACGGTCTGCTTCAGCCGCGCAATGCGCGTGTCGCGATCCTCAAGCTGCCGGGCCAGATCGGCGCCGTCGCCAGTCGCGCGGGCGGGAGCATCCTTGCGCGTCGGCGCGGACGCCGGCTCAGGCGCCGACACGGGTTCCGCCGGACGCACAACGCGTGATGGATCGACATCCTTCGCCTCGACCAGGCGGGCGCCGGCAGGCGCCTTGTCGCTCTTGAGGATCTGTTCGGCGGCCACGCGGTTAAGCGGGCCGCGCAGATTGCCGCTGCCATCGTCGACGTACCAGCAGATGCCCAGTTCCGCCACCTGCTCGGCGGGCGTCCAGGTCTTGCGATCGCAGGAGACTTCATGCCCGGGGAGAATGCGCCCCTGCTCGGCCCAGACCACCACGCCCCGCGTGGACACGGGACCGAAAACCGTCTTGTCGCTGGTGCGCAAGAACCATTGTCGCTGGTCATGCTTCTCGCCTGACATAGTCCCCTTCCGCAGGTGCTAGCGCGTCTGTGCGCGTCCCAGCAGGCCGCCCTTGCCGCCCTTGCCGCCGTTCTGCCCCAACTGGCGCAGTTCGCGCTGGGCCTGGGCCTCGAGTTCGACAAGTGAAAGGCCGGGTTTGGCGGCCCCGGGCGCCGCCGCCAGCGGCGGCGCGCCGGTCTGCGGCTCCGCCGCCTCGCTGTCAATGTCGATGACGGGGTTCTCACGGGGCTCCTCGACGGCCCCGGCCGCGCTGGCGGCCTGCTGCAGCAGTTTGCGGATCGAATCCAACCGCAGCCGCAATGCCCGCGCGGCTTCGCGCGCCGTCTCCAGCTCATGCTGGCCGGCATTCTGACGATCACGCAGGGCCGTGGCGCTCTTCTCGGCGTCGCGCTGGCCCTGACGGGCCTGTTCAAGATGGCGCCGGTCCTGTTCGCGCTCGCGGGACAGGTCGGCCAGGCTCTTCTCGGCCTCGGCGAGCCGCACTTCGACGGCCCGGCGGTCCTTGCCGGCCTGCTCCTGCCGCACGGCCTCCTTCTCGAGAACGCCGATGCGGCCATCGCGCTTGAGCAGTTCGGCCTGCAACCGGTTGGCCGACGCGCGCAGTTCCTGGCGTTCGGCATCGAACTCCAGGTCGCGGGCGCTGAGCGCCGCCTGCGCCTGGTCGAACTCGCCGCTGCGGGCGGCCAACAGCGACTCCAACTCCCCGATGCGTGCAAACAGGGTCTGCTGGGCCGAATGCAGGCGATCCTCGAGTTCGCGCTCGCGCGCCGACGGCGCCTCGGGTGCGTCCGGATCGAACCGCCGGAAGAGATGCGCGCCGGCCGCCAGCGATCCGTCGCGGATCAACTCGTCGAGGGCCGCGCGATGGACCGGACCGTAGAAGGTGCCGGGCGTGACTTCGGCCACCCAGTCCATCTCAAGCTCGATCACATTGGTGACCGGGAACCACGCCGTGCCATCCTCGGAGAGCTCACTCGTCGGCGCGACGCGCCCATCGCGCGCCCACACTTTCAGGGTGGGCAGATCGGCGGGTCCAAAGACCTCGCCCTTCTCCGTGCGGATGCGCCAGGCCCGCTTGGGGGCGGCGGGAGCCGGCTGTTTGCCGTTGGGTGTTGACACTGTTTGCGTGCCTGTCGGGGTTCGAACAACTTCGAAATGGACTTGTTCAGAAGATACACCAAGGCGCGCAGCCGCGCAACCCGCTCTTGCGCCCCGCGGCGGTTCCGACGACCCCTTCTACGAGCCGAAGATCGACAGGATGACGCCCGCCGCAACGACCGACCCGATCTGGCCGGCGAGGTTGGCGCCCAGCGCGTGCATCAGGAGAAAATTGTGCGGGTCGGCCTCCAGCCCGAGTTTGTTCGACACCCGCGCGGCCATTGGGAAGGCGCTGACGCCCGCCGAGCCGATCAGCGGGTTGACCGGGTCCTTCCTCCAGATCAGGTTCATCAGCTTGGCGAAAATCACCCCGCCAGCCGTGCCGAGCGAGAAAGCGAGCAGGCCCAGCAGGATGATGCCCAGCGTCGCCGGCTGGATGAACTTGTCGGCGGCCATCTGCATGCCGACACCGAGCCCCAGGAAGATCGTCGCCAGGTTCATCAGCTCGTTCTGCAGGGTCTTCGAGATGCGTTCGATGGCGCCGGACTCCTTGATGAAATTGCCGAATGCGAAGCACCCCATCAACGGCAGGGCCGTGGGCAGAAGCAGGACGCACAGCGCGACCAGCATCAGCGGAAACAGGACCTTCTCGAGGCGGCTGACCTCGCGCACCTGCCGCATGCGGATCAGCCGTTCCTTCGGCGTGGTCAGCAGTTTCATGATCGGCGGCTGGATCACCGGCACCAGGGCCATGTAGGAATAGGCGGCTACGGCGATGGAGCCGAGCATCTCGGGGGCGAACTTGGAGGCAACGATGATCGATGTCGGTCCGTCGGCGCCGCCGATGATGGCGATCGAGCAGGCCTGCTTGATGCTGAAGTCAAACCAGGGCAGGAGATTCAGCGCCGCCACGCCCAGCAGGGTGCCGAAAACGCCGAACTGCGCGGCCGCGCCGAGAATGGCGACGCGCGGGCAGGCCAGGAGCGGCCCGAAGTCGCACAGCGCGCCGATGCCCATGAAGACGATCAGGGGCAGCACCTCGTTGCGGATGCCGTGCTCAAAGATCAGCGTCAGAAACCCGTGTGCGCCACCCATGCCGCCGAGCGGCACGTTGACGAAGATGGTCCCAAAACCGATCGGCACGAGCAGCAGCGGCTCAAAGCCCTTGACCACGCCCAGGTAGAGCAGGACGAACCCCACGATCACCATGACGAGGTGCTTCCAGTGCCCGCCGGCGGTCATGTCCCACAGCCCGGTCGAACGTGCGATGTTCATCAGGCAGCCGCCGGGCGAGAGGACCTCGGGCTGGGACGGCACAACGTTGGCCGCCGCACTCGCCACGTCTACTGCGTTGGTGGCCGCGGACGCAGCGTGCGTCTGCACGGCCGGGAAGAGCATGGCCAGCGCAAGGATGGTCAGCGCGGTCAGCACCAACGGGCGAATCCCGCGGACGCAGTAGAACCTGGCGAGAAGCTGGTGTATGGCGTGTGGCATCGACGGCTCTTCCTTATGCGATTTCGGCGATCGTATCGCCAGCCTTGACCAGATCGCCTGGCTTGACCCGGTACGTGATCCGGCCAGCCTGCGTGCTGAGGACGGTCATCTGCATCTTCAGGGCTTCCATGACGCAGATCTGCTCATCCTTGTCCACCTTCTCGCCATCGGCCTCGGTGAGCGAGATGATCGTGCCCGGCATGGGGGCCAGTACCTTGGCCACGAGTCCGGCGTTGTCGCGGGCGGCCTCGGCGTCGGGCGCCTTGGCGTCGACCTGCTTGACGCGAACGTGGAACGGACGGCCGTCGACGCTGAGCTTCAGGCTGCCATCCGACTCGGCGGCACGGCTGACTTTGTGCTCCACGCCATCGACCATGACGGCGAAATGTCCGGAATTGCTGCGGGCCGCGGCGGGCGCCGCGGCCGCCGCCGGTTCCTCGATCTTGACCGGTCCGTTGGCGCGCGTCTTGAAGAACCCGATGGCCACCTGCGGGAACATGGCATAGGTCAGCACGTCCTCGCGCGCGACGGTGCCGACGCCGAGTTTCTGCTTCAGCTCGTCCTCGATCTTGCCCAGTTCGTTGGGGATCAGGTCGGCCGGGCGGCAGGTGACCACGGCAGGCAGGCTCAACTCCTTCAACGCGCGCTTCACGAGCGCCTCGTTAGGCTTGGCGGGCGTCAGCCCGTAGTTGCCCGCCAGCAGGTTCTTCGATTCGGTGCTGAGCTGGGCGTAGCGGCCAAAGAGCACGTTCAGGACGGCCTGCGTGCCGGTGATCTGGCTCGTGGGGGTGACCAGCGGCGGATAGCCGAAGTCCTTCTGTACGACCGATATCTCCTTGAGCACGGCGTCGAGTTTGCCGAGGGCGTTCTGCTCCTTGAGCTGACTCTCCAGGTTCGACAGCATGCCGCCGGGGACCTGCGCAACCAGGATGCGGGTGTCGGCGCCGGCGAACGACGATTCGAACGCCCTGTACTTCCTGCGCACGTCGCGGAAGTAGGCCGCCAGTTCGACCAGCGCCTTGACGTTCAGTCCGGTGTCATACGGCGTACCGGCAAAGATCTCGACCATCGTTTCGGTCGGCGAGTGGCTGGTTCCCATCGCCATGGAGGAGATGGCCGTGTCGATCATGTCGGCGCCGGCCTCGGCGGCCTTGACCAGCGTCGCCACGGACATGCCGGTGGTGGCGTGTGAGTGGATCTGGATCGGCAGGTCGACGGCCTTCTTGAGCGCCACGACCAGTTCGTAGGCGGCATAGGGCTTCAGCAGGCCGGCCATGTCCTTGATGCAAAGCGAGTCCGCGCCCATCTGCTTGAGCTCGCGGGCCAGCGCGACATAGGCCTCGAGCGTGTGAACCGGACTGGTCGCGTAACTGATCGTGGCCTGCGCGTGCTTGCCGGCCTTCTTCACAGCCTTGAACGACGTCTGCATGTTGCGCGCGTCGTTCAGCGCGTCGAAGACGCGGAACACGTCGACCCCGTTGGCGGCCGCCCGTTCGACAAACGCCTCAACGACATCGTCGGCGTAGTGCCGGTAGCCCAGCAGGTTCTGCCCGCGCAGGAGCATCTGCATGGGCGTCTTCGGCATGGCGGCCTTGAGCTGGCGGATGCGCTCCCAGGGATCCTCGTTCAGGAAGCGGATGCAGGAGTCGAACGTCGCACCGCCCCAGGTTTCCAGCGACCAGAAACCGGCGGCGTCGAGCTGCGCGGCGGCCGGCAGCATGTCGGCGGTCAGCATGCGGGTGGCGAAGAGCGACTGGTGAGCGTCGCGCAAGGTAAGGTCAGTTAGACGAACTCGGGCCATGGGAGGTTGCTCCTTCTGCTGCTGAGAGGGGGGTTCATTCGGTGGCGGCGGCGATGGCTGCCGCCAGACGGGCGCGGCCGGGCGCGGCATCCGCGTCGCCATCGGGCGGCGCAGGATGCCTGGCTTCGTGGCGGCGGATCATGAACGCGGTGAAATTCATGCATTGGATGACCACAAAAAGAAACAAGAACACCAACGCCATGCCCAAGGTCATGATCGTCAGCGCCTGCCTGAAAAGTTCCATGCCCATCTCCTACGAAATGCCCGTGAGTCCGAGAGGATGACACGAAGTCGGTGCAGGATCAAGCAAGACTGGATGACCCCTGGCGCTTTGAGCACCACGCTCTTGGCGCGGTCACGCGTCTGTGCTACGATTCGGCACTGTGAATTCCTTCTGGCCTACCTACCTGCTTACGGCTCTCGTCGGCTCGGCGGCGATCAACTTCAGTGCGCCGAGATTCAGGAGCCCGTCTGAGTCGTTGAATGGCACGGACATGCCGTCGCCGAGTCGGCTGATCGACACAGCCGCACCCGATGCCGTCCGCGCAGCACCACCCGCCGCGCCTGTCTCTGACGTCGTGCTGGAACCGGAAGTGGCATCCGTGCCGGCCGCGCTTGCCACGCAGACGGAAACGGTTCCGATCGCCGTTCCGCCTGCTCCGGCTGCAACCGAGCCACGTCCCGCTGCGCCCGGCATGCGAACCGGAAAATGGGGGGTTACCACCACGCAGACGACCAGCTACGAACCCGATGGCACGCGCATCGGACGTCTCCAGGGAGGAACCCTTGTCGAGGTTCAGGGCGCCACCAAGTCGTCACGCGGCAGCATGACCATTTGCCGTTACCTTCAGGGCGAGGCCTGGCAAGGCCCGGTGCTCATCAGCGAAAACCACCTGGCCTTCTTCAATGGATCGGTCGCCGATCTTCCATCGGAGTCGCTCGCGTCCCTGCGCGGCTATTTCGAAACCAAGGGGCTGATCGACGCGCGCACGGCCGAGTTGACCCGCCAACAGGTCGACGCCAATCCCTATACGGTTCCCTACCGACAGAGTTACGAGGAACTGACGGCGCTGCAGGCACGCGCCAAGGCCCTGACGACCGAGCGCGACAGCGCGACGGGCTCCGAGCGCATGCGCAGCATCGAGGACCTGCGCCGGATGAAGGACGAACAGGCCCGCCTGCGTCAGACATTTGATCGGGCACAGGCACAGTACCGCAACTGGAAGGAACAGCACGCCACCACGCCTTCGGCCGATCCCGCCGCCGATCCCCAGATCCAAGCCTGGGAACGCCGCATGGCGGCCCTTGCGCCCGATGTCCGGAAAATGCTTCCGGTGCCATGAACTATGAGACACTCATAGCCGACTATGGCTACCTCGCCATCCTGATCGGCATGTTTGTCGAAGGTGAGACGGTCCTGTTGCTGGGCGGCTTGGCAGCGCGCCTCGGGTTTCTCGACTTCCGCTGGGTGTTGGCGACGGCGGGCGGCAGCGCACTGCTGAGCGACCAGCTTTTCTTCCATCTCGGACGCTACCACGGCACGTGGGTGCTGGCCCGTTTCCCGCGGCTGCAGTTGCGGGCAGGCGGCATTCTGGCGCGTGTGCACCGGCACCAGACCCTCCTGACGGTCGGATTCCGCTTCCTCTACGGGTGCCGCACGATCACACCCATCCTGCTGGGTTCCTGCGGGGTCCGTCCGCTGCGCTTCGGCATGCTCAACATCGCCGGAGTCGCCGTCTGGACGGCCGTGTTCGGATTGCTGGGTTACACGGTCGGCGAAGCCGCCGTGCATCTGCTGGGTCACGTCAAGCACCACGAGATCGACCTGGTGCTCGTCCTGCTGGCTGCAGGCGCATGCTGGCATCTGATCCTGCGCATTCGTGCCCGCCGGCAACTGGCGTCCAAGACCGCGGCACACGATTCCGCCGGCACATTGCTGTGAACGCTGCGGCTAGCGTCCGATGATCAGCCGCTGCGCCAACCGCTCGGGCAGGCCGGCGCGGCGGTTCTTCTCGGCGGCGGTGGCCACATCGTACTCGACGCGCCGGAACTCAACCTCGCGCACCTTCGGATGATAGATCACGTACGAACTGCGCGGATCACCGTCGCGTGGCTGCCCGACGCTGCCTGTGTTGACGAAGTACTTCACGCCCATCTGGAGGTTCAGGCGCGTGGGCTCGGTACGGATGATATCCGTCTGCTTCTCGAATACGATCGGCACATGCGTGTGCCCGTGAAAACATAGAATCGTAGTCTGGTAGCTGAAATGCGCCTCCGCATCGAGGGCGTCAAAGACATACCCCCATCGCCCGGGCATGTCGAGCGTGCTATGCACGAGCGTGAAACCAGCCGCACCCCGGGAGAGCGGCAGGGTCCGCAGCCACTTGACATCATCGTCTGCCAGTTGACGCCGTGTCCAGGCGATCACACTCGCGGCCAGCGGCTGGAAGTCGTCCAGACGCTCGTCGAACGAACAGTAATGATCATGGTTGCCGCGCACGCTCAATCCGCCCATGTGCTCGCGAAAGACCCGGATGCACTCGGACGGACTCGCGTTGTAGCCAACCACATCGCCTACGCAGACAAAGTCCGTCACAGACTGCGAGCGTGCATCCTGCTCGACTGCGGTCAGGGCCTCAAGATTGGCGTGGATATCGCCCAGGATGGCGTAACGTCGGTCCATATTTCCATCGAAGGTGGCAGGTGAAGGGATCAGCCCTGGATGCGGAGCAGGGCAGCGGCCACAGCCAGATCTTCAGCCGTTGTGATCTTGATGTTGGGTTTCGGCCACTCGACAAGTCGCACGACTTCGCCCAGGCCTTCGACTGCGGACGCCTCATCAGTCACGGTCTCGCCCTGCTCGGAGACGCGCGCGTACGCCTTGCGCAGCAACTCGTAGCCAAACGCCTGGGGTGTCTGGACAGCCCAGAGCTTGGTGCGATCGACCGTATGGTCCACGCTGGCGCCGCGCTTGACGAACTTGACGGTATCCACAATGCGGCTGGCGGCCACGCCTGAACCGTGGCGCTGCGCGCTCGTGATCGTCTCGGCGATCAGTTCGGGAGTGACACAAGGACGGGCTCCGTCGTGGATGACCACGGTGCGCGTGTCCGGATCGACAGCGGCCAACCCGATGGCCACGGAGTCCTGACGGCGCGCGCCGCCCGCCACAATATCGTTCACCTTCGACAGACCGAACATCTGCACCACGCTGCGCGAGGCGACCACCTGCTCCTTACGGACGACCAGGACAATCTGATCGATTTCATGACATTGCTCGAAGGCCAGCAACGACCAGGCGACGACAGGCCGGGGGCCCAGGCTCAGGAAGGCCTTGTCGGTGTTGGTGCCCATGCGTTCGCCGCGACCGGCGGCGACAATAATTGCCGATATCATGATGCTGCTCCATCCGCCGCACACGTGCGACTGGTACCATATACGTAACGATGAGTCTAGCAACCCCTCGGAAGACCGTCAAGCACGGCGAAAAACGCATCCGGTTTGGGGGCGCACCCGCGATTCGGTGCACGTCACGCTCGCGTGACTTGAGCCGCAGCGGTCCCGTAGGTCCCGCTGTACAGCGCGGCGCCGATAGTACAGCGGGACCTACGGGACCGCTGACCAGCGTGGCAGACGTCCACGCGGTTGGATGGCGGTGCACCGAATCGCGGATGCGCCCCCGGTTTGGCGGGCTCACCTGAGACCCGAGACCCTGAACCCTTGGTTCCCAGACCAGGAAGAGTAACGCCCTCATGTTCCGTGTTGCGGGGCAACCGCGCTGGATGGCTGTCGGCAGGCGCGGGGTGCCACTCATGCGGCCACACTATTGCTGAACTTGCTCCAGCCGTGGATTTGGGCGACACCTGCCACCTTGACAGCACGGGCGCGACCACGCAACATCGGGACATGCGCCACAAGCCGCCCCTGCCCGGTTCGCTGCTCTTCCGCCTGCCCGCGTGGTTGCGTCAGGCCTGGCAGCGCGCCGACGCCGAACCGTTCGCCGGCGACACGGCGCGCATGGCGCTGGCCATCTACCTGGCCGCCGCCAACATGCGCCACGGCATGGGCGGGCCCTTTGGCGCCGCGCTCTTTGAGGAGCGCACCGGCAGCCTGCTGGCAGGCGGCGCTGCGGTCGCGGGGCATCGCCGTGCAGTGCGGCGTGGGACGCGCCGACGCGCAAGCCGTGCTGCGCGCCTACGCGGCGGCGGGCGGCGCGATCTACAACCCGGCGCGCGCCGCGCGGGCGGCGCCTACTTCCGGTCGGAAACCGCGGCCAGCAATCCGATCATGACCAGCGTGGTCACCAGGCTGCTGCCGCCATGGCTGATCAGCGGCAGCGTGATGCCCGTCAGCGGCAGCGCCTTGGTCACGCCGGCCACGTTGAGCACCGTCTGAAACGCCAGCGCGGTGGTCAACCCCACGGCCAGCAGCATGCCGAACGGCGTGCCGGCCGCCGAGGCCGCGCGCCAGCCGCGACCGAAGAGCACCCCGTAGACCAGCAGCAGCAGGGCGCACCCGGCCAGCCCGATCTCCTCGGCCAACGCGGCATAGATGAAGTCCGACGTCACGATCGGCACGGCATGCGGCACGCCCGACCCGATGCCTGAGCCCCACAACCCGCCGGAGTACATCGCCGACAGCGCCTGCAGCACCTGCCACCCCTTGCCTGTCGGATCGGCGAACGGATTCAGCCACACATCAAACCGCGCCCGCGCATGCGGCGAAAGCCAGCTCATCAGAAACCCGAGCGCCACGACACCTGCCACGCCGAGCGCGAGGTAGCCTGCCCGCCGCGACACGGCGAAGAGCATCACGATCAGGATCACGTTCAGCAGGACAACCAGCCCCAGATCGCGCAGCCACAGCGTCAGCGCCATCGGCACGGCCCACAGCGCCAACAGCCCCAGGGCGGCCGGCAGCGACGGCGTCGGCACGCCGCCCTGCCCCGCCTCGAAGGCGCCCTTCCGTCCGCCCAGGAACATGGCCAGGAAGACCACGAGCAGGGGCTTGACGACCTCGGAAGGGTTGATGTTGCCGGGCAGGAAAGTGCCGCCGCGGAAACGCCGCCCCAGCACGACCATGGCCGCCAGCACGCCCACCGCGGCCAGATAGCAGAGCCACCCCGCCCACTCGAAATGGCGGATGCGCCCCTTGCCGAAAAGCGTGAGACCGGCCAGAAAACCGGCCAAGCCCAACGGATAAGCCAGCCACACGGGCGACTGCCAGGAACCCTCGGCATAGGCGCCCATGCGGAACTGGATCACGATGCCCAGTCCCGCCAGCAGGAATGCGGCTGCCACCAGCGAGCTGTCGCCGCGGAAGCCGCTCACCCGCAGCCACGCCCAGACCAGCGGCAGCGAGGCCGCGTAGACGCCGAACGGCACCAGTTGCCGCCAGGGCAGCGCCGGCGCGTTGGACAGTTTGACCGCCACGACGCACAGGCAAGCGGCCGTCGCCGTCAGCAGCGCCAGGAACAGCAGACCGGCCAGCGGGCCGGGCTTGCCCTTCGCGCCGCCGCGGGCGGCGTCGGCGCGCGGCGGTTTGCGGGCGGTCCGTTTCATGGCGTATCCACCGGACTGACCACCCCCATCGGCCCCTTGTTCAGCACATGCGTGTAGTGCACGACGGGGATGATACTTCAGCCTGCTGCGTGAGACAAGCCGGTCAACCGGTCGGGCAGTCCGACAGTCTGACGGTCTGACCGTCCAACCGCCCGACCGTCCAACGGTCTCCCCGATCCCGTGACGGTCCAGCATGACGACACCTGCCACAAACCGGTTCACGCCGTTTCCTTGGGCCAGCCCTGGCCGCATCGGCGCAGCCATGCCCACACAATGCAAACCTGCGCCTCTTTCGCCGCGTCCCCAGCCCCCGCGGCTCCGTTCAACAGCATTTTGTCCCTCATGCGGCGAATCCGGCGCTCGTTCCCCACGCGCCACCGTCGCATAGGGGGGCCATAGGGGTCGTATTTCGACATACGACATTCGCGCCTTATCATCTGCAAGAGATTGATTGGCCCCATGGCGATGTGTGGTACTATAGCTAGGGTAATCCACATGGAGGTTGACGGATGAGAACGGTACAGATGACGCTCGACGAGGATCTGGTCCAAACCGTGGACCGGGTTGTCAGGGATCTGCACACGACCAGGTCGGCCTTTGCACGAGACGCACTCCAACGCGCGGTCGAGAGGATAAGGACGGCGAAGCTGGAGGACAAGCATCGCCAGGGTTACCTCCGGAAGCCGGCTGGGGTCGGTGAGTTTGAGGTCTGGGAACGCGAGCAGAAGTGGGGTGACGAATGAGACGCGGCGATGTTCGCTGGTACACGTTCGACCGGCCAGACAAGAGCCGTCCCGTCGTCATCCTGTCACGCGACTCCATCATCCCCCATATCGGTGAGGTCACGGTGGCCCCCGTCACTTCCACGATTCGCGACATTCCGAGCGAGGTTCTACTTGACCAGAACGACGGTGTCGCCAAGGCGTGTGCGGTCAACTGCGACCACCTCCAGACCATCGCAAAGGGCCGGATCGGCTCCTTACTCACCAGGCTCTCGACCGCCCGAATGCGGGAAGTCCGCAACGCCGTCACATTCGCGCTGTCACTGAATGAATGAACCGCTGAGGAGGCGGAGAGGAACGCGGAACCATTGACACCGAGGAACACGGGGAGTATGTTGGTGGTATGAAAACGAAGACATCAGTGACGCTGGATGGTGGGTTGATGCGGGGTATTGACCAGCATGCGGCTGCGTACAGAAGTCGGTCGGAATTCATCGAAGTGGCGGTTGGACACTTCATTCATCACCTGGAGCGACAGGAGGCGGAACGGAGAGACCTAGACATTCTGAATCGCCGTGCCGACGTCTTGAACGAGGAAGCCGGGGACGTCCTTGCCTATCAGGTGGCGCTATGAGGCGCGGGGAGCTCTATCGGGTGCCAAGGCCGTCATCGCGAGACCCCAAGAAGTTCCGCGTATTCGCCGTAGTGAGTCGTCAAGTGCTCATCGACTCGCGATTCTCGACGGTCATCTGCGCGCCGGTCTACTCGGTATACGAAGGACTGTCCACTCAGGTGCCCGTTGGCCCGGTGGAGGGACTCAAGCATGATTCGGGCGTCTACTGCGATGAGCTTGTCAGCCTCCCCAAGAACATGCTCACGCACTTCATCGGCATGCTTTCGCCCGACAAAGTGCGTTTGCTGGACAGCGCACTGCTGATCGCCTTGCAGATTCGGGCGGACTGAGGACGACAAAGCTTCAAGTGATTATGCAGATTGGTGTTGGGAGAATGGACGATGCGAACAACTCTGGACCTGCCTGACCGGCTTATGCAAGACGCCATGAAAGCGTCTCATCAGAAGACAAAGACTGCCGTCATCATCGCGGCACTGCAGGACCTCGTTCGTAAGACCCGACTCCAGGAACTGCGGAGCTTCAAAGGTCAGGTGGAACTCGACGTAGACCTCGACGCGCTTCGGAAACGCGCATGAATGTCCTTGTGGACTCTTCCGTGTGGATCGCCTATTTTCGCGGCACCAGCGACCTGCCGTCGCTTGACTGGCTGATTGAAGAGGGTCTGGCTGTCACCAACGACCTCATCCTCGCCGAGTTGACACCTGCGCTACTTGTTCGCGGGGAGAGGACACTGGTTGGCCTGCTTCACGAAATCGAGCGTGTCCCCTTGTCGCTCGACTGGGATGGCATAGTTGAGATGCAGGTCACCTGCCTCCGCAATGGCATCAATAAGGTCGGCATCCCGGACTTGATCGTTGCGCAGCATGCGATGCAGCATAACCTCTCGCTCTTCTCTCTGCACAAGCACTTCCGCCTGCTGAGCAAGCATGTGGCCCTGAGACTTCAGTGAGCGTCACGTGAGCGCGCACTGTGGTCACGCATCCCTGACGCAGACCAGCAACAGCCGAGGGGACGTCCGTGTTACGGTTGTTCCCTTTTCTTCGCGGGCGACGGTGTGGTTCTTGGTTTGGCCGTCGGTGCGGCGGCCGCAGGCGCCGGCTTGGGTTTCAGCATTCCGAGCCGGTCGGCTTCCTCGAGCAGGGCGCGCGCAATCGGCAGGGCGGCACGCGCGCCGTAACCGCCCCGTTCGACGAGCACCGTCACGACAAGGGCCGGCCTTGACGCCGGCGCGAAGCACGTGAACCAGGCGTGATCGGCGCCACCCGGCACCTCGGCCGTGCCGGTCTTGCCGCAGACGGCCAGCCCGGGCAGGTCGGCGCCGCGGCCGGTGCCGGAGGTCACCGCATCGCGCATCAGGTCGCGCACCGTGTGCGCGGCCCGCGTCGACACGATCCGGTTCAGCCGGCGCGGCGCGTCGTCGGCCCGCAACCGCGGCTGCCACCACTCGCCCTCCGCGGCGATGGCGCCGGTGAAGAGCGCCACATGCAGCGGCGTCACCAGCAGTTCGCCCTGGCCGATCGACAACTGGGCAACCGCCCGCCTTTCGGCGGCCGAAACGTGTGGCAGGTGTCCGCTCCGGGTGCCGAGGCTCTCCGTAGGGCCATCGAGGTAGACGATCCGCTCGTTGAGATGCGCGGCCTCGCCGATCGTATTGAGCGCCTGCGCGCCGCAGGCCAGCCCCAGCTGGGCGAAGTACACGTTCGACGAATGGATGAAGCCGTCACGCAGGCCGATCCGCCCCCAGCCGCCCCAGTAGCCGCCCTCGCGATCAGCCACGGTGGCCTCGCTGTCGCGGATCGGCCGTGCCCCCGGCGAGGCCGCGAACCCGGTGCCGGGACACTGGAAGCGCGGCGCGCGCGACTGCTCGGCAGCCAGCGCGGCAACGAGGATCTTGAAGGTCGAACCGGCGGGGTAGAGCCCCTGGGTGGCGCGGTTGAGCATGGGGGCGTTGACCGTGTCGGCGGCCGCCGCACCGGGGTCGCGCGGATCGAAGACGGGCGCGCTGGCGAGCACCAGGATCGCGCCATCGCCCGGGCGCAGCACCACCACCGCGCCGCTGCGCCCCTCGAGCAGTTCGGCCGCCTTGCGCTGCAGCCGCGCGTCGATCGTGAGCGTCAGGTCCGACCCGGCGGCGGCGCGGTGATCCAGCAGGTTGCGGCCAAACCGGTCCAGTTCCCTGCGCGTGACCGTGCCGTAGCCGCCCAGCGACGGGTCGGCCACACACTCGACGCCCGCCAGCCCGTAGCGCGGGTGGAAATAGCCGACGACGTGCGCTGCCGCGGCGCCCAGCGGATAGTCGCGCTGCCAGAGTTCCTCGCCGGTGGATGCCGCCAAAACCACACCGTTGGCATCGCGGATCGTGCCGCGCCGGACCTGCTGTTCGGCCGCGTCGGGCCGCGGATTGTAGCGTCGCATGAACTGCACGAAAGCCGGTCGGCTGAAGCCGGCCAGTTGCCAGTAGCCCTGGTTGACCAGCACGGCCAGCAACGCCGTGGCCGTGAGCACCTTGAGCAGGACGAAGGATGCCGGGCCGGGCTTCGGCCCGCGCGCGCCCAGCAGGGCCAACGCCGACAGGGCCAGCAGGGCCAGCAGGCCCAGCCGCAGTCCATGGAAGACCGCCGGCCCCTGCGGACCGTTAAGCAGCGCCATCAGTTGTTCGAGGAAGACCATGGAGATAGGCCGCTTCAGTGGCGTTCAGGGACGGGAGGGACCCACAGGGACAGAGGAAGGCGGGAGCGAAGTGCGGGAGGCGGCGCGTTGGCGCAGATGGCGGGATCATTGTGCTCGATACCCCTGCGGAAGGTCTCGTAATCCGCGTTAGGCGTACGGCAGAGCTGCGATAGGTGGCGGGCGTAAGGGTGCGCGGGCGGCCACTCGGTTAGGTCACGGACATAGAGAAAGTCGCGGTAGTCCTCCAGTAGCTCACCGAGGCTGGCTAGCGCCACGCCGGTAAGCTTGACTTCGGTCTCTTTCGAGACGGCGGCGGCGAGGCTTCCCTCCACGATGTTCTGTTTGCCGGAACGGGCAGCCTGCTCCATCTGGTCAGTGGTGCGGGAGATGCGCGGTACCCAGCGTTTGATGAAGTAGACCGTGCCCTTGTAGACTACCCGCGACTTCTGATAGGAGAGCAGGTTTTCGTAGCCGCCGAATTTGGGGATGAAGCCAGACTGCGTCATCTGCGGGACCTCTCCGCATGTGCTAGCGACGTTGGAAACGCCACATGAACACGCGTCCCTCACGTCCCTGATGTCCCTGCTGTCCCTCACCTGCAACTCCCCCCTTGGCTGAGATACACGAACAATCAAAGGCCCCGCCCGAAAAGTCAAGCATCATGGCTGGCACGCGCAGGCCCGGTTTGACACTGCCGACGGGTTCGGGTAGAGTCTTTACCGATCTCAACCCTCTGGGACACCGTGGCCTCTGCGCGGGCGATCCGGGGTTGCGGGAGGGGGTGAAGAACAGTGATCCAGATTCGTCTGAAGAAGGGCGAGACCGTTGAGCGTGCGCTGAAGCGGCTGAAGAAGATCATGGATAAGGAAGGTCTGATGAAGCAGCTTCGCACCGGGCGGTACTTTGAAAAGCCCAGCGAGAAGAACCGCCGGAAGTCTTCCCGCGCCCGTTCCCGCGCCATCGCACGTCGCAAAGAGAACGCCTAGAACACCCGTCTCCAACGACGGCTCTCCGGTTCGCCGGGGAGCCGTTTTTTGTTTCAGCCATGGACTTCGCCCTCTCCACCAACTGGAACGCGTCCCGTCACGCCACCGGCGAAGCGCTGGTTGACGAGATCCTCGCGCTCGGATTCCGGTCGGTCGAACTCGGCTACAAGCTCACCGTCGAGCAGGCTGCCGGGGTCAGCCGCCGCATCGCGAGCGGTGCCGTGACGGTCTCCAGCGTGCATGCCTACTGCCCCGTCCCCGTCGGCGCCCCCAGCGGCCATCCGGAACTCTACCTGCTGGCCTCGCGCGACGAGGACGAGCGCGCCCTGGCCACCATCTACCTGATGAAGACGATGGAGTTCGCCGCCAAGATGGGCTCCCAGGCGGTCGTCATGCATTCTGGACGCGTGAAGGTCAAGCCGTTCTCCGACGAACTGATCGCCGCGGCCGAAGAGGAGACGGATGGCTGCGCCAGCCGGCGTTACCAGAAACTGCTGGCGCGGCTGCAGCGCCGCCGCGCCCGCAAGGCCGGCCGGCATCTCGACGCCCTGCGCGGTGCCCTCGACCACCTCGTGCCGCGTTTCGCCAAGGCCGGACTCACACTGTGCCTGGAGAACCTGCCGTCGTGGGAGGCCATCCCGACGGAGACAGAGATGCAGGAACTGGTCCAGCGCTACGCTTCACCCGCGCTCGCGTACTGGCATGACATGGGTCACGGCCAGATCCGCCACAACCTGGGCTGGATCGACCATCGCACCGCGGCCGAAGCCCTGCTGCCGCACACGCGCGGCATCCACATCCACGACGTGCGTCCGCTGGCCAATGACCACCTCGCGCCCGGCCAGGGCGCGCTGCCCTTCGCCGACTTCGCCTTCTACGGCCGCGCCAACGTGCTGCGCGTGTTCGAGCCCGGTCCGCAAGTCAAGCCCGCCGATCTCAGCGCCAGTCTCGCATTCGTGCGCGCCGCGTGGGAACAGAAATCCGGAGTCCGAGATCCGAAGTCCGAATAGCCTGTCCGCTACCGCATGCCGAAGCTCTCGCGCACCAGCCCGCGCGGCAGTTCCTTGATGAACCGCGATGGCTTGCAGAAGAACACGCCGCCGTCGCGCGTGCGCCGCATCTCGGGCGCGCACAGGCACAGTTCATCCCGGGCGCGTGTCACGGCGACATAGAACAGGCGGCGTTCCTCGGCGTCGTCGCCGGATTCACCCAGCGTGCGACTGGACGGGAACATCCCCTCCGAGACCCAGATCACAAACACGACCGGCCACTCGAGACCCTTGGCCTGATGCACGGTGCTCAGGTGCAGGGCTTCGGGCGCGACGCCGCGCGCCTGGCGGTCGAACGCGTGGTCCACGTTCGTCAGCAGCGCGACTTCCTGCAGGAAGGCCGGGACGCTGGGACTGCGCATGATCTGCACCGCCAGTTCATTGACGTCGTCGGCACGCTTGGCGCCGTTCTCATAGGCGCGCATCAGGTGAACGTAGTAGAACCCGTCGAAGAACCGCTTGATGATCTCGCCGCCGTTCGACTCCAGGTTCTCGGCGTGGTACACGCCCAGCAGGCGGTCGATCGGGGCCCACGCGTCGCGCACGGCCGGACGCATCAGCGCCGCCAGCGCCGCCCGCTGCTTCGCGTCGCGGCTGTCGAACGCCCCGCCCAGTTTCTGCCACCAACCCTCGATCGTCTTCACGCCCACGCCATGAATGAGACTCAGCAGCCGCTCGAACGCCAGCCGGTCATGCGGCACGGCGCACGTACGCAGAAAGGCGATCACGTCCTTGACGTGCGCCTGTTCGAACACGCCGACACCCGACGTGATGACATAGGGCATGTTGACGCGCGCCAGCGCCATCTGGAGTTCGATCGAGTGGAAATGGGCGCGGTAGAGCACGGCCATGTCGCCCAGGCGGTAGCCGTCCTGGCGGTAGCGTTCGACCAGCCGCGTGATGGTCTGGGCCTGTTCGTCGCCATCGCGCAGGAAGAACACGCGCGGCTTGGCGCGCGCCGGCCGCGTGGCCTGCAGCGTCTTCTGGAACTGCTCGGGGTTGCCGGCGATGCACGCGTTGGCCACGGCCAGGATCTCCGGCACGCTGCGGTAGTTGCGCTCGAGTTTGACGATCTGGCAACCGGGGTAGCGCTTCGGAAACTCCATGATGTTGCGGAAGTCGGCGCCGCGCCAGGAGTAGATGCACTGGAAATCGTCGCCCACGGCCATGACGTTGCCGTGGTGCCCGGCGAGCGTGTCGACCAGTTTCGCCTGCGGCCCGTTGGTGTCCTGATACTCGTCCACCAGCACGTGCCGGAACTTCTGCTGGTAGAAGGCGCGAATCTCGGCGTGTTCCTGCACCAGCCGCAGCCCGTTGATCAGCAGGTCGTCGAAATCCATGGCGCCGAGTTCGCGCTTGCGCGCACCATAACTCCGGTACACGCGCACGATCTCGATCGGATCGACCTTAAGCTCCTCGATGTGCTCCTCGATCACGTCTTCGACGTCGATGCCGCGGCTGGCGGCATTGCTGAACAGCCCCGCCAGCACGTCGCGCTTGGGAAAGTCGCGCGTCGGCACGCGCAACGCCTTGATGCCTTCGTCGATCAGCGAGCGGGTGTCGTCGCGATCAAGGATGGTGAAGTCCAGTTTGTACCCCAGACGATCACCGAACCGCCGCAGAAAGCGGTTGCAAATGTGGTGGAAGGTGCCGCTCCAGACGTTGCCGATCTGTTCGCCGGCCACCTTCTTGGCGCGCTCCAGCATCTCGCGCGCAGCGCGGTTGGTGAAGGTCAGCAGCAGGATGGCATCGGGCGGCACGCCCTGCGCGACGATATGCGCCACGCGATAGACCAGGGTGTGCGTCTTGCCGGTGCCAGCCGCGGCCAGCACCAGCAGCGGACCGTCGGCAGCCGTGACGGCCGCCAGTTGCTCGGGATTCAGGACTTTGTCGTAGGTGTTCATGTGAGGGTTCAGGGTTCACGGTTCAGGGTTCACGGTTCGGGGTTCACGGTTCAGCGGTTCACGGTTCGGGGCTGGCTGAAGCGCGCGATCTTCATATGCGTTCAACCGCTTAACCGTGAACCATGGAACCACTGAACCTCCTGCGCGCATTCTCCACCATTTGCCGCACAAATTCGGGAAATGGAATGCCGGCGGCAGCCAGGGCCGCCGGGAAGCCGGCCAGCGGGGACAGGTCGCAGTTGACATTCACTTCCAGCACGTAGACCGTGCCCGCCGCATCCAGGCGGCAGTCCACGCGGCCGTAGTCGCGGCCATCGCAGGCCCGCCAGGCACGGCACGCCAGGTCGGCCAGACGCTGCCGCAGGGCGTCGTCGACATCGGCCGGCACGCGCCGCGGCGACACGCACCCGCCCAGCGTTCCCGGCTGCCACTTGACGCTGTAATCCACCACGTGCGGCCGTCCGGGCGGAAACCGCGTGAAGTCGATCTCGGCCGGCGGCAACGGCACCACCTCGTCGCCACGCTCCATCACCGCCAGGTTCAGCTCGCGTCCCTCGATGAATGCTTCGATCAGGGCAGGCTGCCCGCAGGTCCGATGCACCTGCGCCACCGCCTCTGCCAGCTGGCGGCGCTTGTCGCGGATCACGGATGTCGCGGCGTCGATCCCTTCGCTGCCATCAGAGGCCAGGGGCTTGACGAACAGCACGCCCGGCGGCAGGCTGGCCGGAATGGCGCTGCCCACCGGCACGACCACGCCGGCCGGCACGTTGACGCCAGCCTGCGCCAGGCGGGCCTTGGTCAACGCCTTGTCGAGCGTCAGGGCCAGGCACGCCGGACTGCCGCCCGTGCAGGCGCGCCCCAGCGCCCGGCAGACGGCCGGCACCGCATGGGCATCGCCCTCCTCGCCACCCAGGTGCTCGACCAGGTTGAAGACCACGCCCTCCGGGCCGCCGGCCAGAGCCTGCGGCAGGTCGGCCAGCCGGCGTACACCTGCCACACGCCCCGCCCAGCCCAGCGCATCCAGCGCCGCGGCGACGTTCCGGACGGCATTCAGCACGCCACTGTCGGACGCGCGCCAGGTTGTGCCAAGCGGACCGCTGTCGGCGGGCTCGTTGTGCAGGATCAGGACACGGGGATTCATGCCGACGGATCATAGCGCGGCGGTCGCGGCAGGGCCACGGTTTTCGGCGTCATTGACCGCCCGGACAGGGTCTGTCAGAATGAAAGGGCTGATGAAGCCATTCCTGTCACTGACGGACGCGCACCACAAACCGACCATGCGGCCCCAATGGCTGATCGGCCTCGGCTTCGCGCTGGCCATCCTGCTGGGCGCATTGCTTCTGACGCTGCCCATCGCCAACACGTCGGGCCGGTGGTGGAACTATCTGGACGCCGTGTTCACGGCCACCAGCGCCACCTGCGTCACGGGCCTCACGGTCGTCGACACCGGCACGCACTTCACCTTTTTCGGGCAGATCGTGATCCTGACGCTGATCCAGCTCGGGGGTCTCGGCGTGATGACCTTCGGTACGTTCCTGCTGGTGCTGGTCGGCCGTCGTCTGAGCGTGCAGAACGAATTCGTGCTCCAGAACTCGTTCGGCGTTGAGGAAGTCCGCGGCATGCGCTCGCTGCTCCGGTACGCCCTGGGGCTCACGATCCTGATCGAGGGTGTCGGCGCAATCAGCCTGACAGCGCGCTACCTCGAACTCGGGTACGCACAACAGGACGCGATCTACTATGGCGTCTTTCATTCGATCAGCGCGTTCTGCAACGCCGGCTTCGCGCTGCACCCGGACAACCTGATTGGCTTCCGCGAAGACCCCGTGTACCTGATCACGGTCATGACCCTGATCATCTCCGGCGGCCTCGGGTTCCTCGTCCTGCACAACCTGGCATCGATCAAGTTCTGGCGCCGCAACCGCAAGACGCGCGGCCGGCTGGCCCTGCACTCGCGCATCGTCCTGACAACCACCATCCTGCTGATCTTCGGCGGCTGGCTGGCCATCCTTGGCACAGAGTGGTCTGCGTCGCTGAACGCCCTGGCGCTGCCGGACCGCCTGCTCTGCGGCCTGTTCCAGTCGGTCACGCCGCGCACGGCCGGGTTCAACGCGGTCGACATGGGCACGCTCTCCGAGCCCGGCCGCTTCGTGACCATCCTGCTCATGTTTGTCGGCGGCTCGCCCGGTTCGACGGCCGGTGGCGTGAAGACCACGACCATGGTAGTGCTCATGCTGACCATCGCCGCCATGCTCCGCGGCCGGCGCGAAACCGAACTCCACAGCCGCACGATCCCCATGGCGGTGGTGCGCGAAGCGCTGGTGATCTTCCTGCTGGGACTGTTTGTCGTCGTGATCGGCTTCGTCCTGCTGCTTCTCACAGAGGGCCCGCAGACGGGAACGGATCATTCCGGACGGCTGATCTTTGAGGCCGTATCGGCCTTCGGCACGGTCGGGCTTTCGCTGAACTGGACGCCCAACTTGTCGTCGGCCGGACGAATCGTTATCATTCTCTGCATGTTTGTGGGCCGGCTGGGGCCGCTCGCGGCCGCGCTGATCATCGGCAACATTGACGTCACCCAGCGGTTACGCTACCCGGAAGAGGAAGTCGTGGTCGGTTGATCGCTCGCGGCATCGCATGCCGCCGGTCGCCCGGCAACAGGATACTATGAAACGAATCGGCATCATTGGCGCCGGCCGCTTTGGTCAGGCGCTGACCGAGGGACTGGCCGAGAAGGGCGCCGAAGTCCTCCTGATCGACACGAACCGGGAGGTGATTCAGGAACTCTCGGAGTACGTGACCAAGGCGGTCGAAGGCGACGCCACAAACGTGCGGACCCTGCGCGAGGCGGGCTTTCAGGATTGCGACACGGTCGTCGTGGCCATCGGCGGCAATCTTGAGGGCAGCATCATGGCCACCGTGAACTGCAAGGAACTCGGCGTGCCGACGGTCGTGGCCAAGGCCACGTCGGACATGCACGGCAAGGTGCTCAAACGGGTCGGCGCCGACATCGTCGTCTATCCCAACCGCGACCGGGCGCTGCGGCTGGCGCGTTCACTGCTGGCGCGCAACCCGATCGACCTGTTCGAGATCGCCGACGGCGTCAGCGTGGCCGAGATCGCCGTGCCCGACGTGCTGTGCGACAAGACCCTCGCGGAGATGGCGGTCCGGAAGAACTACGGCGTCACTGTCCTGGCCATCCGCCGCCTGGCCGACGATCCGCGCCTGCCGCGCCAGCTGATCATCGCCACCGGCGAGGAGCGCGTCCAGCGCGAGGACCGGCTGCTGGTCTTTGGACCGGACCGCAAGATCGACGACCTCTCCCACGAATGAGCAGATACCTATTTGGCCCGGTTCGCTCGCGCCGCTACGGCCAGTCGCTGGGCGTGGATCTGGTGCGTCCCAAGACCTGCACGCTCAACTGCCGCTTCTGCCAGCTCGGCCCGACACCTGCCACGACCGTCGAACGCCGTGCCGACGTGCCGATCGCCGCAATCCTTGACGAACTGCAGCACTGGGTTGCCGTCGGCGGCACGGCCGACTGGATCACGCTGGGCGGCTCGGGCGAACCCACGCTGCACCCGCAGTTTGGCGAGGTACTGCGCTGGGTGCACGCGCACACCGCCATCCGGACGCTGCTGCTGTCAAACGGCACGCTCTTCGACGCCCCCGACGTGCGACGCGATGCGGCGTGCGCCGACGCGGTCAAAGTCTCGCTGCACGCCTGGAATCAGGCCTCGTTCGAACGCATCGTCCGGCCCCACCCCAGCCTGCGCTTCCAGGCGATCATCGACGGCTACCGGCGGTTCCGTGCCGACTATACGGGCGAACTGAACATCGAGGTCTTCGTTGTGCCGGGCGAGAACGACCGGCCGGAGCAGATGGCGCGTGTGGCCGCCCTGACTGCGACGCTCCAACCCGCGCGCGTGGCGCTCAATACCGCGGTACGGCCGCCGGCCGACGCCGGCGTACGCGTCTGCCCTCCGGACACGCTGGCCGAGCTGGCCGCGCTCTTCACGCCGCCCGCCGACATACCGCGCCACGCGGCACCGGCAGCGACCCCGTGCGCGTGTGCCGTCGCCGACACGCGCGCCGCCATCCGTGAACTTGTGGTGCGCCATCCGGCCACGCCGGCAGATGTGGCGGCCGCGTTTGACCTGACGCCCGAGCGCGCACTCGCCGAGTTGCGCGCGCTTGCCGCAGCCGACGAAATCCGCCTGTGGCAACAGGGTAACGCGTGGTATGCCGGGCCGGTCGCCGCGCCGTCGTGCGACGCACCGCCGCAAGGCGCTTGACCCTGTTCTGCGAAAGTTGGGCGCGACACCTGCCGCGGCGCGCTCGGGGATCGCACCCGAATCGGCAACACCTCTCGCAGAACGGGCGCTTGACCGACGACAGGCGCAACCCGTATACATCACGGCATGACGGACACACACAGCGCATCGCGCGCCGCAGACGCCATCGGCCGCACACGCCTGCCTCTCGTGGTGGGGTCGGTCTCGCCGCGCCGGCACAAGCTGTTGCGCGACCTGGGCCTCGCCTTCGAGGTGTTGGCGACCGAGGCGCATGAGATCCACGAGCCGAAGGATCCCGTCGGCACCGTCGTCCACAACGCGCTGGCCAAGCACGCCCCCTGCCGCAAACTGCGACCGGCGGCCTGCATCCTCACGGCCGACACCCTGGTGCTGTTCGAAGGCCGCCTGATTGGCAAGCCGCGCGACATGGACGAGGCCGCCGAGTTCCTGCGGGCCTTTTCGGGTCGCACGCAGGTCGTGTTCACCGCCGTGGCCCTGTCGCTCCCCGGCCGGGACCCGGACCTGCGCGTCGAAGCTTCGGCCGTGCACTTCCGCGTGCTCACGGAAGCCGCCATCCAGACCTATCTCCACCGCACCCGGCCGCTGGACCGCGCCGGCGCCTACGACATCGACGAAAACGGCGACATCCTGATTGCCGGCTACGGCGGGTCGTACAGCAACGTCATGGGACTGCCCATCGAGGTCGTGGCCGACTGGCTGGCCGTGCACAGCCAGCTGTAGGATCGGCGGCGACGGAGTCAGCGCTGCCAGAGGATGCGTGCCTGCTCCAGCGGGATCGCCACGCCGGCGCGGGCGGGTACCACACGCACGGTGTAGTCCGAAGCCGGACGCGTGGCCGGCGCCGTGGCGCGGTAGACGTACTCGCCCGCCGCCACCCCGGTCAGACGCAGACGCCTCATCGGCAGCCGCACGATGACTCCGCCCGGCAGGCCGTCGGCGTAGAGTTCCACCCGCACCGCCTGCGGCTCAAGGTCGCCCAGGCGAACGTGCGCGTCATACACATGGCCGCGCACGGTGGTCTCGACCTTTACCACGCCCAGTCGCACTCCATCCCATTTCCGTTCCAGCGATTCGCGCCAGCCGGCGATCTTCCGGGCCGCTGCCGCGCCGTTGGCGACGCGTTCGCGGTAGGCCGCCGCAGCCGGGAGGTAGTGCTCCTCCGTATACTCGCGCACCGCGCGGTTGGCGGAGAACCGCGGCGTCAACTGCGCCATGCTGGCGCGCATGCGCGCCACCCAGGCCACCGGGATGCCCCGTTCGTCGCGCGTGTAAAACTCCGGAATCACCTCACGTTCAAGCCGCTCAAAGAGCATCCGGGCGTCCGCCGCATCCCATGCCGGATCATCGCCGTGCTCCTGGCCGTCGCCCAACGCCCACCCGACCTCCGGCGCATACGCTTCGGCCCACCAGCCGTCCAGTTCAGAGAGGTTGAGTCCCCCGTTCACGAGCACCTTCATGCCACTCGTGCCGCACGCCTCCCAGGGCCGCCGCGGTGTGTTCAGCCACACGTCGACGCCCTGCACCAGGAACTCCGTCAGGTGCATGTCGTAGTCGCTCAGGAAGACGGCATGGGGCCGGACGTCTGGCCGGCGGATGAACTGGACCCACTCCTTGATCAGGGCCTGTCCGGCCTCGTCGGCCGGGTGGGCCTTGCCCGCGATGACCAACTGCACCGGGCGCTCGGGGTTCGACAGCAGCCGCAACAGACGCTCCGGGTCCTGCAGCAGCAGGTTCGGGCGCTTGTAGGTCGCGAAGCGGCGCGCGAAACCCAGTGTCAACGCGCGCGGGTTGAAGAGCTGCGCCGCTTCCTCGACGACCTGGCGCGACGCGCCGGCAGCCGCATAGTGCCGGGCCAGGTATTGGCGGACATAGTCGACAAGCGGCTGGCTGGCGGCCGTGCGGAACTGCCACAGCCGGGCATCCGAAATGCGACTCATGTCCTGCCCCAGCGTCTCCGTTGTTCCCAGCCAGCGATCCTTGCCGCACACCTCGGTCCACAGCGCGTCGGCCGCCGCCGAATCCCAGGTCGGCATGTGCACGCCGTTTGTCACGTGTCCAACCGGCACCTCATCCACCGGCCAGCGCGGGAAGAGCGGCGCAAACAGGCGCCTGCTCACACTCGCATGCAGGCGGCTCACGCCGTTCACGGCTCCGCTCCCGCGCATCGCCAGGTAGGCCATGTTGAAGCTTTCGGAGTCGTCATCCGGATCCTCGCGCCCCAGCGCCAGCAGATCATGCAGCGTCAGCCCGAGATGCTTCGCCGCGTACCGTCCCAGGTACTGCCTGATCAGCGCCGGCGCGAAGCGGTCAAAGCCCGCGGCCACCGCCGTATGCGTGGTGAACAGGTTCCCCGCGCGCGTGGCGGCGAGCGCGACTTCGAAGGACTGACCGGTCTCGTGCATGAAACTGCGGGCCCGCTCCAGTATGGCGAAAGCCGCGTGCCCCTCGTTCAGGTGGCACACTTCCGGCCGGATGCCAAGCGCCGCGAGCAGCCGCCAGCCGCCAATCCCGAGGACCAGTTCCTGCTTGAGGCGCAACTCCGGCCCGCCCCCATAGAGTTCGCTCGTGATCCCGCGATGCGCGGGAAAATTCGCCGCGTCGTTGCTATCCAGCAGGTAGAGTTTGACCCGGCCGACCTGAACCTGCCAGGCGCGCAGCCAGACCGAGTAGCCCGGCAGGGCGATCTCCAGCCGCAGCCATTCGCCGTTCGCGTGGCGCAACGGCGAGATCGGCAACTGCCCGGGTTCGTTGTAGGGGTAAAGCGCCTGCTGGGCGCCGTCGCGGTCAATCACCTGCCGGAAGTAGCCTTGCTGGTAGAGCAATCCCACCCCGACCACCGGCACACCCAGATCGCTCGCGGCCTTGAGCTGATCGCCGGCCACATTACCGAGACCGCCCGAGTAGATGGGTAACGCTTCCGTCAGCATGAACTCCATGCTGAAATACGCGACACACGTCAGCGGCGTCTTCGCGTGCTGCTGCTGGAACCACGCCGGCGCCTTCGCGGCCTGACACCTGGCCAGGAGCAGATCGCGCACCTTCTCCCGAAACGCCGGATCCGCCAGCACGCGCGTAAGCCGGTCGCGCGACACCGTCTGCAGAACGATCCACGGGTTCTGCGTGAGTTCCCACAGCTCGGGGTCCAGCACGCGCCACACGTCATCGGCACCATGGTCCCATGACCATCGCAAATCCAGCGCCAGATCCGCCAATGAGCCACACCCCTCTACATCCATCGGAAGGCACCCGCGGGACGGAGTGATACGCGTTGGCTCGTTCACGGATGCTCCTGACCGGACGGCGCCGGGCCCCGCAGATGAGAAACCCGAAAACCCTACAGGGGCAAAGTAAACCAGAACGTGCTGCCCTTGCCAACTTCGCTTTCAACGCCGATGCGGCCACCATGCGCCTCGACGGCCAGTTTGCAGAAGGTCAGACCCAAGCCCGTCCCCAGCCGGTTCAGGCAATCCTCGACCTGCCCGAACTTCTCGAAGATGCGCTGGTGATACTCGGGGGCGATGCCGGGCCCCGCGTCGACGACCTCAACACGAACCTCGCTGGGGGTCGGCGTGACGACGATGCGCACCGTGCCGCTTTCCGGCGTGTACTTGAGTGCGTTGCTGAGCAGGTTCTGGAGCACCCGGCGCAGCAGACCCACGTCGACCGCCACCGTGACGGCCATCGCCCCGGCCACGTCGCATGAAACCAAACGGTTGCCGGGCAAGGGCTGGGTTGTGGCGACGACGTCGCGGATCAGCGCCGCAAGGTCGCATGGCTCCCGATGGAGCTTCATCTCACCGCCCTCCATTTTGCTGACATCGAGGAGCGAGGCGATCATGTTGCGCAACTCGGACGCGCTGCGCCGGGCGGACGTAACGAGTTTCTGCGCGCCGACCGAGAGGCTCCGGCTCTCGCGCAACTCCAGGACGTCCAGCACGCCGCAGATGCCCGACAGCGGGTTGCGCAGATCGTGGACGATCATGTGCGTGAGGTCATCACGAAGCTTCTCCAGCCGCCGCACCTGCAGATGGGTCTGGACGCGCGCATAGACCTCCTCAAACTGGAACGGCTTCGTCACGTAGTCCACACAACCCAGGCTGAACGCCTTCACCTTGTCAATCGTCCCGCTCAACGCGCTGATGAAGATGATGGGGATGTCTTTGAGCGCCGGATCGGCCTTAAGCCGTTCGCACACCTCGTAGCCGTTCATCTTCGGCATCGCAATGTCGAGCAGGATCAGGTCCGGTCGTTCCTTGTGGGCGACCTCAAGGGCGAGTTCGCCGCTGAGAGCCTGTATCGGCCGATACCCCCGATCCGTGAGCATCCGCGACAGCAGCAGCAGGTTGGCGGGCGTATCGTCCACGATCAGAATCGTCTGGGACGGGTGTGGTTTCGTCACCGTCATGTCCGGGTCTCCTCCGCATGTGCCAGCGCCGCGTTCAGCGTGTCCATGAACTCGTTGACCTTGATGGGCTTGGTGATATAGCGGAAGAAGCCTGCCTCCAGGCACTTCGCGATGTCACGCGGCATGGCGTTCGCGCTGAGGGCCACAACAGGGATGTGCGCCGTGGACGGATCATCACGCAGGGCCTTCAGGGCGTCGAGGCCGCTGATGCCGGGCAGGTTGATGTCCATCAGGATCACCGTCGGTTGCACGGCGCGGGCAAGCTGCAGGCCCAGCGTTCCGTTCACCGCCGTCAGCAGCCGGATGTCCGGACAACGTGCCATCAGCTGCTCCACCAGCTTCATGTTCGCCGGGTTATCCTCGACGTACAGCACCGTGCTTCGTGCCGTGCCAGTCCCCAAGTGCACCGGCGCATCGCGCTCGGTCTTTCCGCTCGGAATCGTCAGCTGCGGCGCCGCCGCCGACATCAGCTCGCACCAGAACACGCTCCCCACGCCCACCGTGCTGTCCACGCCCAGTGCGCCCTGCATCAGCTCCGCCAACCGTTTCGTCACAACCAGGCCGATGCCCGTTCCCGCTACCGCGCCGACTTCCTGGCCGAGGCGGTTGAACGGCTGGAAGAGCTGCGCCACTTTCTCCGGAGTCAGCCCGGCGCCCGTGTCCCTGAAGCTCACGCGCGTGCGACCCGCGGCACTCGCCGTGCAGTCGACGACGACTGAGCCCTGCTCCCTGTTGTACTTGATCGCGTTTGAAAGCAGGTTGATGATGATCTGCTTCAGCCGCGTTCGGTCGGCTCTGACAAAGAACGGAGCATCCTCCCCGAACCTGGGGAACTTCATGCTGATGCCGCGCTGCTGCGCCTGCGGCTCCATCATGGCCTGGCACTCGGCCATGACCTCGGCCAGCGAGACCGACTCCGCCGACAGCGACACCTTCCCGGATTCGATCACGGCGAGGTCGAGAATCTCGTTGATCAGCTTCAGCAGATGCCATCCCGCCTGCAGGATCTGCGCGATGCTCTCCTTCTGAGAATCGTTCGGTGGCGGCGACGACGACTCCATCAGCTGCGTGAACCCCAGAATCGCATTGAGCGGGCTCCGCAGCTCATGGCTCATGCTGGAAAGAAAGTCCGACTTGGCCAGGTTGGCCTTCTCCGCGAGCGACCGGGCGCTCTCCAGCTCGACGTTCTTCTCCTGCAGCACCTGGTCCAGCCGCTTGCGTTCCGTGACGTCCCGGGCGGCCGCGAACACGCCCTGCAGGCGCCGGTCGCGGTCGTAGAAGGTGGTCGCATTGTACGATACCACCGTCTCTTTACCGTTTCTGGCGCGCGCGGTGAGTTCGTAGTCGGTGACCTTCTTCTCGTTCAGGACCAGCTTGATGCTCGTGTCGGCCTGCTCCGGATCCGTGAAATATCCCTTGAACGGCGCGCCAATCAACTCGTCGCGCGTGCATCCGGTAAGCGCCTCCATCTGCTTGTTGACATCGGTGATGATGCCGGAGGGGTCGGTGGTGATCAACGCGTCGATGTTCGCCTCAAACAGCATGCGCGTGTAGAACTGCTGATCACGCAGCCGCTGCGCGAGCTGTTTCTGCTCGGCTTCGATCTGCTTGCGCGCCGTGTTGTCGGTGCCGATCAGCAGGTAGCCGATGATCACATCCTGCGCGTCGCGCAGCGCCGTGACCGACACGACGGCAGGGAATCGGCTGCCATCCTTCCGAATGTAGGTCAACTCGCAAATGTCTTCGATGCCGCGCGAGGCCTTGAAGATCAGCGCCTCGAAGCCCGGCGTAATCGGTGTGCCGAGTTCAGTGCTCAACGCCTTGGCACGCGCGATGACCTCCTGCGGGTCGGAGATGTCGGCCGGCGTGATCTTGTTCATCACGTCGGCAGCCGCGTACCCCAACATGCGTTCGGCGCCAACATTGAAGATCTGGATCACGCCCCTGGCATCCGTGGCGATGCTCGAGAAGTTGGCGCTGTTGAAGATCGCGCT
>CAYQJG010000028.1:0-46738 GCA_964417715.1 uncultured Lentisphaerales bacterium | reverse complement strand
ATTGGCGCAGAATCAACTGCAAACTGCCGCATCCCTACTTCCATTTCGTGCACCCCCGACTGCATGCGGAATTGACAGCCACCCGGCAGTCTGGCGTATTCTACTCCCCAATGCGTGCCCATTCGGAGGGATCGAGCTTGCGCCGTGTGCTGGACGCACGGCTTTTCGGCTGCATCAACCGTGAGTACCACGCGCGCCATGGCGTGGGACTGCTGGCTGTGGATCTCGACGGCCGTGTCATCCACGGCAAGCCGCTCGCGGGCGACACGCGCATGCGGACCGCCCGACGGGAGTTCTGGCGCGGGCTGATACATGAGGCGTGGCGCTGGGGCGAGACCGCGCAGTCCCTGTCGCCCGCCAACCAGTTGGTTTGCTGCGTGCCGTTGATGCTCAACAGCGAACTGCTCGGCGGCCTGATCACGGATGGCCTGCCGCTGGACCCGATGACCGACGCCCCCTCGCCGTCCAGTGCGCGCCTGCGCGCGGCCAGCGAGGAGTTGCTGGCTCTGACCGTCCGCCATAACCTGACCAACGGCGCGTACCTGAACCTCCAGCGCTTCGATTCCGGCCGCGAGCGTGAAAAGGCGGAGGCCATCCATGCGCTCAAGGAGAGTGGCTACGACTCGATCCGCGAGGCCTACCTGCGCGAGGAACCGGCCCTGCTGGGAGCCGTCAAACGGGGCGATCGCCACACCGCGCGCGACATCCTCAACCGCCTGCTGGTCGGCATCTACCACGTCGGCGGCAACCGGCTGGAACTGCTCAAGAGCCTGACGCTCGAACTCGTTGTGATGATCTACCGCGCCGCGGTCGAAGCCGGCGCGCGCCCGACCGAGTTGCTGGGCATGAACTACGATTGCGTAGGGCGCCTGGCGCCCATCACGGACGAGGTCCAGCTCTGCCACTGGCTCACCGACATGCTGGAGCGGCTGATGGACGGCATCCGCGAGTACCGTGACCAGCCGAACACCGTGCTCCTGCAGCAGGCGCTGCGGTACATGGAGAAGAACCTCCACCGGGAACTGTCGCGCGACGAGGTGGCGCGCGTCGCCTGCCTGTCGCCCAGCCATTTCTCGCATCTGCTGCGGCAGAAGGTCGGCCGCAGCTTCCGTGACCTGCTGCAGGAGTACCGGATCAACCGCGCGGCGGAATGCCTGCGCAGGAGCTACCAGAGCGTCGCCGAGATCGCGCTGCAGTGCGGCTTCCGCGACCCCAGCCACTTCGGCAAGGCCTTCCGCCGCCGCATGGGGCTGACGCCGCTGGCCTACCGGCAGGCGGGAACATCTGCGAACCATTGACCCCCAAGATCACCCGTTCGTGCACCAACAACGGAGAGACGACAACTTCAATCCGTCCACGGCGCCAAGCGTTCAGGATGGTGTACGGCGCACCCGCAAAGAATACACCCGACGCGAACACGTTAGCGTCCAGGATGACCTTCATCCCCTGCCCCGGACTTTGGCCACCGTCTTGGCGATATCGGCGGGTTTCATGCCAGCGACTTTGGTCTGTTGACGGGCGCGCCGGATGATCGTGTCGAACTCGTCCATGGGGGGCTGTGTGATGGTCTTCAGGATGACCACGTCGTTCTCGCCGACCACGAGGAACTGAACGCCGGGTATGAGTCCAAGACGTGTGCGAACGTCCTCCGGAATGACGACTTGTCCTTTGGAGGACATGCGAGTTGTGGCGAGTGTGTTCATTGTAGTGCCTTCTTGTCTTACCAGTAAGATGATAGCACTTGGCGTATGGCGAAACTATCGAGAAGTTTGGGTGGGCACATAGCGTGAACACACTGTTCTTGAACCGAGATGGATTTCAGATGCCGGCGGACGGGTGGTACCAGGTTGCGCCGATGGGGGAGTTCGGGCATGCGGCGGCGGGCGTGGATCACCGCGCTGGAAGCGCGCGGTGAGGGTTCCGGGTTCGAGGTTCAGTCCCGCCGCTGGTCTGCGGTCAGTTGGATCGTTCAGGGAAAACCGCAGAATATCCAATAACCAGCCGCAGAATGTCGAAGGGGCCGCCGATGCCGTGCCGAAGGGCACTTCGACGTTGGACATTCGTTACTCGATACTCTGCGTTCTGATGTCCGGCAGGCGGACGGCCGGACCGGCGATGCATGGAGAAACGACATGGACGCTGACCTGGTAGCACTGCGGGATGAGATCGATGCGCGCCTGGCGGAGGTCGAGCACACGCGTGGCACGTGTGCCGGGCACCCGGCGCTCGCCCGGGCGATTGCCACCCTCCTGCGGTGCCAGCGTGCGCAGTTGAATCAGCGGGCGGCGAACACGGTCGCCGCGGCCAAGGTCAGCGGGGTCGTCGGTGCCCCGTCGGTCACGGAATCGCCAAGACGGAACCCGCATCGGCGTTTTGGCTTGTAGACGTCATCATCGCCATATTCCCAATATATTTCGCGTTTTCTTCGGGTTTCTGGCTGGCGCGCCTGGCAGGGCTCGAACCTGCAACCTTCTGATCCGAAGTCAGAAGCTCTGTCCAGTTGAGCTACAGGCGCAAATCACACCGGATGATACCTGCTGCACGCCACAGTGTCAAAGCGTCGCGACAGCCCCGAAACTGCGAGAGTTGCGCGCGAGGTGGGCGGAAGGCAGCCGCACGCGCGCCCGAGAGCCTGCCGGAGGTGCCGGAGCGACCGACACGCGGCGCTATCGACCGTTCTGGGGACGGCGACGGGTAGCGGTCTCCACGACCTGCCCGGCCGTGCGTCCCAGATCGATCTGCCGCAACGCGCCCAGATTCGCGTCGCACGCACCGGGCAGTTGCATGCCCCGGAACGCACGACTGGCCGCCGCCACGCCGCCCAGTCCGGTCACCAACCCCGCCATCGGCTCGGGTGAATTCTCGTATGGAATCTTCCACTGGGCAGGAGTTGTTGTGCGCATGTCCGCTTGATATCAATCCACACTTGATATGGCCAAGCAGAACATTCTGTCCCCTTCAGCCCCTATTTGCAGCCGCTTCCTCAATGCGCGCTCCATACTTTCGAAAGTATGGCAACTGAACCGGCGCCTCCGTCCTGTCGGCGGCGCGTTCGCAGACTCCGGCGCGGGCCGCCACCACACTCACCTGTCCTCCCGGCACACCCGCGCCGCGGCTTACATCCATCATCTGTTGAGGTTATCACGCGCGTCGGTCGCATCGTTCCGTCCCGTCCAGGTGCGGTCCATCCGCACCTTCCGCACGCACTCTCACAACAACTCTCGCAGAACGGGGACCCACGGTCAACGGCCGCTGCACGCGAGGGTAATAACACCCATTGACGGACCGGCATCGTTCGCGCTAGTATTTCCGCCATACGAAGTACCATTTCGCATGGTGAAATATGATCCAAGTGATTCACAGGGCGTTGAACGTGCTGGAACACCTGTCGCGAGCAGGTGAACACCCCTCGGTGCTGAGCGACATCGCCCGCGCAACGGGCCTGAACGCGGCCACCTGCGCGCGCATACTCAGCACACTCATGGGCGAAGGGTACGTTGAGCAGGAAGGCCGTCGCAAGGGCTATCGTCTCGGTCCCATGGCCTACACGCTCACCGCGCGCGGACCATACCGCAAGGACCTGGTCGCGTGCGCCGAGCCGCTTGTGCGCGAACTCGCCGAAGCCACCGGCGAAACGGTGATCGTGGCCATCCTCCAGCAGAACACGCGCTACACGATCTGCCGCACGGAGGGCAACCATGACGTGCAGGTCCGAACCGATGCCGTGCTGCGCGACGATGTCTACCCCTACGCCACGGGACGCGTCCTCCTGGCCCACATGAAGCCCGCGGAGGTGGACGCGTTTGTAGTCAGGAGCGGGCTGCCTGAGCCGACCGTCTGGCCCGAGGCACGCACGAAGGCGGGCCTGCTCGCGGAACTTGCGAAAGTGCGAGCCATGTCCACCGTCGTCACGACCACCAAGAACCAGATTGCAGGGCTTGCGCTGCCCATCCGCAACGACGACCGCGTCGTCGCCGCCCTGGGTCTCTATCTGCCGGCGAGTCGCTTCGTCGGCGCCCACAGGGAATCGCTCCTGCATTCGATGGAGGTCACGGCCCATGCGATCAGCGCGCGCCTGACTGAGATGTACGGCGCGACCCAACCCCTTTGACCCCAACTCAACACGCAACCCACCCAGGAGCACACACGATGAACGCTGCAGAACTGAAGACCCTGGCCAAGGGCTACGGCGCCGACCTGGTCGGCATCGCGCCCCTTGCGCGCTTCGCATCCCTCCCGCCCGAGCAGAACCCGGCCATGATCTTCCCCGAGTGCAAATCCGTCATCGTGCTGGGTCGCCGCATTCTGCGCGGCGCCCTGCGCGGCGTAGAGGAAGGCACGAACTTCGACAGCACCTACACGACGTTCGGCTTCCGCTGGCTCGAGGATAACTTTCTCTCCAAGACAACCTACGACGTCACCTGCGCCATCGAGGCGGGCGGCTTCGAAGCCGTGCCGCTGTTCGGGTACGCCATCGACGGCATGCCCACCGGCCGTCCCGTGGCGCCCGGCAAACCCGCCCCGAACGTGATCGTCAATCTCGACTTCGCCGCCCAGGCCGCCGGGCTGGGAGAGATCGGGCTGGGAGGTTTCTTCCTCACGCCGCAGTACGGTCCCCGCCAGCGCTTCGCACTCATCCTGACCGATGCCGAGTTGGACGCAGAAGCCGTCAGCGACAAGCAGCTCTGCAGCGATTGCGGCGTGTGCGCCAAGGCCTGCCCATTCGGCGCCATCGCGACCGACAAACTTTCGCCTTGCGGCGTTCCCGGCCATACCATGGACGTGGCCGCCGTCGACTACGCACTCTGCCGCGCCTGTCCCAACGGCGCCATGCAGGGACCGGGTCGCGGTTCGCGACCGGACCGCTGCGCCGCAGCCTGCGTGCGCGCGTGCGTGTCCCAACTCGAAACGAAGGGCAAGCTCAAGCAGACCTTCGCCCATCCCTTCCGCAAACGCGCCCCCTGGGCGCTGGACGCTCACCGTCGCCCCATCGCGGTCAGCCCCGAACTGGGCCGGTACGGGTGTGATGATCTTGTCGGTCGGAAGAAGGCGTGAACGCCGGAGGACCCATCCCATGAACCTTCCCATGAAACTGACAGCCGAAATGGTCAAGCAGGCCGCGCGCGACGCCGGATGCGGCGATGTGGGCATCGCCAACATCGAGCGGTTCGACAACGCACCGCGCATGATGCACCCGAAGAACATCTTTCCCGAGTGCCGTTCCGTGATCACGATCGTGCAGCCCATCCCGCGTGGCACATACCGCGGCATCACGGAGGGCACCCACTGGGCGAATTACTCATACTACGCCTATAACCGCCTGAACACGCTGTACCGTCCGAAGGTCACCTTCGAGACGGCCTGTTTCATCGAGGACCGCGGATTCGAGGCCGTGCCGGTGTATCCAGGCGTGCCCGAGCGGCCCGGACTGCATCAGCCGGTGAAACCCGGCCGGCCGCCGCGGGAGATCAACATCAACGTCCGCATTGCCGCGGTGGCCTGCGGCTTGGGCGAGATCGGCTGGTCGAAGGTCTTCCTGCACCCGGTCTTCGGACCACGCGTTCGTCTCGGCACAATCCTGACGGATGCCGAACTGGAGCCGGATCCCCTCGTCGAACCCGGCACGCTCTGCAACCGCTGCATGCGTTGCGTCAAGGACTGCCCCGGCGGAGCCATTCCGAAGAAGGATGAACGTCCGCCGATTGAGATTAAGATCGCGGACAAGACCTATCAGTGGGGCGACGTTCACATGGGTCGCTGCACGCTGACACACCACGGCATGAACTACGAGGTTTCGCCCTTCCTGAAGAAGGACTTTCCCGGTCTGATGCTGGACGTGCGACACTCGAACCTATCCGAGGAGGCGGCCTACAAACTCACGTACCCGGCGCCACATTCGACGTGGACGCCATCGCCTGAGTTCCCTGACAGAGCGATCCTGCCCTTCTATAATCAGATCAAGAGCCACTGCGGCTACTTCGCGCTCTGCGGGGCGAAGGGGTGCATCCGGGCCTGCATGGACAGCTTGGAGAAGCGCAAGGCCATCGGCCAGAGCACATTCCCCACCAAGGTCTTCCCGCGGACGCCCTGGAAACTCGACCCGCCCGAAACCGATGCGACGGGCGGCATCGCGGAAGGGAAGTTCCCGGAAGACTTCACGAACCCGGACCCGGATGCCGGGAAATGGGAGTGACGCCTAGGTAAGCGCCTTGCCGCAGAACGCGCAGTACCGGCTCCCATCCGGATAGAGCACGCCGCACCCAGGGCACTTGGACTGTGGGGCGTCTGCGGCCGGCTCGGTGGGACCGGCCACCACGCGCCGGGCCACCGAGTCGCCGACGCGTCCGAAGAGCGGCGAGGTGGCGATCAGAATGCCGACGATGGCTGCAACGGCCACGGCCAGACTGGTGATATCCATGACCATGTAGGGCCATCTGCGGGGCGTCAGAACGAGGATGATCGGGTTGATCGCCCATGTGGATATCCAATAGACGAGGCAGGCATAGACGAGCAGCGCGACATGCCAGGCCAGTTTCGTGACTGAGGCGTCAAGGGCGGCATCGCCCGCTGGCAGATGGAAGACCTCCCTGGCGAAGTGGCCGAGCACACACGCCACCTGCTGGTACGCGGCGCACATCAGCACAACTGCGGCGACGGCGATGCCGAACGTCAGCAGAAGCGCAAGGGTCATGCCGCTGAACAGCGCGATGCCGACGCCCGGCAGGTACCCCAGCAACCCGGAGAAGACCAGCATCAGGAACACGGTCAGGCCGCGCCGCACGACGCCTGACAGGCTTTGGGGAAGGCCCCGTGCAGCCGCCCGCGACTGGCAGGCAAACAGCCGATCCCGACAACCCCGCAGCAACTTGGCCACGTCGAGCCCGGCGGGCGGCGTGTCGTGCCTGGCAGGCGGTTTGACGATTACCATTGTCATGCCACCATTGTAACACAGGTGAGGATGCCGGTGAACGGCTCACTCGCCAAACACGATCAGGCCCCCGTTGTCATCGACCACGGCCACCTGTCCGCCGGCCGCCACGGGATCGCCGACGCGATCGCCGGCGGCGAACGCAAACACCTCGCGACCATCCGCAGGGCTCACAGCCAGCACGCGGCCGTCGGAGACCAGCCACAGCGCCTTGGCGCCCAGCGACGGCGACCCCGCACCGGCACCGACACTGCGGCGCCAGACCGTCGCGCCAGACTCACGCCGCAGCGCCGCGATATCGCCGCCATCGGTGGCCACATAGACGCAGGCGGCATCCACAGCGGGCGTCGTGAAGAGTTCGCTATCGGCCAGTTTGACCGACCATACGACGCGCGCACCGGCGACATCAACGCAGACCAGACAACCATCGCGCGTGCCGCCGAAGACGCGTCCGCCCGCGATCACCACGCCGCCGGCCATCTGGCTCTCTCGGCCGACGGGCACGCTGGCCACGGCCACGCCGTTGCTGGCAGCCACCACATGAACGGCGGCATCGCAATTGCCGAATGCCAGCAGCCCGGCGCCGGCGGCAAGCGGACCATCGGTGCGTTGCGTCGGCTCGGACGTCCAGACGCGCCGTCCGGTGGCCGCGTCCAGGCAGAAGATCTGACCGTCGGCGGGGGCAACCAGGGCCAGCGTCGCCGACACGCCTGCCGTGGACGCCACGGGACCGTGTGCAAAAGTGCCCGGCAGCAACACCTGCCACAGGGCCGCGCCGTCCGACACCCGCCACGCACAGACGACGCCTGCGGCGGACACGGCCACAACGCGACCCGCGACCACCGAGGGGCGCGTGCGGAACGGCGCATTCGTGGAGGATATGCTCCAGCGGGTGCGCCCGTCTGCATCCAGGGCCGTCAGGCGACCCCCGGTCGTCAGCGCCATCCAGCCTGTGCCATCCCACACGGGTTCGCCGGCCACCGGTTTGTCACCTTGCCAGGTCCACAGGCGACGAAAGGCGCCGGCGGGTGCAGCGGGGGCGGCTGCCACGACCGGAGTGGTTGCAGCGGGGGCGGCGATGGCTGCCGACGTGCCCGCCAGGGCGCACAGAAACATCATGGCGACGCCCACGGCCGTCCGCACGGCGGCCGCCTTCGGACGATGACGGGCCACGACGTCCGCGAGCGCGCCGGCCACCTCGCCGGCCATGCGGTCGAGCGTGAACAGGCGGTCCACGGCGGCGCGTCCGCGACTGGCTTCTTCCGCGCAGCGGGCGGGATCAGACAGCAGCGACGACCAGGCATCCGCGAGCGCCTCGGGCGTGTTGGGCGCGTACAGCACGCCGCAACCGGCGCGCGTCAGCACCTCCGGGAAGGCGCCCAGACGCGGCTGCACCACCGGCACGCCCGCAGCCATCGCCTCAATCAGGTACGTTCCAAATGCCTCGCCACGCAGGGCCGGCACACTGAGCACCGAGAGCTCGGACAGAAAACCGGCCCGATCCGTGGCAAAGGCATGCGGCTCGATCACCGCGTCATGGCCCGCACCCTCCTGTGCGAGGCGGCTCCGAACCTGTGCCAGCAACCGACGATCCCCCATGAAGCCGCCCGTTGCCCGCAGGCGCGCCTGGGCGAAATGCGCGTGGTGCCGACGCAGCCGCAGGAAGGCATCGACGAAGAGTCCGAAGCCCTCGCCCTCGGCCAGACGCGACATGAACCCGATCGTAGGCGGCCCGCGCTGCGGCACAGCCGGGCGGAAGGCCGCGGGATCCACACCGGGGTAGATCGTCTGCACGCGCCCGAGCGGCGCGCCCAGGCGACCGGACATCAGCGCCGTGAACGTGTCGCTCACGGAGAAGAACGCGTCGACGTCGCCCAGCCGGTCGCGCATGGCTGACCAGATCGCCGACGAATCGCTCGGCTGCATGGCGTCGGGCCATACATTCTCATCCTGCAGCCAACAGACGACCGGCAAGCCCAGTTCGCGTCCCAATGGGCCAGCCAGACCCAGCAGCAGGGCATTGGAGAGGCAGACAACGTCCGGACGCGACCGCGGATCGGCACGCAGCCAGTCGATCAGGCGGCGGAGTTCGGCGGCCTGGCGGCCGTCTTCGCCCCGCAGCATGGAGACGGTCAGGTCGCTGAGTCCGTTGGCACGGGTGCGGCTGGCCTGGTGCGCAGCCAGACGCAACACCGGGGGCGCATCCAGCGCGCGCCACAGCCACGCCGGCAGGTGCCGCAGGGCACCGAACCGGTGGCGCAGGAAGAGACTGACGGCGCCATAGAAAACCGGTGTCCGCTCGCGCTCGTCGGCGTGACCCGCGGACAGGGGCAGGTACAGCGGCATGACCAGCACGTCATGTCCGGCGCCACGCAACGCGCGGACGAGATCGAGATCGCGCTGGCAGTTCTGGCAGTAGAACGTCCCGCCCGACCCGGGGATGATCTGCAGGATACGCATGAGGACACAATCATATCGCATCGGCGGCAGGGCAAACCACACTTGATTTTCACGCGGCAATTGGCCATAATCAAAACCTTTTCAAGTCAGGACCAAAAGGTCCGGCTGCATATAAGGAGTTCCCTCGCATGGCAAAGATCGATTTTGGCGGCGTCGTCGAGACCGTCGTCACCCGCAAAGAGTTCTCGCTTCGCAAGGCCCAGCAGGTGCTGAAGAAGGAAGTCGTGGCTGTCATCGGCTACGGCGTTCAGGGTCCGGCGCAGGCGCTGAACATGAAGGACAACGGCATCAACGTCATCATCGGCCAGGCCAAGTCCTTCCCGAAGGATTGGGAACGCGCCAAGAAGGACGGCTGGGTGCCCGGCAAGACGCTCTTCGACATCGAGGAGGCGGCTGAGCGTGGCACCATCATCCAGATGCTCGTGGCAGACGGTGCCATGAAGTCGGTGTGGCCGCGCGTGAAGCCCTTCCTGACCGCCGGCAAGGCGCTCTACTTCTCGCATGGTTTCGGCTATGTCTACCGCGAGCTGACCACCGTGAAGCCGCCGGCGGATGTCGATGTGCTGCTCGTCGCCCCCAAGGGTTCGGGCACATCGGTGCGCCGCAACTTCCTGGCCGGCGTCGGCATCAACTCGAGCTTCGCCGTGGCGCAGGACGCCACCAAGCGGGCCGAGGAACGCGCCATCGCGCTGGGCATCGCCATCGGTTCGGGCTACCTGTTCCCGACCACGTTCGAGAACGAAGTCACCAGCGACCTCGTGGGTGAGCGCGGCGTGCTGATGGGCGCCCTCGCCGGCATCATGGAGGCCCAGTACGACGTGCTGCGCGACAACGGCCACACCCCCAGCGAAGCGTTCAACGAGACGGTCGAAGAGCTCACGCAGAGCCTGATCCGTCTGGTCGACGAGAACGGCATGGACTGGATGTACGCCAACTGCTCGGCCACCGCCCAGCGCGGCGCGCTCGACTGGAAGCCGAAGTTCAAGAAGGCGACTCTGCCGGTGTTCAAGGCGCTCTACAAGGCGGTCAAGACGCAGTCCGAGGCGCGTCGCGTGATGCGGACCTGCGGCGGACCGGACTACAAGCAGCTGCTTGAGGTCGAACTCGCCGAAATGCGCAACTCGGAGATGTGGCGCGCCGGTCAGGCCGCGCGCGACCTGCGTCCCCATGAGAAAGCGCACGCCAACGCCGCCACGGCGGCGGGCGTCAAGGGCCGCGGCAAGAACTAGCGCGGGCATAGGCGACCAGGGTTCAGGGTTCAGGCGGTTGGGAGTCACGCATCTCCCTGAACCCTGACTCCCTGAACCCTTCTGCTTTCAGCACCAACGGCCCGCAGAGCGCAGCACCACGGACACAAGGACACCACCCATGATCACCGGCATCGCTCACACCTGTTATCTTGTCCCGGACCTGGACCGTGCGTTGGCCTTCTATGTCGAGCAGCTCGGGCTCAAGGTCGCGTTCGAATTCCGCCGTGAGGACGGCACACGCTACGGCGTCTACCTGCGCCTGGGGCGACGCACATTCATCGAACTGTTCCGCGGCGACCTCGGCCCCAAGGCCGAGAAGCAGAGCTACGGCCACATCTGCCTGGAAGTCGACGACGTCGCCAGGACGGTCGTCGAACTCCGTGCGAAAGGCGTCGCCTGCACGGACCCCAAGCTCGGAATGGACGAATCGTGGCAGGCATGGATCGCGGACCCCGACGGCAACCGCATCGAGCTGCACGGCTACACCGCGAAGAGCTGGCAGGCGCCGCACCTGTAGGCGCTGGAAGTCAGAAGCGCGAAAGCTCCCGCGGGCTCTGACTCAGGACCTCACATCCCGAGCGCGTCACCAGCACCACGTCTTCGATCCGCACGCCGACGCGCCCAGGCAGGTAGATGCCGGGCTCGACGGTCAGGACCATGCCGGGGCGGATCACCTCCTTGCACGCCGGCGCGAACGACGGCGACTCGTGCACTTCCAGCCCCAGGGAATGACCCAGCCCGTGCGTGAAAGCCCTGCCGTAGCCGGCCTTCGTGATCATGCGGCGCGCCACGTCGTCCACATCCGCGCCGGTCATGCCGGGGCGAATTGCGGCAACGGCGCGCCGGTTCGCCGCCAGCACCACGCGGTGCACATCGCGCAACAGCGCACCGGGTCGGCCGAAGCAGACGGTGCGCGTCAGGTCGGCGCAATAGTGATCCAGCTTGAGACCGAGGTCGAGAAGCAGCGGCTGATTCGCGCGCAACCGGTCCAGCCCCGCATGGTGGTGCGGTTCAGCCGCGCTGGCGCCCACGCAGGGGATGCATTCGAATGACTCCCCCTGCCCCAGGCGGTCCGCCTCACGCCGCACAAGGTTGCGGATTTCCCACTCACTCATGCCGACAGACACCTGCCGCAGAACGGCGGCCAGCATCCGGTCGTTGGCTGCGATGGCACGCCGCAACGCGGCCTGCTCGCGGGGCGTCTTGACGGACCGTTGCGCCGCCAGAACCGACCCCACATCCACCCACTCGTCGAAATAGGCCAGCTTCTCGCGGAGCGACGCAAGCCGGCTGGCCGCGAGGCTGCCTTCATAGCCCACGCGGTGCCAGTTGCAGGTGAGTTCGACCAGCTGCGCCTGCTCCGCGGCTGCACGCCGCAGCAGGTCGCAAGGCACGAACGGCAGCCGGCGCTTGGCCATGGCCAGGTAGCGGGCGTCGGTCAGAAAGCGGATGCCGTCCCTGGCACCCACCACGAGCAGACCATTCGAGGAATCGAACCCCGTGTAGTAGAGACGCGTGATCTCACCGAAGAGCAACACGCCATCGAGCCTGGCGGCGCGCACGCGCCCCAACAGACGCCGCAAGCGGGCCTCATACTCGGACGGCGGAAAAGGGGTGGCGGGGCCCGCGAACGCAGATTCGTGCATGCGCGTGATGTTACTGCTCCCAACGGATCGGGCGCAACCCATTAGCAGCCGGTTTGGCGCGGTTCAGCAACTGGTTTGCATTCCCATTCAGGTCGGGCTAATATCAGGAGCTGTTCTGAGGAGACGAATTGATGCAGATCACGATGCTCAAGGCCAAGTTGCACCATGCGCGCGTCACGCAGGCCGAGAAAGAGTACGAAGGCAGCCTGACGATCGACCTGGACCTGATGGATGCGGTCGGAATCTGCCACCATGAGAAGCTTCTGATCGCCAACCTCGAGAACGGCAATCGCTTCGAAACCTATGCCATCCCCGGGGCGCGCGGCAGCGGCGTGATCTGCCTGAACGGCGCCACGGCGCACTTGGGCAAGGTCGGCGACCGCATCATCATCATGGTCTTCTGCCATCTCACGCCGGCTGAAGCGCGCCGCCACGAGCCCAAGGTCGTTCGTCTCGACGACCGCAATGTGATCGTCGCCCCGGCGGTCTGATCCGCCCCATGTTCCTGCCCTCCACACGCGCGGACCTGCGCAGCCGGGGCTGGGATGAACTTGATGTCATCCTGGTCTCGGGCGACGCCTACATCGACAGTCCGTTCACGGGCGTGGCGCTGATTGGCCGTGTGCTGGAAGCCGCCGGTTTCCGCGTCGGCGTGATCGGCCAACCGGACACGCGCACGCACGATGATATCCGCCGCCTCGGTGCGCCACGCCTGTTCTGGGGCGTCTCGGCCGGGTGCGTCGACTCCATGGTCGCGAACTACACGGCCACCGGCCGGAAACGCCGGGACGACGACTTCACCCCCGGCGGCGCGAACACACGCCGGCCCGACCGCGCCTGCATCGCCTACGCCAACCTGATCCGCAGCGCCTTCCGGCCGTGCACGCCGATCGTGCTGGGCGGCGTCGAGGCCAGCCTGCGCCGCATCGCGCACTACGATTTCTGGTCCGACCGCGTGCGGCGCTCGATCCTGTTCGATGCCAAGGCCGACGCCCTGCTCTACGGCATGGCCGACCGCACGGTTGTTGACTTCGCGGCCTGCCTGCGCGACGGCCGCGACTGGCGTGCGTTGCGCGGGGTCTGCTACGCCGGCGCCGACAAGCCCGCCGATGCCGTCGAACTGCCCGACTATGCGACCGTGGCGACGAACGACGCCGCCGGCCGGCACGCCTTCCTGGAGTTGTTCAGGACGTTCAGCGCCCAGCAGGACCCGGTCACGGCACAGCCGATGACCCAGCGCACCGACACACGCTGGCTGGTGCATAACCCGCCGGCTGCACCCCTTGAAACAGCCGAACTGGACCGCGTCCACGGACTCCCGTATGAGCGCGATGTGCACCCGCACGACGCGGCAGGCGGCCCGGTACGGGCGCTGGACACGATCCGGTTCTCGCTGACGACGCACCGCGGATGCTATGGCGCCTGCAACTTCTGCGCCATCGCCCTGCATCAGGGACGGCGGGTCACCTCGCGCAGCGAAGCCTCCATCCTGGCAGAGGCCGCGAGCTTCGCACGCCACCCCCGCTTCAAGGGCATCATCAGCGATGTCGGCGGCCCGACAGCCAACATGTACGGCTTCGAGTGCGAGCGCAAGGCCAGCCGCGGCGCCTGTCCGCACAAGCGCTGTCTCTACCCGGACACCTGCCACATGCTGCCCGTGAACCATGGACCGCAAACGCGTCTGCTGCAGCGCCTGCGCCAGTTGCCCGGTGTGCGCAAGGCCTTCGTCGGTTCGGGCATCCGCCACGATCTCGTGTTCGCGGATCGAGCCCACGGCGACGCCTACCTGGAGGAACTCGTCGCGCACCATGTCTCGGGCCAGCTCAAGGTCGCCCCCGAGCACAGCGAAGCGCAGGTCCTGCGGCTGATGGCCAAGCCGGGCGTCGAGAAGCTGCTCGCCTTCCGCGCGCGCTTCGAGGCGATCAGCGCCCGGCACGGCCTCAAGCAGTTCCTGACCTACTACTTCATCGCCGCGCACCCCGGTTGCACCCAGGCGGACATGCTACGTCTGAAACACTTTGCCTCGCAGCACCTGAAACTGCTGCCCGAACAGGTGCAGGTCTTCACACCCACGCCGTCGACCTGGTCCACGGCCATGTACTACACCGGGCTCGATCCCGCCAGCGGCGAAACGGTCTTCGTCGAGCGCGGCCTGCGCGGCAAGCAAACGCAGAAGGATCTGCTCACACAGTAGGTCCGCTGCGGCAGAACACGCTCAGTCGCCCAGCACCATCCGAATGGCGTCCAGCACACTCTTCTGGACCGCGGCGTCAGTGAACTCCGGCAGGTTGCCGGGGACGGTCACAAACGGGATGTTCGCGGCAACCAGCCGCGCGATGGCCGGCAAGGCCTTGTCGACATACTCCTTGAGCCGGGTGCGGATTTTGTCTTCAGTATCATCCGAGCGATGGATCACCTTGGCGCCGCAGACCACGCACGTCCCATCGGCGCGCGGCGGTTTGTGCTTCAGATGGAATACCTTGCCGCAGGTTCGGTCGGAGCAGATACGGCGCCCGACGGTACGCTTGATGATGGTTTCATCATCGTTCTCCACAAGCAGAATCAGGTCAATGCGCGTCTGACTCTCCTTGGCAAGGTTGAGCAGGAATTCGGCCTGCTCCGGCGTGCGCGGGTAACCGTCAAGGACGAAGCCCCTGCCCTTGTTCTTCCTGAACGCGGCCGCCAGCAGGGCATTGGTGATCTCGTCCGGCACGAACTTGCCGAGGTCCACATACTGGGCGGCCTTGAACCCCAACACCGCCGACTCGACCGGCACGCCGGCAGCCTGAGCGGCGCCGCTCAAGGCTCTCCTGATATCCACATCCGGGGCGAAACACCCCTCGACGAACAACCCGTCGGTCCTGACATGCTCGCGGATCTTGCCGTAGGCCCCCATGTACTCCCTGAAGATGTTGCCGGTCGAGAGTTGGGTCAGGTTGTACTTGGCCAACAGGACGTCATTGCGCGGCTGCTTGCCGGCTCCGCTCTTGCCTGCCACGACGATATTGTGAACCCGCATGGGGCTCCTCCCCGGGCCGGCCGTCCGGCAGCCCCTGTTTTGTTAGGATTCATATGAGATGGTCACCGGTTGCGCGGAATAAGCACCAGGCCGATCACGAGACAAGCCGCCACCGGAATCCAGACGATCACGTGCGACTGGGTCATCGGCTGGCGGCAGATCGCTTCGGCCAGGATCTGCACCACGTGGAAACCGAACGAGACTACCAATGCGATGGCCACGCCAATGGTCGACTCGCGTCGCTGGGCGCGGATACCCAGCGGCACGCCGATCAGCACGAAACAGAACGGCGCGCATGCCGACGCCAGCCGGCGATGGAATTCAAAACGCATTTCGCTCAGCGCGCCGCCCGTCGCCTCGGGAGGCAACCCGCTCGTGCCGGCGCGGATCCGACCCATGGCCTGAAGCAGCGGAACCAGGCGCAGGTCCTTGGTCTTGGGTTCGTATTTGCGGACCTTCAGGGCGTCCGGGATGACGTGCGTCAGGCGGTCAGCCGTGGCAAACCCCGGACGGTCGGCCTGGAACGGGTCGACGCGCACATGCTGGAGGTCCACCACAATGTCGTCGCCGCGCGCTTCGACGCGGGCGCGCTCGGCGCGGATCTCGCGAGTCAGTCCCGGTTGGCTGCTGTCGAAGATAATGACATTGGAGAGCCAGTTGCCCGAACGCGACTCGAACCAGACTTTCATGTTGCGGAAGTCTTCGATGAAACGACCGGGCTCAAGCATGTCCAACCCGACGCCCACGCCGGCTGAGACGGTGAGGCGGCGCCGCGTCTCGTGGCTCGGCGGCGTGATCTCGTTGTTGACGTAGAAGCAGAAGCCGCTCAGCAGGGCGCCCACCAGCAGCGGCCACGCCATGATCCGCAGCAGGTCGACGCCGCACGCGCGCATCGCGGCGACCTCACTGTCGGCCGAGAGCCGTCCGAACACCAGCAGCGCACCCGTCAGCACCGCCAGCGGGATGGTGAGTCCGAACGTCTCCGGGATGCCGGCCAGCAGGTAGCGGCCGACGAGTTCGATGGGCAGACCGCGCACGATCAGGCCGGTCACTTTGACGAGCAGTCCGACGGCCAGCACGAACGTCAACACAAGCCATCCGAGGAGGAGGGCAGACAGGAAAGATCCCGTGACGTAGCGCTCAAGAATCCGCATGCTCGTCCCCGATGATCCTTCCCCAGCAAGATGGAAGGCCGCTGAGGGGACTTTCGTAACCCATCCAGCGGCCTCCCACACCGTGTCCCGGTCGTTCTACGACGGTTTGCTTACTTGGTCTGCTCCATCGACTTGATCATGGCTTCCTTGCCCGGCAGACCGCCCGCGTTCGTCAGGAAGACTTCCACGCGGCGATTCTCCGGGTTGCCGTTGACCAGATCAGGCTGAACCTTCGGGCGGTGGAAACCGAAGCCTTCGGACGTCAGGCGCTTCGCGTCGATGCCCTGTGCCACCAGGAGTTCCAGTACCTTCTTCGCGCGCTGCTCGGACAAGTCCTGGTTGTACTTCTCGCTCGAACGCACCTTGCGGTCGGCATGACCCTCGATCTTGGCCTTGGACTCGGGGTGCCGCTGCAGCACCTTGGCGATGACCTTGAGTTCGGGGATATACTCGGGCTTGACGATCGTCTGGTCATACTCGAAGTTGATCATCAGCTCGAACATCATCAGGTCGTCGGAGCCCACGAGCGGATTGGTCGCGTCCTCGAGCACCTCGTGCCCGTCATAGACGCCGCCCTTGTCGGTGTCGCGGTCAAGCGGGTTCGTCTTGTACTGCTTGACTTCCGGTCCGTCCTTGAGCAGGTCGTAGTCGGTATCGGGGTTGAGCGGATCGGTCTTGTAGATGTTGACTTCCTCGCCGTCCGTCAGTCCGTCCTTGTCGGTATCCGGGTCGCGCGGATTCGTTCCGATGCGCGCTTCCTGCTCGTCGGTCAGCCCGTCGCCGTCGGTATCGACGGGCCCGGCGACCACCGCTGCCGGCGTCGCGGCCGGCGCTCCGCCGAAACGATAGACCATGCCGACATCGAAGGTCGGATAGACTTCGACACTGCCGTTGATGGCGCCCATCGCGCAGGCGTCGGCGCGCAATGACACGCTGTCGTTCAGATGCCACATCGCCCCCACGCCGATGCGCGGCGAAATCGCGCCTTCCTGCCGGTCAGCCAGGATGCGGTCGTCGCTGCGGAGATAGCCGGCGCCCAACGTCAGGTACGGGTCAAAACGCTCCCAGCGCGACAGGTGCAACAGCACATCGCCATAGGCGCCATAGAGGGCCGCCTTGTTGAAGTACACGCCGGACGTGTTGCTGAAGTCGTTTTCAAGGTGTGGCGCGGCCAGCAGTCCCAGTTCGAACGACAGACGCTCACTGAAATCGTAGCCCACGCGCATGACGCCCATGGCGCCCTTCTTGGCCGGTTGATCGCCCTCAAAGACGACGACGCCGACGCCCGGGCTCACATACCAGCGGCCGAGATCGGCCTGTTCGGCCGCCTGCACGGCTACCCCGGCCAGCATGCTGCCGGCCGCAAAAGCAATCATACGTTTCATATTCATGGGTCGCTCCTTAGTGCACGTAAAAATCTTTAGCGAAAGTAGCCGATTACGGGGCGGAAAGCAACAACGAAAAGCACCAGTTCGTCCTTGCACGCATCCCGTTGGGAGGGGATACTTTCGGGGAAGGCGCTGGGGTCTGTGCCACACGCCGTCTTTCCCGATGCATAGGCTGACACCATGTCCGTAGTTCCGAAGAGAGCCGTCGTTCTGGCCGCAGGGCTGGGCGTGCGACTGCGCCCCCTGACCTGGGTTCAGCCCAAGCCGCTCCTGCCGCTCTGGGGAATCCCGCTGATCGAACACACACTGGCCCGCCTGGAATCCTGGGGCGTGCGCGAGATCGCCGTCAACCTGCATTGGCTGCCGGACCAGATTGAACAGTGGCTGGCCGCCCGGTCGGGGCCGGCGCGGGTGACCTTCTCGCGTGAACCGGCCATCCTGGGAACGGGCGGCGCCCTGCGGCCGCTGCGCGAGTTCCTGGGCGGAGAGCCGTTCTGGCTGGTCAATGCCGACATCGCCTTCAGCGTGTCGCCCGAACCGCTGGCGCGCGCCTTCGCGCGCAGCGGCGACTGGGCCGCAGCCTGGCTTGACCCGCGCCGCGGTCCGCGCACGGTCGAGACCGACGCCACCGGTCGCATCACAACGTACCGCAGCATGCGACCAGGCACGGCGGGCACGGCCACCTTCTGCGGCCTGCAGCTGCTGTCGCCGGCGGTCATCGACCTGCTGCCGTCCGATCAGCCCGCCTGCTCGATCGTGTCGGCCTATGAGCGCGGCCTGAACGAGGGGCGGCATGTGGCAGGTGTCGCCGTGCCGGGCAGCTACTGGAACGATGCGGGCACGCTGCAGGCCTACCTCGCCACGCACGCCGAGGTGAAGCGGCTTGCGCAGGCCGGGCGTCCGGGCGGCGAACTGTATGCCCGCACGCTGGACCGGGCCGCGGCGCGCAGCCGTGTATTCTGCTGCCTGGCGCCCACGGCGACCCTCGCCGACGGCGCCGTCGGACGCAATGTCGTGCTCTGGCCTGGGGCCCGCGTGGGCGGCCCACGCACGCGGCTGGTGCGCGCGGTGGTGGCCGATGCCGCATCGTGGCAGGTGTCCGGCCATGATCTCGCCGCCGTGCCGGCGGCCCGTCCCCCCGAGCCGGCCCTGCCCCTGGCCGTCGCCGCACTGGGATGGCCGCTGGCGGACACATCCGCGGTCTGGCTGGGCGAACGCGGTTCCAACCGGCGCTTCTGGCGCGTGGCCTGCGGCTCCGCGACGGGCATCCTGATCTGCTACTCAACGGAACGTGCCGAAAACGCGCGCTATGCGGCGCACGCCCGTCTGCTGACCCAGGCCGGCGTGCCCGTGCCGCGCGTCCTGGTGGACCTGCCTGCCGCGCGCGCCCTCGTGCTGGAAGACTGGGGCGAGATCTCGATGGAGACCCGCATGCGGCGGACGCCTGCGCAGGCGGCGGCGCTCTACGCGCCCGTGCTGACCGCGGCTGTCCGGTTGCATACCCACGCCACCGACCTGGTGCGCACACGCCAGACCGAGTTGGAGCCGACGTTCGACACCACGGTGTTCCACTGGGAGCACGAGCTGTTCGCCAACCATCTGGTACGCGGCTGGCTGGGACGCACCGCGCTGCCGCCCGGCGTGGGCGACGAACTGGCGGCCGTTGCGACGCGGCTGCGTGACGCGCCGCGCGTGGTTGTGCACCGCGACTTTCAGTCCAGCAACGTGCTGTGCCGTGGCCGCCGGATCGCCCTGATCGATTTCCAGGGGATGCGTCTCGGACCGGCGGCGTATGATCTGGCCTCGCTGCTGTGCGATCCCTACGTCGCATTGCCCCCTGCCCTGCGCACCGACCTGCTGCGGCGCTATGCGGAGCGCGTGCCGGACGGCGAATCGGTCATCGACCTGTTCCCCTGGGCCGCGGTGCAGCGTCTGACGCAGGCGCTGGGCGCCTATGGCCGCCTGAACGCGATGGGCCTGCACGCCTTTGCGGCGCACATCCGTCCGGCCGCCGAGCGCCTGGGCGAGATGGCGGCCGTCTGCGGCCTGACCGGCCTGGCATCGCTGTCTGCTGACATTGCGGCGCGCGCACCGGCGGCGGCCGCGGAGAAACCGACATGACCAACGTCATCTGGAGCCTGATCGGCCGCATCCGGCGTGAAGCGCGCCGGAAACCCGAGGTTGTGACCCTGCGCGTGATGGGACAGGACCGCGTGTTCCTGGCCTTCGACTGGGGCAGCGACACCTTCGTGCTTGAGCGCGGCGTCTGGGCGATGGCGGAACGCCAGGACCGCGACCCCATCCTGATCGTGCGCAAGTCCGTCCTCGTGTCCGGCGCGCCCGGCTTCGTCTTCACGCTGACCCGCGGCAACCACAGCGTGGCCGCCCTTCCGCTGCTCGGCGGCCAGTTCTGGAACCTGGGTCGCGTGGCACCCAAGCGCCGGACCGCCGTCATGACGCACGACGTCGTGTGCGCCAACGTGGTCGGCGACACGATCGAGATCTCCCAGCGCGATGTGCCCACGCGCCGCGTGGTCGACGCCGACGACTGGCTGCGGAGCATGATGGGCCTGGCACTCGATCGCGTGGTGCTGGCCGAACGCACCGACGTCACCCTTGACTACTACCGCCGGCAGGGGCAGGAGTGGCGCATCAAGCCGCTGGCCTGGACCCGCAAAGAGATGGAACTTGCGTTACACGCCAGCCGCGCGCGCATCGGCACCTGCCTGCACTACCACCACAGCGCCAAGGGCGTGCATTTCCTGACCTATCCGGACTTCCGCCAACTGGTCCAGCACGTGGAGAGCGACTACTCATCCTTCGTGGCCTGCCTGCGCGAACTGGTGGCGATCCCGGAGGGCCTGAAGGGGTCGTACATGCGGAGCGACAAGTTCCACGGCCACCACGAGATCGAGCTGTTCGGCCTGCGCCCCGGGCAGGCGGAGCGCGAGATCATCCCCAAGATCGAGCAGTTGATCGAGGGGATCACGCTCAACCGACTCGGGCGCGAGGATGTCGTGGCGGCCATGCAGCACCTGAGCGATGTCTTCCGCCAGTCGCTCGTGGCGCCCGAACTGGCCGATGAGGCCAGCGACGCCTTCGTCGAGACGATGTACAAGCACCTGACCGGCGAGATCTACTACGGCACGCCCGACGAGGTCACGCCCGCCTTCGATGACCGGCGCACGGCGCTGCCCGGCGCAACCTACCGGGGCGGACGCCCCGAGGTGCACCCCGGCGCGGACGACCGCTCACGGGCCATCATCGAGTATGTGGCGGCCAGCCTGAGTCACCACGAGATGATCGATTACGTCAACCTCTACGAGGTGCGCGGTGTCAACGAGACGACACTCGGGCACGGCGCGACGCGCGAAATCGTATACAAGACCAACCGCATGCCGCTCAGCACGCGCCTGATCGAGAAACGGCTCGCGCATACCGGCTCGGGCTATGGTAATTACATGATGGCCCGCGTGCAGGCCTTCCGCTGCCTGGGGGCAAGTTTTGGATCCTACCACCTGCTGGCCCGGCATGACCGGCGCAGCGAACGCGACGTGCACTACTTCATCCGCAGCCGCTGCCCGGGCGAGGCCTTCGGCGCCATCCCCCGCAGCCGCTTCCTGCTGCCCTCCGACAGCGGCGGCGCCGAGGGCGCCGAGGATCCCGAGACGATCCTGGCCGTGGCGGCGCTCGCCGGCGACGCGGCCGCCCAGAACATGGTGCTCAAGAAGTACATCCCGCAGACGCGCAACTGCCGCTTCGGCGAGGGCAAGGAGATCATCGAGTTCGGCTACGACGTGCAGCGCATGCGGGAGATGCCGCTCCGCGTGCACCTCTGCTCTGCGCGCGGCACGCTGGGATGGGAAGACACCGCCTGGACGCCGGCCAACCTGCAGGCGGTGTTCGAGTTCTACACCAGCTGCTACGCCAAGGTCATCCACGCGTTCTGGCTCGCGCACCGCGACTTCATCCGCATCGAGCCGCTGCGCACCCGCTTTCTCGATGGGTTCGCCGGGCGGATCCGCGAGATGAACTGGAACTACATCAGCCGCCGCGAGCAGTTCGACGCCTTCGAACCCAATGTCAATCCGGCATTCCAATTCCGCGCCAAGTGGGCCTTCGCCCTGTGGGCGCTGGAACGGCAGGCACGCCGCATGGATATCGTACAGGTCCTCTTCACGACCAAACTCGAGCAACTGGTCGCCGAACACGGAGACCAACCATGATCATGCCCAGATCGTCCGACCTGCTGACCGTCGGCTACTGCCCGACCGCGCGGCTGCGCGTGACGCACGTCGAAGCCACCGACTCGGCCCGCGCCCTCGAACAGGGCCACCTCTGCGGCCCGACCGCCGGCCTCGTGCTGGCCGAAGCGCTCGCCGGCGTGGCCCTGTTGGGCGCCGAACTCGTCGAACCGGACGAGACCGTCACCCTGCGCATGCAGGTCTCGGGCCCGGTACGCGGCCTGCTCGTCGAGGCCAACCGCAACGGCTCCCTGCGCGGCTACACGCACGTCAAGATCATCGATGATCTGGACCGCCGCGATGACATCGAGGGCGACGAAGCCCTGGGCGACCGGGCCACGGCGCAGGTCATACGGTCCGTGCCCGGCCGCCTGATTGGACAAGCCTCCTTTGACGTCCAGCCCGCCACCGTGTGCGGCGCGCTGGAGAGCTACTTCCGCCAGTCGCTGCAGCGTCGCGTCGCGTTTGAGCTGGGTGCGCTGACCTACGGCGGATTCGTCGACCTGTCGCGCGGATTCGCGGTGGAATGCCTGCCCGATGGCGACCCTGCCGAGTTTGAGCGCATCGTCGCGCTGATCGAAGACGGAACCGTGCTGGAGTCGCTGGAGTCATGCGGCTCGCTGGTGTCCGTCTGCACAACCCTGGGGCTGGCCGATGTGACTGCGGAAACGCCGCGTCCGCTGAAGTTCGCCTGCCGCTGCTCGCGCGCGCGCGTGGAGTCGCTGCTTGGCTCAATGAAGATCCGGGAACTGGACGCGATGATCGCCGAAGGCAAACCCGCATGCGTACAGTGTCACATGTGCGGCGTCGGCTACGAGATACCCGTCGATCGCCTGCAGGCCATCGCACAGACGCGCCGTGCGCGCGGCGTCGACAAGCCGCCGCATGACGAGCCGCCGCGTGGCGAGCCGTAGGACGGCGCCGTCCGGCTCGGCCGGCGCGCTCACAGGTCGCACCGCGAGCAGTGGTTCCTGGAGTTGACGGCAGCGGTTCAGCAGCTATCCTTCCGTGCGTGCGAATCGCTTTCAAAACACTCGGCTGCCGGCTGAACCAGGCGGAAACGGACGGTTTTGCGGCCGAGTTCGCGGCTGCCGGGTGGCAGGTGGTCCCCTTCGGGGCGCCCGCCGATGCGGTCATTGTCCACAGTTGCGCGGTGACGCGCACGGCGGAACGTGACGGCCTGCGTGTGGCCCGCGGCATCAAGCGGCAGACACATGCGTCGCCGCACGCCGAACCCTTTGTCGCACTCGTCGGTTGCGCGGTCGACGCGGACCCGCCGCAACTGGTCGTGGCAGGTGTCGACCTGCTGGTGCCGCGCGCCGCGCAGGCGCGTCTGGTGGACCTGGTCACGGCCGGCGTGAGCCGTACGCGACCCGAACCGTCACCTGCCAGCGCGGATGCGGGACACGCGCCACGCCGCAAACGCGCACTGCTCAAGATCCAGGACGGCTGTGACTTCGGTTGCGCCTACTGCATCGTACCGCACACGCGCGGCGGACCGGTCAGTCGCCCCTTCGATGCCTGCCTGGTCGAAGGCGCAGCCCTGCTGGCAGCCGGGTACCGCGAGATCGTGCTGGCCGGCTGCAACGTGGGGTGCTACCGCGACGGCCGTCGCCACCTGCCCGAACTCGTGGCCGCGCTGGCTCAACTCGACGGCATCGGACGCATCCGCCTCAGTTCGATCGAGCCGTCGACCGTCGAACGCGAGATCGTGGACCTGATGGCGTCCTGTCCGAAGCTCTGCCGGCACCTGCACCTGCCTCTGCAGAGCGGCGACGCAGACGTGCTCCGGGCCATGGGACGACACTACACGCCGGGCGACTATGAGGCGATTCTGTCATACGCACAGACGCGAATCCCCGATCTGGGACTGGGATGCGACATCATCACCGGCTTTCCGGGCGAGACACCCGCAGCCTTCGAGCATACGCGCCGGCTGGTCGCCGACTGGCCGTTCAGCAACCTGCACGTGTTCCCCTACAGCGAGAGACCGGGAACCCCGGCCGCGGACCTGCCGGGCGCGGTGCCGAGGGCGGAACGCAAGGCGCGTGCGCGTGCGTTGATCGACCTCCTGGCTCCCAAGCGGCAGGCCTTCGCCGCGACATTTGTGGGCCGGCCGGTCGAGGTGGTCATCGAGCACGTGACACCCGGCGGACACGGCCACGGCTGGAGCGGTCCCTATCTGGCGTGCCGCGTGGCAGGTGTCGCCCGCGAATTGATCGGCCAGATCATCGCGTTCACGCCCATCGCGGCCGTCGACGGCGTGCTGGACGGGCGTGCCGGCGGCGAGACCGATGCGGCCAGCACGCGCGGGTTGAGCAATTCGTCCGATTCGGGATGGGGCGCGGCCCCCGAGCGCGCCGCTGCGACTTTGTAGCCAGTCGGAACGTGTGAGGAGAGCCCAATGAACAGCGTGGTGTTGATTTTCGCCGGCGGCTGCGGCATAGTGGAGGGACATTCATGCGCAACCCATGATCGCTGCAGCCCATGACACTCAAGCCCCTTGCCCTGCCGGAAGTCATCCTGATCGACACACCGGCCATCGCCGATGAACGCGGTTTTTTCCTTGAAACCTACAAGGCGTCGGTTCTCCGCGCGCAGGGAATCACAGCCAACTTCGTTCAGGACAACCATTCGTGCTCGCGGCGCGGCGTGCTGCGCGGACTGCACTACCAGTTGCCGCCGCATGCCCAGGGCAAGCTGGTGCGGGTGGTCGAGGGCCGCATCTGGGATGTCGCGGTGGACATCCGCCGTGGGTCGCCGACGTTCGGCCAATCAGTCGGCGTGGAACTGTCCGATGCCGCCCCCGCCGTGCTCTGGATCCCGCCGGGATTCGCGCACGGATTCGTTGTCCTGAGCGAGAAAGCGCACTTCCTCTACAAGTGTACGGCCGAGTATCACCGGCCATCCGAACGCGGCATCCGCTGGAACGACCCCACACTGGCCCTCGACTGGCCCCTGCACGACGTGCAGGTCTCGCCAAAGGACGCCGCCCTGCCGCTGCTGGCGGATGCGGACTTGCCGTAAGCATACAAGGAGAAAGACCCATGCCCAATCTCAAGGCCGTCGTTGTTGGCGCAGGAGGCATCTCCGGCGCCTGGTTTCCGCCGCTGATTGCGGAGGGCGTCGACGTCGTCGGCATCGTCGACATCGACACCAACCGGGCGCGCGAGAAGGCGCAGAAGCACAACCTGTCAGCCGAGGTGTCGGACGACCTGGGCAAACTGCTGCGACGCACGCGGCCGGACTTTGTCGTCGACCTGACCATTCCCGACGCTCACTGCGCAGTGACCAGCCAGGCCCTGCGGCGCGGGTGTCACGTGATCGGCGAGAAGCCGATGGCGGCTTCGATGGCCCAGGCCAGGCGCATGGTCAAGGTCGCGGAGGAGACCGGTCGCATCTACATGGTCAGCCAGTCGCGACGCTACGTCGAACGGCACGCCGCGTTGCAGCGCCGTCTGGCGTCGGGTGAACTCGGTGCGCTGACGACGCTGACGTGCGATTTCTTCATGGGCTGCCACTTCGGCGGATTCCGCGACGAAATGCCAAGCCCGCTGATCCTGGACATGTCGATCCACCACTTCGATCTGGCCCGCATGCTCAGTGGCGCCGACCCTGTTTCGGTCTACGCGCAGGAGTTCAACCCGACCGGATCGTGGTACAAGGGCGACGTGTCAGCGTCCTGCATCTTCGAGATGTCCAACGGCATCCGGTTCACGTACTGCGGCAGTTGGTGCGCCGAGGGGATGCACACCTCCTGGCAAGGCGACTGGCGCTTCCAGTGCACGACGGGCGCGATCATCTACGAACGCGATCAGTTGCCACGCGGCGAGGTCGTGACCGGCGACACGGGATTCAACCGGCCGCGGCAGGCATTCGACGTGCAGGACGTCGAGATCCCGGCCGGTGGCCAGCACGGCGCGCTGAAGGAGTTCATCGCCGCCATCGGAGGCGGCGCCACGCCGCAGGGCGAATGCCACGACAACATCAAGTCGCTGGCCATGGTCTTCGCCGCCATCGAGAGTTCACGCCGGGGCCGCCGCGTGGCCGTCAAGTGTTGAGGCGGTTACGGCTGTGGCGTGCGCGGGATGAAGACGCGCAGGACGCCGTTGCTGAAGGCGCGCTGGAGTTCGCTATCCGCCACGCTGTCGACCGGCAGCCGGATGCGACGGAAGGCCTGGCCTTGCGCTTTGCCGTCGGCATCGCGGACCACCGCCCGGATATCCAGTGAGCCGCGCACGCAGTCGATTCGAATGTCCTCGTCGCGCACGCGCGGCAGACTGAAGGCCACGACATAGCCACGATCCGTCTGGATCATGTCCAGCCCGGGCGAAGGCGGAAGTTTGTCCCACTCCACGTCACGCACGCCCTGTTCGCGCCACTGCGGACGAACGTCACACGGCAGTTGCGGTGCCCCAACCCGCAACGGAACGAGGGTCGCCGTGGCAGGTGTCGTTCGCAACGCAGGCGCAGCGTGCTGGACAACCGGCGGCCCGGGATCATGCGCCGCCTCGGCCCGATAGACGGCGCCACCGTATCGGCTATATACCAGAACGGCAAGCAGCACGAACACAGCCGCTACCAACGCGCTGTCCAGCCATCGCCAGATCTGATGTCTCAGTGTGCTCAAGATGATGTGCCTGCCTGATCGTCCGCGGCTCAATCTTAGCAGAACACATGCCACGCGGCGCAGGGAAGATGGGGAAAGGGTTCAGGGTTCGGGGTTCAGTCCCGCAACTGGCCTGGCCAGTTGGATCGCTCAGGGAAAACCGCAGAATATCCAACAGCCAACCGCAGAATGTCGAAGGGCCGCCGATGTCGTGCCGATGGGCACTTCGACACTGGACATTCGCTACTCGACATTCTGCGGTTCTGCCGCCAAACCGCCCCGCTGCGACAATCTGTCCGACCTGGACGCGACAAATTGTCGCGTTTGGGTTGGACAAACGGGCTACGGGCGCTATTCTTTCAATCGGCACACCAACTGCTCACAGGCATTCACATGCTTCAACCCACCCCAGCACCGCGTGGCCACCTTTCGCTGACCTTCTGGTCGGCGATCTTTCTGGTGCTTGGCGCCATGGCGGCAGGTGCGAGCCTGTGGCAGTTGCACCGCTTGCAGGGCCGTGTCGCACACGTGACGGCGACGCGCACGGTGCTGGCGCAGGGCGAGGATCTGGCGACGTTCCTGGCGGGCCTGCAGGGACTGGCCAACACGAATATGACCGCCACGCAATGGCGCCACTTCAGCATCCTTGTGGCAGGCCTGCACGCCGCGCAGAACGAACTGCAATATGTCTCGGTGACGCGCGATGGCGAGACCCTCTTCCACCGCCAGACGAGCGGCCTGGCGGAGGCAGCCGTTGCCAACACATCGCCGCGCCTGGAGACCGCACCGGTGAGCGTCACCAGTGGCAACCTGGAACTGGGCGGACGCGCTGTTCCCGTGATGGTTTTCAGGCGCGAGATCCCCCTGCCGGACGGCGGCACGGCGGCGGTTGAGATCGGACTGCAGCGATCCGTGGTCGGCGATGCTGAAGAGAATGCGGCGCGGGCGATCCGGGCGCTCTTCCGCTTCTCGGTGCTGACCGTGGCGGCGGCGTTCGGCCTCTGCCTGTTGCTGTTCACCTGGGCCGTCCGACGCGACCGGCGGCGCGAGACACAGGCGCGACAGGAGGAGCATCTGGCTTTCTCGGGCGTGCTGGCCAACGGAATCGTCCACGACTTCCGCAACCCGATGTCCTCCGTCCGGCTCGACGCCCAGATGCTGGAGCGTGAACTGACGCACGCCGGCGGTGCGCGCCAGGATCGCCTGACCGAACTGTCGGGGCGCATCAGCCGCACGATCGAACGGATGGACCGGGTTTTCCAGGAGTTTCTGTACCTGGCGCGACCGTCTACCGACGCGCTCGAACCGGTCGACCTGGCCGCGTGCGTGAACGAGTGCCTGGAGACGCTCGCGCCACGCCTGGAACAGGCCGGCGTGCAGGTCACTCGGTTGTGGTCGTCGCCCGCTCCGCATGCCGCGGCGGCGCCCTTCGCGTTGCGTCGCGCCCTGATCAACATCCTGCTGAACGCGATCCAGTTTTCGCCGCGCGGCAGCCAGATCGAGGTGGGCATCCGGACCGATGGCGACCGTGTCACCCTCGACGTGCTGGACCGCGGCCCGGGCATCGCGCCACGCGACCGCCACCGCGTCTTCGACATGTTCGTCACGAGCCGCCCGGAAGGCACCGGACTGGGACTCTTCCTGGCGCGCACGGCTGTCCACAAATGCGGCGGCGAGATCGCCGCGCTGGGGCGCGAGGGAGGCGGCACGGTGATGCGGGTGGTGCTGAAGGCGGCCGATGGCGAACCGTCAACCGTGAACCGTAAACCGTGAACCGCAAACCGTGAACCGTGAACCGTGAACCGTGAACCGCAAACCGTGAACAGCAAAGCACTGTTTGCTGCTCACTGTTCACCCAGCGCAGACCTGAGTAAAACATGAAAACTTCCCTCCTGATTATCGAGGACGATCCCGACGGCGCGCGCTCGGTGAAAGACGCCGCCGAGGACGCCGGATTCGAAGTCACGCTGACGGCGCGGGGGATCGACGGCGTCAACCGGTTCCGCGACCTGCGGCCCGACCTGGTGCTGACCGATCTCGTGCTGCCGGATATCGACGGCATCGACGTTCTGACGCGCATCCGCCAACTGGACGCCAACGTGCCGGTGATCGTGATGACCGCCTACGGTTCGGTTGAGTCGAGTGTCCGGGCGATGCGTGCCGGCGCCTACGATTATGTCACGAAGCCGCTTGACCTCGACGACATCCAGTCGAAGTTGCGGCGCGCGTCCGAGACCAGCAAGTTGCGGCGCCAGGTCGACCGCCTCTCCGCCACGGTGCGCGAGCGCTACACAGCCACGGCGATGGTCTCGGAGTCGCCCACCATGCAGGGCGTGCTGCGCCAGATCGAAGCCCTGGCCGACACGAGTGCAACCGTGCTGGTCCTGGGCGAGAGCGGCACGGGCAAGGAACTGGTGGCGCGGGCGCTGCACGCCGACAGCCGGCGCGCGTCGGCCGCGTTTGTGGCGGTCAACTGCGGCGCCTTCACCGAGTCGCTGCTCGAATCCGAACTCTTCGGCCACGAAAAGGGGGCCTTCACGGGCGCGTCAAGCCAGCATGCCGGCGCGTTCGAACGCGCCGACGGCGGCACACTCTTCCTGGATGAAATCGGCGATGCGCCGGCCAACGTACAGGTCAAACTGCTGCGGGCGCTCGAGGAGCGCGAGATCCGCCGCGTGGGCGGACGCGAGGCCTTCAAGGTCGACGTGCGGTTGGTTTCGGCCTCCAACCGCGACCTGCATGAACTGATCGCGGACGGCGCCTTCCGCGAGGACCTGCTCTACCGCGTCAACGTGGTGACCATCTCGCTGCCGCCGCTGCGTCATCGGCGCGAGGACATCCGGCCGCTCACCGACCGTTTCATCGCGCGTGCCGCGGCCGAACACAACCGCACGGTTGCGAGTGTCGAACCGGCCTGTTACGCGCGCCTGGAGCAGTACGACTGGCCCGGCAACGTCCGCCAATTGCGCAACGTGGTGGAATCGGCCGTGCTGCTCTGCTCCGGCCCCATCCTGCGCGCCGAAGCGCTGAACATCCCGGACGCCGGAAGAGCGGGCGGCACGGGCGGCGCGGCCGTGTCGTTCCCCGAGGGGATGACCCTGGCCGAGATCGAACGCCAGGTGCTCGAACAGACCTTTGCGCGCTACCACGGCAACCGGACCCTGACCGCCGAGAAGCTGGGGCTTTCGCGCCGGACAATCCAGCGCAAGGTCAAGGAACACGGCCTGTCGTTCTGAAGACGACCCTGTTCTGCGAGAGTTGCGGCGGGAGGGTGTGCGGAAGGTGCCGACGGACCGCAACTGGAGGGGACGGAACGACACAACCGATGCGCGCGATAACCTCAACAGGTGATGGATGTATCCGCGTCGCGGACCGGGCCGGAAAAAGCACGCGTGAAACCGGCCCGTCCACGGCGTTGTCGCGTACGGCGCGGATGGGATGGGTGGAGACAGGCGGTTCGCGTGGCGGCCCGCGCCGGGGCCCACGGGCGTGCCGCTGCGGCAGGTGTCGCGCCCACCTCTCGCAGAACAGGGGACGACATCCACACTGGCGACATGGCACACATTCTGCTATCTTGCGCAACCATATCGGCGGACCGGCTGGACCGGCCCGTCAGGTTTCTTTTCGCGTCAGGCGGGTGTTTGGCGTGCGAGAGTCCGAACAGAGTTGAAAGGTGACCACGGATGCTGACCGTAAGCAACTTGAAAAAGAGCTTTGGCCCGATCCAGGCGGTCCAAGGCGTCTCCTTCACCGTCAAAAAGGGTGAAGTGCTGGGATTCCTGGGACCCAACGGGGCGGGCAAGTCCACCACCATGCGGATGATCACGGGGTTCCTGCCACCATCGGACGGAACGGCCGTGATCTGCGGCCACGATATCCTGCAGGACCCGGTGGGCGCCAAGAAATGCATCGGCTATCTGCCGGAGAATGCGCCGAGCTATCCGTCGATGACGGTGGCTGACTTCCTCGACTTCGTGGCCCGCATACGCGGCTACACCGGATCGGAGCGTCGTGACCGCGTCGATCAGGCGATCGGCAAGAGCCGCCTCGAGTCGGTCCGCAACCAGACGGTCGAGACACTGTCGAAGGGCTACCGTCAGCGCACCTGCTTCGCGCAGGCCATTCTGCATGATCCGCCCGTCCTGGTCATGGATGAACCCACCGACGGACTCGACCCGAACCAGAAGTTCGTCGTCCGTGAGATGATCAAGGCCATGGCCGCCGAGAAGGCGATCATCGTCTCCACGCACATCCTCGAAGAGGTCGACGCCGTGTGCACGCGCGCGATCATCATCGCCAAGGGACGCATCGTGGCCAACGGCACACCCGCCGAGCTCAAGGCCAAGGACCCGAACGGCCGGCTTGAGGATGTCTTCCGCAAACTCACCATGACCGAGGAGGTCGCCGCCCATGTGTAGCCGCAACGTCTGCACCATCTTCCGCCGCGAGTTCCGTTCCTACTTCAACTCGCCCGTGGCCTATGTCTTCATGGTCGCCTTCCTGCTGCTGGTCGGCTTCCTGACGTTCATGGTCGCGCTCTACTATGAGCGGCGCGAGGCCAACCTCGGGCCGTTCTTCCAATGGCACCCGTGGGTCTACCTGCTGCTCGTGCCGGCCGCAACGATGGGGCTGTGGGCCGAGGAGCGCCGCACCGGCACGATCGAACTGCTGCTCACCTTCCCGGTGACGCTGGCCGAGACGCTGCTGGCCAAGTTCCTGGCCGCCTGGTCGTTCATCGGCATCGCGCTGGCGCTGACCTTCCCGATCGTGCTCACGACCGCCTATCTCGGAAACCCCGATCTGGGCGCGGTGGCGTGTGGCTACATCGGCTCGTTCCTGCTGGCGGGCGCCTCCGTGGCCGTCGGCACGTTCGCATCGGCACTGACCCGCAGCCAGGTGATCAGCTTCGTGATCGCGCTCGGCGCCTGTCTGATGCTGAACCTGGCCGGCTTCGAGCCGGTGACGAACCTGTTCGCCAAATGGGCGCCCGCCGCCATCGTGAACCTGGTGGCGTCGTGCAGCTTCATGCAGCACTTCGACTCCATGCGGCGCGGCGTGCTCGACCTCTACGACATTGCCTACTACACGGGCGTCATGGTCTTCATGCTGACAGCCGCGCACGTGGTGATCGACAACCGCAAGGCTTCTTGAACATCCTCGGGAGACGAACCGAATCATGAATTCCGCCAACAAGAAGATTGTCAAACTCGGCTCCGGCGCGGCAGGTCTCGTCCTGCTGCTGCTCATCCTCGGCGCCGTCAACCTGATCCTCTCGAACCTGCGCGTGCGCAAGGATCTGACGCAGGACAGGCTCTTCACGCTCTCCAAGGGCACGCGCTCGCTGCTCGCACAGCTCGACCGCGACGTAACGCTGAAGTTCTACTTCAGCAGCAGTTCGCCCGACGCGCCGATGTTCATCAAGTCCTACGCCCGTCAGGTCGAGGACCTGCTGCGCGAGTACCAGCTTGCGGGCAAGGGACGCATCGTGCTGGAGGTGTACGACCCGAAGCCCGATTCGGACGCCGAGGAAAGCGCCCAGCGCTACGGCATCGAGGGGCAGCCGATCGGCATGTTCGCGCCGCCGATGTTCTTCGGCGTGGTGGCCAAGTCCGGCGAACAGGAGCAGGCCATCCCGGCGCTCTCGCCGCGCAACGAGGCCTCGCTCGAGTATGAACTCACCCGCCTGATCACGCGCGCGGCCTGGCCACAGAAGCCGGTCGTCGGCGTGCTGAGCGGCAACCTGAACGTCCTCGGCGACGCCGCCCCCATGATGATGCCCGGCCAGCCGCGCGGCGGCAGCCAGCCCTGGACCACGTTCCGCGAACTGAAGCGCGACTACGAGGTCAAGGCCGTCAACTCGGATGTCGACGCGATCGAGAGCGAGATCACGACGCTGATCGTGGTGCATCCCAAGAACCTGAGCGACAAGACCCTCTTCGCGATCGACCAGTTCGTGCTGCGCGGCGGCAAACTGATCGTCTGCGCCGATCCGTTCAACGTGGCCGATATGGAGTCGTCAGCCAACCCCAACATGATGATGATGGGCATGGGCGGCGGCGGCCAGGGACCGTCCACGCTGGGCAAGCTGTTCGACGCCTGGGGCGTCGGCTTCGATACCGCCAAGCTCGTCGCCGACCTGAAGGCCGTGACCCGTCTGGGCGGAGGTGGACGCGTCGAGGAGAGTCCGGTCTTTCTCTCGCTGGGTGCCCAGAACGTCAACAAGGACGACCTGCTGGCCGGCCAGCTTGACCAGATCATGTTCCCCTTCGCCGGCGAAGTGGTCGATAAGACGGGCGGCGCCCTGCAGTTCACGCCGATCATCTGGTCCTCCGACGCGGCCTGCCTGGTGGACGCCAGCGGGGCGCAGTTCGGCATGGCGGCGATCCGCGCACAGCTCAAGCCCGACAAGGTGCGGCACGTGCTCGCGGCCCGCCTCAAGGGCACCTTCAAGACCGCCTTCCCCAATGGCAAACCGGCCGGCGAGGACGGCGCGACGGGAGACACCAACAGCGTGCCCAACCGACTCGTCTCCGGCGAGAGCACGGTGCTGGTCTTCGGCGACGCCGACTTCCTGTATGACCGTTTCTGCGTCCAGACCGCCGAGGGCATGTTCGGCATGCAGACCGTCCAGCCCATCAACAACAACATCGCCCTGCTCGGCAATGCCGTCGAGCAGACCGCCGGACGCGAGGAGCTGATCCTGATCCGCTCGCGCGGCCGCTCGAACCGCCCCTTCGACGTGGTGAACGAACTCGAGTACAAGGCGATGGTCGAGTGGCAACAGCAGGAAGAGGAGCTGCAGCGGTCGCTCGAGGAGACCCGCCGGCAGATCACCGACCTGCAACAGCAGAAGCAGGGCTCGCAGAAGTTCATCCTCTCGGACGAACAGCAGCAGGCCATCGAGCGCTTCAAGCAGAAGGAAATGGAGACCAATCGCCAGCTCAAGAATGTCCGCAAGAGTCTGAACAAGGACATCGAGTCGCTTGGCGTGCGCGTCAAGACCATCAACATCGCGCTCATCCCGTTGCTGGTGATCGCGTTCGGCGTGGGCCGCCACATGCTGCGCGGCCGGCGCCGGTGATTCGCTGACGATCAACCAACCTGCCACTGAGGACCAAGTTAGTGAAAACCAATCATCTGCTCATGCTGATCATCGTCGCGGCCATGCTCGTCGGGCTGGCCGCATGGAGCTCGAAGAGCCGGCGCGCGGCACCCCCGTCCGACGTCGGCAAACCGGTTCTGGCCGGCCTTAACGTCAACGACATCCGGCGCATCGAACTGAACAAGGGCGGCCAGGCCGTCGTCGTGGCGCACAACGGCGAGTCCTGGTCTGTGACCAACTTGTTCGGCTATCCGGCCGATTTCAAGAAGATCCGCCAGAATCTGCTGACCCTCAAGGACATGAAGATCGGCGATGTGGAACGCGGGATGAAGTTCGCCGACAAGGATGTCACGCTGGTGGACCTGCAGGATGCCAAGGGCAAACCCCTTGCCACCCTGCGACTCGGGCCCAAGCGCCAGAAGGCTGCGACGGGCGGCATGGGCTGGAGCATGCCCGACGGGCGCTACGTGGCGCGCGACGGCAGCGACACCGTGTTCCTGGTCAAGGACGCCCTCGAACCGTTCGACCCCGAGGCCAAGGAATGGGTCGACGCCGACCTGTTCAACGTCCCTTCGTCCGACATCGCCATGATCGAGATGACCGCCCCGGACGGGCAGACGGTGAAGCTCGACCGCACGGGCGGGACGCTGAAGATCGAAGGCCTGACCGAGAAGGAGGAGTTCGACAGCAGCAAGGGTTACGGCGTGGAGAGCGCCCTGAGCTACCTGCGATTTGCAGGTGTGGCCAATCCCGCGCTCACCGCCGTGGAGACGGGTCTCAATACGGCGCACGTCTACCGCGTCAGCCTGAAGACGGGCGAGTCGTACACGGCCCAGGTGGGTGCGGCCGCGCCGGGCGGATCGGAACGCTATACGCGCTTCACCGTCGGCCTGGCCCCGGCCACAACCAACGACGCCGCACGCGCGGCGCAGGAGCAAAAGGTCACCGAGCAGAACGGCAACCTGTCGCGATGGACCTTCCTGATCTCGTCCTATACCGCCGAGAATATGGCCCGCACACGGGCCGAACTCGTCAAAGCCAAGCCCGCTTCGACCAATGCCGTCGACAGCGCGACCGACAAGAAGTAGGTTCGCCATGGATATTCAGTCAACCACCCGCCTCATCGCCGACCAGACGGCCGTCCTGAACCGTATCCGTGAGGAAGTCGGCAAGGTCCTGGTCGGCCAGGAGCGCCTGGTCGACCGGCTCCTCATCGCGCTCATAACCGGCGGGCACATCCTGCTGGAGGGCGTGCCCGGCCTGGCCAAGACCACGGCCGTCCGCACGCTCGCACGCGTCCTGGGGCTCCAGTTCCAGCGCATCTCGTTCACCCCGGACCTGCTCCCCGCCGACGTCGTGGGCACGCTGATCTACAACCCCAAGGACGGCACGTTCCTGCCGCGCAAGGGTCCGGTCTTCACCCATCTGCTGCTGGCTGACGAAATCAACCGCGCCCCGGCCAAGGTGCAGAGCGCACTGCTCGAGGCCATGCAGGAACGCCAGGTGACGATCGGCGACACGACCTACCGCCTGCCCGACCCGTTCCTGGTGCTGGCCACGCAGAACCCGATCGAGCACGAAGGCACCTATCCCCTGCCCGAGGCGCAGGTCGACCGCTTCATGCTCAAGTGCATTCTGACACACCCGTCACGCGACGACGAACGACGCATCATGGCGCGCTTCACGCGCCGCCAGCAGAGCGAGGCGCAGCCGGTCGTGACGGCCCAGGAGATCGAGACGCTGCGGACCGTGATGGACCAGGTCTACTGCGACGAGAAGGTCGGCGAGTACATCCTCGACATCGTCTTCGCCACGCGCGACCCCAAGGCGTTCAAACTCGACGACCTCGCCAACCAGATCCAGATGGGCGCCTCGCCGCGTGCCACGCTGTACCTGAACCTGGCCGCGCGCGCCAACGCGATGATCCACGGCCGCGCCTACGCCACGCCGCAGGACGTGAAGGAGATCGCCCCCGACGTGCTGCGCCACCGCCTCATGCTGACCTACGAGGCCGAGGCCGAGGAACTCACCGCCGACAAGCTGGTCGCCCGCGTCCTGGGCGAGTTGCCTGTTCCTTGAGTGTTCGGCGTTTTGACCAGAGACCGGGGAAAATGAACGACAGTGGATGCGTGAAAGGTCGGGCAGGTTTTTGAAGAGAACACCCGCAATTCGCGTGTATGTGGATACATCCGTGTTCGGGGGTGTGTTCGACGCGGATTTCGCGCGGGCGACCAAACGCTTCTTTGTAGAGGTTGCTTCCGGTCGTTTCCTGTTGGTTGTGTCGCTGATCGTTGCCGACGAGATCATGGACGCGCCGCATCTCTCTGTACAATGCGGTGAATGGGAAGAACGGCCACGGCGAGATTGGGATCTTCACGCCGCAGGAGGTGATCGAGGATGAAGACGAAGTCGTTTGACTGTGTCGAAATGATGCACCGGGGGGCCAAACGGATATACGAGACCACCAAGAGTATGTCCCGGAAAGCAGAACTGGCATATTGGCAATCCCGTGCAAAGGAATTGCTGCCGGCCGAACAAGCGGCGGCCCATCATGCCGGCGTCGTCAGGGAAGACCACACGGCATACCGAGTCACCCGCTGAACACTATGTCCATCGACACCAAAGCCCTGATGAAGCAGGTCGGACGCATCCGCCTGATGACCGCCCGGCTCATGGACGAGCGCCTCGCCGGCGACTACCACTCGGTTTTCAAGGGCCAGGGGGTCGAATTCGACGAGGTGCGCCCGTACGTGCCCGGCGACGACGTGCGCAGCATCGACTGGAATGTGACCGCACGCACGGGGCACCCGCACATCAAGCGCTTCTCCGAGGAACGCGAGCTGACCATCCTCTTCCTCGTCGACGTCTCCGGCTCGCAGGTGTACGGCTCGGGGAGCCGGCCGAAATCCGAGTTGGCGGCCGAGATCACCTGCCTGCTGGCGATGACGGCTCTGCGCAATCAGGACAAGGTCGGGCTGATCCTGTTCAGCGACCGCATCGTCAAATCCGTGCCGCCGCGCAAGGGACGCACCGCGGTGATGCGGCTCGTCCGCGAAGTGCTGGCCGCCGGCGAGACGCGCCACGGCACCGATATCGCCGGCGCCCTGCGCTTCCTCAACACGGTTCAGAAACGCAAGGCCATCGTCTTCCTGGTCTCGGACTTCCAGGACCGCGACTACGAGCGCCCGCTGCGCATCCTCGCGCGTCACCACGACGTCATCGTCTGCCCGATCTCCGATCCCTGCGAGAATGATCTGCCGGACGTCGGCCTGATCGAGATGCAGGACCCCGAAACCGGCGAACTGTTCCTGGTCGACTCCTCCTCCCGGCGCCTGCGGGATCAGTTCCACGCGAACGCGCTGGCCGAGCAGGAGACGCTCCAGCGGCACCTCCGGCGCAGCGGCGTTGAAACCCTCGCCCTCGCCACCGACCGCCCCTATATCGACGATGTGCACAGGCTCTTCAAGCGCCGCCAGAAACGCGCCAGGAGGGGCGCATGAGAGGGAGGGTTCAGGGTTCTGGGTTCAGGGTTCAGTCCCGCCGCTGGCCTGCGGCCAGTTGGACCGGAAGAGGGAACCGCAGATTGCCGAATGTCGATTTACGAATGTCGAAGGGGCCATCGGTATCGATCGGAGGCACTTCGACATTGGACATTCGTTATTCGATATTCTGCGGTTTGGGGTTGTCCCGGCCATCCACCATCCACCTTCCACCCACCGCCTGCGCCCTGCTGCTTGTCCTTCTCCTGTCCCTGCCCCTCCGCGCGGCATCCGTCCCCGAGGCTTTCCAGCAGGATCTCTCCTGGGGCGAGGTCGACATCCAGCTGCGGACCGAACCGGCCGACGTGCGCCCCGACCGCGATCTGATGCTGACCCTGACGGTCACGACGCCAACCCACCTGAAAGCCATCCTTCCCGACCTGCGCGACCGCTTCGGCGGTTTCTCTTCGGCCGAGGACTTCGCCCGCGATCCGGTCGTCGCCGGCGACAAGACGCGCCGTGAGTACCGCTGGCGTCTGACGCCCGAGCTGGCGCGTGACTACCGGCTCGCACCGTTCGCCGTGGAAGTGCGCGACACCCGCCGCCAGCCGCCGCTGACGTCCTGGTTCGCCACGCGGCCCGTCATCTTCCCCGCCGCCCCGGCGCCGACACCTGCCACAGGCGATCCGGAAGTTGACGCCAAACCGATCTGGATACGCCCCACCCCGCTGGCGATCCTGACCTGGGTCGGCGTGACACTCCTGGCCGCTGCTGTGCTGGCGGCGTTGATCTGGGGCCTCCTGCGCCTGAAGCGGCACGTGCGCGAGATCCGGCTCTCGCCGCGCGAGCGCGCATTTGCCGAACTCGACCGCCTGCTGCATCGCGGCCTGGTCGAGAAGGGGCTCTACAAGGATTTTTATATCGAACTCACGATGGTCGTGCGGCGCTACATCGAACGCACCCACGGCATCCGGGCGCCGGAGCAGACCACCGAGGAGTTCCTCGCCGCCGCCACGCGCCACCCGCGCTTCACGCGGCCGGTGCTGTCCAGCCTGCGCACGTTCCTCGAATCCTCCGACCTGGTGAAATTCGCCGGCCAGGAAGCGACCCCTCAACTGGCCGCCGGCGCAGTCGACACCGCAAAAGGTTATATCGTCACAGATGCAACGGAAGCTCCAGGGCTCAAGGTTCAGGGACCAGTGAACGCTGATGCCGCGACCTCGACACCTGGACCTCGGCCCCCGAACCCTGAACCCTGAACCCTGGCACCTCTTCATGTTCCGCTTCGCCACACCACTCGCTTTCCTGCTGCTGCTCCCCTGGGCTGCGGCTGCGTGGCGGCTCTACCGCCGCGGCCGCGTGGCAGGTGTGCTGTTCGCGCCGACGCACCGGTTGCCGGCGACCACCACCGGCTGGCGCGTGGCGCTGGCGCGCGTGCTGCCGGCGCTGTTCCTGCTCGGTGCGTTACTGCTGATCGCCGCCGCCGCCCGCCCCCAGACCTTCCTGGCCCGCGAACGCCGCGATGTCAACGCCATCGCCATCCAGATGGCCGTCGACATCTCGGGGTCGATGCAGGCGCTCGACCTGTCGGAGCGCACGCCCGCCGGCGTCGTCGAACAGACACGTCTGGACGTGGTGAAATCGACGTTCGCGCGCTTCGTCGACAAGCGGCCTGACGACCTCGTCGGCCTGGTGACCTTCGGCGGTTACGCCGCCACCCGCAGTCCGCTGACCGCCGACCACCGCGCGCTGCTGCATGTGCTCAAGGGCGTCGAGATCCCGACATCGCAGACCGACGAGCAGGGACGTCCCGTATCGCAGGAGGAACTGCTGACCGCGATCGGCGACGGGCTGGCCACGGCCTGCGCCCGGTTGGCGGACGCGGAACCGAAAACGCGCATCGTGGTATTGCTGAGCGACGGCGAATCGAACACCGGCCTCGTGCAACCCGACGCCGCCGCCGATGCCGCCAGGAAGCTGAACATCCGCGTCTACACGATCGGCGTCGGTTCCACCGGCGAGGCGCCCTTCCGGACGCGTGACCTGTTCGGGCGCAGCGTGGTCGGCCGCGCCAACGTCACCCTCGACGAAGCCCAGCTCAAGCGCATCGCCGAGACCACCGGCGCCCGTTACTTCAACGTGCGTGATCCCGACGGCCTGCAGCGCGCGCTTGACGACATCAACCGCCTCGAGACCACACGCGTCGAACGCCAGTCGTACTACCGCTACAACGAGAAGTTCGTCTGGCCGCTGCTGATCGGCACGCTGCTGATCTGGCTCGCCCTCACCCTCAACATGCAAACCACACGCCGCCTGCTATGATCCGTTTCGTCCACCCCTGGTTCCTGCTGCTGCTGTCCGTGATTCCGTTTGTCGGAATGGCGTGGGGCTGGGTGTCGGCGCGCGCGGCGCAGCGGCTCAACCGCCTGGTGGCGCCCGACCTGCAACCCCGCCTGATGCCGGTGCGGTCGCGCCTGACGTTCCATCTGCAACTGGCGCTCACGCTGACCGCGCTCGCCCTGCTGACGGTCGCCGCCGCGCGCCCCCAGTGGGGGCACCGCGTCGAACGCACCGTCACCCGCAGCCGCAACGTCGTCATCGCCCTGGACGTCTCGCGATCCATGCTGGCCGCCGATGTGCACCCGAACCGCCTGGAGCGCGCCAAGGTCGATATCATGGACCTGATCGCCGACCTCTCCGGCGACCGCGCCGCACTGCTGGCCTTCCGCCGCCGTGGCGTGCTGCTCTGTCCCCTGACGACCGATTACACCTTCCTGCGGCAGGCCCTCGACGGCGTCTCGCCCGACTCCGCGCCGCGCGGCGAGACGGACCTGGCCGATGCCATCCGCAAGTCGCTCGAAGCGCTGGAGCCGGCCTTCGACCAGCACAATGCCATCCTGCTGATCTCCGACGGCGAAGACCTGGCCGATCAGGCCCTCGCCGCGGCGCGTGATGCCGCCAAACGCGGCGTGCCGATCTTCACGGTCGGCATCGGCGACCCGACCGGCGCCACCATCCCCAACGAAGATGGCAAAGGCAACCTGCAGTTCCGCGGCACAGCCGTCCGTACGCGCCTGATGGACGAAACCCTGGCGGCCATCGCCCGAGAATCGGGCGGCCAGTACATCGCCCTGGCCACGGCCGGCACCGCCCAGACTACCCTGGGCGCCATCTACCGCCGCCATGTGCGGCAGGTGGCCGCGCGCGACCAGCAGGAGACGATGGAAAGCCTGTATGTCGAACGCTACAGTTGGTTCCTGCTGCCGGCCATTGGCCTCCTGCTGGTCGCCGCACTCCTCAGCCGCGGCCGTCTAGCCGGCCGCCGGCGACCGACGCCGGCCAAGGCGACACCTGCCACGGCACGGCGTCCGCCGCCCGTGCCCGTGGCCGCCGTTGCCCTGCTCCTCGCCGTGGTTGCCGCCACCGCGCAAGCACCGGCTACCCCCACTCCACCCTCGCGCCTGGCCGCACCCGACAAGCCCGTCGCGGCCACCAACACCGTGACGGCACCGCCAGTCGTCCGCCCGCCCGGGCGGGCCGGCGCACGCGCCGCACAGGCCCTCTATCGCCGCGGCCACTACAGTGAAGCAGCGGAAGGTTTCCTGGCGGCGGCACGGGGCGTCGATCTCGAGGAAGCGCAGACCTACCGGTTCAACGCGGCCGTGGCACGGGCGAAGGCCGGCGACCGCGCCGGCGCCGCCGCGCTTCTCCAGAGTCTCGCGACCGCACCCATCGTCGGTAGCCGGGCCGCGGACCTGCTGGGGTCGGTTGCCTGGGAGGAGGCCAAGCAGGCCGCCTCGACCAACGACGCCATCGCCCGCCTGCAACATCTCGAACAGGCAGGCGGAGGCGTGCAGCAGGCCCTGCGGTCGGCGCCCGAAGACGCGCGGCGTCAGCGCAACCTCGCGCGCGTCGTGCCGCCGCTGCCGTCCGCGCGCGAAGACGCGCACATCGCCGAGGTCCTGAAGCAGCACGGCCAGACGCCGCCCGACACGCTTCTGGAGCGCATGTTCCGCGAGCAGCGGGCGCTGGTCGCCGAAGCCCCCGCCGCCTTCACCAACGAAGCACCCGCGCTCATCAGGCAGGCCGAGGCGTTTGCCGTACGGCAGGACGCCAGCACCGACCTGTGGATCCCGCTCAAGCAGAAGGTGCTCGAATCCCCGCAATTCACCAACGTGCAGCAACGCGCGGCGTTCGAGCAACTCGTCGAGTCGGCGCGCGACACGCTGCGCGCTGCGGCCCGGCGCTTCCGCGATCTGGACGTCGCCGCCGTCGAAACAGCGGGACGGGGCGAGCCGGTGGCCTACAGCCTCTGGCGCCAGATGGCGGCCCCGCCCGGGCTGCTTGGCGAGGACATCGACCTGCAGAGCAACGCCATCACCCGCGCCAGGGCCGCCGTCTTCGCCGCGCGTGCCGATCAGCCTGAGGCGCACGCACTCACCGGCCTGTTCCGCAAGAGCTTCCCGGCCTGGGCTGACCAGCTCGCGCAGCAGGCGCAGTCCGACACCAACGCCCCGACGCTGACGCCGGAGGCGCGCGCGGAGATCGAGAAGCTCGCTGAAGAAGCCGAAGGGCTACAGGCCGAGGCACTCCAGGCGACGACGGACGCCGACCGCCGACCGTACCAGCAGAAGGCCCTCGCCGACCTGTGGCGCATCCGTGACCTGCTACCCAAACAGAAGTCACAGGGGCAACCGCAGCCGCAACCGCAGCCCCAGCCGCAGCAGAATCAGGAGCAGCAGAAGCCGGAGCCGCAGGAACAGCAGCCGAAGGAAGAACCGAAGGAATCGGAGCCCAAGCAGCAGGAACCGCCGCAGGATGTCCAGGAGATGCTTCGCCGCGCGTTGCAGCGCGAGAAGGAGCACGAAGCCGAGAAACGCCGCCAGATGCGCGACATCCCCATGTCACCGAGCGAACGGGACTGGTAGTCCTGGCAGGCGCGGACGAATTGCAGTTGCAGGACCGTTGGTATCCGATCCAGGTCAAACAGAAGGACAAGGTCGGCCGACCCGACATTGACGCCTTCGAGACCGCCATGCGCCGCGCCAAACGCGGCGTTTCGACGGCATTGGTTGGATTGGCGTCAAGCCCGGCATGCTTGGCGTAGTCCCATGTCGTTTCCTGTTGCAGCCCACGCCAAAGCCGGACCGCCTTGGTCGGCCACCCGGTGTTGGCACCGTACGGTTGGCGCGCGGGCGGTTCACGCCGCATCAGCAGTGGTTCGACGCGCTGACGATTCAGGCGGTGGAACAGAACCCGCCGGTGGCTCCGGCCCGCGCAGTCGAGACGACGCTTGCCGCGCACACCCGCCGCTGTGAAAGGCCGTCCTTCAGCCGGACAACCGGGTTACTTGCCGCCCGTGTTGAACGAACTCGACAGGTCGCCTGCGGCCCCCTTGGGCCCCGCCTTCTTCTCGAAGCGGGAATCGCGGATCAGCTTCTTGAGCATTTTCTCGTAGACGGCGCCGTCCAGGGGCAGCTCAACCGTCTTGCCGGTGAACGACGACTGCAGCATGGCGTTGGCCAGCTCGACCGAGTTGATGCCCTCGACCGCCGGCGCCAGCAGCGGCGTGCCGTCCAGGATCGCGTCGGTGAAGTTCTGCAGGATCTCGTTGTGCTGTCCGCCGCCGTTGTTGACCGGGATCTTGATGTTCCAGGTCTCGGGCGTGGCGAAACCGCTCTTCGCGGTCCGACAGAACGCGTGCATGGGCACGGTGTTCCGCGTGAAGGAGACCTCGCCGTTCTCGATCACGACCTTGCCGCGGTCGCCGCAGATCTCGAGGCGGTTGGTTCCGGGAGCCTCGCCGGTGGTCGTGATGAACACGCCGGTCGCGCCGTTGGCGTACTCGAAGTAGGCCGTGACCTGGTCCTCGACCTCGATCTCGTGCCACTTGCCAAACTGGCAGAAGGCGCGCATGCGCACGGGCATGCCGCAGAGCCACTGCAGCAGGTCGAGATTGTGCGGGCACTGGTTGAGCAGGACGCCGCCGCCTTCGCCCTTCCACGTCGCGCGCCATCCCCCGCTATCGTAGTAGTGCTGGGTCCGGAACCAGTTCGTGATGATCCAGTTCACGCGCGTCAACTGCCCGAGTTCGCCGCTTTGGATCAGGTCGCGCACCTTGCGGTAGTGCGGGTCGGTGCGCTGGTTGAACATCGCGCCGAAGACCTGCTTCTTGGCCTTCTGGGCGGCCTGGATCAGCCTTTCGCAGTCGGCCTTGTGCACTGAAATCGGCTTCTCGACCAGCAGATGGAGACCGTTGGCGAGGGCATCCATGCCGATGGTGGTGTGAAAATAGTGCGGTGTCGCGACCAGGATCGCGTCGACCTCGCCTGAGCGGATCAGTTCTTCGCTGCGTTCGAACCGTTTGACCGCCGGGTCGAAGCGCGTCATCTGGGCGGGGTTGATGTCGCATACCGCGGCCAGGCGCAGGCGGTTTACCTTGCCGGCCAGGACGTTGTTGGCATGGGAACCGCCCATGCCGCCCACGCCGACGATGCCGAGTCTTACTTCCTTCATGAGACGATGCTCTCCTTGGTTTTGGGCGAAGCGCCCAATGAACGTGCGTACTTGGGGTGTCTGCCGCAGGACTTCAGTTCGTGGCACCAGCCGCCGCGGTAGTCGCATTCCGGCACCAGATAGCGTGCCAGCACCGGATCGGTCTCCGCCACCGCGTCGCGCAGGGCGGCCATCACGCGCCGGGTCTGGATGTGTGCGGCGCTGCAGAGGCGCTTGCGCGCCATCTGGATCAGCGCCTGCGCGTTGATCAGCATCATGTGGTTCACGAGGGTGTCGCGGCCCTCGTCGCCCTTGCCGCCGCGGTCGTCGCGCAAGCTGCGTACGAAATGCTCGACGCCGACCTTGTGGCGGACCAGGTGCACGCTCACGAAACTGGGAATTCCCAGCATCTCGACCCAGAAGATCTGGGTTCGGATGGGTGAATGCTCGCAGTCGTAGAGTGCGTCCAGTTGTGCCCGACTGCTCTCGCGCCCCATGGTGACGGCGCAGGCGCGCTGCAACAGCGCGAGGTCCGTCAGTTTTCGTGCGGTGATGTTCATGTGATGTGCCGCGTGCGACCAGACGGGGGCTTACGGCCCGATCATGCTGGAGAAAATGAGCGCGGGTGTCAATAGTGGACCTAACCGTCTTGACGTCCGCGGGACAGGAGCGTAGCGTTTGACGCCATGCAGACAGGAAGCAGGCAGAAGGGCGTGCACGCCGAGAAGCGGCCGGCGACGCTCGCCGGCCTCCGCCGCCAACTCGCTGCGTTGGGCGACCCCCTTGCAGCGACGGCGCTGCTGCGCTTCTTCAAGACCGGGCCGGGCGAGTATGGTGCCGGCGATTGCTTCCGTGGCATCCACGTGCCGGCGTTACGGACGCTGGCGAGGGAGCACGCCGGCCTGCCGCTGACGCAGGTGCTGCGCCTGCTGGCATCGCGCTGGCACGAGGATCGGCTCGTGGCCCTGCTGATCCTGGTGCGTCAGTTCGAGCGCGGCGACGCGTCGGCGCGGGCGCGCGTCTACGCCGCGTACGGCACGCAGACTGGCCGCATCAACAACTGGGACCTGGTCGACCTGTCGGCGCCGAACATCGTCGGCGCCTGGCTCCTGTCGCGCGACGAGCCGAAGCCGCTCATGCGCCTGGCGCAGTCGGATGTGCTCTGGGAGCGGCGCATCGCCATCGTTGCGTCACATGCGTTCATCCGGCAGCGCCGCTTCGATGTGACCCTGTCGCTGGCGACGCACCTGCTGGATGACCGGCACGACCTGATCCACAAGGCGACGGGCTGGATGCTGCGCGAGGTCGGCAAACGCGATGCCGCGGTGCTGACCGGGTTCCTTGATCGCCATGCCGGTCGCATGCCGCGCACCATGCTGCGGTACGCGATCGAGCGCTTCGGCCCGGCCACGCGCCAACGCTACCTGCGCAGTTCGCCGGCCAGCCAGGCCAGCAACTGATCGCGGTCGGTGAAGCGGTCCTCAAGCTGCGCGTCATAGGCGCGCTGTAGCCACTGCCCGAGGGCCGGTCCCTCGCTCAGTCCGAGAGCCAGGAGATCGCGTCCGCGGACCCAGGGCTCGGGCAGGACAGGCTCTGCCCCGAATTCAGCCTGCTTGCGGACGAGGAACGCGTGCGTCGTGAAATCGCCGTTGCTGTGCTGCAGGTCCAGCCGGTGAAGATCGAGTTCGCGTTCGAAAGTGGGGGCTCCCATGAGCCGGCGCAGCGTGGCGGGCCGCATCTGCTCAACGTCGACGAAATGCATGTGGCGCCGCACGATCGCGGTGACCGTCTCGATCAGCGCGGTTGGTTGGCGCAGGCGTGTCAGGATGGCCTGCGCCAGGGGCTCGCCGGCCACGGCATGGTTGGGGAACCGGATCCGGTCGCGGCCGGTCGCGGCGTCGGGTTGGATGGTCAGCGTCACCGGTTTGCCGACATCGTGCAGCAGCACGCCGTAGGCGAGAACCGGGTCGCGCGGCGCCGGCAGATCGTCCAGCATGTGGCAGGTGTGGTTCCAGACATCACCCTCCGGGTGGAATTCGGGCGGCTGGGGCGTGTTCCTGAAGCGCGCGACCTCGGGCAGGAAGACTTGCAGGAGTCCCAGTTCCAGCAACAGGTCGAGGGCGCGGGAGGGACGGGGGGATTCGCACAACAGGCGCGTGAACTCGACGCCGACGCGCTCGCCGCTGACGGTTGACAGCAGCGGCGCGCAAGCCGCGACGGCGGCGGCCGTGGCCGGATCGAGGGCGAAGTCCAGAACCGCAGCAAAGCGCACGGCGCGCAGCAGGCGCAGGTGGTCCTCTTCGAAGCGGCAGGTGGGATCGCCGATCGCACGGACCACGCGGCGGGCAAGGTCCGTGCGGCCGTCGACGAAGTCGAGGATGACCTGGTTGGCGGGATCGTAGAACAGGCCGTTGATCGTGAAATCGCGGCGCCGCGCGTCCTCGGCCGCGTCGGTAAAGCGAATGGCGTCGGGACGCCGGCCATCGGCATAGCCGACATCCGCCCGGAAGGAGGCCACCTCGAAGGTCAGGTCGCCGGTCGCCCGCACGACGATCACGCCGAAGGCCTTGCCCACGGCTACGGTGCGTCCCGGGAAGAGGGACTCCACTTCCCCGGGGTGTGCGTCGGTCGCGATATCGATGTCTTTGATCGCGCGGCCCAGAAGGGCATCGCGCACGCATCCGCCGGCAAAAAAAGCCTGATGGCCGGCTTCACGCAACCGACCCGTTACGCCGCAGGCGGCACGGAAGATGGGCGTGGATGTGTCGTACATGGTGGGCGCTACAGGATTCGAACCTGTGACTTCTGCCGTGTGAAAGCAGCGCTCTAACCAACTGAGCTAAGCGCCCGTGAAACGAATGCTCGGTGTATAGCACGGCTGCTGGACACCTGTCAAGCGCACCGCGGAAGCCCTGATGTACGGCTAAGCGATTGGGGCGGCGGGCGGGAAGCGCGCGGATGAGC
>CAYQJG010000027.1:19154-47078 GCA_964417715.1 uncultured Lentisphaerales bacterium | reverse complement strand
GATGCGGGCAACAATAACGTCGGTGATCCCGGCGGCCTGCATGTCTGCCAGTTCCTGCCGCCAGAACTCCGGCGCCAGCATGGCGTCGGGGTAGCGGGGAGACGGAACGCCGAACTCGACACCGAAGTCAATGAACGTCCCGGTAATGCGGGCCGCGGAACCGCGAGCGATAGGGGCCTGGGATAACATACTCACTGCGCGACCATGCGATTCAGGAGAATCGGCCAGAACTTCGATTTCCAAAATGGCAGTTCGCCTTTCTTCTCTTCGCCCAGCACGGTGCCGGCGAAGACGGCGACGCTGCCCTTTCCACTTTTGGCGCTGGCTGCGACGGGCATGTCGCCCGCATAAGCCAGCACTTCCGCACCCTGTTTGAGCGGCACCTGGTGGCGCCAGAACAGCGCGGGTTTGTCATCGTCGGGCGTTCCCGGTTTGGTGCCGAGCAGCAGGGGCGGATCGCAGGGAATGATCTCCTTGGTCGTTTGCGACTTGGAGATTTCGAACGGCAGGATTTTCTCGAGCATGGTGCCGGGGAAAGTGCCTTGGCCGAGTGACCACGGCCCGCCCAGCACCACCAACCGTCCGCCGTCGTTCACAAAGTCGTTCAGCATTTGACGAACCTCCAGCTTGGCGTGGGGCGAGGTGCCGCTGATGACCACCGCGTCGTAGTTGTAGAGGTCCTCGTATTTGTCAGGCAATTCGTAGACTCCGGTGCATTCCTTGAATTGGCCCTCAACATTGTATAACTGCCAATACTGGCCGCGCACATGGAGGATCTTCTTCGGCGCATCCCCTTGTGGAGTGCGCAGACCCTCGGGTTTTTGCAGAGGCGGGACCAGCTTGACCAGTTGATCATCGGTGTAGCGCTCCAACTGATGGGCTATGAAGTGGTCGCAATAGAGGCGGTTGCCTTCGGGATTGTCGGATCTGGAGCTGATGAACAGATGAAGCAAGCTGTGCTGGCGCAACTCCAAGTCGAAGTTGTAATAACGATATTTCCCGTCGATGACGATTTTTCGCTCGGGTGGCGTGTTTTCGTCGGAGGAAAACTCCACGCGCGGATGGCGGATCTCTTTCCCGTAGAACATCTCGCAAGCCTCCATGCTTACAGTCTGAAGACGGGGAGGGTCCTGTTCATCTTTCAGCTTCAACCTGACGCTGAACTGGTAGCGCCCGGGAGCATAAGGGCCGGTCCAGGTGCGGCCGTGGCCTGCCTGCTTGACGCCGCTTTCCCGGATCTGGGCGCGACCGTTGTTGGCATCCGGATCCGCAGCCTCCTTGGCAAGCAGGCTGTTGTAGCCAGTGTCGGTTTCAACCAGCGATTCGTTCTCCTTGAGCGTCACGCCGCGGGTCGGCTGCTGCAGGGGATCCACCATCAAGGCGCCGGCCGGCGCCTTCCTTCCCGCCGCCAGCTCGGCTTCATCCACCGGATTGGTGAAGCGCGGAGGCTCGGGCGGAGTCTGGAATGTGCCGGACTCCTCGACGACCACCATCGCCCAGATGGCGATCTGCAGGATTTTGATTTCATAAGCCCCTTGGCTATTGGGTTTTTCAAGCTTCAAGTCCTGGGCGTAGGGCTCGGAATCCGGACGGACCAGCGTCATTCCCACGATTTCGGCGCCTGGCGAGGGCTTGATGCTCAGGCCGATATTCTCCATGGGAGGCGGCAACGTGGTCGCCTTGATGGAATCATCCGGGGAGGGATTCACCAGATGGATGACGGTGAATTTGCGCGTGGGCGTGTCCACCATCTCCTGCGTCAGCGGAGCCCAGTAGATACCGGGCTTGTCCACGGCAATCCTCGACTCCGGCTTATCCACGGGCTTGAGCCGGGGATGCCAGAGAAAGGCCGACCAGCGCGTCATGAATTTACCCCAGTTCCCGCAGCCCGAAACCTGCTCATGCGATCCATAGACGGAGTGGGCCCCGGCGATCAGGCTGTAGACGAGTTTGTAAACGCTGGAAGGAGAGCCTTCCAGCGCAAGGATGCAGTGGTAGCTTCCGCCCATCGCGGAAACATCCTTGGCGGCCTTCAACTCGTTCGGGGCGAAGGCGGGCACAAGGCTGTTTCCTTGGGTCCAATTGGAATATCTGCGGCCATCGGTGGAAAAGCCGTAGTGCTGCCCGATTGCCTCCTGCATCCACATCCCGCCGCCGGCCATGGCCTCTTTCATCTCCTGTGTGATCATGGGCCAGGTGTCGGGGGCCCAGGAGAAGTTGAAGCCCAGCAGACAATCGGGATGCGACTCCCAGACACTTTCCTTCAGGCGACGCATGTTCCAGGTGCTCACCGTATCGCTGGGGACCGTGTAGTGGCCGTCGTAGCGGATGCCATCCCAGCCGAAGAGGGTGGCGGAGTCGATGATCTGCTTGATCCCGTAGTCCAGCGTGTCCACCCGGTTCAAATCCAGCGAGAAGTTCTGCCACCCGAAATTGGCGTCCTTGCGGGCGCGCGCCGCCGGGTCGTTCCACTCATCCAATTGCCGCACATAGGCATAAAACGGATAGAACCACTCGGGCTTTTTGCGGGCCAGCTCGGCGCCATCCGGGCCGCAGGCGACATGTTTGCCATAGGTGACCACCTTCATGCCGAGATCATGGGCACCCTTGATGAAATCCTTGAGCTTGCCCGGGGACATGAGGTAGCTGGCTTGGCCGCTGTACCACTGGTCCGCCGTGGGCGTCAGGTTTCCCCAGTCGTCCGGAGCCCAGTAGAAGACCTCCAGCCAATTGGCGTAGCGTTGCCTGGCGTTTTTCAGCAACGCGTCCCGAGCCGCATCCGTGGCCCTGCCGATGAAGTCTCCCTGCAATTTCCCGCCGATCCCGACCGTCCAGAGATTCTCAGCCACGCCGATGAACTCCTGGCCCCGATCGGTGACAGCATCGTTGCGGAGCAGGCGCGCCTCGAGCGCGCAGCCGAAAGATTGTTCCTTCAGCGGCACGGCCACCTTGAAGTTTTGGCTCTCGAATCCTTTCAACTTGATGGTTTGCCGCGAGGCCTCCTGCCAGTCCGACAAGCGCCCCACGCAGCCCACCGCGAGGGTGGCGGTCTGCTCGTTGGCCGAGAAGTTCTTGATGGTCAACTCCACCTCGGCCGATTCGGAGGGCTTGTAGTAGCTGCGCTGAGAACGAACCCCCAGGATCTTCAGATCCGCCGCCGGGAGGTACAAGGATTGCCCATCCTTGCATCTGACATGGAGGGCGGCGATTTCTGCCGCGCCCAGCGCCCGGTCGAAGACGGCCATTTCCCGGATGAGACCGGAATAGAAGTTGTCGTGCGCGCACTCGCGGGCGCCGAGGCTGAGTCCACCGCCCACACGGGGCCAGCCGGGGATCTTGCGGACCGTCGCACCGGGCTCTCCATTCAGATAGCCCCGCATCTCATTCTGGTCGATGACGATGGCAACGAAGTTCCATTCCTCGGACTTCGCGGGAAGGGAAACCCCGTCGCCCTTGAAGCCCTTCCAGTCAATTTTTCCGTCTTTCTCGGGAGGTTTTCCAAAGCCGCCAAAACTGCCGCCGGCCCCCAGTCCGTAGGCGCCCGGGATAACACCTCCTGCGACATGGTTGAAGACCTGTCCAACCATCGGCTCGTCGGCCTTATACCAGCAGAGCAGCGTAAAAGGGGCTGAGCGATTCCAGTGGCCGTCCGGAATGCTCACATAACCCGTCTTGCCGTCGAATCTCAAGACAGGTCCGTTTTCGCCCGTTTCCCACTTCGCGTCGCCGAGGATATCGCCGTGTGCGCCCCCGCCAGAGTAATCGTAAGCCGTGGCACCGATGCCTTCATCGAGCTTCCAGTAACCGACCAAACCATCGGGCTTGGACGGAGTCGCGTTCGCATCCATGGCGATAGCCGCACCCATCAGCAAAAGAGCGGCAGGCAGGGCGCACAACCGCAGATGCCGCCGGCAGGTGGCAGGCGGTTCCGCCGACGGGCGGAGTCTTGCTTGCGGGGCGGCGCGGGGCAGGCCCGCCATCAAGAGTGTGGGAATCTTATTCATGGCGTTCACTTTCCCCCAGTCAGCCATTTGACGGTGCGGGCGAGGAACTCCTGCCAGGAGGGATCCTGGAAGTAGAGCTTCTGTCCGGCCGCGGCCGTGCCGAACGGCAGCGGGGTCACCAGGGCGACGCGCGGTTTGCCGGGGGCGCTGGCCACCGCGGCGGGACGGCCATCGGCATACGTCAGCAACGGAACGGCATCAGTCGCCACCGTCACGTCGTGGGCATAGAGGGCCACCGAGGTGTCGCGGAACTTCAAGCCCTTCGCCAGTGCGTGCTCACCCTTGGCAGGCAGGAGCGCCGACGGCTTGGGCAGTCGTGCGTAATCTCCGCCACTCTTGAAGGTGGCCGGGATTAGCGGGGTGAAGTTGGGGTTGGAGAACCCGGCCTGTCCGTAGGTGCGGTCGCCGGAGAGGAAGAGAATGCCGCCGCCGGCCTTGGCGAAGTCGGCGAGCATTTCCTGCCCCAGGTCACCGAGCATGGCACCACTGACATTGGCCAGGATGATGGCGTCGTAGGAGAGCAGTTCCTCGTAGGACGCCGGGAAGTTGCCGAGCGTCTCGCCGAGCGCCGCCTGCTTCATCCAGCCGTCCACGACTTCGACATCCCCCATCGTCTTCAAGGCCTCGTCCATGCCCTGGAAATCGGCCCAGAGTCCGCGCACGAAAAGGATCCGCGGCTTGGCATTGGCCTGGAGCTTGATGACGTCCGGCTTCAGGTACTGCTTGATCTTGGGAGGCGCGGTGAATTCGTAATGGGGCTGGAGCATTTCCAGGTTCAAGTTCCGCCCGGCCTTGCCGCCGAAGTAGTCCTCGTAGGAGATGCTCTTGCTCTTGCCCTGGGCGTCGGTGCCGGTGACGGTGACTTGAACGACACAGGGCATGGCGCCGATGCCGGTTACCGACACCTGGCGCGTCAGCGGGGCAAAGCCCAACTCCGACACGGTGAACGGAGCCGCCTCCACCGCCCACGTGTCCTTGGCTCCGATGACCTTGGTCTTGACGGTCACGTCCTTGAGCGGCGCGCTGGAGGCCGAAATGACGTGGTCGATCAACAAGCCGGCCGGGGTTTCCGCGGTTTCAAAATGTGCTACAAGATCGCGGTCGCCGTAGCGATAGCCGGCATAGCCCTCGGTCGGGATCAAGGTGATGTCGGTGCTCCAGGTCTTGCCCACAGGAATCGCGGTGTCTTCATACATCCATTCGATCGTGTTGGCGGCGCAGCAGTCGTAAAGTTGCTGGACGCTGTTGTAGTCCTGCAGAAACATGATGCCACGCTTGAGTTTGGCGTGGGTGACCCCATGCCAGCCGGCGCGCGGGATGGCCACATACCAGTAGCCGTATTCGGATTCGACGGTCTGGCTGATCATGTCCACGGCGTGCCGGGTGGGACGCCAGTAGAGGTTGTTCTTGCGGTCGCCGTCGAAGTCGAGGGCGTTCTGGAACCAGTAGGCCGGGCGCTTGCCCTTGCTCCCGTTGTTGGTGATCTCAACCTTCAGATGCAGGGCGCGGTCGCCCTGGCGCAGGGTGAAGGTTTTGGTCAGCTTCAAATCGGAAAGCATCTCGTCGATGCCCTTCCGGGATTCGCCGATGGAGGTGGTCCAGGCCTGAAGGACGACCTCACCGGGGCCGTTGCTGAGGATCTTCGATTCGAACTTGCGCTTGTCGAATTCACCCGGCCAGCCCTGGACCGTCCAGAGATCCTTGCACAGCCCGCCGTTGCCCTCACTGGCGGCATAATCGAAAACCACATCCTGATTCTCGAACCCCTTGTAGAGGAAGGAGCCCACCCGCGCCCCGCGCGCCAGATCGACCCGGACCGTCAGCCAGTCGTTCTTGAGTTCGACCACGTTCGGATTATCGGGCAGCGACTGGGCTGTGGCTGCAAAGGTGGACGGCGCCCCGGCAGCGGTGAGGGTGAGCAGGGTGCAGAGGCGCAGCATCGTGGTGATGCGCAAATACGAACGTCGAACATCCAACATCGAACATCCAACATCGAACGCCGGGCAAAACGTGAGTGAATATTCTGCGGACATCATTTCGCCTCCAATTCGACAACGATGATGGACCAGTACTTGAGTTCGGGGACCGTGACCTGCCAGAAATAGGGATCGGCCTTGTCGAGCTTCAGTTCGGTCCTGCTCCCCTCATCAGCCGAGAGCAACAGTGCCCGGCTCGCGTCCCACTTGCCGTCCATCGACTCCGGCACGACGCGCACGGTAATACTGGTTTGCAGCTTCGGTTCCAGTTGGATCGGCGGCAGGCGGTCAAGTTCGGAATAGTCCGGGGCCGTCTTCGTCTTATCGGCGTCGCCCTTGATCTTCCAGCGTTTCTGCTGGCGGTCATTGCCCTCCTTCTCCAGGAGCGCAGTCTCGGTGGCGGAGTCCTGCGGCGGCGGATTGATCAGGTGGATAATCAACCGCTTGTGCCGGTCATCCAAGAGCTGCTCGCGCACATAGTTCTCCCACATGACGCCGGGGCGGACTATCACCATGCCCAGCGGATTCCAGACGTTGCGTAGATTCGATCCCCAGAGCAACTCGCCGTTACGGGTGGCAAAGCGGCCGAGGGATTGCGGAATATGTTGGTTATTGGGATGCGCGCCTGCCGCCAGGGTGAAGAGGGTCTGATACCAGCCCACCTGTCCCCCGGCGACCATCGGAAAGAGTTCGCCGCCCAGGCGCCGCACCTGTTCCGTCTGGCGCACCATCAGAAGCGAGAAATCCGCCCACTTGCGGTAGGGGTGATTACCGCCGGCATTCGCCTTGGCATACTCGTCCATGATGTGGCCGCCGCCCTGGCAGAGTTCGATGGCCTCGCGCAGGTTCGACTGGAACCGCTGGTCGAGAGTGCAATTGGCGAAGTTGTAACCGAAGACGTAATTCGGAAAAACCACCAGCGCCTGCTCCTTGAGCGCCTTCTGGTTGGCGGCGGTCTGCCGGTCGGCGTCATCCGGCGAGAACTCCACGATCTTGTCCCCCACCCGAATCTTGCCGGTCTTCGCCTGGAAATGGCCGTCAAAGCGCACTCCCGCCCAGCCGAACTGCTTCGAGGAAGCAATGATCTGGTCGATCCCGTGCTGGACGACGGCCGGATCGTTCATGTTGTAGTTGGCCCAGGCCGTGGATGACCACGTCTTCTCGGTCACGACATCCCATTTGGCCAGTTCCTCGGTGTCGGGGATGAAGGACATGGCCCCGCCAAAACCCCAGACCATCTCCGGGTTGGCGCGGATGAAGTCACGCGCCGCGCTGCCGCTGCCGATGCTCTTGCCGTAGGTGGTCGGCAGCACGCCGATCTTGCGGCCATAGTCGCACATGTGCTTGAACCGCTCCAGATTCTCGTGGTAGCGCGCCTGACCGGAATACCATTCCGGCGACTCCACGGTCATCGCGGCGAAGTCGTCCGGCGCCCAGAAGAACTTCTCGAACGTGTTCACGTAGTTGTCGCGGAAGGCGTCGACGCTGCGTTCGATGCCGGCCAGGTCCTTGACGTGCTCGGCGGTCCACGCTACCGGATGCCCGCCGGCGATGCCGACGCGCCAGACACTGTCCGCGCTGCTGAAGCTATCGCCGCCGTTGGCGATCACCTTGCCGTTGGCCACCAGTTCGACGGCCAGGGACTGACCATACCGCGCGACGTCCTTGGCAGGCCAGGTGAAGGTCACGGTCTGCGAACTGTTGGCGGCCACGCTGACGTCCTTGGCCTGCGCGCCCACCTTGCGGTCGAGCCCCTGCTCCAGCCAGGCCCGCACCTGCACCGCCTTGGCTTCCTTCGTCGGGTTGGACAGCGTCACCACGCCGTTGACGTTTTCGCCCGTGAAGTAGAAGAGCTTGTCCGGCCGTGCCTCGGCCAGCATGACTCCCGTCTCCGGCTCGTAATTGTAGCCGGTGACATTGCTCACGCGCGGGTTCTTCCTGATCGTCTTCGGATCAATCGCGTTCTGGGCATGACTCTGAAGTATCAACACTCCGGTGATGAGGACAGACCCGATTAACCGGGGCAATCGTGGTTTTGACATCATTTATCAGCTCCCTATCGTTCCATGACAGGATACGCCCTCCGGCCTCGCCCGCGCCATCTCCATTGACGTACCGGTGTATTTTCTTGCGTCAATATTAAAACACAAGCATGATTGTTTCAGTTTTCAGGACTGGACAGGCCCATGAACCAGGGTGCATCTAGAAAGAGGCGGTTGGTGGAGGCGCGCATCCGCACGCTGGCGCAGGGGCTGCCGGGCGGAACACGGCTGCCGACGGTGCGCAAACTTTGCGCGAAGCATCGACTTTCCTCCGCCACAATGGAGCGGCTGTTGCATCAGCTTGAGCTCGAGAAGGTGCTCGTACGCCGCCCCGGTTCCGGCCTCTATGCGGGTGCGGGGACCGCACAAAAGACGGTCGGGCTCGTCATCGGCAAAAACATCTTCACCCCGGAATATTCGCCATACTGGTCCCAACTGCTCCAGGCGGCTTTCCGGATAGCGGGGGAGCGCGATCTCCGTTGTTTCTCCTATATGGATGTGGGTGACACATCGTTCGAGTGGGCGAAACATGCCCAACTTGAGCGGGACATCACCTCCGGTGAGTTGGACGGGATCCTGATTGTCGTCGAACCGGAAAAAGCGACACTGGAGTGGTTGCGAGACGGTTCGCTCCCGGTGGTTCAACTGAACGGGCCACGCCATGTGTGGTCGGTGTGCCAGGATACCGATAGCACGATCGAGGAGGCCGTAGGACTGCTGGCAAAAGGCGGCAGCAAGCGCGTGGCCCTGCTGGGCAAGACCCTCGATCCCTTTTCCAGGCCCTTCGCCCGCGCGCTCAAGCGCAGGGACCTCCCTCTCGATTCGCGACTGACCTGGGCGTGGAGCGAGTGGTACGATCGCATTCCCAGCAACTCACAGGAGGAGTTTGCAGCCCGGCTGGTGATTTCGCGCTGGGAAACCCTGGGCCGGGTGAATGCTCGGCCCGACGGGATCGTGATCATGGACGACACGATGGCCCGTGGCGCGGTCCGGGCCTTTGAGGCGCACGGAATCGTCGTGGGACGGGATATCCGGATCGCCGCCCTGGGGACACAGCATTCGCCCGTGCTGGCGGATTATGCAAACAAACTCTTCCTGCTGCTGATCGATCCGGAGGAACAGGCGAGGATGGGGTTTGAAATGCTCGAACAGTTGATGGCGGGAAAGCAGCCGGAATCCCGCATCATGCTGGTGCGCCCCCATGTGCAGAAGGCGCTACACTAGAGTTTCCAGACGACATCCACCGCCTGACCATTCCGTGAACTTTGCTGGATATGGGCAATCAACTCATCCACGTCATACCCCGTTGTTCGCAATTGGGCTCCCTGCGTTCCTCCCTCGATATTCTTGCAGAAAAACTGAACCGCCCCGTCAAAGGGCGAGACCGCCTCATAGCGGTATTCGGTGGTATTACCGCTGGCGTTATCATAGTGCAACAGGAGGGACGCCTTGTTGTAGGGGTTGTCCCATTGGGCGCTGAAGATCTCCAACCGCCCGCCGGTCCCGTTGATCTCCACCCGCTCGTCCCAGCCGTCGCGCAGGAACCCGATGCGCTTGAGCGGATGCGCCCAGACCTCGAAATCCACCGGCCCATTCTGCGTCTCCATCAGCGCCATCGCATGCAGGTCGTAGTCCCGGTCATCCGGCTTATGGACTTTCCCGTAGACTTTGTGCGGCCGCCCCAGCAGGAAGCAGATCAGGTCAAGGATATGACTGCCCCCGCAGACCAGGATGCCACCGCCATAGTTCTTCCGGACTTGCGACATCCCGCCCGGCGGGGTGTGGAAGAACCCGGAGGCGGGATTGCCGTCCCAGACATCCCCCCAGCATTGATGGGAACGAATGTGCGTAGAGACGATTGTACCCAAACCGGGCAACAGCTCCTTCGCCTTGGCCACCGCCGGAATGAACCGCTTCATGTAGGAGGTGTAGAAGATCGTGCCTTTCGCCTCCGCGGCTTTCACGATTTCCAGGGAGTCGGCAGGGTTCTCCGTCAGGGTCTTCTCGCAGATCACGGCTTTCCCGGCGGCGATTGCAGCCAGACAGATGGCCTTGTGCACCGATGACAAGGCCGTGATCACCACGGTATTCACCTCCGCATCGGCCACGATCTCCTTCCAGTCCGCCGTGTAGCGCGCCTTGAATTTCTCCGCGTAGGGCCGGGCACTCGCCTCAAGAAGGTCGCAGACCCACCTGACCTCCACCCCGGCCTTCTCCAGACCGGAAAAATGGAACTTCGAAATATTCCCGCACCCGATGACACCCGCTACAGCTTTCATGATCTTCCTCTCCGCTGACTATCTGGTGACTTTCCCCAATTTCCTGCCCGTATTGATCATGGCGGCAATGTTCTCATCCGTCGTTTCCCGGCCGACCTGGTCGCCCGTCCCGAGGATCAACCGCCGCTTATCCGGCCCCCACTGCCTGAAGATCTCCGCCACCTCCCGCTCGACATCGGCGGGTGTGCCGCGGATCAGTGCTTCCACCGTATGGACATTACCGTTGACGGTCACCCGGTCTCCCAGGATCCGGCGCACCTCGCCAAGGTCGGCAATGTCCCCGCCTGGGGCGCGCTCGAAGGGGCACACGCAATCGGCCCCGCAGTCGGCGAGATCGGCCAGCACGGCATGGCTCTTGCCGTGAAAATGGATATGGAGCAGCTTCCCCGCGGCGTGGAACTCATCCGCCACGGCCCGAATGACCGGCTTGTCCCAGCGTCGCCAGAGGTCCGGCCCGATCAAGGACACACAGGACCAGGCGCAACCGATGCAGAAGGACTCGGCCGTCGTCCGGGCCGCCGCCACCCGCGCCAGCCGGCGCATCCACTCGATGTACTCCTCGTGCAGTTGCTCGAAGAAGGCCTCATGCTCCATCAGGTCGAAGATCCCCTGTTCCAGCCCGCCCTCGCGCGGCAACGCGATGTAGTCGAAGAACGGGAACCCGAGCCACAACTCCAGCAGGTAGTCCTCCCCGACGGCCTCCACCGCCCGGTTCACCGGACGCCAGTCCGCCTCCTCGACACAACCCAGACTGACCGCCTTGTAGGCGGGCCAGTCCCGGACAAAATCCTTGATAGGCCGTTCCACCGCCCAGGACGGTTCATGGCGGTCGTAGACCTGGCTTGACGTGAGCGTCCCGTGAGGCGTGACCTGAGTCACCCGCGACTCGAACCGGCCATCGGCCAGTTCCGTCCAGCGTTCCGTGCTCTTGACATCCGGCGCCGGTATGCTGGTGAAGACGGCCCCCCACCCCTCCGTACCGTAGTGACGAAAGGTCTTCAGCAGGGCCTCCCAGAGCGGGATCTCCCGCTCGAACCGAACCATGTCCACCCCCAGCAACCGGGCGGGCAGATAGTACCAGAACTCCGGGGCCACCGGCACGGTATCGGCCAGTTCCCCGCGATAGGCGGCGAGCATGCGCTGTTTCGGTGTCATGGTCGTCTCTTTCATGGTGCCAACTCCCTTACCGCCGAATACATCGCCTCGACATTGGCGACCGGCGTGTCCCGGTCGAAGGACCAGGCACAGAGCGTCGTAGCGGGCGCGGGAGCACAGTCGGTCACCATGGCGCGCGTCAGCGCATCAACCGCATCCGGGCCCGCATTGCGCATCACCAAAGGGTCAACCAGCGGGCGCATGGCAACGCCGGGCAGATGGCGGACCGCCAGAGACAGGCTGGTGCCTGGCCCCAACTCGATGGACTTGACTCCCGGAATGTCGGCGAAAGCCTCAAGCAAATGACTGGAGGATCCGCAGGAGTGATAGTTTGTCCGCGTGAATCTAGCCGCAATGGCCTGGTTGGCCGGCAGCACCACCTCGCGATACTGCTCGGCGGAAATCAGGCTGGCCGAGCAATCCCCCAGGTTCAACCGAGACAACGGCAGGGCTCCGATTTCCGCACGGAGGCGCGCGAAAATCGCCTGATAGATCGCCCCGATCTTGTCGAAAATCAGCCGCGCCCCTTTCGGGTCGTCCACTAGCAGGTAGAAAAGTGATTCCCCACAGAGCTGATGGGCGGTGGTAAAGGGGGCGTGAAGATTCATCATCCCTGACTTGAGGCCGAAGAGGTCGGCCTGATCGCCGTAAAGACGCTGCAGCTCATGATACTGACCAAGCACGGTGTCAACAAACGGATGATGCGCGGCCGTGCGCGGGTCGAGCCGGTCAATCTCCGCAACGCTCAAGTCGGCCCAGACATGTCCCCGGGTCTCCAGCGTGGCATCCAACGGGCAGCAGACGGTCGCCCCCTGCGTGGCTTTTAGCAGGTCAATCGGCTGGATAAAGAGACTGGGCGAAGGAGACGGGGTCGGACTCCCCACTCCGAAGCGACCCAGAACCTCGTAGAGGAACCGGCTCTCGGCGCGCTCCACCTCGGCGCGGTATCGGGGATCGAAATAGAAGGCCTCGCCATAGGTCATGCCGAGGTGCTTGTGAAAGAAGGCCGGCATGAAGTTGAGGCTGACGTCGACGGGATGGGAATTCATGGTCTTCATATCTTCCCCCGCCTGCAAAACTCCCGGAACACCTCCAGCATATATTCGTAGTGCGCCAGGGGCATGCCGGGGAAAATGGTATTCGAGGTGCCGAAAATGTACCCGCCGCCGGGCGAGGCGTTTTCCAGGCAGTAGAGCGCGGATTTCCGGATCGCCTCCAGAGGGCCATCCTGGAGGAGATTGCATTGCACATTCCCCATCAGCGCCATCTTGCCGTGGCAGCGCTTCTTCGTCTGCGCGATGTCCATCCCGGCCATCGGGTCCACGGACTGGAAACAGGCTGCCCCCAATGACAGGTAGTCATCCAAGATGGAATCAATGTTGCCATCGGTATGAACGAAGGGGATCGCGCCCTGCGACTTGATGAAGGCCACCTGCCGCTTCAACTGCGGCGTGATGAATTCGGAGAACTGCTCGGGGGAGATGAAGGGGCCGGCATTGAAGGCGACATCGTTGACGAGATGAATGAACTCGGCACCGGCATCAATGAGCTTCCCGATCTTGTCGATGGCGATGCGCGTCTTCTCATCCGCGATGCGATGGACTTCGCCGGGTTGGTCCATCAGCAGCACGGCGAACTCCGTCCAGTCCGTTATGCCCTCGATGGACCAGATGGAATCTCCCACGATGCTGCCGATTAGGACGTCGTCGCCGAATGTCTTCCTGGCCGCCACCACGCCGTCAGGGTCGCTCCAGGGCCAGAATACCGCCAAGGCATCCCACTGGTACCGCTCAACAATTTTCTGGTAGATCTCCATGCACTGGCCGATCATCCGATCCTTGTCGGCGACGGAACAGCCGCCCCAGGCTCGGCGGTCGGGAAATTGCAGACCGAAGGCCTCCTTCTCCAGTTCGAACATGATCTCGAAGTGGGGTGGCCGATCCGGCTCCTCGAACCGTAGCGTCGTGAGCATCCGCTGTTTTCCGGTCACGGAACCACCACCACCTTCACGGCGGTGCTGTCGGTCTGCGCTGCCTTGATGGCCTCCGCAATCCGATCCAGCCCAAACGTGTGGGTGACGATGGCCTTGCCGTCAATGACTCCTTCCCGCAGGTACCGTAGGGCCTGCGGCCCGAACTGGGCCGGCGATGCGAAGGAAGCCCGGAGCTGGAGTTTCTTGAAGTGGAATTCATTTGCATCAAAACTGATTTTGGCGCCGTCCCCAATACCAATGCCGATGAAGGAGACGATGCCGCCCTTGCAGGCAATGTTAAAGGCGGAGGGCAGAACCTTGGGCGGGGCCGTGACAAGGATCCGGTCAATCTTGCAGCCGAAATCAAAACGCTCAATATCCGTCTCTGCGGGATCCAGGCACTTGTCGGCGCCGAACTTCACAGAGAGCTCAACGCGCTTCTGGCGGGATTTCAACTCCGTGGTGAAGATGCGGCGGGCGCCCATGTGGTGAACGAGCGCCGTCGCCATCAGCCCGATCGGTCCCTGTCCCAGAACCAGGACATTGGACTCGGACGTGATGTCCGAGAGCCGGACCAGATCAATCGCCACCCCCAGCGGTTCCTGCAGGCAGGCAATCTCCGGCGCGAGGTCCGCGCAGGGAATGGCACAGATAGCTGGAGCGACCATTTCGTCAGAAAAACCGAACGAGTCCAGAAAGAAGAAGCTCTGGATGTCGCTACACAGTTCCTGCCTGGCGTTACGGCAGGCATCGCAGCGGCCACAGGGAGTTGCCGAGTCCAGCACGATCCGTTGCCCCAGGGCCAGTCCATCAACTGCGGCGCCCAATTCCACAATGTCACCGGCAACTTCATGTCCGGTCAGAAGCCGTTCCTCAGCCAGTGCCGCCGCGTCGGCATGAATATCCGTCCCGCAGACCCCACAGGCCAGAACCTTCACCCGGATCTCATCCGGCTTCAACGCACGTTTGTCGAGGGCCTTCAAATACACCTGTCCGCCCTTGCGAACTCCTGTCATCATGGATCACTCCTATCATGCTTTTGGTTTATCCCTAGATTCCAAAGTGAAGGTTGGCTTCGCCCGATCAACGGTGCGACGAATGCTCATTCTGAGCACCAAGATGTAACTCCAGGGCTAATAGTAACTCAGGCGGCATTCCCCCCGATGGGGATATCGTGGTTGGTGAAATAGTTATCCGCGATCTCGCAGGGCATGCTGAGTTCGAGTAGCAACACCGGACCGATGCCGGTGAAACTATGCTTGATACCCGGAGCGACAGGCAGGACATCGCCCTCTTTCATGATCCGTGCACGGCCGCCGCAACGCATGCGGACTTGGCCTTTGACGACGAAGAAGGTCTCATGCTTTATACGGTGCCGGTGCTCGGGACAAGTCTGCCCATCGAACACAAACAGGTACTTGCCGCAATAACCGGCCCGGGCCTCGTTGGCAATCCAGAACTCAATCAGCCCCGTCTTTTCGTATTCGCCCAATCCAAAATCGAGCACCAGCGGCTCGACCGGCGGCATTGCCACGCCCCACGCCTTGACCTGCCTGCGGAACGCCGCCAACGCACGCCGCGCGGCAACGCCGCGCATGCTGATGTCCAGTCCTTTATCCAGTTCATTCATAGTGTGTTCCCTCCGCCCCTACCATTTCCGCGATCCGCTTTACAAACCCGATAACGGGCCCCGCGGTCTCCACGCGTTCATGAACCGTCGCGTCGTAAATCGCGCGCCCCGTCCAGAACCGCTCGTAGTAGTAATTCGGCCGTCCACACCACGCCGCCGGGCCGCTCCCCGGCCAGTAGTCGCAGGAAGTTTTGGAGATCGCACGTCCTCACAACGTCACCGCCGTGTTCACTTCCTCGCGCAACGTGTCGGCGAATTTCCGTGCGGCCTGATCGGCGCGCGCGTCAACCGACATCGGAATGTGATCGTAGATCGCAAACGTGCGCTTCCAGTACTCCCGGCGGATGCGGTCGCGGTCGGGTTTGTCACCGGCCATCTCCCCAAAGGCCCGGGCAAACCAGAGCAGATCCTGGCGATACGTCTCGGGATCGGGGAACAGCGGCAGCGTACAGCGCGAAACATCCGCCGCCTCCAACCGCTCGGCCATCTCGCGGTAGGCCAACCGTAATGCGGGCCGCGACCATTTGCGGCGCGGATAATGGCCCCAGCCGTTGATGACCTCGAACGCCTCGAACAGCTCGCCCAGCACGGCGTGCTCCTCGCCGAACACCGCCGCGCAAAAGCGGCGGGACAGGGCGTCCGGATCGGCCGCCGGATCCTGAAACAACCCGCTTGCAGCATACAGGGTCAAAAGATTCAGTTTCGGCGACATCGTGTAGTTCATGCCGCCCGCATACGGCGCGGCGGCGCACTCCTCGCGGCGTCGGGCCGCCAGCCGCGGCAGCCGCCAATGCGGATAGAGCACCAGTTCGCCTTCCGACACCGAGTAATCCCAGGTCGTGATCGCACGGTGTTTGGCGACCTCCCGCGCCCAGGCGCGGGCATCGCCGCCCATGATGGCATCGGCATCGGGGCTGAACCCGAGGTTGATCGCCACCAGAGCGTCGGCGGGGAATTCCGGCAACCGTTTCAGGAAATACTCCATCGCCGCACGGGCGCGGTCCATGTCCCCGTTCCAGATATGTGCAAACGCGCCACCGGGCAGTTTCTGTTCAAGCAGTTGCTTGAATCCGCCGTCCCAGGCGGGTGGACTGATCAGGTCGGACCCCCACCCCGTGAACGGTGTGCCCCAGGTGCCGACCTCGACAATCGCGCGCGGGAGTTCACGCTGGATCAGGCCGCAGAGCTCGAGCGCCAGATCCACGAAGGTCTCGTGCGTGCAGCCGTTGCGGTTGCAGCCGCCGGGATCGCCTGGGAAAATGCCGACAATATCCGTACCGGGCAGTTCGCGCAGCCAATGCCGCCAGAGGTCGAGGACCAGCTTGCGGTCGGCAGGATCGTTCGGACAGGCGAAATACCAGCCGGGCCCGATGGTGTTCACGGCGATAATGAACTTCACGCGCAGGCCGGCCTCGTGCGCCAGTTCGGTCACCCGTCGCATCGTGCGGGCGAAGTTTGCCTGGACGGCGGCCCCGTCCAAGGCCGGCCGATCCATCAGCGTGGGAGGGAGCCAGTATTCAAAGATGTTGAAACCAAACGTCCGCAGCATGCGGAAGAACGCGCGCCAGTCCGACTCGGTCCACTGGTTCGGCGCATCAGGGTAGTAGAGGTTCGGATTCCACGCATTCTGCAAGTGCTCGGCAAAGTTCACATAACAGGCCCGGTGCAAAAGAGCGTTTGTATTCTCGATTGACATCTATCCCTCCATTTCAGAAGAGCCGGTTTCGTTGAGTCCAGTTTTCATATTCGTGGCAGTTGAATCTCCGAATCAAGCCGCGCCGCCTGCATCAGAAACACCAGCGCCCAATCCTGATCGTTGGCCAGGGGATCGGCGAAGCGACCGGGCTCGCCACTGACGACATCGGGATAGAGGTAGGCGCAGGTCGCGCTGCCGTCGGGACGGAACGAACTCAGATTGTTCATCAGGATCTCGCGGCCGCGATGGCGGTAGGCTTCGTCACCCGTGGCCTGCCAGTAACGGTAGTAGGCCCAACCAGTGGTCGCACTCCAGTAGTGCGGGAAGGTGTCGCCCCAGGTCTCGCGCTTGCCGAACCAGTAGCCGTCCCAGTGGCGGATGGCGATGTCGTGCAAACGGTGATCCGGCTGGCGCCCGCCAAAGACTTCCAGCGCCGGCAGGAGTTGCCTGGCGCAGTCGAGATAACGCTCCTCGCCGATCAGTTGATGGCACTCCAGCGCGATCAAGACCGCCGGACTCACAATCGTCTGTTCGTAATTCACCTCGTGCTTCGGGAGGTTCAGTCCATTGTTGGCAACCTGGTCGCCATGCCGGCGGAAGTGCTCCAGCAATTGGCGGGCTTGCGCTTCCCAACCCGCCGCGCGGAAGGCCTTAACCCCGTCCACCATCGGCAGGCCGATGGGATAGAAGCGATCCCCTCCCTTCCGATAATAGGCGTCCAGGGTCTGGAAACAGTCCTCCAAATAGCGTTCTTCGCCAAACGCGTTGAACAGTTCAAGATGGAACTGGGCGACCCAGGGGAAGTTGTAAAGCCGGTGACTGTTACCGCCAACCTCGCCCAGCACCGTCCCGTCGGGCTTCTGGAGTTTGGCGCGCACAAAGGAATGGTAGCGTTTCAGCGCCTCTTCGACCTTGGCGTCACGCCAGTGTGCGAGCGACTGCGCCAGGAGCACCCCCATCCCCACCCGCTCACGGCCCTCGTTGAAGTCATCGCGATGCCCGTGCGGCAACTGCGCCCGCGTCTCGTTGTCGTAGCAGACAAACGCCCCATCATACGGGCTGCGGCTGTTGTTGACCTGCTGACGTTCGAGAATGAAGGCAATGCGGCGGCGCACCAGCACGGCGACATCGTCTATGGCATTGAGGCGCAACCAGGTTTCACGCCCTTCCCCGTAGTGGATCTTCACCGTCTGCTCGCCGGGAGTATTCGTAACCGGCTCGATCCTGGCGCCGGGATCACTCACCGTAATGGCAGGGGGCTGACCGGTGACGTAGGTGTGGCGGTCGGCCTGCACCTCGATGAAACCGGGGATGGCACGGGCCTGGGCGAAGAAGTCCTCCCACCCCTGATGCCAGAAGCAGGTCCAGGCGATGCGGTGGGTCTGCCCGGACTGAAGGGTGATCCCATTCGAGTTGAATACGATGCTGCCGCGCAGGTTCGAGCCGCCGTGCATGGCCCCGCGACCTTCGATGCTGTAGCCGCCGATGAAGCCCTCGGTGAGCACCAGGCCGAGATGCGGTCCCGTGCCGCCCATCCGCAGGCAGCAGGCGTAGGTGGTGTTCCCTCCGCACCAGAGATGCGCGTTGCAGCGCCGGGTGACGCAGGTGGCGGCGTCGGGATAGTTGTCGTTGAAGGGGGTATAGAGACCCAGTCCCCAGATGGGCTGCTCGCTCGCGCCAAGATTACGGAACTCGAAGGTCTCGTCGAACCGGCCTCCATGCAGGCGGCGACTCACGGTCACCTCGATGGTGCCAACCCGGTATCTCGCTCGTGAACAATTGTCTTCCAGCGTGACTTCCTCGGGCCGCTGCCAGCGTTGCGGGCCGTTGCCCCCCGGCATGGCCAGGAATCCCAAACCCCAGCCGTGGGAATCGGGCACAGCCGAGTTTTCGGCGCTGTCGGATATCCAGTTCATGCCGTGCGGATCGGCCGGATGACTGATCCGGGCGATAGCGCCGCTGTGGGGCTGGATTTCCAGGCGCCAATGCGCGTTCTCAAGGCTTAGGGAGGTGATCTTCGGGATTGTCTTCATCGGCTGAACTCCATGACAGCCGCGCTCCAGGCGGGCAAGGTGACAGTGCTGACGGCGCCTTCCCCAGCCAGCAGGTCGCGGGCGGGAGCGGGCAGTGTCAGGCTTCGTTCCTCACGGCCCCAGTTGAGCAGGAAAAGATGGTCGCCACGACGGTGCGCGGTGACCGGGGCGGGCAGATCCGGCAGCACCGGCGAGATCCCGGCATCGGCGGCGAGGCGCGGGATGAGCGCATTGAGCAGCGTGGGTGTGCCGCGGGTGCCCAGGTAATAGGCCCAGCCTTTGCCATGGCGGCGGCGGGTCAGGACAGGCCGCCCCGCATACCAGGTGCCGGCGTAACTGGCGAGTACCTCGCACCCTTCGGCGTGCAGGAGTTCGCAGATGCTGCCGCCGCGTTGCCGGCCCAGGCCAAGCGGGTCGCCCGCCGCCGGAACCAGTTCGACCCCGCCCTCGTCGGCGGCATCCATCTCTTCGGCCCAGACGCCGAAGAGCGAGCGCATCGGACCGGGCCGTCCGTTGGCGAAAGCCAGGTCATGCTCGTCCACGACGCCGGTCGGCGCGGTGCAGAGCAGGATTCCGCCTCGCTCCACAAAATCGGCCAACCGTTCTGCTTGGCCGGGACGCAACATATACAGCGAGGGCGCGATCAGGAGCCGGTAGCCGGCGAGGGACGCTTCGCCGCCGATGACATCACAGCCGATGGAACGTCGCCAAAGCGGCCGGTAATGCTGGACGCAGGTGCCGGGGTAATCCTTGTCGGTGTTGCGGGCATGCTTGTACAAGTCCTGATGCCAGCGCACCTCCCAATCGTAAAGGATGGCGGCCTGCGCCGTGACGCGCGTGCCGGCCAGCGGGGCCAGCGCGGCGAGATCGCGGGACAGCCCGGCAACCTCGCGGAAGACACGCGTATCGCCGTGCCCGACATGGCCGACCACGCTGCCATGGAAGGCTTCGCAACCGCCGCGGCCGGCGCGCCACTGGAAATAGGCCACGGCATCGGCGCCATGGGCCACCGCCTGGAGGCCAGCCAGACGGTTGACGCCCGGCTCCTTCAGGCGCGAGACACCACGCCAGTTGATGTTGCTCGGCGTGGATTCCATCAGCAGAAACGGTTGGCCGCCCTTGAGGCCGCGGTGGAGGTCGTGCAAAAAGGCGACCTCGCTGGCCACCAGGGCGTCCCCTTCCATGCCGTCGAAAGGACGCAGTTGCTCGTTGCCGTTGCTGCACCGGGTATTGCCATGCCAGTCGGGGTAGGCATCCCAGCCGATGACGTCGCAGACCTTGGCCAGCCGCGCCGAATCGAGCTCTTCGTAGAATCCCATCAGGTTGGTGGTCACCGGCCGGTCGCTATGCTCCCGCACCGCCGCCACTTCGGCGGCCATGAAGTTGGCGGTCTGGTCGCTGACGAAGCGCTTCCAATCAAGGAACAACCCGCTCACCGAGCCGTCGATGTAGGTGATCTGATCGAAGCGATCGTAGGTATGGCTCCAGAACCGGCTCCACCAGGCGCGGTTCATGGCGTCCACAGTGCCGTATTTGCGCTCCAGCCAGGCGTGGAACGCGGCTAAACAGAGCGGGCAAAAGCAGGCGCCGCCGTATTCGTTGCTGATGTGCCAGAGGCTGACCGCCGGGTGGCGGCCGAAGCGGCGGGACAACTGGCGGTTAATCGCCGCGACTTTGTCGCGATAGAGCGGCGAGGTCGGGCAATGGTTATGGCGCCCCGCCTGATGGTCGCGGTGTCCCGTCGGTTGGCAGCGGCGCACCTCCGGATGCGCGAGGGCGAGCCAGTTGGGCTTGGCGCCGCTGGGGGTGGCCAGCCACACCGAAACGCCTGCGGCGTGCAGCCGGTCGAGGATGTCTGCCATCCAGTCCAAGTCATACCGGCCCTCCGCCGGCTCCAGTCGGCTCCAGGCAAAGACGCCGAGCGCGACCGTATTGATGCCCGACTGCCGCATCAACCGGCAGTCCTCGTCCCAAATCCCGGAAACCTCTTCCCACTGCTCCGGGTAGTAATCGCAGCCGTGAAGCAGGCCGTTTTTGCCCAGTATGTTTCTCATGCCCTCATCTTTCCATCGTGCTTTGTTGGCAAACCGACGCGTACTCTTCCGGACCGAAAATCGTTTTCAGCATCGCCAGCACATTTTCGACCGGCGTGCCCATCTGAATGGCGTGCGACGGCGCGGCAATGTAACCGCCGCCCGCACCCAGGATCGACACCAGTTTGCCGCACTCGCGTGCCACGGTTTCGCAGTCGCCGTGTGGCAGAAGATGCTGCACGCTGATGGCGCCCTGGAAACTCAGGCGTGCGCCATAGGCACGCTTCAGACGCGCCGGATCCATGCCTGCGGCATCCGTCTGCACCGCCTCCAGAGCGTCGATGCCCGCGTCAAGCAAGTCCGGAATGATGTCGAACACCGCGCCATCGCTGTGAATCAGGCAGAACGCCTGCGGCGCGCACTGGCGAACGGCATCGACCAGCCGCCGGTGGAATGGCTGCACGACCGCACGATACGCCTCCCGGGACATCAGTAGGTTCTGCTGGGTGCCAAGGTCATCAGCCAGAAAGACCAGATCGATGCGGCCTGCAGCGGCCATGAGCGTTCGCCGCAAGCGGGCTTCGAGGAAATCGGTGATGTGCGCAAGAGCCCTTCTCACCAACTCCGGTTCGGTGAGCAGATTGACCAGGGCTTCCTCCAGGCCGGTCATCCAGCAATACAACTCGAACGGATTGCCCGCGCTGAACTGGACGGCCCGCGTGTGGTCGGCAGGAAGAGTGGCGGCCAGCCCGGCATAATCGAACCAGTTTGGATCGGGCCAGGGATGGGCGTCGACCGCTTTGAGATCGACCGTTCCGGCCAAAGGAAAGTCGGTGAATTCCTCGTAATGGCCGGTGCCGTAGTCAGCGGATCGCACACGTATCCCCCAGATACCAAGGCCCGGATCGGTGCAGGGTGGCCCCTGATAGGCCGGGGCGACGTGAATCTTGTCATCCGTGAGCGCCTGCAAAACATCCCAATCGACGCCCTGCCGCGCCAGGTGCGCGCGCAGCGTGGCCGCCATCTCCGATGTGGGGCCAAACCCCCAAGAGAAAGGGACGCGATCAGGCTCTTCGTGGCGCAGGGCCGCAAGAATGCGCATTCGGGGTGTCATCTGCCGATCGTACTCCCTATTTCCATAACCTCCTGCATGACTAGACGTCCGCGTTGACGCACGGGACCGGCGAAGGGCAGGTTGAAGGCAGGTATCTGCACGATGGAGCCCGTTCCGTCGCCGGCCGTGGCATCGACGAACATCTGAAACTCGATCATGTCGGGTCGGGTGTCGAAGCCAAGCAGGTGCCAGGGGAAAATGGCCGCGAGCACGCAGCCGCCCGGCATGGGTTGCGCGCTGACAAGCAGGCCCGCGGCCGGGATGGCTCGCCCGGTTGCCGCATCCAGCGACCGGCCCATGGCGCTGGTTCCATCGGCGTCCGGCACCAGGAAAAGCTGCCGCTTGACAGAGGCCGCCTCGCCGGCAGGCGCCGACGGATAGGTGAGCAGCTCAATCCCGGTGCCCAGCCAGGGCTGGTCCGGCACCGGCCGCCATGGGGATTGATGGAGTTCGGCGAGGAGACAAAGGCCATGCGCAGCCGCACCGAGCCGGATTTTCGCCACCACACGGTCGCCGCAATGAAAGACTCTCGGCGTTTCCTTGGCCAGCGCCTTGGCCAGGCCGTCGGGAGCCTCAGGCAGCGCCAATCCACGGACAGGCCACTCCCGGCTGGCCGGCAGATACACCAGCTTGCGCGCCGGCACGGCCGTGGATCCGGATGGCTCGCTGTCGAGCCACAAGACCGTTGCTTTCGAGTGGACGGCCAGCGTGATCTCCTGCCGCTGCGATTGGCCGGGTTCCAGCGCGAACGTCAGGCGTCGGATGTCCGGACGGCCAGCACGCCCGGCGGGGCCACTCCGCAGGCGTAGGGCTCCTTGGCCTGCAGCCCGGCCGACATTGGTTAGAATTACACAAAAGACCGCCCGGCCGGTGGCCGCTACCTCAGCCAGCGGCGTTATCAGTTCGATCTGTGTCCGCACCACGGGCACGTTCAGGTCCGGCAGAGGATAGCGGGCGAAATACTCCGCGAACGACCCCGGCCGGGCGGCTTTCAGGCGCGGGCCTGCCTGCCGCCAGTCGAACGGCCGAAAACCAATCTGTCGTGCCGGCGAGTCCGGGCGTAGAGCAAAATCACCGCCGGCGGCGTCGGCAAACAGCGGATCGGCCACGATGGTGCCGGCCTGCTGGCCGTTTTGTTGGAGTTCCGCCAACCCCAACTTGGGTTCCTCGAACCCTATCTTGTTGAAGGTCAGCGGCGTGCCGTCGAGCGGCCAGAAGAGGTTCTTCTCCGCCGTGTAGTATTCCGGCTCGGTGCCGGCGCCCTGGATGCGGCCGTTGGCCGGGACGCAGATATTGTGGCGGAACACGGTGGACCGGTGTTCCTCGAATCGATGGCCCAGGCCGAGGTGATCGTGCTGGCTGAGCGCGAAGATGTTGTGCTGCACCAACACATCCCGGCCGTAGTGGGTCGAGTAGGCGGCCTTTTTCGTGCCGTAGACGAGGTTCTGTTCGACCCGCATCTCCGAGCTGCCTTCATCCGGGTAGAAGCCCCAGGCGCCATAGCCGTAGCAGGAAATATCGTGAATGACATTGCCGCGCAGCACGGTGCCCGGCTGGATGCCGAGGGTGTAGATGCCGCCGTTGTCGCTCAGGATCTCGCGGTGATTGATGTGGTGAATGTGGTTGTACTCGATCCGGTTGGCGATGGTGCGGGTCGGCCCATAGCCCCAGGTCCAGCCGCAGGAGATCCCGGTGTAGTTGCAGTTGAAGATGCGGTTGTGAACAATCCGGTTCCAGCCGCTGTTCCCGATCCAGATGCCGATGGCACTCGGGTAGATGTGCCCGCAGTCGCGGATGATGCAGTCCGCCACCGTCGTGGCGATGGCGGGGACTTCGCCATGCTGCTGCTCGCCGACCACCGATTGATGCGGCAGCAGTTGCTCGTGGCCGATCTTGACCCCGCCGCCGCCGGCGTCGTGGATCGCGCAGGCGGCAATCACGTTTTGCGTGCTGCCGGCCAGCACCTCGATGCCGTAGCCATTCACGTGCGCGACCGTACACCCATGAAACACGCACGCCTCGGCGCCTTCGAGGATGATCGCGCCGGGGACACCCCAGGCCGCCTGGATGTAACCCGGGCAGTTGAGCGGCAATTCCCAGTGCTGGTGAGCGAAGGTCAGATTTTCGAAATGGAGATGGGCGACACGCTCCCCCTCCTCTCCCTGCAGCCGCACCAGTTCGGTCAACCGCGGGGCGATGATCACGGCGGTTTCGAGCCTCTCTTCCGGTAGCGGCAGATACGTGAGCTTTCCTGCGGCACGATCCAGATACCACTGCCCCGGCGTGTCAAGCGCTTCGTAAACGTTTTCGACGAAGTAGCGGGCGAACTCGCCGCGCTCGTCCTTGAGACTGCCCAGACTTTTGGCATGGAACTGGACGGTTCCAGCCACCTCGTCAATCTCCTTGATCCGGTGATGCGTGTCGAACCAGAGTTGATAGGTGGTCAGCGCCACGTCTTCCCAATTGTGCCAGCGGCGGATTTCGCCAGCGGCAAAGTTCGCGCGATCCGGTCCCTGTCCAAAGTTATCGCTGCTATCTGAACAACCTGCCAGGCCGGTGAAATGATAAAACCCGGTCTGCGGCAGCCGCGGACGTTGGCGGGCGGCATGGTTGACGTAGAGGCGGGTAAAGTTCCAGCACCCTGCCGCCACCTCGGGAAGTTCGGCGATCCAGCAGCGCTGACCGGCGTGCTCGGTCTCGACCCAGTTGGTAATCCGCCGCCCGCCGCTGATGACCGGTGCCGCGCCATCAGCGGCAACATAGCGCACCGGGGCTTCGGCAGTACCCGAATCCGCAGGCGTGAAGTGGAGCGTTTCGGACAGCGCATAGACACCCGCCTGAACCTGGACGGTGACGCCGCTCGTCCCTTTGCCTGTGGCACGCCACCGGCGAATGGCGTCGCGCGCCCCGGAAAGGGTGGCCAACGGGCCGTCCATTCCATCGGCGGCCGGAGCGGGAAGGCGGCCCGACCAGCCATCGTTGCCAACTGGTGAAACGTGCACATTCAGCATTTCATTCATTCTTTCTCATTCCCAAGACTGATTCTTTGTGATGCAGGTTCCCAATCAGAAGTACTCCAGCAGAGGCTTACCCTCCGCAATGCCGCGAAGCGCCAACAGAGGCATTGAAACACTAGCCAGAAATTGCCGCGCGCCCTGCGGAGATCCCTGGGCATCAAGCCATTCGGCGCAGTCGAATGAGTCGAGTTGCTCCACCAGTTCCCCGGCCAGGGATCGAGCCAGCTCGGGAGCGCCCGCAGCCAATGCCGGCAGTACGAAGCCTGTTCCGGTGGCCCAGAACCCGCTGTCCTGATAACCTCGGGACGCTCCGCTCCAACCGCCCGGTGTCGCCGTCTGCCGCGTGCATCCCCGGCTGAAGATACTCTCCCGGTGCTCGCAAATGAACTGCAGGATGCGGGCTTGTTGCGCGCGGGTCGCCAACGGATAGGCGAGTCCATTACCCCAGACACTGAACATCCGCCCCGCCGAGGTGCCGCCAACGAACCCGCCCGCATCCTCGTCATACAGGCGGTGCAGATTCGCCCGCAGATGCTCCGCCCGTCGTCTCCATTGCTCGCATACGGCAGGGCCCACCACATCGGCAAAAAGCGCCGCCGCGCGTTGGAGCCCCCGGTACGTCACGACACTCGTCATGAGGTCGAGGCCAGTCAGGCGAACGGTGTCATGAAACCCAAAGCCGACAACCTGCTCCTGGGGATCCGAATAGACCAGCCCGAACGAGAAGGGAACCCGATCGAAGCTGCGCCGAATGACCGCGCCCCAGGCCTCCTTGCGGGGGATTTCGTAGTCAAACCCGGCTGCATAGTCCAGGAAACGCGTCCATGCCGAAGGCAGGTGAAGCGGCATCTGCATGGACAGAGGCGCCGCACCCACAGGGCCGGGCGACATCACCGCCAGACCGCTGAACTCGACGCGATCCGGCACGCACGGCAGATCCACGATGGCGTCCGTGAGCCAGTTCAGCAGTCCGGACCAGTCTAGGGATCTGGCCAGCAAAGGATCGGCTATGAACGGCCACATGCAGTCATCCGGCCACACTCCTTGATACGTTGGACTAATGCACGGACGCGTGAAAGTCACAGGACCTTGGCGAAACTGTGCCGCCGCAACCAGCCGTGCCATGTGCGCAGTCAGTGCCGGGCGAATGGCGTCACGCGCCCCGGAAAGGGTGGCCAACGGGCCATCGTCACCCCCGGGCACGGGGTTGGCCAGCATGCCTGACCAGCCATCATCGCCAACCGGCGAGACATGTAAGTTCAGCGTTTCGTTCATCGCTGCCCCAACAGCCAGCGGCAGGTGGCTTCCGTCATCTTTTCGCCGGCGTCGGAGCGCCACCAGGCACCCGCTACATCCTCGCCCAGCGGCGCCAGCGCCAGCAGGGCGACGCGGCCCTTGCCGGCTTGACCCAGGATCAGCGCCGGTTTGCCACCAGCGGTCAGCGCCACCTCCGCGCCGGGCTTGGGTGCCAACTCGTGCAGCCAGACGGTCACCGCATCGGCGGGAAGGTTGAGGTCGGCCAGCGGGCCGGTGCCCTTCAGCCGCAGCGGCGCCGCGGCGGGTTGCAGATCGTAAGGATTCATGGTCGCCGGCAGGATCGGCGCCAGCAGGTCGCTCTCCTGCCACCAGCCGCACCCGAAACCGTACGGCCCCCCGGTCATCAACAGGGATCCCCCGGCCTCGACCCAGCCTTTGATCCAGGCGCGCTGCTCCAGCGACAGCGTCCGCAGATCCACATCAGCCAGCACCAGCAGGCGGTATCGGGCCAGATCCTCGGGGTTTTTCAGCTTAGGTTCGCCCCACCACGTGTGCTGATCCCATTGCTTATACCAGCCGCCTTCGGTCAGGGGGATGTCGAGTGCCTTCAAGGCCGCCGGCAGGCCGAGTAGCTCGTGCCAGAGGCCATCAAGGCAGAAGGCGCCGCCATTCGCGGCAGGCGCGAGACCCGCCGGCCAAGGGCGCAGCTTCTGCTGGACGAAGCTGTCGGCCTCGGGCAATGGCTTCACTTCACGGACCTCGAACCGGTCGATCAACAGCCCGTCCCAGCCGCCGGAGATCGCCACGCCGCAGTTGCCGCGGTCGTGACCGACTTCGGCTTCGATGGTCAGGTCGGTCCACGTGCCGGGAGTCAGGCCCTCCAGGGGGAAGTCCTTTTCCACCACCCAGACCTGATAGGCGGCCCAGCATCTGAGGTGGAGCTTTGCGCCGGCGGGCGGCACAGCCGGTGTCTTGACCCGCAGGATGAATTGGTAGAGTCCGCCCCGCACACCGCCGAAGTAGGTTTCCGTCTGGAGCGGCGCTTTCACCTCGACCGCTTTGCCTTCACGGCACGCGGAGTCCGCGACGCGCCCTGTCTGCTTACTCCAGACTGGGTGGCTGGCCGCGAAAACTTGCGGGCTCAACGCGTTCGGTGACACCGGCGAGCTCGCCGGAGCGGTCGTGAATTCCGCAGGCCCCATCGGCTTCGGCGGCAGCGGGAAGCGCCAATCCGGCAAGCGGTCACTTTTCGGGCCGCTGCATTCGATCGCCACGATCGACCACTGTACGACGCCGGGCACCGTAACCTCGGCCCCCTTCCGGGAGGTCCGCAACGGAAGGCTTTCCCGCCGGGGCGCGCTGCCGTGGGACACCACGGTGAGTTCGCATTTCGGATCGGGGTTGATGGTGGTTTCCAGCCCTTCCCCGTTATCAGCGGTCAGATGCCAGGCGCGCTCGGCTTTCCATCCTTTCGGCAGCGACCAGTTCAACGCCAGATCCGTCGCGGTCGGAGGCGGCAACGTGTTCTTGACGTCCACGCCCGGCTTGACCGGCGGATTGATCATATGCACGAGATAGACGCGTTTGCCGGGCTTCGGCTCGAGGACACGGACATAGCGTTGCCACCAGACCTCGCGACCGCCCTTGGCGTCCACGGCCAAGGTTCCCGCCGGGGCCGGGCGCAGCGTGTCACCGTAGATCAGGTCACAATGGCGC
>CAYQJG010000027.1:0-19054 GCA_964417715.1 uncultured Lentisphaerales bacterium | reverse complement strand
GGTTCCCGCCGGGGCCGGGCGCAGCGTGTCACCGTAGATCAGGTCACAATGGCGCGCGGCCAGCCGGAGATAGGGCACCTGCCACTCGGAGGCGTAATAGGCCAGGTGCACCCGGCCGGCCAGCATCAGCGCCGTCATGGTGCGGCCATCGATGGCGTAGGTGTGCGCCGGGGTGATGGCGTAGGCGTGGCCGCCACGGCGCGCCGCATTGTGGCCGAGGCGGTTGAGCTTGTCGGCCATCTCCTCCCAGTTGGTGCCGTCGCCCCAATGGGCCGTGGTCCGCTCCTGCAGATGCAGGCCGTCGTTGCGCAGGTGCTCGGTGTAGTAGTCGCTTTCCGCCAGCGGAGGGGCGTCCAGCGGCATCGGCGTCTCTAGGTCCGGGTTGCCGTTGGCCTGGGTGACCCAGAGCTCGCTGCTGCTGGCGCCGATGCGCGGCGTCCATTCGAAGTTGCGGCCGTAGATGATCCCCGGCTTGGCCTGCTCGATGGCGTTGCGCAACCGGGTGACCAGGACCGGCACGGTGAACCCGCGGTATGGCACCTGGTTGCCGAGCAAATCGGTCGTCCGGAAGTCGTAGTCGCAGTAATCGTCGTAGCGGAAGCCGTCCCAGTCGAAGAACTTCGTCGAGGCGACCAGTTGGTTGATATGGTAATCGACCGCCGCCGGGTTGCCGGTCATGGGAGTATACACGCCGCGCGCCCCGAATCGCGGCTTGTTCGGCTCCTTCGGATCGAACCGCTCGTTGTCATCCTCACGCGTCTGGATAGCGATCTCGGCGGGGCTGAACGCGGCTCCTTTGCTATACCAGTCGCTCCACTCCGGATGCTGACGGAACAACTCCACCACCCGGAATCCGAAGGCGCACCGCAGGTCGGTATAGGAGATCGCCTTCATACCCTGGGCATGCAAGGCCGCGATGCGCGCCTTGATCGTCGCGGTGCTGACTTGCGCCAGGGTCTGTCCGCTCCACCATTTATCCTTGCCCGCCGGAGGCACGAGCATCATGTAGTCGTCCGGCGCCCAGAAGGTGAACTCGGCCAGTGGAAAGCAGATCCGCCGCTGGTCGGCGACGAACTGCTCGATGTTCTTCGGCTCGTAGTCCCGGTCGGACGGCCAGGCGCGCAGGTGACCGATCCGGACCGGCTTGTCGCTGACATAAAACCAGTCGCGTGCCTCGCCGAGAACCGCACCATCTTTGCCGGGTCGGTACAGGACTGCGCGCAGTTGATGGCCATACTCTGGTTGCACCGGCAGCTCCACCGTAACCAGATGCGCGGCCGATCCGGCGGCGGGAATCTCGATCTCGGCATCGTGCAGGGTGACCGGCTGACCCAGACCGCCCTCGATCTCCACGACGAGCCGCGCCCGCTGCGGCGTGGCCACGCTGTTGCGCAGCGCCACCGCCACCGTGCCGCTCTCCTGCGTGCCATACACCAGGCGGTCGGCCTTGACCGATTCGAGGAACACCGCGTCCGTCAGCGGCTCGAACCGGACGGCCTCGATCTGCAACCCCTTCCAGCCGCCGACCAGGCTCATCCCGAGATTGCCGTTGGCCGGCGCGATATGCAGGGTCCGCGTCAGGCTGATGGGCTGGCCGCCCGGGCCGAACTCACCCGGAGCGAAAGCGGAGGTGAAGCGGAACGCGCCCGGCGAGCCATGGGGATTCCACATGCTGAAATCAAGTTTCTCGTCCGGCTTCGCGGCCCGGTCGGGCCGCAGGCGCAGAACCACGCGCCACCAGCCTTCGGTGAGGTGCGCCTGGAGCCCGTAGGTCTCCAGACGCAGAGCCCCGTCGAGTTCCGCCACCTGCCTGCCATTCCCAAGATCGACCAGGTGGGTGGTCTTCGACTGCCATGTTGAGGATTTGACCACGTCCGCCGCACTCATCTCCCAGGCCTGCGGCTCCGCGGCAATCGCTGTCGTGGACAGACAGATCAACAGGGCCGTCAGGCCCGTTGCCGACTGTTGGAGGACTGTTCTTTGCTTTGTTTTCATTCTCTCCTCTAAAGTGCGTATAGCCCACAAACCAACGTGGCACGGGTTTCCTGCCCGTAGCCGAGCGAGAGAACCGGACAAAACCGGGAAGACGGGCGCAAGGCTCATCGATCCCCCGATTCTGTCCGCGTGTCTTCGCACGGGCTACGGGCAGGAAACCCGTGCCACGAGGGGATCCGTGCACTGGGTTGGTGTTGACTACTGTGGAACGATCCAGAGACGAATGGCACTGTCGTGCGAAATTGACCCTCGCGCTCTCACCGAATTGTGACGACTGTCCCGGCAGGGATTGGAGTGATCCTGAGTCGTTGAGGGGTGCCGGCCTCAATTGTGACACTGAAACCGGACGCAGAGGGCTGGCCACTAATTGTCTTCGCTTCAGCCACGTACCGCCCCGACCTACTTCACCAAGACGACGGTTCCCTTCGGCGGGGCGGTGTAGATCAGATCGTTGGTGGGATTGAACGTGGCGGGGTTGATCTCGAACACGCGCGCCGAATCAATGAATCCGGTGTAGCCGACGGCGGCGATCGTGAACTTCGGCGCCGCTCCGCAGGTGGTGAGGTTCACCACACTGGTAACTGAGCCCTTGTCGACGCCGTTGATGTAGAGGTGGACAGTGCCGTTGATGTCGACGATGGCCGCGTCGATCCATTGGTTCAGTGTGAGAGAATAGGTCAGTGGACCGAGAATCCGCCCTGCGGCATACCCATAGAGCGTGGTGCCATTCTGCAGAAATCCCAATCCGCCGGAGCCGCCGTCGCCGAGATAGGCGAGCACCTTGTAGCCCGTCGTGGCGGCGGTCGGTTTGATCCAGGCCTGCACGCCAAAGTCGTTGTTGGCGACCAAAGGAATGGCGCTCAGTATTAGGCTGCCGGCACCGTTAAACTGATAGGAGAGCGTCGTGGAAGAGTTGCGGCGGTTGTTCGCGACGTCGCTCGAGTAGGTGACACCCGAGACCGAGGCAACGGCATTGCCGGCGCGACCGCTGGCCTCCGGCGTCGAGCTGACCGTGGCGCCGGCGGTGGCGCCTTCCGTTTCTCCGCCGCGGTACAACGCATACGTCGTCAGAGCGGGGACCGGGGCTGGACCATTGTTGCTGGGCGTGGCAAGCAGGTCGGTCGCCGGGTTGAAGGCGCCAGCACCGAAAGTGAAGACCCGGACGTTATCGATGTAGCCCCGCGCGACCAGTTTTAACGATCCAGATGGCGTCATCGGCACGGCTGAGCTGCTGCCGACAGCCGACCCGTTCACGTATAACGTCGCGGTGCCGGAAGCGCGAACTAGGGCTACCGATACCCACGAGTGAAGGGCGGCAGGTGCCAAGCCCACCCAGCCAACACCTCCAAACAACCCCCGCCAGTTGCCGTTGTTAGGACTAACGCAGTCAACGTAAACACTGTAGCCACCCGCGGCGCCGTCTATATTGAACGCCGGGGTGGAGTTGAAATTGCGCAGGAAGAACTGGGCTTCCATGCCCCAGTTGTCGGTCGCTGTGATAGGCGCGGTTGCGCGGGTGAAGCCATTCGTGGAGTTGTAGGCGTCCAGCGAGAGCGTACTGCCGCCGCTACCCGGCACGAAGGAGGAATACGTCCCATTGCCACTGACGGAGGTGAGGTCAAAATTGCCGCTGCCGCTGCGGGTGATGGTAGTCGGTCCACCGTCGGCCGCGCCGGGGTCAATTTCGCCACAGTTCCATGATTCGACCACCGTAATCGTGGCCCCGCTGTGAAGGGCGGACGCGAGAACCACCCAAACCGCCACGACCAGCACGGTGCCCCGTCGCCTCACTAATCCGCCCCAAACAGCGCCCCGCAGGGCCTGTAGATAATTTGCTTTCCTGCAATTCATGGTACTAACTCCTCTATTCATGGTACTAACTCCTCTATTCATGATACTAACTCCTCTATTCATGGTACTAACTCCTCTCCTGTGTTGATAGGCGCCGGAACTGAACCCCGTCGAGTATGTCTGGGGCCACCTCAAGCGCCATGCCCTCGCCAACCGCCCGCCCCGACCTACTTCACCAAGACGACGGTTCCCTTCGGCATGACACGGGTGTAGTTCAGGAAGGTCGTCACCCCCGGCTGGAGACCCGAGGGAGCAGGCGGCGTCGCCGACGTACCCCCTCCTGAGTAGGACGCGTCCTCAAGCCCACCGCCGCTAAACGTGCTCCCCGTCCAGTAGCCCGTGCCCGAGTTGTATGTGGCGCAATAGAGCCGACGGTAGACCCTGTCGTTCCAGGTATCGTCCCAGTAGCCGCTGTAGTAGATAACGCCCGCCGCGTCGAAGACGATATCCATAATTCTCCACGTCGCGGCTTCACTGACCAGCTTCTCCCAGGAGTTGGGGCCGGTCATCAGGAAGGTGCCGTCGGCATCGTACTTGAGCACGCCGACCGAGCCGCTGTCCTGGCCGCGGACCCCCCTTCCGGCGGCGTCCCAACTACGGGCGCCGGCACCGTTGCCACTTGCGTCTACGGATGCCCATCCGAGGCCGCTGCCGTCCGCCTTGAATTCGAGGTGTTGGTTGTGTCTGGTGGCGATGTTCTGGTAGCTGGTGGCCGTGCCACCGCTGACGCCATCCACCCAGTACACCGTCTCATTGTTCCAACCGGGAAGGGGCACGGTGAAGTAGATGTCCTGTTTGCCGTCGCTGTTCCGGTCGGGACCGATGCACATGCTGCGCCGGCTTCCCCAATTCCCCAGCGTGTGTTGGTAGAGCAGGGTTGGATTGGTCCCCGTCAGCACCCCCCCCGACTCGACGACGTCATAACTGTAGATCCGCGAGCTCGCGGCGTTGTAGTTTGCCACGATCGATACGGCGACATAGACTTTCGTGCCCGGGTCGTTGGCCGCGATGGCCACGATATCCGCCCCCGCCAGGAGGCCCGATGCATCGGCAAACTGCCCTACATAGCTTTTGGTAGCCGGATTATAGGCAAGAATCTTTTTCGTGGCGTTATCCGCCAGCAGCAGGTTTTTGAAGACCTGATCTGCACGGGCAACACCGGCTGCCATCAACACCGCGCACGTCGCGACCGCCAGACAAACGCCACCCATAGGCCGAGTTTTCACTGCAAGTCTGCTATTCATGGTACTAACTCCTCTCCTGTGTTGACTTGAGAACATGTTCAGGAACAACACCACCCTACCGTATTGACAGGAGGGGGTGTTCTGCATTTCACAGTTATTTGTCTGGTATTGTCCGGCGCGTAGGGTAAAATGGCGGCATGAAAAGTATGGATTGGCAGGTGGATGTTGGGATGGGCGACCCTCACGCCATCTTCGCGTTCCGGACCCAGGCGAAGCGGCGATGTGACGTGCATACTCACTCTTTTCATGAGTTTGTCTATTTTGAGGCAGGCGCGGGGTGGCAATTACACGGCAATCAGCGCTTCCCGGCCCGTGACGGCGACCTTTTCTTCCTGCCTGTCGGTGATTGGCACATTGCCGCCACGGACACGCAGGCCACGTTGATCGTGCTGAATTTCTACACCCAATCCTTCGCGGCCTCCATTCCGTCTGATGCCGAGTCCCTGGCAATGCTGCGGACGTTGCGGGAACGGGCGCACGGCGGCCAGCCGCAGGTACCGCTGACTGGGGCGGCCAAACCCGAGGTGCGGCGCCTTATGGAAGCGATGGTTTCGGAATCTGCCGACCCTCGACCGGGCGGGCTCACCGCCATGAAGATCCACCTGCAATCGCTGTTGCTGGTGCTCCTGCGCGAGACCCCGGCGTGTCAGGGCTACCGCGGGCTTAACGAAACGCCCTTGTCCGACCATCATGCGGAGCAGATCGAGCAGGTGCTGGTGCATATCCGCGAGCATCTGGCCGAGCCCTTGCATGTCGTCCCGCTGGCGCGGCTGGCCGGAATGAACCGCAGTTCGTTCCACGAGACATTCCGCCGGCATACCGGCCACACCCTGGTCACCTACATCAACCGTCTGCGCGTGCAGCAGGCCTGCGTCCTCCTGGAAAAGGCTGACCTGCCCTTACCGATTATCGCGGAGCGCTGCGGTTTTCCCTGCCGGAGCCATTTCCATGCCGTGTTCCGCGACTTCACCGGCCAGGCCCCCCGAGAATACCGGATCAGCCATCGCGCCGCAGGGTGAGGGTAACCTGCCCCGCCAACCCGCGCGCCGCATCATCGAAATGTCCATACACACGGCTCATGCCGCTGGAACCTCCCGTGGCACCTGCGGATGCACGACCCCGCAGGCGAGTCGCTCCCGCAAATGCTCGAATATGCACACGCCGGGGATCAACGCCGTCAGCTCGCCGGTGGTGTCGACGATCATTGAATGCCCGGGGTGGAAGTAGTCGCTGCCATTGTCCGCCATCTGGTTGCAGCTCGCCATGACCATGCGGTGCCTGCGGCACTCACGGATGGCGTCTCCGGAGAAGCACATGGACTCCGCCTTCTTCACGGCAGCCTCCAGGGCCGACGGCTCGTCAAGTGCGGCCTCGCTGAACCCCCACGAGCGCGGACCGACCCCCGCCGTTGGAATCAGGTGCACCTGCACGCCTTGCCGGGCCAGCGTGTTCCACAGGTCGGGAATCCCGGTGTCCGCGCAGATGGAGATCGCGCAGCGCACCCCATCCACCTCGAACACCGTGCGTTCGTCGGGGCCGGGCCGCCAGTCGGGCATGTTGGCCTCCGGCGGCCCGGGCCGCGCCTTGCGCTGCACGAGCACCCGGCCATCGGGGAAGAACACGCCGTGCGATATGTGGCGGGCATCACCGTTCTGTTCCATGAACCCCGCAGCGACAACAACGTCGTGGCACCCAGACATCGCCGTCAGCCGACGGCACACCCCGTCGCTGATCGTGACGGCGGGAAAGTCCTTGCGGTAGCCCGTCACGCCGCCTTCCGCGAACAGCACCAACCGTGCGCCCTCCCGCGCCGCCTGCGCAACCATGGGCTCCATCCGGTCCAGATTGCCGTCCATATCGCCGGGCCGGCAAAAGGGTTGCGCCACCGCCATCTTCAGTGTTTGCATCACTCCGTCCTCCTCCCGTTCAACTCCAGTTGTTGGCGTCATTTCAGTGTCACCGCGGCGAGCCACTGGCGGGCAATCAGCCCGAATCCCGCGGCGGACGGGTGAATACCATCATAGATCCAGTACTCGGCCGGCGCCTGCCCGCAAGCCTGGTCGAAAGGTTCCTGCAGCGGCACGAACACGGCGTCGAACTCCCCGGCCAACTCGCGGACTGCGTCCTGCCGGGGCCGCAGATTCTCGCGCCACGCCGGCGTGACGTTGCCGGCGAGCAGCGTGAACGGTTCGCAAAGCACGAACCGTACGGTCGGCACTTCGCGTCGCGTCCACTCCAGCAGGTTGCGGTAGTTGCGCGCGTATTCGGCCAGCGAGGAACCCGGCTTGCCTCCCACGTCGTGCGCGGTGTCGTTGATGCCAATCAGCAGGCTCAGCACCGTCGGCCGCAGGTCGATGCAGTCCGTCTGCCAACGTGCCAGGAGCTCCGCCAGCCGGTTGCCGCTGATACCGCGGTTGATGAAGCGCAGTCCGTCGCCGGGCCGCGAAGACAGCAAGTGAGCGGCAATCAGCAACGCATAGCCGGCCCCAAGCTGGTAGGCGTTGTTGATCTCGTCCGGCATGCGGAATGCGTTGGTGACCGAGTCGCCCTGAAACAGGATCGTGTCGTTCGAGTGGATCATGGCAGGTTTGCTCCGTTGGTCTTGATCACCTCCGCATACCACGCGGCGGAGTCCTTAAGCGTACGCTTCTGGGTCGGATAGTCTACATGGATCAGACCAAAGCGCTGCTTGTAGCCTTCGGCCCATTCGAAGTTGTCCATCAGCGACCAGTGGAAATAGCCGCGCACATCGCGGCTCCCGTTGATGCCGATGCCGTCGGTGTTCGGCCCGTACCGGTGACCCCGCACGGTCAAGCCGTGTACGGAGACCCGGTCGCAGTCGAAGATGTGCAGTCCCCAGCCGGGCGGTGAGAGGAGCGTGAACCCGGAGAGTTTCAGGTCCCGGCAGCGGACCAGTTGAACCAGCGGGCTCGGTCGCCCCTTCGCGCCGCCGCGCACGGTGAACCGGAAGATGCCGTAGGGCCGGTCTTCGCCCCGGGCGCACGGTTCCCAAAATGCCTCGTCCCGGCCGTCGATCGTGCCATCGCCGGTGATGCTGAGGTCCTCGGCGTCGATGGCGGCCAGGAGGTGGAAGGGGGACTGGTCCTTGTTGTCCGCCGCAGCCTCCACCGAGGGATAGCTCCCCAAGTCCGTATGCGCCTCAAGGCGGGCCCCGCGTTGCAGGTGCAGTTCGACATGCGACCGCAGAAAGACGGTCGTGATGACATGCCGCCCCGATCCCACCGAGACCACGCCGCCGCCGGCCTGGTGCACACCGTCGATCGCCGCCTGCAGGCGGGCCGCTTGAGCGGGACCGGCTGGCAAGCCGGGATCGATGTTGATTTCCATCCGCATGCCGCAACTCCCTGCGTCGGTTAGGCAAGGTGCTCGGTCGTCGGCCGAGAACCCCAGGAGTTGTTCCAGGCCTCTCCGCTCGGGGACAACCCCGCCATCGCCCGCGCGAGCAGGCCCATCGTCACCATGCTATCCTCGCGCTCGAAGACCGAATCCGTGCAGCCCGCCGTCAGTCCGATGTTGTGCCGGAAGTAGTCCACGCTGCCAATGCGGAAGTCATTGGACAGTTCGTCCCAGACCACGCCGGCGACCGGGAACTCCGCTGCTGCGTCGCATGCACCGTCGAGGTAGGCGGCGTATGCGGGGTGACCGAGGTCGCGGTTCGAGTAGGCGAAGCGCGTGCGCAACGCCACCAGCAACTCCCCCTCCCGAACGCCGTCTACCGCCCAGGTCTGCCGCGTGACCGCCCCGCCGCGCTGGCGGGTCATGGCGCAGCCGCCGCCTTCACTGACTTGCCCGAGGAGACGGCAACGCAGCCCGCATTCCTCGTCGCGCCGAGTCGCGCCCTCGGGAACCAGCCGCCAGGCGTTCTCCAGCACCTGTACGGAGGGATCGCTGGCGCGAATGTCGGCCAAGCTGCGAAACGTGATCGCCGGGTCGAACATCTCGGCCTCGGTCATGGCATAGAAGATCATCTGTCGCATGGTGCGCGCCTCGGTAGATCGGTGTGTGAACGGGGTTTCAGCGGTCCGTCCGTTCAATACGGAAGACGCGTGTTTCCGGAGCACGCACGGCAAAGGTCACGGTGTCGGTGCGCTCGCCGACGACCTGGCCGGTGGCGAGGTCGGTCACCCGCGCCGGGGAGGGAAGGCAGAGCACCTTCTCCCCGCTCTGGACCGAATGCAGGGCCACCACGCTGGAATCGGCCAGCACCACATCGTTGACGTCGCTGTAGACATGCGTGCCGGAATAGCGGGCGAGGTTGCGCCAGAGGGCGGCGGGCAGCGGCCCCGCGAAGGTGAAGACCGAGGCCCAGTCGCCCGCGTCGCGAAGGTCACCCGCCTGAGGATTGCCACGCGCCCCCGCACCGATTTCGAGCACCGCCAGGCCGGCCTCGTTGCGGCCGGCCTTCGTGCGCGCGCGTCCCAACACGGTGCCACCGCGCGGATGCAGCAACGGCCCGTAGGCCAGGGGTCCGCCATAGAGCGTGTCCGCCGCCAAGCCGACGGTAAGGGGATGGTCGAAGTTGACGATCCGAACGCGTCGGGGATGGCTGGCCGGGAGCCAATCGAACTCGAACCCGGTCAACCGGTGCGCGTGTGCCGGCGAAAGGGTCTGCCCATCGCTGATCCCGCTGCCGGGTCCCCAGACGACGACGTTGCCGTCCTTCATCACCTTGCGCCGCAGAAGTCCCAGCCGTGCGTCGTCGACGCGGTGCAGGTTCGGGAAGTAATAGAGTCGGTGCGCGGGAAAGGCGTCCAGCGCCAAGTCCTCGAAGAGGTAGATGCGGTAGGGCACGCCGCAATGGGCGAGCCCACCCCGCCACTCCTCGGTCACCAGCTCGGAGGCGACGTTGCCGCTGCCATTGGTCTCCAACGCGGCGGAGTCGTCGAGAATCATCGCGACGCAGGGAACATCCTGCCGGGGCCAGTGGATCGCCTCGCGCTGGACATCGACCGTCCGGCGGATCGCGGCCTGGATCTCGGGGTTGCCGAACCAGTCCCCAACCAGATCCATCCAGTAGTAGTTGAAGCCACGGGTATGGGCGGTGGCGAAGTTGCGCCAGTTGATGGCCTCGAACTCGCGGAGGTCGCGCGCCGTGCCGTAGCTGCCCTTCTCGCCGTCGCCCTGGTAGGTGCGCACGTCGCCCTCGGCTAGGAAGTACTTGCCCCGCAGGACGCACGAATCGACGCAGCCCTCGGGCTCGAACACGCCCCCAACGCCCCGGTCCTGGTAATCGTGCGGGGTGATGATGCCGCCCAACTCCGGGAGTTCCAGCAGCTCCCCGATCCGCATGTGCCCGGAGGCGGCCAGGGTCTCGTTGTAGCAGAGATTCCAGTTGTACGTCGTTTCGAAGAACCCGAGATTGCTCCACCCCTGCATGGTTGTTTTCATACAGTCGTAGACGAAGAGTTGCTGACCGCGACTGGCCGCGGCCATCGCCTTGGCGACGCGCCGGAAGGCCGTATGGAAGCAATCGGCGAGGCACAGGAGGTAGTCGCGCAGCGGTTGGTTGTCGGCGGCGGACTGCCAGTACGTGCGGTCGCGCACCGACTCCAAGTCGCCGAAAAGCCGCTCCTCCGGAACCAAGTCAGCCTCGAAGTCCAACCCTTGCCGACCCCACGCTCGGCTCAAGGTCTCCGCCGTCCCGTAGCGTGCCTTCAGGAAAGCCGCGAAGCGGCGCTGCATCGCGGGACTGTAGTCGCAGAGCTGGTGGGACATCGTGTGCCAAGGCGTGCCCTCGTTGTCCCAACCGTACCAGTGGCCGATCAGGCGGTCGGCCCAAGGCTGGCGCTCGCACCAACGGACCAAGTCCTGCCCGTGCTCGACCACCCGGTCGATCCACAGCGTGGACCCCATCGACGGATGGCTGGCAGGACGTCCGTCGCGGCCCCGGAACATCTCTTCGGGGTGCAGCGCGCACCAGCTCGGACAGTGGAAGCCCCCATTGCGGACCAGGAAAAAAGCGTCCGGGTCGCGCTCGCGGATGAATGCCACCTGCGCATCAATGTTGTAACGCGTCGGCCAAAGGGGCTCGTCCGCGATGGCGTCACCTCGCCAGAAAAGCTGCTCGCCCCACTGGGTTGCACCGATGGGGCGCGAGTAGCTGACGAAGTACAGCCCCATGCCGATTTCGCAGAACCACGGCGTGGTCTTCTCGAAGTTGTCCGGCCGCCAGCCCGTGGGGCTATAGGTGGGCAGGGCATGCGGCTTCCCGTTGACGAAGAGGGCCGGACGGCCCTGGTGGGGCTTAACGTCAACGACGGGTAACCGGGGACTGGCGGTGTCAGGCATGGTCTGCTCCATCCTCGCTCGGTCAGGCGTGGGCTTCCGCAAGGTGGCGCACGAGGCGCACCCAGCGGGTCAGGCGCGTCGTGTCGCCTTCGACGGTCTCGATGTCCTTGAGGTGGATGTGGGGGAAGCCCCCGCGGCAGGCCGTCAAACCCTCCGTGATGATGCGGCGCACGCGGCCCTCGTCGTAGCCGCAGCATACCATGTCGGTCGGGTTCGGACGCCACGCCATGACGTAGTCCGTCCCGATCTGCTCCGCGCAAAGCCGCACGTCCGCGACCGGCGTGACGGCGATGCTCCGCAAGTTCTGGAGCTGGCGCAACATGTCGATCTTGCGACCCAAGTCCTCGCAGCAGCCGTAATGCACCAACCCGAAGTGCTCGAAGATCGGCTTCTGGTACTGAAAAAGGAACTCCTCGTGGAAGGCGGGTGAGATCAGCGTGTACTCCTGCGCGGCGCAGAAGCCCCACAACTCCCGCCGTTGGCGCGGCCCGCTGTTGGGCCGAGGCGGCTCAAGCCCTTCGGCGTAGGGCATGGCTTGGTTGTGGCCGGAGGTCAGCGTGTAGTGCCCGGCGTCCTCCGCGGCTTGGTTGTTGGCGAGGATGCCGTCGCGCATGAAGGCCAGCAGGCGGTGCAACTCGTCGGGCGACTCGTACATGTCGATCATGAGTTGCTCCATGCCCCGCAGCTTCGTGATGCTGGTGGAGATATCCGCCATGAACCCGTGGTGCGCCGGCGTGCGCTGCACATCGATCGGCAGGAGGTCGCCAATGGCGGACGCAAGCTTGTCAAGTCGCCGGGCCGTCTCGGGCTCGTCCACCTCGTGCGGGGTCCAGCGCAACTTCGCAAGGTCGTCCCAGCTCTTCAGCGGCGGATCGAACGAGGATGCGCCCCCCTCGACGCCGGAGGCGTGCATCGCCTCGGGGACTCCCCAGAGTATCCCCCAACCACCCCGCACGGCTGCCCCGAGGGGCAGCCACGGCTCTTGGATGACGTCGTCGCCGACGACCTCGTGCTGGAAGATGCGCATCCGAAGTTCGCGCTCATGAACGCGGAGGAAGGGATCCGCGCACTGCATGGAAGCGTCTCCAAACACCTCGCGACACCAGACGTTCCACATGCCGTACGTTGCCAGAATGGGCACGCGTGTCGGCTTCAACGCGAAATGCGCCGCCCAGACCCGTCGTTTCTCCTCTTGGACCGGCAGCGCCGCGATCTCCGCATAGCGCTCCGCCAACGCCCGCAGCACCTGAATGTCTTTGCTCATCGTACCCTCATGCTCGCGACGGCATAGCCGTCGGTACCGGAAAATGGGTTCTGTTCTCCGCCCAGATGCGTTCGGCAGGGGCGGTCCGCGCCGGGGGCCGTGGCGTTGACCACAAGGTCGACCGCGAAGGTGGTGGCTTTCGCGTCGACCCCGAACGCGGCAAGGGGCAGCGCCACCGCCAGCGTCCATCCTTCCGGCGTCGCCCGCCCGGTCGCCACGGCGCCGTCCGGAACCGTCCAGCCGGACACTCCCGCGACCTTCACCGCGGCGGGCTTGCGGTCCAACGGCGGCACCGCCACGGCTTGCACGCGCGCGGCCCCCGGTGCCGAAGCCACAAAGAGTTCGATGCTCGAGCCGTTCCACAGGTCGGGACCGCGCGTCGGGTTCGCGTCCTGCGTGTCGACCCGCACCAGCAGGTGCTCTCCGGCAACCGCGATCCGTAGGCGCGCCGCAACCAGCGACGCGTTACCATCGACCGAGGTCGTCGGCAAGGCCTCGAGCGCCGCGAGGAGCTTACGGTCGGAAGGCAGGGCGTCCAGACGGGGCACATCAAGTTCCCGCGTCACCTGATAGTACAGCGCGCTGTCCGTAAGCCCCTCCCCTTCCGCGACGGCTTCCACGCGGAAGCTCCGCGCTTTGCCGGTGGACACGACCTGCGCCTCCCAGGCGGTGCGCTGTCCCGGTGTCAGGGATATTGGCCATGGGTTCGTCCTGGCGGTCACCAGGCGTGCGGCGTTCGTAGGCACCACCTTCAGCCGGTAACGTCCCTTCACGGGCGCGTCGCCGCGGTTCTCGAGGGTCAGCGAGACCGGCGCGGGCTCGTTCCTCCGCACGACCGCGCTGGACGGAAGCTTGCTCCACGGATGCTGGCCCGGCCACTCGGCGGGCCAGGGCCAGAGGCAGGACTCGACGATCGCGCGGCGCACTTCCGGCTCGGGACGCACGGCGTCAATCGAGGCGGGCAGCGTGTCCCGAAAACGGGGGCCCGCCTCCGCCACGACGGCGGCGATCCGCCGCGGGTCGATGTCCGCCGCCCGCAGGGCTGCGGGGTTCGCGTTGGCCGCCGCGGCGCCGACCGCGTCGAGCAACATCGCGTCCAGGAAACGGCCCTTGCGGTCCCGTCCGGCCTCCTGCCATTCGGCCCACGACTTGCCGCCGAGCTTCGCGGGCCGGTCCGGATCGCCCGCGTAGACGTTACCCTCGAAAAGCGACCGTTCCACGCCGTTCCCCTGCCAGAGCGTGCCGTTGCCCGCGCCTTGGAACATATTGCCGACGCACGTGAGCGCGCGCACCAGCTCGCCGCGACTGACGGCCGCCTGGTTCTCGATGGCGTCGGCGAAGAGGTTGCCACGCACAAGATTGTCACGGCCGTAGTGCTGATGGAACCCGCCGCACTTGGTGCCGCAGACCACGTTGTCCTCGATCCGCATCCAGCTCGAACCCTCGTCGGGGTAGATCCCCCAGCCGCCGTAGCCGTAACTGTGGACGTCGTGGATGACATTGCGCGAAATCGTCGTGCCGGCCTGGCGTCCCAGCGTGTAGATCGCGCCCATATCGCTCAACACGCCGTGGCCGATGCCGTGGATGCGGTTCGCCTCGATGCGGTTGTCGCAGGTGAACGCCGGCATGAAGCCCCAGTTCCAGCCGCAGGAAATGCCGCTGTAGTTGAAATTCCAGATGTGGTTGTGGACCACACGGTTGCGGCTGGCATCGCCGATCCAGACGCCAATCGCGGAATGGAAGATGATCCCGCCGTCGTGGATCGAGCAGTCGCTGACCGTCGTCGCCGAAGGCTCGGCGCGGTCGCGTCCGGGCAGCAGCCCGCCCGGGTCCTCGCGGCAGGGACCCCACCCTAGCGCGGCGGCGTCCATGCCACGGAATGCGCCGTGGTTTCCGTCCACCCACCCTCGGGGAAGGCCGCCCTCGTGGCCGACCTTGACGCCGCCACCGCCGAGGTCGTGCAGCGCGCAGGCGACGATGCGGTTGCGGTGGCAGCCGCGCAGCACGTCCACGGCCCAGCCGCCGACCTGGCTGACGCGGCAGCCGTACAGGGCGCAATCTTCCGCGCCGACGAAACGCACCGCCGCCGGCACGTTGAAGGCGGACTGGAGGGCCCCTGCGTTCTCGCGCGGCAGTTCCCAGTCGGCGTGACGCAGGTCGAGGAATTCGAAACGCAGGTGGCGCACGCGCTTCTTCGGATCGAGCGCATCGCCCTGCACCGACAGGAGCAGGTCCAACGCCGGGGCCTCCACGAGGGTGGCCTCGGGCGTCTCGCCTGGCAGCGGAATGTAGGAGAGCAGCCCCTGTTTCCGGTCCAGGTACCAGTCGCCCGGATCGGTGCAGGCCTCCGCGACGTGGTCGAGCCGAAAGCGCGTGTGGCGGCCGGTCTCGTCGCGCGAAAAGCGGCTGTAGCCCTTGGTCGCAAAGCGGACCACGCCAGCCGTCTCGTCCACCGAAGCGAGCCGTAGATGATTTTCGTACCAATGATCGGGAACCACGCAATCGATGTCGGCGAGGTTGACGAAGTTGCGGAGTTCGCCCGGCGCGAAACAGGCGCTCATCGCACCGTGAAAGGAGCCACCCGGGTCCAGCTTCGCTTCCTCCTCCGGCACGCCCGTGAAGCGGTAGAACCCCTGCTTTGGAAAGCGTGCGCGCAGGCGGCGGCGACCGTTGACAAAAAGCTGCGTGAACCACCAGCGGCCCGCCTTGACGTCCGGCAGGCGAACCTGCCAGCAGGGGCGGTCGTTGATCGTGCCCGCGATCCATCCGGTCACCATGCGGGCGCCCGAGACCAACGGGCGACCGCCATCGCCGCACCAGGTCACGGGACACTCGGCCGTGCCGCCGTCCTGGGGCGTGAACACGAGCGGGGCCTCCAGCCGGTACACGCCAGGGGCGATCCGCACCTGCACGGGGGCTTTGAGATCGCCGCGCCGCCGCAACGTGCGCAGCGCGTCGCGCGCGGCGACGAGCGAGGGGAAGGGATGCGCGGAGCTGCCATCGGCCTTGCCGTGGGAAATGGGGGACACATGAAGTCGGATCGGCGTTTGCATGGCGCTTGAGTGTATCCCACGGACTATGGCGGAACAAGGGTGTTTGCGGTTGGCGTGCGGTACCGCCACCGCTACGAGGTGGCGGCATGGAAGAGCTGATGGGAATGTGCCAGCTCGTGGCGCCGGCCCGAGGGGAAGCGGACGACGATGGCGGCGACGAGAACGGGTTACGGTTCGGGATCACTTCCCCGTCGTCCGCTCGCGTCGCCGTTCTCGTCGACCGAACGCTCCGCCCCTCGGTGAACGGTTACCGCCCGGTGATTCTGCCATACGCGCGGCGCAACACCGCGGCGGTCGGCTTCCCGTCGGCAACTCCGTCAACGCGCATTCGCGGTGCGCAGGCGGAGCGACCTTTCCAGGTGGTCCGGCATCTCCTCCAAACCGAGCTCGCGGATCATGCTGCCGATGGTCGCGGCAGGGTCGTTCGACCAGAATACGCCGCTATTCTCGCGCTCCGAGTATTGGAGGCCCATGCGTTCGCCAAAGCGCCGGGTCAACGCCCGTCCGCTTTCCAGCTTCGCCGACCAGTGCAGAATGGCGTAGGACAGATCGATCTCCCGCACGAGCACCTCGCCCTGTGTCAACTGGGCGACCGGAATGCCGATCGGACCAAACAGTGTCGCGTTGTCGCGGGGCGTGCTGGTGACGACGTAGTAACGGTGGCGGAGCGCGTTCATCGCCGGACGCACCGTCTGCGGCGACGCGCTCGACAGGACAACGATCTCCGCGCCGTTGCGGGCCAAGGCTTCCCAGCCGTCGTCGTACGCCATATCCCAGCAGATCAGGAGACCGACCTTGCCGAAGTCGCACTCGAAAACAGGGAATTCCCCGCCCGGCCTCACGCCCTGTTCGAGCGAATTGTCCGGATCAGCGACCGGGTGAACCTTGCGGTAGATTCCCGCCACCTTGCCGGCGCGATCGAACAACACCGCCGCGTTGCTGACATGGTCGGCCTCTTTGAGCAGCATCGGCAGCACGACATAGGTTTGGCGCTTGCGGGCGCACGCTCCGAATTCCGCGGACAACTCCACCGCGCGCTGCCGCACATCACCCATAGGGCCGCGCGCGAGTGTCGTCTCCGGGAAAACCACCAAATCGAGCGGACCGGCAGGGATCTGCTCCATCAGCCGGTCCACGGCGGCCAATCGCTCATCGAGGCTTCCGCCGATCACGCTCATGATCGTCGCCAGCCGGACCTTCCGCGGCGGACCGTCGGCCCGGGTCTCGGAGCGGAACTGATTCGCGGCGATCTCGAACTGACGCATGTCGCCGGGGTCGATGATGGCGTAGATGGCGCTGCCATGGGGTGTCGGACCGAAGCGGTTGTTGCGGATGGTGACGCGTCCCGGCTGCGTGCCGGGTTCGATTCTCCAGATGAACACATGATGCCCCATCGGCTGCGGATGGATTTCGGATTGTCGCGGTGGCAGTTCCCCCTGCAAGCCGAATCCGCCGCCGGTGATCTCGCAGTCGTTGCCTTCGAAATACACCTCCCGCGAGGGCTCGCGGCATTCGTAGGCCGCCATGCCGCAGTCCACAAAGCGGTTGCGGCGGAAGAAGAGGCGCTCGGGGATGTTGCGCGTTTCGCCGCCCTGGTGGGTGACGCCGGAGTCGTAGATCGATTGGAAGGTGCAGTCTTCCACGGTCACGTCGCAGGCCCCGTTCCAGAACTCGATCGCGTTCCCGAAGCGGATCCGGCGTTCCCGATGCCATACCGCGCCACCGATCCATTGGAAATCGCAGCGGCGCAACACTACGTCGCAAGCGTGGACCACGTGATAGCCATGCACACCGCTGTTCCGGAAGGCGAGATCCTCGAAGCGCACATGCCGACGACCCGCAACCAGATGGCGTCGCCCCCAAAGCACACATTCGATGTCGTGCCAGTACGTTCCGGGATTAGATGGCGCCCGGAGATACAGGCTGCCAGTCTGGGGCGGCGGACTGCCGGTGCTTTCCGCGGCACAGGTCTCGCCGATACCGTCACAGAACCAGTCCCCGGCGGTGCCTAGTTCCTCCCGTGACCAACGGAGCGTGCCGCAACGCTCTCCGTTGTCAAAGACCAGATTGCATACTTCCGACGCCAGAGGGGCCGTGTAGCGCCACACGCCGGGCGATGCCTCGACCCATGACGCCGGGGAACTGATCGGCACGGAGCCGAGGAAGAGCGGTGGCGGCCCATCCCCATAGGCTCCATAGGTGATCGGGGCGTCCGGGGTCCCCTCTTGCGCTTCCAGCACACCGCGAATGACACTTCCGCGCTTGAAAAGCACGGAAGAGCCCGGCGGCACGACGTGATCCGCCGTGCGCCAGGGGTGTTCGGGGTCAAGCCCGGCATGGTGTTCATCCCCGCATCCGGGGTCAACATGGAAGTGGAATGTATCCATGGCAGCCGCGTCACTCCCTGGACTGCGCGCCAGCACGCGCTCCTGCACTCATGCGCAGACATACTACCATGGCCAGGAGGAAGACCACCAACTCAATCCCTCCGGCGACGCTTCTGCCGAGGCACAGGTCGCCGATGCAGAAGAGCAGGCTTGCGATGCAGACCGTCATCGCTAGCCAACCGCCAAGGATCCGGCCTCCGGTCTCCCCTGGTTCATACGCCACGCCGAGGCGATCCGCCACCCGACGCCAGGCGAATGCTGGCGGTCGTAGGAGTTGGATGAAGCGCCGGAGGGTGACCGCATCCGCAGGCCGCGTCAGCAGGCTGGTGACCACCGCCGCGAGCGTGCAGGGAATCATCACCACGAGGATTCGCAGGCCGTAGTAGTCCCAGTCGCTGCTGAATGCCTTGGCCTTTCCCGCGGCATCGGAGAGGGGGAGCCATTCCGCGACCAGCGGATCAAACGCCTTGAAACCGAGCATGAGGACCACAACCACAACCGAAACGACAAAGCCCGCGAATTCTCCCCAGGCGCTCATGCGCCACCAGAACCATCGGAGGAGTGGAATCAGGACCGCCCCGATCGTGAAGGCCCCGGCGATGGTTAGGAGCTGCAGGACTGAATCCGACGCATACGACACGAGGGCGCCGCCGACCGCCATGAGCGCGGTCACAACACGGGAGACGTTCACATAGTGCCCGTCCTCCCGGGTGCGCACCAGGAAGCGCTTGTACAAGTCGTTCACGACGTACGAGGCGCCAAAGTTGATGAGTGTGGAGATCGTGGACATGAAGGCGGCGAGGAGGGCAACGAACAGGATTCCCCGCAACCCGGACGGAAGATAGGTCATGGCCATGATCGGGTAGGCGGCCTCCTGGTTCGTCCCCACCTGCTCGGGCGACATCCGCAAACTGATCGAAGCGCGCGACCCCTCGCACGCATCCTTGTTCA
>CAYQJG010000026.1:0-50362 GCA_964417715.1 uncultured Lentisphaerales bacterium | reverse complement strand
GCCGCAGGTGCCCGGAAACGCGCGCGCTTTCCGGCCCGGGACGCGTCGCGGTGACGGGGCGTGCAACTGGCTCTGAGCTGCGTGTGCCAAACCGCAGAATATCCAACAAGAAACCGCAGAATGTCGAAGGGGCGGCCGGACGGACACGCGAGGGCCGAGCAGCCGGTCGGGAGGGTCGAGCTCCGCGAGACCGTGTGACCGGACGCTCGCGCATGGCGTCGCGGAGCCCTCCCGCGAGAGCGACCGGCTCGCGCCTGTGCCGTCGGCGGCACGTCCGCAGGCCCCGGCGCGGGCCGCCTCACAGTCTGCCTGTCCACCCACCCCACTCGCGCCGGTGGCTGGGCGACGCGGACCGGGTTGCGCCGCAGGTGCCTGGAAACGCGCGCGCCTCCGGCCCGTTCTTGAATTCCGCGCGTGGCCATGCGAACATGGGGCCATGCGAGATCTCACAACTGTCAGCAGCCGTACGCGCCTGTGCGCCGTGATCGGCAACCCGCTGGGCCACAGCCTGTCGCCTGCAATCCACAATGCCGCCTTCGCGTCGCTGGGACTGGACTATGTCTACCTGGCCTTTCAGGTCGAACAGGCCGCGTCCGCCGTGACCGCCATGCGCGCGCTCGAGACCTTCACCGGCCTCAGCGTGACGATCCCGCACAAGATCGCCGTGCTGGACCTGGTGGACGAGGTCTCGCCGATCGACCGCGAGATCGGCGCGATCAACACCGTCGTCAAGGAGCACGGCAAACTCATCGGCCTTGGCACCGACGGCCCCGGCGCACTCAAGGCGCTGACCGATGCGGGCGTCGCGCTGGCCGGGCGGCGCGTGCTGATGCTGGGCGCGGGCGGCGCGGCGCGCGCGATCGCCTACACGCTGGCACGCACGGCCGGCGTGGCCGAACTCGCGCTGCTGGACATCGACCAGGCGCTCCTGAATCGCCTCGCCCACGACCTGCGCGCGGCGCCGGGAGCGGCCATCGTCGCCGAGGTGCTTTCCGACGAGACGCTCGCGGCACGCGTGCCGGCGGCGGATGTGGTCGTCAACTGCACCCCCGTGGGCATGCACCCCAAGATCGACCGCTCACTCGTGAAGCCCGCGTGGTTCCGCGACGGCCAGACGGTCTTCGACATCGTCTACAATCCGCTCAAAACACGCCTGCTGCGCGATGCCGAGGCGCGCGGGCTGCGCATCGTGCCGGGCGTCGAGATGTTCGTCAACCAAGCCGTGCTGCAGTTCGAGCGTTTCACCGGGCGCGATGCGCCGGTCGACGTCATGCGGCGCGTGGTCCTGGAGCACCTGCACGCATGAACCTCGTCCTGATCGGCTACCGCGGCACCGGCAAGAGCGCCGTCGCCCGCCTGCTCGGCGAACGACTCGGGCTGCGCGTCATCGGGCTCGACGATGAGATCGTGCGCCGCGCCGGCCGGCCCATCCCGGAGATCGTGGCACAGCAGGGCTGGGATCGCTTTCGCGACCTGGAATCCGAGGTCGTGCGCGACTGCGCCGCGCAGGACGGGCTGGTCGTGGACTGCGGCGGCGGCGTGATCGAGCGCCCGGCGAACATCGAGGCGCTGCGCCGCAATGGCCGGCTGGTCTGGTTGACGGCGTCCGTCGCGACGATCATCGGCCGCATCCAGGGCGGCGCCGAACGCCCGGCCCTGACCGCCGGCAAGTCATTCACCGACGAAGTGGCCGAGGTGCTGACGCGCCGCACGCCCAAGTACGCCGCGGCCGCGGTGTTCACGGTCGATACGGACGGCCGCACGCCGGCGGCCGTCGCCGACGCAGTCGCAACCTACTGGCAAGCCCTACAGGAGCCCCTACGATGACACCCAGAGAGATTGTGCTCGCGCAGATCCACCATCACGAGACGCCCGTGGTTCCATACAGTCTCGCCTTCGAGGGTGATGTCGCCGAACGCCTCGACGCCCACTACGGCTCAAAGACCTGGCGCGAGCGCGCCTCGCCGTTCATCGCGATCGTGTCGGCCGTCGACACCGACCGCAAGTTCCCGGTCGACGATGCCCACGTGCGCGACCCCTACGGCAGCGTCTGGCGCACCGACCGCCGGCCCTGGCACCTGGAACGGCCGGCCCTCGCGGAGGCGAACCTCGACGGCTACGCGTTCCCGAAGCCGGAAGCCTTCTTCAGCCCGGAAGCCAAGGCCCGCGGCATCGAAACCTGCGCGCGCAATCGCGACCGCTTCCTCGTCGGCGGGTGCGGCTGGGGGCTCTTCGAACGCAGCTGGACGATCCGCGGCTACGAGAACGCGCTGATGGACGCGATCGCCGAACCGGAGTTCTACGCCGCGCTGCTCGACCGGTTGACTGACCTCTACCTGGCTTTCATCCGCGAAACGGCCACGCTGCCGGTGGACGCGATCCTCTTCGGCGACGACTGGGGCGACCAGCGCGGCGTGACGATCGGCGATGCACGCTGGCGGGAGTTCCTGAAGCCGCGCTGGGCCAAGCTCTTCGCGGCCACGCATGCCGCCGGCAAGATCGCCATGTGCCACTCGTGCGGCTCGGTGGCCGCCATCGTGCCGGACCTGATCGAGATCGGCCTCGACGTCCTCGAGAGCTGCCAGCCGGAAGCCGAGGGGATGAACCCGTACGAGCTCAAGCGGCGCTATGGGGACCGCATCGCCTTCTGGGGCGCGCTCGGCACGCAATCCACGATCCCCTTCGGGACGCCCGCCGAGATCCGCGCCGAAGTGGCCCGCCTGGCGCGCGAAATGCCGCGCGGCGGCGGCTACATCCTCGCGCCCGCCAAGCCGCTGCAGCCCGAGACGCCCACCGCCAACGCCGTCGCCGTCTTCGAGGCGCTGGCCGCCGCCGGCGGACGATGAGAGACAGCCGCGCTCAGCGCGTGGCCAGCTCAGCGGACAGGTCGAGGTAACGTTTGATGGCGTCCGGCGGCACATTCCACGGAATGTGGTTGCCGATGCACATCATGTAGCCGCGCGACATCCGGCCCGTCTCGACCATGCTCTCCACCATGCGCCGAATCTCGGCGGGGGCGTTGCGCATCAGCACGCGGTTGTCGCCCTCGCCGGCGATGAAGCAATCCGGATAGGCGCGCGCCAGGCGCTTGTAGTCCGTGAACGGTTCGCTGATGATCCCCCGCGCGCCGCAGGCCATCACATCGTCGGCATACGCGTCGACACACCCGTCGACCATGAAGATCACTTCCTTGCCCGCCTTCCGGAGGATGTCCCAGTACTCCTCGTAACGCGGGAAGATGTACTGGCGCATCCACGCCGGACTGCACACCGGGCCGTTGGACAGCACGATGTCGTCATGGCAGACGACGAAGTTCACCGGCAGCCGCGCGAACGCCCGGAACACGCGCCGGTTGATCTCAGCGAACTCGTCCATGATCCGCTCGAACTCCGGCTCCAGGCACATCGACAGGAAGTTCTCGTAGCCGAACGTCAGCATCGGCCACATGAACATCGTGTTGTAGAAACTCACCGATGCGGACGATCCCGCCGGCGCGTGCTCGCCCCATTCGGCCGGATAGCGCGTGCGATAGCGCTGGTAGATGGCCTCCTCGCTCCCGAAGTCGCCTTCCTCGACCGTGCGCCACCCCGTGAAATCCGCCTGCGCGAGTGGACTGAACTTCAGCATGTCGTCGATGCCGCCGAACCGGTGCGCGGCCACCTCCTGCTGCCAGTGGTCGCGGTAGGAATCGCCCCAGCGCCCCTTGCCCTGGTCCTGCTGGGCCTCGATGCGCGGGATCGGCGTATCGGTCGCGGGCACGTCCAGCCGGAGTTGCGGGTAGCGCTCCTGCAGCCGCAACCGGCACTGCCGCGGGTGGTCGTAGTGGTCGACGCCGGCCAGGAACGTCTCGGCGTCCGGGCATGACCAATGCTCCCAGTGCACGATCTGCTTAGGCCCCTGCCCCATGTAGGTCAGATAGATATCGTCAGCCATACCGGCATCCTCCCGCGCCTGACCGGCGCTGATCACGCGCACACCCTAACGCATTGCCGCATCCGACCGAATAGACAAACCACGTATTTTTGTGTATTTTTCACAGGTATGGATCTGACACCTGCCACCAAACAGCCGCAGGCCGGCGCTTCCGCACCGGTTCCGCCTGACAGATCACAGTCCAGCCTGGCGACGATCATCGGGACGCTGCGGACGGAGCGGCTCGACGCCCGCCGGCTGATCTGCGGACGCGCCTGGGCGGAGCACGGTCAACGCGAGTACAACGACCCGTTCGGTCGCATCTTCTCTCTCGCGTCGGGCCGCGCGCAGGTGACTCACCACGGGCGCGTGTTCGATCTGCGGCCAGGCTGGCTCTACGCCATTCCCGCGTTCACGTCGTCCCGCTACACCTGCGACGACCGCATGGACCTCCGTTACCTGCACTACCGGGCCGACGTCCTCGGCGCACTCGAACCGTTTGCCTATTTCGGCTGGGATTTCGCCGTGCCGGCCCGACCGGCTGCCGACGTGATGCGCATCTGGACGCGGTTGACGCGTCGGGAGGAGAAGCCGACCGCGGCATTGACGCTGCAGCAGGATGCCGGCGTGCGCCAGTTCCTCGCGCTGTTCGCCGCCACACGCCGTCACGAGACCGACGCGACGCGGTCCCTGCACCGCTTCCAACCGGTCTTCGGCCACGTCGAACGCAACCTTCATCGCCCGCTGCCGCTGGCCGAACTGGCGGCGCTCGTTCACCTGCACCCGACCTACTTCTCCAACCTCTTCACACGCGCGGTCGGCCTGTCGCCGGTGCAGTACGTCATGCGCCAGCGGATTGCGCGCGCCCAGACGCGCCTCCTCGGCACCACGATTCCGCTCAAGGAACTGGCCGCCGAACTCGGCTTCACCGACGTCTTCTACTTCTCCCGTACCTTCCACCGGATCGCGGGGGTCCCGCCGTCGGATTACCGCGCGCTCGCCCTGACGGCGCCGTAATCGTGCGTTTGCCGCGCAACACCGGCTGTCGGCGCAGAGGCCCCCACGCCGGGGCGGGCCGCATCGCGTTGACAGACCGACCACCGAAGACTAGCATGCGCTGATGACCCTTTACCAACGTGTCCTCGATAATCCGCAGGCGTTCACATTCGATGTCGACCGGCTGGGGCCCTGCAAGGTCGATTCGCCGGTGCGCCAGAGTGGCTTCGTGTCCGAAGACGCCCGCTGCGTTCTGGTCAGCGACGTGACTGCCACGGAACAGGCCACGACCAAACTGGGGCGCATCCCGTCGTTCGAGAAGGCCGGTCCGCGCCGCCAGATCTTCCACGACCCGGCCTGGAGCCGTGCCGCCATCCTCACCGCCGGCGGGCTCTGCCCCGGCCTGAACCACGTGATCAAAGGGCTGGTCGAGATCCTGTCCGCCGACTACGGCATCAAGTACGTCTACGGCATCCGCTACGGGTTCCGCGGCCTGGTGGCGCGCTGCGGCTGCACGCCGATCATGCTGGACTCGGAGACGGTCGACACGATCCACGAGCGCGGCGGCACCATCCTCGGGTCTTCGCGCGGCGAACAGGACACCGGCGAGATCATCGACACGCTGACGCGCATGAACATCAACCTGCTGTTCTGCATCGGCGGCGACGGCACCCTGCGCGGCGCGCGCGACATCGCCGAGGAGTGCCAGAAACGCAAACTGGCCATCAGCGTGGTCGGCATCCCCAAGACCATCGACAACGACCTTCACTTCGTGGGCCGCAGTTTCGGATTCGAGACGGCCGTGGCCGAGACGTCGCCCGTGATCCAGTGCGCCCATATGGAGGCCAAGGGTACACAGAACGGCATCGGCCTGGTCAAGCTGATGGGACGCGACTCGGGGTTCATCGCCGCCTACGCCGCACTGGCCAACCCGGTGGTGAATTTCTGCCTGATCCCCGAACTCGACTTCGAGCTCAACGGCCCGGCCGGCCTCCTGACCGCACTCGAGAAACGGCTCAACGCCGGCAAGGACCATGCCGTCATCGTGGTGGCCGAAGGCGCCGGGCAGCGCCTGATCGCGGCCGAACCCGAACGCCGGGACGCCTCCGGCAACATCCTGAAGAAGGACATCGGCGAGTTCCTGCGCCGCCAGATCGACGAGCATTTCAAACGCGCCGGCCGCGAGGTCTCCGTCAAGTTCTTCGACCCCAGCTACTCGATCCGCAGCGTACCGGCCAAGGGCACCGATGCGATCCGCTGTTACCTGCTGGCGCGCAGCGCGGTGCATGCTGCCATGGCCGGCCGAACCAACTGCGTGGTCGGCGGCTTCCATAGCGACAGCCACACCCTCGTTCCCATCCGGCTGGCGACCATCGAGCGCCAGAAGGTCGACCTCCTGGGCGACCTCTGGCAAGCCGTGCTCGATGCAACCGGCCAGGGCCACTATCTCCAATCCGGCTCCGCCGGCAAGGTCGGCGCATGAACCCATCCGATACACCTGCCACCACCGATACACCTGCCACCGCCGGCACCCAGCAGCAGCCGCGCTGCGCCGTAATCGGCATCGTCGGCCGCACCAACTCGGGCAAGTCCACACTCGTCAACCGGCTGGTCGGCGAGAAGGTCTCGATCGTCAGCCCGATCGTCCAGACCACGCGCAACACGATCCGCGGCATCCTGACCGAGCCGCGCGGGCAGCTGGTCTTCCTGGACACGCCCGGCCTGCACAAGTCCGAGAGTACCCTCGGCACGCTGATGAACCGCATGGCGCGCCAGGCCGCCGCCGGCGTCGATGCGATCCTGCTGGTGATCGACGGCAGCCACCCGCCCCAGATCGAGGACGACGGCTGGATGCGGCGCGTGCTGGTCACCGACCAGCCCTGCGTGATCCTGCTGAACCAGAGCGACCGTCAGCCGTTCTATGCCGCCGAGTACGCCGCGCTGTGGGCGAAGCTTCAGCAGGAGAAGAGCCGCACGCGTGACCTGCCGCACCTGACGGCCTCGGCCGTCACCGGCGACGGGCTGCCGGCGCTGCTCGACACGCTCTTCAGCCTGGCCGTGCCCCACCCGGACTACCTTTTCCCGCCCGACACCGTGACCGACTTCCCGCGCAAACTGGCCATCGCCGACGTGATCCGCGAGAAGCTCTTCGCCAAGATGCACCAGGAAGTACCGCACGAGATCGCCGTGCTGGTCGACAAGATCGATGAGACGCCCGACGCGTGGAACGTGAGCGCCTCGATCCTGGTGAACCGGCCCAGCCAGAAGCCGATCGTGATCGGCCTCAAGGGGCGCACGCTGCGCTACGTGCACCGCTCGGCCGAACCCGAACTCAGTGCCCTCTTCGACGTCAAGGTGACCCTCACGCTCTGGGTCAAGGTCGAGAAGAACTGGATGAAGAACTTCTGGATCCTGCGCCAACTCGGATACGCCGGCGCGCTCTGACACCGTTAAGACGTTGGACATGCACGAATCCCGGCGAATCGCCATCCGACCCTCCGTTGGCGGTTGTCGTCCATCCTCCGACAGAATACTCACACCGGCCTTCGGACCTCAGGAGCCATCCGCGAGCAGATACAATCAGAATGATTCCTGGTCTTGGTTCGCTGACTTGGAGTCTTCGGAATGACCGTGCCACCGGCGGAAGGTTCAACTCTCGTTCGAATACCGCAAGTGCCTCTCTGGACGCGGGCACTGCACCCTTGGCTTTGTGGAAAGCTGTGACATGTTCGACCAACGCATCGTCTGCCCGCAACTCCGCTGTAACCCAAGTGACAAGACCGAGCATGACGACGCACCCGGTAACGACCAGTATGGCCATTCTCGTCATCTCATTACACCATCATTCTCTCCCATCTCACACTCCTTCCTCAAGAACCGATCAAGCCGAACAGTTACAGGGGACGACATGTTGACAGGTGTGACCACACAGTCCGGGAAGCATGCAGTCTCGAAATGTCCAGCCTGTCGTTGTTCTCAGTGCGTCTCTCACGACGGCGCTTCCGGCTTTCCCGTGGGATTGTTCATTGGTGTTCGCGCACGTTCACACGCCGGAGACCGGTTAAGTGGGTCGATTAAGGGTATCCGGTTAAGAACGGCGGTTAAGGGTGGCGATTGAGGGTGCGCTTCTCGCCTTCCCTGCACTTCCTCGGACACTTAACCGACTCACTTACGCGCACACTTAAACGTCCCCTTACTCGGATACCCTTAACCGAACTGCTTAAGCGGTCCCGCCTGGGGGCACCCCCTTGGGCGGTTCATCAACAAGGAATTCCACGCCAATCCCGGAAGCGTCTCTCACGACTTGGGCCACCGTTGCCGCATTGATTCCATGCTGCGAGCAGTACTTCGACTTCAGCCACACAGGGAGGCCTTTCGCGCCCTTGCTTGCATTGCAGGCCGCGCAGCATCGGGCAATGTTCTCACGAGTAACGATGCGTGCGTCGTTGACAATGTGTTCCCATGTCACGACATCCTTGCGCCGGCGTCCCGGTGAACTGCGATCAGACATGTGCTTGCCGCAGTAGACGCATACCTGGTCTCGCGCTTTGACTTCCATCTCAAGCGACTGCGGTATGTTCCAGCGGTTCATATCTTCAATCCGCGCCCAACTCTCTGATGGGAGGCCAGACGCAGTCCTCATCCCCTCTCCCTATCGCCCAGCGTCACCGGTCAGGCACGGCGCGGAGCGCCCGTGCCTGCGCCGCCTTGCTGGCCATCCGCTCTGAATGCATCGTGGAAGGCGACGGTGCCACGCGGCAGGTGCCCGTCGAAAGACAGGGCGAAGAACACCTCAGACGGCACTAGGACTTTCCGGTTTAGCGCCTCTATCTTCGCATTGCGGCAGACATCGATCCGTGCTCCGAACACTCAGGTTCTTCGCCAACTGGCTTGATTGTGTAGCGACCGCCCTTGGGGCAAACCAATCCAGTGAACCCGTTCTTCACGTAGGTCGACACCTCCTGCTCCGGAGCTGTTTCGCCGTCCTTGTAGTTGTGTTCCATTTCCGCCTGTTCCTTGGCCGAATGGATTGTCCTCATGTTGTTAATGCAGGCATTTCGTTGGCTCATGTCTCTGGCCTTCACGAAGGATGGAATGGCTATGGCGGCCAACAAGCCGATGACAGGGATGAGACAGGCGCAGACGATCGCGGCAATCGCCCCTCCGGACAGCGCGCGTGCGGGTGCCGACGAGGCGGGCCACGTCGTTCGCGGCACGGTCGTAGCGCTTGTGTGGACAAGCTGGTTGACACTCGATTGCATCATTCCGATGAAGACCGGAGTAACAATCGTATAGCCGATCAGGAGGCTGATGTACGGGATGATCTGGAAGATGCAGGCCGTGGTCGCCAAACCGCGAAGATTGCCGGGCGGCAGTCCATACAGGTCGCGCTGCTCGTCGACACGCAGACACAGACGCCGGTAGGTGAAGAATATCCAGTACAAGTTGAAGAAGGGGATGAAGCAGAAGCCCACTGCCTTGCCTGCCGACGGATCATCGGTTCTGACGCGGCACATCTTCCCGTGCATCGCGTTCAGCCAGAACAGCGTAAATAGGCCAAACGTCATGAAGTGCAGCAGGACCGCAACCGCGACGGGGAACGTCGCCAGTTGATGAGGACGTGACGTTGTCGCTCCTGTCCGGTTGGTGAGGGGCGGAGGAGATCCAGCCCTTTGAGTCACGTTGAAGACAGTCCCGATTGACTGCCAACCCGCCATCCCCTCACACCAGCAGAGGTCCGATGTGTTCAGTGTGCCTGAGGCGATCTGTTGTCGAATAGTCTCCTCGTCAACGGGGCCTGCCTGCTTGCCATCTTTCGCGATGTGATAAGAACTCATTGGTCATTCCCTTGATTGTGGCCCGATCCGCTCGCGAACCTGTAAAGCCCCGGTTCACTGGACCGGCACCATGACCCGTTGGTAACCCTCGTCCTTGCCGGGCAGCGTAACGCTCAGCAGGATCGTCACTTTCCCGGACGGCTGCGACTTCGGAACGGGCCACGACAGCGTGCTGGTTGCCGGGTCGTACTTCGTGCCGGCGGGCGCGTCCTCGACATTGACGCGTGTGCCGCTTGGAAAACCCATGTTGCGCGTCCAGAGCGTTCCCTTGGGCACGCCATCCATGGCCTCCTTGAGTTGCGTGCCGTCGGCGCCCAGCCCCAAGGCAAAGACGTACGCGGACGAGGTCTTCAAGTCAACGAAACAGGCCCGGTTCAGCGCGGCGGACGCGTGAACCAGGCGATCGTCGGTTAGGTTATCCTTACTCCAACTGGTCACAGCAAAACTGAACGGCAACTGAAAGCGCCCGACCTCGGTCTCGCCCAAGGACTCTCGCACGGTCACCTGGTTCTTCCTGACCTCAAGGAAGAAGTCGCCGCCTTTGACCGCGAACAGCGCTGCTCCGGTGTAGGCCTTGAGCGGCTGGCCTTTCGGACCCAGAACGCGCCCCTGCGTCGAGTAGACCCTCTGCCCCTGCCGGTCAACCCCCAGACTGCCCCAGTCCTCGTGCTCGTAGGCCGCATCCATGGGTCCGCGTTTGGTGAGCCGCGCGAAGATGAACCCGGACGGTGAATGCGAGGTGGCCCACATGACCACCGCGGTGAAGTTCTCGTCGGGCCGCATGTGCACGTTGTCGCGGTAGCAGGCGTTGCGGCAGACGATCCGGTCTGTCAGGTTCAGTGTCTGGAACGTGTCGAGATCCAGGATGCCATAGTGCCGCGCGGACAACTGACTGGTGCCGTCGGCGTAGCTGACGAGTGCGCTCTGCGAGTTGAGCAGTCCCATGTCGATGTCGGTCAGTTCGCCAATGATGCGACTGGGGCGCGAGCCGGTCAACTGGAACGTGCGCATGTCCCAGGTTTGGAACACGCGCTCCTTCGGCAGGTACAGCAGCAGGGTCACGCCGCCAGCGGCATAGAGCGCCTCCTCAGGGACCGGAATATAGGTCTCGAAACGGGCTTGCGCCACGTTGAAGACGCCCAGTTTGCCGATCCCCTTGAAGTGCATCACGAGATAAGCGCCGCCCAGCGCCGGGCGAACATCGGCGGGCGCTTCGGGCAGCGCTTTCTTCAGGCCGGCCGCATCGGGTTTGGGCGCACCCTCCAGCACCTTCTCGAAGAGTTTGGCGACCGCGGAGGCCGAAGGGCCGGCGGCCGGCGGCGGCGTGCCGGCGGCGCGCGACGCGGTGCTTGCAGCGCTTGCGCCCGGACCGGGCCGGCCTGATGCGAACCTTCTCATGTCCTCGACCGAGAAGCCGTCCTGCTTCGCCGTGATCTCCGCGAACTGGGCGTCCGACAGGTGCTGGCTGCTGTCCTGAAGGACCTTCTGCCGCGTCGCCCGGCGGCGCGGATCGTCGTGGAGCGCCAAAGCCCACTTGGCCCCGTACGCGGCTCCCGGGTAGAGTTGTTCCTCAAGCATGCTCACCGCGTAGTTATCCGCACAGGAGGCCTGCGACGCGACGCCCGTGGCGTCGGTGCACCGGCTGGCCATGCCGGCCAGGAAATGCCGCTTGGCACGCTCCTTGTCGTCCTGCTTGATGGCGATCATCCCGAGCATGTGGTGGGCGGACGGCATGTCAGGCGTCAACTCGACCGCCTTCTCGTAGAAAGCCCGCGCCGTCTCGAACTCGTCCATGCTGAAGTACATCAGCCCCACGTTGTTGTACGGTGACGCCTCGTTGGGCAACTCCATCACGGACAGACGGAAGCAGACATACGCGAGGCCCATTGCCGCCTCGCGGCGATCGCCTTCGGACCGCATGGCGACCTCGTACCAACGCGTGCCGGCCTCCTCGTACTTGATGCCCTTGGCCTTGTCACCCTTGCGGTCCCTCGCCGGCACGAAGTCGGTCCTCCGCGTGTTCGTGATCGGAATGGCAAAACCCAGTCCCTCGGCCTGGTCAATCTTGAACGTGACGATTCCCACCAGCACACCGTTCTTGTCGCAGAGCGCGCCGCCCGAGTTGCCGGGGTTGACGGGCGCGGAAATCTGGATGAAACGCTGGTCATCCACCGCACGGTCGGCGGCGCTGACGATGCCGCGCGTGATGGAGTTCTCGAGCGCCTTGCCAGCGGCCCCGCTCGGGTTGCCGATGACGAAGCAATCCTCGCCGGTGCTGATCGGGCGCCCGGCTGACTTCGGCGGAACAACGAATGTCACGCCCGGCGGCGCCTGGACCTGGATAAGCGCGAGGTCGTAAGTCGGGTGCACGCCGACCAGTTTCACGTTGGTGAATTCCTGCCTCGAAGTCTCGCCCATCCGCCGCACTTCCGCGATCACCGTCTGCTTCAGGGGCGTGTTCACTACATGGTAGCAGGTCACGATCAGCCCGTCCGATGTCAGCACCACGCCAGAGCCGAACCCCTCGAGGTCCTTGATCATGACGACGCTGGGGCTAACCGACTTGAAAACGCTCTCGGCGTCGGCGGCCGATGCTGAACGCATGCCCGACACCACGCACACAAAGGCCAACAGCGACACCATGCCTGAACCGGCTTGGAGTAACGATTTCATACGGGGGAGAATGGCAGAAACCGGCGAATATGTCTAGATTGGCACCACCTCCGACTGCGCCCTCAGACAGGGGCAAGCGTTGCGGAGCGGCGGGGAGGGTGCGCGCCGTCCTCTGGCGTCGCGCGTGCGGCATCATATAGCATGTGCGCTGAGATGGCTCGCTAAGCGCACAGTCGCCATGCTAGCGTTGTCTGGAGAAAGCGCCCGGAAAAGAGGACCCGCATGCTGAATTCTGCTCCCCATGGACCCTGGAAGGAAGGCCGCGCCGGCGGTGCGAGCCTCTGCTATCTCCGGCTGCCGCCCGGCGGATTGGAACACGTGGCCAGGCACCATGCCGCCGTGGGCATCCGCGCCACCTTGGCCTGCGATGCCGTCCGCGACGACGACCTCCGGCCCCTGGTCGGGCGAAACTGGGACCTGGCGATGCTGGTGCCCCTGATCGACGAAACCCTTCCGCCGTCACTGATGGCGCTGGATGGCCGCGCATCCCGCGGATGGATCTGGACGGAGGCTGCACGCGCCGCACCGGAAGGTCTGCCGCTCTACCGGCTTTCGACCCTGCAGGGCTCCATCGCGCAACCGGGTCCTTCTCTTGCCAGCCCCCTCCCTTCCCTCGTGGCGGAGAAGACTCCCGAGGCGATGATGAACGCCATTGAAGAAATCGTTGGCCAGGGGCGGTGGGGTGTCTGGAGGCTGGATGCCGCGACGCTGGAGCGCTGGACCCCCGCCGGGCATGCCCGCCTGCTGCGGTGGCTGGGCGACCATCACGCCCGCATCTGGTGCGCACCGATCCGCGACATCGGCACTTGGCAGCGCCCCGCCATCAGCACGTTGTCGATCCCGGCTGCCACGATACAACCGTGAAGCTGACCGTGGCGCGCGACACCCCGCAAGCATCAGCAATCGTCTGCAACGTAGTCGTCATGTTGAGGCCCGTCAGTGAAAGGTTGGCCCAACCAATGTGGCTCGTAGCCTGATCCATCAGGCTTGCGCCGTCCGCTCTGCCGTTAGCCTTGCGTCAGGCTGTGCGTCTGTCTACAATCCTGTCCATTCTTCAGAAGGAATCGGAAGATGAAGTCAAAAGCTTACGCGATCGGTGTCGATTACGGCACGAACAGCTGCCGCGCACTGCTGGTGGATGTCGCCGATGGCGCCGAACTGGCCTCGCATGTTTTCCCCTACCCCACCGGCGAGGCGGGGGTGATTCTGGACGCGCGCGATCCCAATGTCGCGCGCCAGAATCCGCAGGACTATATCGACGGCTTCATCGCGTGCGTGAAGTCCGTCGTGCGGCAGGCCAACGGACTTGCGTACTTCACGCCCGACCGCGTGGTCGGCATCGGCGTGGACACCACCGGGTCGACGCCGCTGCCCGTGGATGCCAAGGGGTGGCCGCTGGCGCTGACCAAGGCCTTCGCCGGAAATCCGGCGGCCCAGGCCTGGCTCTGGAAGGACCACACCGGACACGAGGAGGCGGCGCTCATCACGGCGCGGGCACGCAAATCCGGCGCGCCCTACCTGGCCAAGTGCGGCGGAACGTATTCGAGCGAATGGTTCTGGTCAAAGGTGTGGCACTGCCAGCGCACCGCGCCCGAGGTCTTCGCGGCCGCGCATTCGTGGGTCGAGCTCTGCGATTTCATCCCGGGGTTCATCACCGGCAAACTCAGTCCGCACGCGCTGCCGCGCAGCATCTGCGCCGCGGGCCACAAGGCCATGTTCGCCGAACAGTGGGGCGGGCTGCCGTCGGCCGCATTCCTGAAAAGCCTGTCGCCGCAGCTGGCCGCCCTGCGCAGCCGCCTGTACGACCACGCCGCACCGTCCGACCAGGTGGCCGGCTTTCTGATCGAGGAAGTCGCAAGCCGCGTGGGGCTGCCGTCGGGCATTCCCGTGGCGGTGGGCGCGTTCGACGCGCATCACGGCGCCGTGGGCGCGGGCATCAAGCCCGGCACGCTGGTCAAGATCATCGGCACCTCGACCTGCGATATGCTGGTGGCGCCGGCGGACGCCGGCCTGCCGGACATCCCGGGCGTCTGCGGCATGGTGCCGGGCTCGATCGTGCCCGGCCTGATCGGCCTGGAGGCCGGCCAGTCGGCGGTGGGCGACATCTTCCTGTGGTTCGCAAAGAACCTGACCGCGGGCGCCTACGAGAAGGGCAATGCCATCGCCAACCTCGAGCGTGCGGCGGCCGCGGCGGCCCCCGGCGCGTCCGGATTGGTGGCGCTCGACTGGAACAACGGCAACCGCACGGTGCTCGTGGACCCGCTGCTGAGCGGCCTGCTGGTGGGGCAGACGCTCCACACGACGGCGCCGGAGATCTTCCGCGCACTGGTCGAGGCGACCGCGTTTGGCGCGCTCACCATCATCCGCCGTTTCGAGGAGTTCGGCGTGCAGGTGCGCGAGGTCGTGAACTGCGGCGGCATCGCCGAGAAGAGCCCGCTCACGATGCAGATCTATGCCGATGTCTGCAACCGGCCCATGAAGATCAGCCGCTCGGGCCAGACCTGCGCGCTGGGCGCCGCCCTCTTTGGCGCAGTCGCCGGCGGCGCCTACCGCTCGACGGCCGCCGCGCAGAAGGCCATGACGGGCGTCAAGGACACGGTCTACCGGCCCATCCGCGCGAACGTGGCGGCCTATGCCGGATTGTACGAGATCTACCGCACGCTCCACGACGGGTTCGGCCGCACCGGCCGGCACCCGCCCATGGACGACGTCATGAAGCGCCTGATCGCCATCCGCACCGCGGCGCGCAACGCCTGATCTGCCCCCCCACCTGCCACACGGAAGAGAGCCATGCTGGATACCCTCAAACAGGACGTCCTCGACGCGAATCTGGCACTGGTCAAGCACGGCCTGGTCGTGATGACCTGGGGCAACGTCAGCGCGATCGACCGGCGCCAGGGCCTGATCGCGATCAAGCCCAGCGGCGTGGCCTATGACGCCCTGTGCGCGGCGGACATCGTGGTGGTTGATCTCGCGGGCAAGGTGGTCGACGGCCGGCTGCGGCCGTCGTCCGACCTGCCGACGCACCTGGGGCTCTACGTGGCCTGGTCGTCGATCGGCGCGGTCGTGCACACGCACTCCACGCACGCCACCGCGTTCGCGCAGGCCTGCCGGCCGGTTCCATGCCTGGGGACCACGCATGCCGACCATTTCCACGGCGCCGTGCCGGTCACGCGCGTGCTGACCGAGCGCGAGGTCGCGGGCGACTACGAGATCAACACGGGTGAGGTCATCGTCGAGCGTTTCACGGGCCAGAACCCCGACCACATGCCCGCGGTGCTGGTCGCCAACCACGGGCCGTTCACCTGGGGACGGACGGCGATGGACGCCGTGCACAACGCCGTGGCCCTCGAGGAGGTCGCCCGCATGGCGCTGGCCACACTGCAGATCAACCCCGGCTGCGAGCCGGTGCCCGGCTATGTGCTCGAAAAGCATTTTGGCCGCAAGCACGGCCCCAAGGCATACTACGGTCAAGGGACGAAGGCCTGAATTGAACAAGACGGGATGATTCAGGTGAGCGCCTTGCGGATGGCGTCGAAGTGCTGATCGACCGCCAGCAACTCGGCGCTGTGGTGCTGTGCGACGGCAAAAACAAGCAGATCGCCGGTGGGGACCGGTGTACCGCACTGGCGGCAGCGGCAAGCGGCTTCCGTTGCCAGTTGCCAGCAGGCATCATCAAACGGCAACCAGTGACAGAGCGTCTTCAAGCTCTCCAAGCGGGCGAGATCGGCCGCCCCTCGCGTACCTTGGCGGAGTTCAAGCCAGACTGGCCATGCCATGGCAGCCAGATCTTTCTTGAGCACCTCCTCCACCCGTGATGCGATCTCGCTCTGGGCTTGCCTTCTGAGCACGGCCACCCAGACCGAAGTGTCGATCAGGACGAGGTCCGTCACAACCGCACTCCAGTCTCAGTCAGGTCGGCAGATTCTATGGTTTCGTTGGCGTCCACATCCCACGTTCCGAAACTGGCAACCAACTCCGCGATGGCATGCCGCCGGTTGAACTCACTGACGGCACACAGGATCGCCTCCCGCTTGGTATGCGCTTTCGTTAGCGTAAGAAGCCTGGATAGGGCAGTATCCGGAATATCAATGGTCGTCTTCATGGAATATACAATGGCAGATGGAAGGCAATCGTTCAAGCCAATTTCTGGATGCACATGTCACGCCACCAGAGCAAGGCCGCGGCGGTCGGGCACACTTACATACTGTGGTGCTTGCCAGCACGGGCGCGCGGCGCTATGGTTCCGTCTGGTCATCCGGGAGATCCTTCATGCGGACCTTGCGCCTTGTTCTGTCATCGCTCATCCTGCTGCCCGTCGTCGCACGGTGCGCCGAGGATGCGCCCGTGGCTCCCGCCGCCACCAACGCGGCCGCCGCGGCGGTCCAGAAGCTGTCCGACAAGGACGCCTCCTATGACGACATCGCCGTCCTCACCGAGGCCATCCTGCTGATCCAACGCAACTACGTGGAAGAGGAGAAGTTCCGCGACCTGATCTACGGGGCGGTCGACGGCATGCTGGCCTCGCTCGACCCGCACAGTTCCTTTCTGCCGCCAGAGGATTTCAATGCGCTGCGCGAGGAGACCGCCGGACAGTTCACCGGCATCGGCGTGACAGTGGGCATCCGCGACGGGGTGATCGTGGTCATCGCGCCGATCGAGGGCTCGCCCGCCTTCCGGGCCGGGCTGCATGCCGGCGACCGCATCGTGGCCATCGAAGGCCGACCCAACCGCGGCACGACCATGGATGAGGCGGTCGGCAAACTCCGCGGCCCGCGCGGCAGCACGGTGAAGGTGACGATCGAACGCGACGACCGCGACCCGTTCGAGGTGGCCATCATGCGTGACGACATACACGTGGCCAGCGTCAAGGGCAGCCGCATCCTGCGCGACAGTGTCGGCTACATCCGGATCAACCAGTTCAGCGAGCAGACCGCGGCCGAATTCGAGGCCGCCTTCCGCAAACTGCAGGAACTCAAGGCCACCGCCCTGGTGCTCGATCTGCGCGACAACCCCGGCGGCCTGCTCGACTCGGCCGTCGCCGTGGCTGAGAAGATGCTTCCGGACAAAGCGGTGATCGTCACCACCCGCGGTCGCGACGGGGTCCGTAACGAAGAGCAGTTCCGCGCGGGCGGCGCGCTGCGGGACACGCACATTCCCATCGTGGTGCTGGTGAACCGCGGCAGCGCCAGCGCGTCCGAGATCGTGGCCGGCGCCCTGCAGGACCACCGGCGGGCCGTCGTCATGGGCGAGACGAGTTTCGGCAAAGCGTCGGTCCAGAACATCATCCGCCTGCGCCTGCGGCCCGAGTGTGCCGTGCGCCTGACTACGGCCCACTACTTCACGCCCCTGGGACGGATGATCCATGACAAGGGGATCACCCCGGATGTGGCCGTGCCGCAGACCCCCGGCGAATGGCGCAAGGCGCAGCTCAAGCGCCTCTACGAGGAAGCCCCCGACTCCTACCCGGCCAGCGCACGCGAAGCGGTGGGCGCCGGCACGGACGCGCCGCTGGAACGGGCCGTCGACATCCTCATCGGCGCCCGGATTTTCGGAGAGAAATAGCACGGCGATGCAAACCATCCTGGGCATCGAGACGTCCTGCGACGAGACCGCCGCCGCCGTTGTGCGCGACGGGCGGACGGTGCTGTCCAGCGTCGTCTACAGCCAGGTGCCCTTGCACCAACCCTACGGCGGCGTCGTGCCCGAGATCGCCTCGCGCAGCCATGTTGAGAAACTGTCCGGCATCGTGCGGCAGGCGCTCGACGGTGCGCATGCGAAGTGGACCGACATCGACGCCGTGGCGGTCACCTACGGCCCCGGCCTGGCCAGCTCGCTGGTGGTGGGACTGGCCTTCGCCAAGGGCTTGTCGCTTGCGATTGGAAAGCCGCTGATCGGAATCAACCACATCGAGGCTCACATCCACTCGGTCTTCCTGTCGGCCGGCGCCCCCGCGCCGACCGAGGCCGTGCCGCTGCTGGCCCTCGTGGTCTCCGGCGGGCACTCCTGCCTGGTGGACCTGCCGCAACCGAACACCTACCGCATCATCGGCCAGACTATCGACGATGCCGCCGGCGAAGCCTTCGACAAGGCCGCCCAGCTTCTGAAACTCGGTTATCCCGGCGGCCCGGCCATCGACCGCGCCGCACGCGCCGCGCCCCGGTGCGATGCGGTCGCCTTCCCGCAGGGGCGCACCCAAGCCGACAACCCGGCGCTGGGCGGCCTGCGCGCTGACCTCTGCCTGAGTTTCAGTGGCCTGAAGACGGCGCTGATGTACCACCTGCGCGCCCATCCGCCGACCTGTTCCGATGAGGTCAGCGCCCTGGCCGCATCCTACCAGGAGGCCATCGTGCAGGCGCTGGCCGACCGCTGCGCCCGCGCGCTGCGCGGCGGTCGCTACCGCTACCTGGCCGTGGGCGGCGGCGTCTCGCTCAACGCCCGCCTCCGGACGCGCTTGCAGGAAGTGGCCGACACCTGCCACACAACGCTGTTGCTGGCCGAACCCAAGTACTGCGGCGACAATGCGGCCATGATCGCCGCACTCGCCGGTGCCGGCGGCGGCGTGCGCGGCCCCGACGCGCTGGCACTGGATGTCACGCCGAGTCTGACGTGGGGGACGTGAAGGCTGAAGGAATGGGATTCGACATTCTGCGGTTCGTCAATCGTCAATCTGCTGTTCGACTATGGAATACATCATCCCCCGCGCCGCTCGGGCATGGCTCCTGTGCTTCTGCCTGGCAATGGTCGCCAGCCTGGCGGCCCGCGCCGCGCCCGCCGCCAGCAACTCGCTGGTGCTCGCCAGTTGGAACGTCGAGAACCTGTTCGACCCGGCCGATGACCCGACCAACCCGGGGGACGACGACTACACGCCACGCGGGTGGACGCGCTGGACGCCCGCGCGCTACGCCATTAAACTCGAGCACCTGGCCGAGATCATCGCCGCAATGCGGCCCGACATCCTGTGCCTGATCGAGGTCGAAAATCGCCAGGTTATTGAAGACCTATCGCGCGTGCTGCGCGAGCGGCATGGCTGGAATATGCCGGTGATCCTGCACCGCGAAGGCCCGGACATGCGCGGCATCGACGTGGCCATGCTGGCGCGCTGGGCGCCCGTTTCCACCAACTGGCTCGCGCCCTACCCGCTTCAGCGCGACGTGCTGGTCGCACGCTTCGAGACCAACGGCCGGCCGGTGACCGTGCTCTGCAACCACTGGAAGTCCTGGTACGGCAGCGCCGCCACAAACACCGTCATCCGCACGACCGAAGCGCGGGCCGTGCGCGCCGAAATCACGCGCCTGCTGAAGACCAGGCCGGATGCCGCGTTGGTTGCCGTCGGCGATTTCAACGACAACATCGACAGCGCCATCCTGACCCGCGATGCCGGATTTGCACTCTACGACGGCACAACGGCCTCGGCCGCGACGGGGACGCTGCACAACCTGTCCGGGCTGCTGCCCGTCGCGCGACGCGGCACGTACTACTACGGCAAGGACCGCATCTGGAACTCCTTCGACTCGGCCAGCGTCAGCCGCGGCATGCTGCCGGCAGCGCCACGCCCCGCGCCGTGGCAGGTGGTGACCAACACCTATGGACCTTTCGTGCTGCCGCAACAGCAGAACGTCGACGGCCAACCCCTTGCGTTCCGCCGCGTGCGCAAGAAGGACGCCAACGGCGTCATCCAGGACACCTACCTCACGGGCTACGCCGACCATTTCCCGATCCGTCTCGAGTTGCGCCCCGCGCCAGAATGACAAACGGCATACCGAATTCCGTCCGTTGACGCCCCGTGCGGGGTACGGTACAGTGGCCGTGCAGGTAAGCAATGAAAGCGGCGAACGACACGGAACTATCCCTGGCGGAGAAGATGGACCTTGCGCGACAGGTTCTGCACAAGTTTCATGCCCAATGCTTCTGGTATCTGCGCGAGGATCTGGAACTGAAGCCGTCGGACCTGGAGGAGATCGCCCGCGGCTTGCGTCAGAACGGAGGGCGGCGTGGATTTCATCTCGCCGCACGGCTGTGCCGCTAACCGAATTTCAGGCGTGCATTCTCAGGATGCTGGCAGCGTGCCGCAGCCCCGAAAGTTACCTCGCGGGAGCCACGGTTATTCACCGCTCGGCGGAGAGTCCACGCTTCTCGCAGGACCTTGATTTTTTTCACGACATCGCGGACAGCGTCGCGCAAAGCGCGGAAAGCGACGCCACGGTCCTGCGCAATGCCGGGCTGACGCTGGAATGGTTGCTGCGGACGCCCACCTTCTTCCGCGCCGTGGTCTCGGGCGGGAAAGAGACGCTTAAATTGGAGTGGGCGCAGGACACCGCCTTCCGATTCTTCCCGGTCCAGGCGGATACCTTCTGCGGGTATCGCCTGCATGATGCCGATGCAGCCATTAACAAGGTCCTGGCTTTGGCCGGTCGCGAGGAAGTGCGCGACTTCGTTGACATCCTGCATATCCAAGACGCCTATCTGTCAATCGGCGCGCTGGTTTGGGCGGCATGCGGGAAGGACCCCGGCTACACGCCTGCGTTTCTGCTGGACCACGCGGGTCGCCACGTCTGCTATGCGCAGGAACATCTCGATCGCTTGAGTCTGCGCGTGCCTCTTGACCTGAAGGAACTCAAACAACGCTGGTTGGATGCCGTCGACCAGGCCCGCCGTCTTATCGCGACGTTGCCGGAAGCCGACATCGGGTGCCTCTACTTGGCACCCGACGGGAGACCCGTAACCCCTGACGCGACAAACCCCGACTTCGCTGGGCTGCACCGGCACTTCGGGTCTGTGCGCGGTGCCTGGCCCCTGGCGTCATGCCAGGCGTGAGTTGGGGCCCATGGCTATACCCCGTCGAAAGCGACCATCGTGTGCGCCTTCACCTCGGGCACGACCAGCCGGCAGTACTCGCCCTGCATCGTGAAGGGCAGGGCCGCGCCGGAGGGCGCCAGATAGACGGCCTTGGGGCGCTTCCCGGTCCGCACCTCCAGCGGAATGTCCCGCACCGGGTACAGTTCCTCGATCCACTCCACCTGGATGTGCCTGCGCTGGGGCTGGAAATTCACCAGGTGCGCGACCAGGCGCTTCGGCTTCGCCTGACGGTTGATTGAGATCTCCATCGCCGACGGCGCATGCGTCCTCAACAACGGCTGTGGCAGCACCTGCTCGAGCACGCGCGCCACAATGCTCTTGTACAGCGAATAGGCGTGATTCCGGTAAGCCTTGAAGACCTCTGCCGCGATATAGGCCACGCGGCCCTTCACCACGGCCACCGGATAGGGCGTCTTCTTGTCATACGGCGTCTGGTTGTGCGAGCAGAAGTGCTCGTAGGTGCGATTGAAGTACGAGCTGACCAACCGGCCCTGCCCCACCGCACCGGCGACTGGCTTGACGAACGTGCTCGCCTCGTAGAAAACAAAGGCGCTCTGCGGCCAGCCCCGGCCCAGTTCCCTGCCGAGATCCAGGTAGCACGGCAGGCTCGGGTTCTCGCCGACGTAGCGCACCGGCAGACCCGGACAGAGGAACTTGCCGTCCTGCAGTGAAGCCTTGTGCGAGGCAATCACCGCGCCGCCCTGGGCCAAGAAGGTCTTCAGCGCCTTGCGCAGCGGGGCGTCGACAACGCCGCCGTCCGGCAGGATCACGACTTTGTAGGCCGAGAGATCCGTGTCCGGGTAGATCAGGTTAAACTGCTGCTTCAGTTCCAGCAGCATCCGACCGGCGCCGTCCACCGACTCGTCGATGCCGCCCTTGTGTCCCGCACCGACGGCCTTGCCCGGTTCCACCGGCGCCCCCGGCAGCATCATCACGCCGATCTCCGCCGCCGCCCGGGCGCCTTCGCACCACGGCTCGCACTGTTCGACGTGCCTGAACGCCGTGCCGATCACCTCGTAGGCGCCCTTGTCCAGCACGCCGCGTGGATGACACTGATCGCCCACGTTCATGACGGCCGTGGCCGACAGGATGGTGCCGGCCTCGAACATCAGTTGATCCGGCGTCTTCACGCCGCCGAAATCGGCCCAGCTCTTGTGGAACCGGGCGGTCATCCCCTGCAGCGGACGCGGCAGGACGCGCCCGTAACGCGCATGGATCGGGAAGAAGGCGTAGCCCCACCCGCCGGTGGGCAGCGCCTCGATCTCGATGTGCGTGAAAACATCCAGCTCCTCGGCGATGCCGGGACGCATGCGACCGTTGAAGAAGATTGTGGCGTTCTTCTTGATTTTCCGGATGGTCCGGGTCAGGCGCTGCGTGTACTCGCGGGTGATGAGGTACTCGTGCTTCCGGTGATCCTCGTCGCTGGCGAAGTCCAGGCCGCGCCGCTTCATACTGTCGTAGCAACGGGGGCAGTAGCAGCCGGGGTCCGGGCAGTAGCACATGTCGAAGAACAGCCCTTCGACGTCGTACCACTTCAGCACCTCGACGGCCTGCGACTCCAGCTCGTCGACGTAGGCCGGGGTGTTCATGCAGTGGTTGTACCAGCCGGGCGTGAGGGTATCGCCCCATTTCCAGTACTTATTGTCCTTGAGGTGGCCGATCCAGTCGGGATGGACGCGGGCGTTATGCTCATCGACCCGCACGCTGATATACGCTGGCGTCACGATGCCGCGCCTGCGGCAGGCTTCGATCTGCTCGCCCAGCAGGTCGATCTTCAGGCTCGGGTGGACGGTTCCCGCCTGGGTCGGGTAATAGCTCAACCCGTGGTGGCACTTGGCGAACAGCGTGATCCAGTTCACCCGCGCTTCGTCAAGGGTATTGCCAAATACGTCGGCATCGAATTCAGACCCTACATCGGGAATGTGCTCCGATGTGTGAAAATCGAGGTGAATCTGGCGGAATCGCGAAGCCACCAACTCCGGACCGGAACACGTGATGGGACTCTTGGACACCCGTTTGATCTTCATGCACATCCTTTCGATGGGACAACCGGTGCCCCGTGCCAGACAACATGGCGGTATCCTAACGGCAACCGGTCCGCTACACAATAGCCGAACGACCATCGTGCCCAAAGCGCCCAAGCAAAGCACCGCGTACGCTATTGACTTCTCAATGGGAACCTGTATTATTCCGCATTTCTCGAACTGGGTCTCTCGGCGTGAAAGCATGAATCGTTGCTCAACATCGACTAGACGACTGCTCTCCCTGGCCGCTCTGACGGCCAGCGTGCTGACGGCCAGTCTCTTCGGCGGGCGCTTCGGCGCGCGCGCGGAAGCCGATCCGGCCTGCGGCGTCCCGCCCGCACGACGGGTGTCGGCGACGGCGAGCGACGCCGACGCCGCCGCTTGGTGCGTGGCACCCGATGCAACGCAAACCGCGGCGCTGCCCACCCTCGTCGCCGACTTCACGCAACCCATCCATACGGCGCTGCCCGCAAGCGGCGATGTGTCGGTCGAAGACAACAACTCCTCGCCGAACCCCTTCGAGACACGGACGCTCGCCGCGCACGCAACTCCGGCGACATGGCCTCCCTCACGAGGCGCGGGCGGGCACGCCTACGACGCCCCCCCCTATCGTGGCCTCGTCCCGTCGACGCATACGATCCTTCAGCTTTGAGCACGCCCCGCGTCAGGTGCCCGCGCGCTCCGGCGCATGCGGCAGCCTGACACGCGCCTCCGGTCAGAAGCCATCGCGCCGCAACCGGCGCCGTCCGCCCGCCGGACTTCGGTCACACTCCCACCCATGGCTTGCACCGGGTTACCTGTTTCACGGTACGTGAATGAAAGGGGCATGACCGGCCATGGCCGAGACGATATTGAAGGAAAACCTGCAGCCCCGCAACATTCGCTTCGGGCTCAAGGCCAAGACGAAAGATGAGGCCATTCGCGAGTTGGTGGCAGTCATCCACGCGTCCACCCCACTGCGCAACGTCGATGCCGTCACCCAGGCGGTCCTCGCCCGCGAGCAGATGATGACCACCAGCCTGGAGAATGGCCTGGCCATTCCGCACGGCAAGACGGACACCGTGGATCGGCTCTATGTCGCCATGGCCGTTCTGAAGGACGGACTCGATTTTAACAGCACCGACAGGCAGCCCGTCCGCATCATCATGCTGCTGGTGTCGCCGACCTCGCGCGGCGGCCCGCACCTGCGCTTCATGGCGGAGTTCGCCCGCCTGCTGCAGTCGGCGGCGCTGCGCAAGGCCATTCTGGAAAGCACGGACCCGAATCGGGTCTATGCCCTGCTCACTGGGGAGGAACCCGGACGGCCATGAGCGCTCAACGGTCATGGGCCTTGTGGCTGCCGGGCCTGGTCACCGCCCTCGCCTGCGCAACCGGCCAAGCCGCGGAGGAAGCGCCGGCCGGCGGCCTGAAGCCCGATGTGCTGTGGCCGGGCGGCGTACCGGTGACCAACTCCATGCTGGCCTCCTGGCTGGCGCTGATCCTGCTGGTGGGCGGGACCATCTGGATCGCGCGCCGGCTGCGGCAGGTGCCCGGGCGCGCGCAGGGACTGATGGAACTGCTGGTCGGCGGCCTCGTCGACGCGCTGGGCGAAATCATGGGGGAGACGCTGGCACGGAAGACGTTCTGGCTGCTGGGCTCGCTGTTCTTCTCGATCCTGCTGGTCAACTGGTTCGGCCTGCTGCCGGGGATCGGTTCAATCGGCTGGGGGCAAGCCGGCGCGCACGGTTTCCACATCTCCCGGCCCCTGCTGCGGGGCGGCAACGCCGACCTGAACTTGCCGCTGGCGATGAGTTCAACCTTCTTCGCCTGCTGGCTGTTCTGGTCGATCCGCGAGCAGGGCATCTGGGGGTTTGTCAAACACCTGTTCGGACCCAAAGGCCATACTACCGGCGTTTTCCATCTGGTGATGCTCGTCACCTTTCTGGCGGTGGGCATGCTGGAGGTCGTGTCGATCCTGATCCGCCCGCTGTCACTGAGCCTGCGGTTGTTCGGCAACCTGTATGCCGGCGAGACCATGCTGGAGGTCATGCTCCACAAGATGCCGTCACTGGCCTGGCTGATTCCACTGCCGTTCTACCTGATGGAGGCGCTGGTCGGCCTGGTCCAGGCGGTCGTTTTCACGCTCTTGTCGGCGGTTTTCATCATGCTTTCCTGCCAGCACGATGAAGAAGAAGTAGAGCAGGCACATGCACACATACCAGGAAGAGACCCATGAACAATCTGCACATCGCCTTACCGGCCACAGCCGTGGCCATCAGCATCGGCCTGATCGGTTTGGCGGCCGTCACGGCGGTCGGCCGCAACCCCGGCGCCTCCACCAAGATTCTGGTGCAGTCGATCCTGGCCATCGCCTTTGCCGAGGCCATTGTCTTCTACGTGATCTTCCTGGTCCGCTGACCCACCCCTGTTCACAGGAGAACTGAACCATGGCCGCCGTCCCACCCGCCTCAACCGGACTGGGCGACATGGCGCGGGAGACCGCGCTGTCGTTCGGCATCAACTGGGGCGACTTCCTCTCCCAGTTGGTCTGTTTCATGCTCGTGGTCTTCCTGTTGCAGCGTTTTGTCTTCCGCCCCATCCTGAAGGTGCTGGACGAGCGCAGCCGGCGCATCGCCGAAAGCCTGGCCAACGCGGAGCGGACGGCGCAGGAACTGCAGAACACGCAAGCCGCACGCGAAGCCGTCCTGCAGATGGCCCGGCAGGAGGCCGAGCGCATCCTGTCCGAGACGCGCACCATCGCCACCGAGATCCAGGAACAGGCACGCGACCAGGCCGAGAAACTGCGCAACGAACTCCTGGCGCAGGCCCAACTGGAGGCGAAGCGACAACAGGAACTGATGCGCGCCAGCCTGCGGGACGAACTGGCCGACCTGATCGTGGAAGCGTCGATGCTGGTAACCAACCGTGTCCTGGCAGACACGGATCGCGAGAAACTCCTGCGCGAGGCCGCGCGTAACCTGGCAGCCTAGCCCATGCGAATCCGCCGCACACATCAACAACAGGCGCGCCAGCTCTGGCAGCTCTGCCTGCAGGACGGACGGCCGCAGGAGGACCTCCTGCGCGCGGCCATCGACGACCTGATGACGCGCCGACCGCGCGGGTTCCTCGCCGTCCTGCATGGCCTGCGCCAGCGCATGGAACGGGCGCAGCGCCTCACCACGGCGCGCATCACCACGGCCGACCCGCTGACCGACGGGCTGCGGCACGACGTGGAACAGGCCGTGCGCCGCCGCTTTCCGGCGGCGACGCGCATCGTCTACGAGGACGATCCGGCCCTGCTGGCCGGCCTGCGCATCCAGGCGGGCTATGACGTGATCGACGACTCCCTGCTCGGAAAACTCAACCGGCTGCACCAGAAGCTGCAAACCTGACGGTGTTCGATATGGAACGTATGCTGACTGAACTGAACGACCGCATCCACCAGTTCTCCTCCCGCCCGGGACTGGAGAAGGTCGGCGTGGTCACCGAGATCGGCGATGGCGTCGCCAAACTCGAGGGACTGACCGACGTCCGCCTCGACGAAATGCTCGATTTCGGCGAAGGCGTGGTCGGTCTGGCGCTCAGCCTGGAGGAGATGGCCGTGGGCGCCATCGTGCTCGGCAACGGCAACGCCATCCACGAGGGACAGGAAGTGCGCGCCATGGGGCGGCTGCTGCAGGTGCCGGCCGGGCGTGCCCTGCTCGGACGCGTCGTCGACCCGCTCGGGCGTCCGCTGGACGGGCGCGGCCCGATTGAGACGGATGATCATTGCGCCATTGAGCGGCCGGCGCCCGGCATCATCCAGCGCCGTTCGGTCAACAAGCCCATGCAGACGGGCATCATGGCCATCGACGCGATGATCCCGGTCGGGCGCGGCCAACGCGAACTGATCATCGGCGACCGCGCCACCGGCAAGACCGCCATCGCGCTGGACACCATCATCAACCAGGCCAAGCTCAACCGCGCCGCGGAAGTCAACGCCGACACCGCGCACCGCCCGGTCTACTCCATCTACGTCGCCATCGGCCAGCGGCAGTCGCAGGTGGCCAACATCGCCCGCATCCTGGAGGAGGCGGACGCGCTCAGGGACACCGTCATCGTCGCCGCCACGGCGGCGGAACCGGCGTCGCTGCAGTACCTGGCGCCGTTCAGCGGCACGGCGATCGGCGAGTGGTTCATGGACCACGGGCTGGATGCGTTGATCGTCTACGACGACTTGTCGAAGCACGCCGTCGCTTACCGCCAGGTCTCCCTGCTGCTGCGGCAGCCGTCCGGACGCGAGGCCTTTCCCGGCGACATCTTCTACCTTCACAGCCGTCTGCTGGAGCGCTCGGCTTGCATGGCGGAGACCTTCGGTGGCGGCTCACTAACCTCGCTGCCGATCATCGAGACCCAGGCCGGCGACGTCTCGGCCTACATTCCGACCAACGTCATCTCGATCACCGACGGCCAGATCTACCTGGAGACGGACCTGTTCAACCAGGGCATCCGCCCGGCGCTGTCGATCGGCATCTCGGTCTCACGCGTCGGTTCCGCCGCGCAGATCAAGGCGATGAAACAGGTGGCCGGGCGCATCAAGCTCGATCTGGCGCAGTTCCGCGAGCTGCAGGCTTTCGCCCAGTTCGGCTCCGACCTCGACGCGAAGACCCTGGCCCAGCTGGAGCGCGGCAAGCGCATCGTCGAGATCTTCAAGCAGAACCAGTATGCGCCCGTGCCGGTTGAGGAGCAGGTCTGCGTGCTGTGGGCCGTGCAGAACGGATTGTTCGACGAGACGCCGGTGAACCAGGTGCGCGCGGCGCAGCAGCGTTTCCGCCAGTATCTGCAGACGCGCCAGCGCGAACTGCTCGCCGCCATCAGCCGCGAGCGTGCCATGAGCGACGCCCTGACGGCGCAGTTGAAGGCCGCGGCCCAGGACTTCAGGAGCATCAACGGATAGCCGCCATGCCCAACCCACGCGAACTACGCCGGCGGGTCCAGTCGGTCCGCAGCACGGCCCAGATCACCCAGACCATGCAGATGGTGGCCGCCTCGAAAATGCACAAGGCGCAGCAATCAGCCATTAACGGCATGGCCTATGCCCAGAAACTGGCGGATCTGCTGGCCGATGTGACGCGCCATACCGGCGGCTACCGTCACGGCGTCATGGTGGACCGCCCGGTCGAGTACCGCGGCGTGGTGTTGATCGGCAGTGATCGGGGGCTGTGCGGCTCACTGAACAACAACCTCTTCCGCCTGGCCGCGCAGTATGACCCGCAGACCACCTTCTTCATCGCCGTGGGGCGCAAAGCCGCGCAGTTCGTGCAGCGCACGCACCGCATGCTGGCTGGTGAACTGGCCTTCGGCGACCCGCCCAACATGGGCGAAGCGCGCCTGATCTGCCGCTTCATCTGCCAGCTCTACCTGGACGGCGATGTCGATGAGGTCGACATCCTGTTCAACGACTTCATCTCCACGCTCAAGCAGATCCCAACCAACGCGCCCTTCCTGCCGGTGGGGCGACAGGCCGACATCCAGTCCGACCCGCACGACTTGACGCCTCACTTCTCCGTTCAGGCATCCAACGTTGACGGCGGGGACGCGGGCGAACTGGTTTTCGAGCCGGCGGTCAACGTGCTCTACGAATCGCTCCTCCTGCGCAGCCTGGACCACCAGATTCTCCAGATCCTGCGCGACTCGCGCGCCAGTGAACACAGCGCGCGAATGGTGGCCATGAAGAGCGCCACCGACAACGCGCGCGAGATGATCGACCGCCTGAGTCTGGAATACAACAAACTGCGCCAAGGCAACATCACGCGGGAACTGCTGGAGATCAGCAGCGCCCTGGCAGCCTCGGGCTGAACGGAAAAGACGGCACAACATGAATACGGGAAAGATCGTTCAACTCACCGGCCCGGTGGTCGACGTGGAATTTGCCGGGCAGTTGCCCGCCATCCGGGAGGCCCTGCTGGTTGCAGGCAACCCGCCGCTGACCCTTGAGGTCCAGCAGCACCTCGGTGGCAGGTGGGTGCGCGCCGTCGCCTTGAGTTCCACGTCCGGGCTCGCCCGCGGCGTCACCGTGGAGGCCACCGGCGCCCCCATCTGCGTCCCGGTCGGCATGGGCGTCATGGGCCGCATCATGAACGTCGTCGGCAATCCCGTGGATGACCGCGGTCCCATCGAGGCCGAACGGCGCATGCCCATCCACCGGCTGCCGCCCACGTTCATCGAACAGTCGACTTCGCCCGAGATCCTGACCACCGGCATCAAGGTCATCGATCTCATCTGCCCCTTCCTCAAGGGCGGCAAGGTCGGCGCCTTCGGCGGCGCGGGCGTCGGCAAGACCGTGGTGATCATGGAGCTGATCAACAACATCGCCAAGCAGCACGGCGGCTTCTCGGTGTTTGCCGGCGTCGGCGAACGCACGCGCGAAGGCAACGATCTCTACCATGAGATGTCCGCCGCCGGCGTCGTCAACCAGAAGGACCTGGCCCAGTCCAAGGTCGCGCTGGTCTACGGCCAGATGAACGAGCCGCCGGGCGCGCGCCTGCGCGTCGCGCTGTCGGCCCTGACCGTGGCCGAACACTTCCGCGACGAGATGCACCAGGACGTGCTGCTGTTCATCGACAACATCTTCCGCTTCTCGCAGGCCGGCGCCGAGGTCTCGGCCCTGCTGGGCCGCGTGCCCAGCGCGGTGGGCTACCAGCCGACCCTGGCCACCTAGATGGGCGAACTGCAGGAGCGCATCACCTCCACGCGCAGCGGCTCCGTCACCTCCTTCCAGGCCGTCTACGTCCCGGCCGACGACCTGACCGACCCCGCGCCGGCCACGACGTTCGCCCACCTCGACGCCACCATCGTACTGGAGCGCGCCATCGCCGAGCAGGGAATCTTCCCGGCGGTCGACCCGCTGACGTCGTTCTCGCGGGCGCTGACCCCGGATGTCGTCGGCCAGGAGCATTACGACGTCGCCCGCGGCGTGCAGCAGGTGCTGCAGCGCTACCGCGAACTGAAGGACCTGATCGCCATCCTGGGCATGGACGAACTGACCCCGGACGACCGCACGACCGTCTACCGGGCGCGCAAGATCCAGCGCTTCCTGAGCCAGCCGTTCACGGTCGCCGAAGCCTTCACCGGCCGCCCGGGCCGGCAGGTCACCGTGCAGGACACGGTGCGCGGGTTCAAGGAGATCCTCGACGGCAACCATGACCAGGTGCCGGAAGGCAATTTCTACATGAAGGGCAGCATCAGCGAAGTGCTGGAGTCCTGACCCATGGCATCACCCTCGCTCCGACTGCAGTTCGTGACACCGGAAACACGGGTGTTTGACGGTCCCGTGCTGGCCGTCACACTGCCCGGCGAACTGGGCGAAATGCAGGTTTTCGCCGGCCACATTCCCCTGCTCACGCACCTGACACGGGGCCAGTTGCGCATCCATCACCTCGACGGACGCGTGCAGCACTACGCCGTCGAGGAAGGCTTCGCCCGCGTCACGTTCGACGACGTCTGCGTGCTGGTGGACGCAGCCAGGGGTTAGCCGTCGGCTTCGTTATCTACCCCGGCGAGGACGGCGGAGCAATTCCCGACCGCCGCCGTGGCATAGTAGCCGGCGCGGTTGGCGGAGCCGCCGCCCACGGTGCCGTAGTTCGCAACGACCTCGTTGGGGCGGGGGGCCGTGGCACTGCCGCCGCCGGCGATCTGCGTCAGGCGGATCTCGCGGCCATTGAGTGCAGGCGCAAAGGTGATGCGTCCCCCCGGCCGGATGGCGGCCAACGCTGCGCGCAGCGTGACCACGCCCCGCGGCGGCTGCACCGCGTCATCCGCCGCATTCACCGTGATCGCGCGGGGTTGCTGCGCGGCGCGCAGCACCTGCGCCAGGCCGGTCGCGGGACGGCACGCGCAGAGGAGGGTGAACAGCATCACGCAGGAACACCAGCGCATCTCGACAGACCTCATGGCCGAAAGTATGCGGTAAGCGGCACCGCACGGCAAGAACAGGGATGCCTCGCACGCGGCGTCACGGAGTTCCGCCCTCCCAGGAGAGCGGCCCGTCGGGAGGGGCGAGCTCCGCGAGCCCGGCGCGCGTCGTGGTGCCGGGCATGCCACTGCCCGCGCACCCCCGCGCCCGCACAGCACCCCGTCGATTTGGCTGGCGCTTTCCGTGCTTGTGCTATAATGCGCGGACCGTTGTCCGCCGCCGCGGACGCGGACCAACCATGGGCAACAGCACATCCATCGGCGCGACGGTCGGCATCGTCGAGCCGCAGCACGTGAAGCTGACGCTTTCGCCGGAGGGTCTCCGGCTGGAGAAGGGCGGCGTGCTGCCCGAAGTCGACGTGGCGTACGAGCGCTGCGGCTACCTGGCGCCCGATCACAGCAACGTCATCTATGTGTGCCACGCCCTGACCGGCGATCCGCACGTGGCCGGCATCCGCCCCGGCGAGACGGAACCCAGCGGCTGGTGGGAGGGGATGATCGGCCCGGGACGCGGCATCGACACCCGCTACTACCACGTCGTCTGCGCCAACATCCTCGGCGGCTGCAAGGGTACCACCGGCCCCGGTTCGACCAACCCGGCAACCGGCCAGCCCTACGGCTCGCACTTTCCCGAGATCACGGTCGGCGACATGGTCACGGTGCAGCGCCTGCTGCTGCACCAACTCGGCATTGAGCGCCTCGCCGCTGTCGTGGGCGGCAGTTTCGGCGGCATGCAGGTGCTCGAGTGGGCCATCCTGTTTCCCGCCCATGTCGCGCACGCGCTGGTCATCGCCTCAGCCCCCAGCCTCAACACCCAGGCCCTGGCCTTCGACATCATCGGCCGCCAGGCCATCGTCCAGGATCCGGAGTGGCGCAGCGGCGACTACTACAGCACCGGCCAAGTGCCAGCGCAGGGACTCGCCAGCGCCCGCAAGCTGGCGCACGTCACCTACCTGTCGCAACAGCTCATGAGCGACAAGTTCGGCCGCGAGAAACGCGTTGAATGGCTCAACGCCGACGACGCCTTTCACGCCGAGTCGCGCCGCACGTTCCGCACCTACTTCCAGATCGAGAGCTACCTGGAGCACCAGGGCGAGAAGTTCGTCCGACGCTTCGACGCCAACTCCTACCTGCACATCACGCGGGCCATGGACGAGTACGACCTCGAGGAACGCTTCGGCTCGCTGGGCGCCGCCTTCGCCCCGGTCCAGGCGCGCGTGCTGGTGGTGGCGCTCAGCGGCGACTGGCTGTTCATGCCCGAGCAGTCGGCGGCCATGGTCCGCGCCCTGATCGACCAGCGCAAGCGCGTCTCCTACTGCCGGCTCGACGCGCCCGCCGGCCACGACGCCTTCCTGACCCACATCGACGAACTCAGCCGGATCATCCGCGCATTCCTGCCGTGGGTCGGCACGCCGGCCGCGACGCCGGCCAAACCGGCCACCGCGCGCCAGGCCGCCGATTACGAGGCCGTGATCGCCGGCGTGCCATCCGGCAGCCGTGTCCTCGACCTCGGTTGCGGCGACGGCACCCTGCTGGGCCTGCTTGAACAGCGGCGCCAGACCGTCGGCACCGGCGTCGAGATCGACGTGAATGCCGTCGTGCAGACGCTCGACAGCGGCCGCGATGTCCTGCTGGAGGACATCAACAGCGGCCTGGCCATCGTGCCGGACGACGTCTATGACTTGGCCGTCCTCAGCGAGACGCTGCAGGTCGTGCGCCAGCCGCGCGCGGTGCTGCGCGAGATCCTGCGCGTGGCGCGTGAAGCCGTGGTGGTCTTTCCCAACTTCGGCCACCTGCCCGTGCGCCTGCAACTGCTGCTGAACGGGCGCATGCCCAAGGGCGAGCAACTGCCCTTCGAATGGTACAATACGCCCAATATTCACCTGTTCACGCTGCGCGACTTCATCGCCCTCTGCGCCGAGGACGGCATCGTGGTGAAGCGGATCCACTGCCTGGCCGACAGCGCCTGGGGCCGGTTGCTGATCCGCCTGGGAGCCGCGAACCTCGGCGCTGATCGCGTGCTGGTGCAGATCGCACGTCGCTGACAACCGGCGCGCACACCGCCGGCGCCGCGCCGGACAAGGGAGAAAGACCATGGAGAAGTGGCTCGAACAACACCTGCCGAAACTGGTGGACACGCTGGCGCCCTGCCGCAACTGCCCCGTCGCCAATACCGAGAAGGACGTCAACCTGCCCGGCCAGAAGGCCGTGGTCGAGGTGCTCGAGAACCTGATCGGCGTGATCTTCCCGGGATGCCACGGCCATGCGCCGGTCCGGGCGACCGACGCCGAGGCGCACCTGCGCGAGACGCTGGCCACGACCGCCATGCAGTTGCGCGACCAGACGCAGCGCGCCTTTGCCTACCAGTGCGAGTTTGAAACCTGCCGGGACTGCGGCGACTGCCTCGCCAAGGCCACGCAGGCGGTGTCGTCGCTGCTCGACGCCCTACCGAGCATCCGCGACGTGCTGCGGCAGGACATCGTGGCCGCCTACGAGGGCGATCCCGCCGCGCGCTCGACGATGGAGATCGTGCTCAGCTACCCGGGTCTCTACGCCATCACCGTGCAGCGCATCGCCCACGCGCTCTACGCCGCCGATGTGCCGCTGATCCCGCGCGTGATGGGCGAGCATGCCCACTCGCGCACCGGGATCGACATTCACCCCGGCGCCGCGATCGGTCCCGGCTTCTTCATCGACCACGGCACCGGTGTCGTGATCGGCGAAACCTGCACGATCGGCAACCGCGTCAAGCTCTACCAGGGCGTGACGCTGGGCGCGCTCAGCTTCGCGAAGGACGCGCAGGGCCGGCTGATCAAGGGCGTCAAGCGTCACCCGAACGTCGAGGACGACGTGGTGATCTACGCCGGTGCGACGATTCTCGGCGGCGAGACGACCATCGGACACCATTCGGTGATCGGCGGCAATGTCTGGCTGACGCATTCGGTGCCCGCGCACTCGACGGTCTACAACCAGCAGCCCGAGCCGCTCGTCAAGCCGCACCAGAGCAAGAAGAAGGCTGAGGGCTGAGGGCGGAAGGTCGCCCCACTTCGACATTCTGCGGTTGGTTATTCGATATTCTGCGGTTTGGCACACCCAGCGCGAGTCCAGGCGCATGCCCATCACCGCGCCGCGTCCCGGGCCGTAAAGCGCGCGCGTGATACGGGTCCGTCTGCGGCGCGACCCGGTCCGCGTCGCATAGCCACCGGCGCGGGTGCGTTGAGTGGACAGGCGGTCTGTGTGGCGGCCCGCGCCGGGGCCTGCGGGCGGGACAGGTGCAAGTCGGTCGCTCAGGGCGCGAGGGACCGCGCCCCTCCAGAAGAGCCCCAGCGCTCGCCGGAAGGGTGAGCACTTCGACACGCTCAGCGCAAGCTCCGCGACTATGGCCGGACAGACGCCTGCCCTCGCGCACGGCGTCGCTGGCTCCGCCCTCCCGGCGCCCGGGATGGCCGTCCGTTGCGGATGAGGGTGCGAGGTCGACATGCTCATGGCTGAAATCGGCAGGCCCAGGTCGCCCCACTTCGACATTCTGCGGTTTGGTGTTCGATGTTCTGCGGTTTGGCACGTCCGTATTATCTCTAGGCGCAAGCCACTCACCGCGACGCGTCCCGGGCCGCAAAGCGCGCGCGTGATACGGGCTCGTCTGCGGCGCGACCCGGTCCGCGTCGCATAGCCACCGGCGCGGGTGCGTTCGGTGAATAGGCGTTCTATGTGACGGCCCGCGCCGGGGCCTGCGGGCGCGCCGCCGACGGGACAGACGCATGGGTCGCCAGGGGCGGCGACGGCGTCGGGTGCGCTGGTGGTTCGCATCACAGATATCCGCCGCCCTCTGACAGAATGTCCCTTTTGGTCTCAACCTTTAGCGTGCTTCGACAATCGGCAATCGACAATCGACAATCCTCCGAATTGTGACACCCAGCACAATGTTGACGATAGTACGGCGGTGGCGGCGGTCTTCCGCAGGGCTCGCCTCCGAGCGGGCCCCGGTCCGAATCGGAGTTCGGACCCACGGCAGGCGCCTCCCGTCAGCTTCTGCATGCGCACGTGGCGGGAGTGAATGGCGGAGTTGACGGCCCGTGCTTGAGTGCACCGGGGACGCCGCTGAAGCGGCGCCTATGCTTCCGGCTGAAGCCGGTACTCTGACGGAGGGCGCCGGGGGGCTCACATTTTCGTCTCACCTCGCACCGTCACGCGTGATGGATGACCATCCGGAACGGCGGGAGGGCGCGACGCCGGGCGCGAGGGCTCGTGCCACATCCGCCACACGGGCTCGCGGAGCTCGCCCCTCCCGCACTCTGACGGGCGATTGGGTGTATGCGCACGCTTAGTCGTCGTGCTTCTAGTCGACTGAAGGTGAGACGACTAGGAGTGGCTCTGATGCTTTCGAAGTGGGATACGGGTAAGCCGACGTTTCTTCACTTCATGATTCGGACATCGTCAATCGTCAATCTGCGGTTCACCCATCCCGCTACTGTCCCTGGTTGTAGAACACGTACAGCCCATCCTTGCCGGGGGCGACCAGATCGAGCCGGCCGGTGCCGCACAGGTCCGCCAGCGCGAAGTGGATGCCACACCCCTTGGCTTCGCCGATGGGACCGTAGTCGATCACCTGCTTGGCGAACCCCTCGCCGGTCCATTTGAAGTAGTAGATGCCGCAGTCGTCCCATTCGCCCGCCTCGTTGCCGCAGTGGGCGCGATGCCGCTTGCCGGTGACCAGTTCGCACGCGCCATCGCCGTCGATGTCGATCCACTGCATGTCGTGGTACTGGGCGTTGAAGGGATCGATGGGATGCGGAACCCAGGTCCGCTTGCCGGCGGCGCGCTTCTGCTCCAGCCAGATCAGGCCATAGCCGTGCCCGTTGCCGACGATGATGTCGTTGACGCCATCACCGTTCACATCGACCACGGGCATCGGCACGCTGGAGCCCCCCCAGCCGAAGTTCCCGAAGTCCGGATGCCAGATCCACTTGCCGTTCCATGTGTCGGCCGGGGCTTCCAGCCAACCGCCGTTGAGGATGATGTCCATGCGTCCATGGCCGGCGATATCGCCACAGCCCAAGCCGTGGCCCTGCGTCTGTTTGTCCGGGAAGGTAAAAATCGTGTGCTTGGCGAATGTGCCCATCCCCTTGTCATCGGCGTCGGTCTTGAGTTTGAAGACCGTCACATCGCCGCGGCAGGGCGTGTTCGGCACGATCTCGGGAACGCCGTCACTGTCGATATCCCACGCGCGTGTGGTTTCGATGTTGCCGACCTCGGCGATCACGTGCTCGGGCCACCCCTTCTTCGGGTCGGCCGGGTTCTCGCGCCAGCGCAGCGTGTTGCCCCACCAGCCGCCCGTGATGAAGTCCGGCCGGCCGTCGCCGTTGACGTCCATCGCGATGGTCGAGAAGTCGTCGTAGTACTCGCCGACGGCCTGCACGGGGCCAATCTGAAACTTCTGGCGGAAATCGGGTCCTTTGTACCAGAAGGCGCCGGACACAATGTCCAGCGTGCCGTCGCCGTCGACGTCGAATACGCCGGCCGACTCGAACGTTTCATCGGAAATCCACTGTTTCTTCCATTTTAGCGGCATGACACGCTCTCCTTGTCTATGGTGTGCTGTAGCAGAGATCCTTGATGCGACTAGCGGCATAGCGCATGTTGTCCCAAGTCGCATCGGGCGGGATGAGATGGTCGAACATGGGCACGTACCGGCCGCGCGCGAGCATATCGGCCGCACGCTGGACCTCGCGATCCACGTCGGCGTGGGTTCGGGCGAGGCACCGCTTGTCGAGACCGCCCATGATGCCCAGTTCGGGATACTGGCGCCGGTACGCACGCACATCGTTGCCCGCCTGGACCTCAAACGGAAGAAACATGTTGACCCCATGCTTCATCATCACCGGCACCAGTTCCGCACAGTCGCCATCGGTGTCAACGGAGATGATGCGCACGCCATGAGCCCTGGCGAAATCGGCGATCCGATCATAGGCCGGCATCATGAACTCCGCCACCATGGCCGGCGAGATCAGGGATCCCTGGCATCCGGACATGTCCTCCCAGATATGGATATGGTCGATCTGCACTTCGGCGGCGACCTGTTCGTACACCCTCAGCCAGACGGATGTCAGGTGTTGGATCATGTCCTTCACCATCGCGGGCTCAGTGTAGAACGACACGAGCAGTTCCTCCGCCCCCAGCAGGTCGCGCGGCGTGCCGAAGGCACCGTAGGGGAACGTCCCTACTTGCACCGCCTCCCCCGTCTGCCTCAGGCGGGCACGAAACACATTCCAGTCTTCACGAATCCGCGCCGGATCACCGACTTGCAGTCTTTCGGCCTTCAGTCTCTCCCAGTCAGCAGGCGTCTTGACCGGATAGTCCAAGAACTCGGGCATGGAACCGCCGTCCTTGCGGTTGCGCATGGTGATGCCCCTGCTGTCGCGGAACACCACCATCCCGGCGGTTTCCTCCAGGATCTGGTGCTCGAAACCAGGGCAAATGCCCAGTTCCACGGCTGGCTGAACGAAACCGGCGTCGTATCCCAGTTCTCTGGCAACATCCAGATCCGGTTGGCCTGAATCGCGCTTCCAGTTGGCATGCGTCTCACCCCAAGGCCACCAGCCCAAGCCCACGCCGAAGGGGACACGATCCACGTCCCCCCCGGTCAGACAGCGCACCAGACGTTCGCCACAGGGAAGCTGACTCATTGGGCCTACTTGCCCTTCCAGATGCGGATGTACTCGCGGGCGAGTTTGATGTCCTCAAGCGCATCGACGGCGGTGCAGAAAGTCGGGCCCTTGCCCTGAACGGCGGCGACGAAATTGCGGGCCTGCTGCCACATCGCATGCACCCACGGCATCTGCGGCTCGCTGGTCACCGGGACGGCGCCCTGGCCCGGATCACGGAAGAGGGTGACCTTGCCGGGGCGCGTGAAGGCCAGCGGCGAAGGAAGTTCGAGCCTGATCCAACCGCGCTCGAAGCAGACCAGCGCGTGCTCCTGCCAGTCCAGGGACGTCTGAAAGGGGGTCATCTCGATGGAACAGGTGACGCCGCTGGCGCTCTCGCCGGCCAGCAGCACGCCGGACTTGGCGGCGAAACGGACGTGCCACGTCTCGCCCAGCAGGTGCCGCATCAGGTTGACCTGGTGAATGTAGTAGTTCACGAAGCTGATGTAGGCGTCGTTGGTCTCCTTGTCCATGTCGGCGGCCGGCGGGTCCCAGGTGAACGCGGGATTGGGATCACTGGCCGAGATGTTCTGATTGAAGCCGTTGGCGATCCAGTCGCCCGCCGGCATCAGGATGCGGATGTAGGTCAGTTTGCCCAGTTCGAGCGTCTGCTTCAGCCGTTCGACCTCGGCTTTGACGAACATGGTGGCCGGATCGGAACGCTTGTGGTAGCCGATCATCATCCAGGTCTTGTTCGCGGCCACGGCCTTCACGATCTTCTCGCCCATGGCCACGGAGCCGGCGATCGGCTTCTCGGTGAACACCGGCAAGCCGGCCTGCAGCAGGTCCGGGATCAGGGTGCCGTGGCGCGTGAACGGCTGCGAAGCCACGATGCCGTCGAGTTTCTCCTTCGCCAGCATCTCCTCGTGCGACGCATAGACCTTCGGTATGCCCCAGCGCGCGGCCACCTTTTTCGCGGTCTCGGGCTTCACCTCCGCCAGCGCCACGACCTCGCACTCCGGCACCATCACATAGTTGCGCAGATGCGCCGCCTGGCCCATCCCGCCCACGCCCACGAAACCAATGCGAACCTTGCTCTCTGCCATGATCTTGCTCCTATCTCTTGATGGTTTACGCCCGCGCCAGCGTGGCGAACCGGTTGGCGATCGCCAGCGCCGGATCAACCGGCACGTCCTGTCGTTTCACATTCTTCGGAACCGCGATGGCCGGCACGGCGCGCAGGCTGCGCCCTGCAAACTGCGGCAGGCAGCGGGCTTCGGCTGCCAGCATCTCGGCCACCATCCGGCGGATCTCGTCGAGAGTCAGCACGGCGGCCGTCAGGGGATCCAGCGCCACGGCCTGCATCACCAGCTCGGGGTCGCCCGTAACGGCCGCATCGACGGTGAGCCCCTGCACCAGCACGTTGGTCATGTTGAGCGCGGCACACGGCGCCGGCAGCGCGCCGACCACCGTGGGGTGCAGGCCCATGCGGTCGACGTAGATCGGCACTTCCACGCAGCACCCCTGCGGCAGGTTGGTGATGTAGCCGTCGTTGCGGATATTGCCGTTGAGGCGGAAGATGCGACCGGTCTCCCTCGCCTCGATGATGTGCGAGCAGTACTCGGCGCTCCTTGGGCCGAGTTTCGTGGACTCGATCGAAAGCGGATCCATCGTGGCGAACTTCGCGGCCAGCATCGCGCTGTATTTGTAGTAGGCGCCGGACTCGCCGCCGAAGGCCGGCTCATCGCAGTAGAGTTCCAGCGCCTTCCGGTCCTTGCGGAAATAGGGCAGGTATTCGGACAGGTGCCCGGTGCTCTCGGTCATAAAATAGCCGAAATGCCGCATCACTTCGCCACGCACCTTCTCGTTCACGTAGAAGCCGGGCTTCTCGAAGTTGCGCTTGAGGGTTGGGTACAGATCGCGCCCGTCCTGTTCCAGCCTGAGGAACCAGGCCATGTGGTTGATGCCGGCCGCCACGTAGTCGATCCGGTCCTTCGGCACGCCCACGTAGCTGGCGATCATATCCATGGTCGTCTGCACACCGTGGCAGAGACCGACAAACTGCAGGCCGGGCACGCGGCCGAGCGCCCAGCAGCACATCGCCATCGGGTTGGCGTAGTTGAACAGGATGGCGTTCGGGCAGAGTTCCTGCATGTCGCGGGCGATCTCGAGCAGAACGGGGATGTGACGCAGAGCGCGGAACACACCGCCGGGGCCCATCGTGTCGCCGATGCACTGGTCGACGCCGTACTTCAGCGGGATCTCGTAGTCCTGCCGGAACTCCTCGACCCCACCGGCCTGGATCATGACGACGACGTAGTCGGCGCCCTTCAGGGCCTCGCGGCGGTCGGTCGTGGCGGTGACCGTGGCATCGATGCCGTTGTCGGCGATCATGCGCTGGACGAACGCGTGCATCCGGTCGAGCCGCGTGTGACTCAGCGCCATCAACCGGTACTCACTGCCCTTCAGGGCCGGCGTGGACAGGAAGTCCGCCATGAGCGTCTTGCCGAACACCAGGCTCCCGGCTCCGATCATCGCAATCTTGGCCATGGATACATCCTCCGTTTTCTCAGGTATTGCTATTAAACGGCATCTGACACAGGCTGTAAATGCCAGGGATTGCGTTTCTTTATCAGAAATTGCTACAGTGGCGTCGTGCACAGGGGAGACGGATCATGACGAACGCAACCCGCATCGCCGGCACGCGCCTGCTCTCGGCGGGGCATGTGGCGCCGGACCCGAGTTGGCGCATGGAACCGCACAGCCACACGTTTCACGAGCTGATCCTCGTTGTGGACGGCAAACTGTGGGTGGAGCACGAGCGGGGAACCCTTTCGGCGGTGGAGGGCGACGTGCTGCTGTACCCCGCCGGCGCCGTCCATACCGAGCGATCGGACGCGGCGCATCCGATGGAGAGCCATTTCCTCGCCTTTGAGTGCGCCGGGCTGACGGGCCTGTGCTTGGGCAAGGCCGCGGACGCCGGCGGCCGGATGCGGCAGATGGCGCGGTGGCTCTACGAGGACGGGCACGTCTCGAGCCCGGTCGCGCTGGCCGGGCGCGAGGCCCTGCTGCAGGCGATCCTGGCGGAGTACCTGCGGCACGACGGAAGCGAGGACCAGCCGCTGGTGGTGACGATCCGACGCCACATCGCGGAGCACATCGGTGACGCGCTGTCGCTGGCCGGACTGGGTCGCGTGGCCGGGTTCAGCAAGTACCACTTCCTGCGCCGGTATCGGGCGGCGACAGGCCGGACCCCCATGCAGGACGTGCGCGCGATGCGCGCCAACTACGCCCGCGAACTCATCCTAGGCACGAACCTGCCGCTCAAGGACATCGCCCCAAAGGCTGGGCTGGGCAACGTCTACGCGATGTCACGCGTGTTCCAGCGCCTGTTCGGCATGCCGCCCGGCCAGTACGGCCGGAACCGCCGCGGTTGCGCCCAGCGGTCGGGTTGATCCCACGCGTGCGGGAACTGCTGGCGCTGGTCGACTCGGTCTGCGCCGCGGACGCCCACGTCAATTGCGGGTGTCAGTCGCGGGTCAGGCGACGTCCGCACTATCGCCGCGCCGCCCCTCGACGCGGGCGAGTCGCCAACCGGCTACTTTGCGTTCTCGAACCACAAGCCCGCGGTCGCCATGCCAACGCGATTCCGGAACGTGACCGAACGGCACGAGTGGCGTATCATGGGCATTTTGCCAGCATAGGGCCCTGCGGGCCGGAAAACGGAACACCATGCAACGCGACATTCAGCGCCTGCTCGATAACGCTGTGGCCCAGGGAGCCGAGCACGCCGTGCAGGTCGCCGCGTATCTCGACGGCGAACGGATCGTGGACGCGTGGGCGGCGCCGGCCGGCTGGACAATCGACGGCGCCTCGCTTTTCCCGATCTTTTCCACGGGCAAGGGGTTCGCCGCCACCGCCGTCCACCGGCTCGTGGAGCGCGGCGTGCTCGCGTGGGATGCCCCGATCGCGCACTACTGGCCCGAATTCGCTGCCCACGGCAAGGGCGGCATCACGTTGCGCCACGCGCTCGATCACACGGCCGGCCTGCCCATGATGCCTGAACGCGGCACGATGGCCGAAGCGGCCGACTGGGATGGCATGTGCCGTTACCTGGCCAATGCCACGCCGATCCATGCGCCGGGTGCACGGCGCCACTATCACGCGATCACCTACTCGTGGCTGGTCGGCGAGACCGCGCGCCGCGCCGACGGGCGCGACTTCGGCCGTATCATCGCGGAGGAAGTCTGCCAGCCGCTGGGCATCGCCGACGAAGTCTTCTTCGGTTTGCCGGACAGCGTGCTGGCGCGCGTGGTCGACGCCGAGCCGGCGCCCCCGCCGGCCGCGACGCCCGCCGCGCAGCCGGTGCCGCAGGCGCCGCCCGACCCTGTCGCCGCGCGCGCCGTCCCGTCGTGGGTTTGTCCGCTGGAAACGTGGATCAACTCCGCCAGCGTGCGGCGGGGGTGCGTTCCGGCCTCGAACGGGTTCATGACCGCACGCGCCATCGCCTGCCACTACGCCAGCCTCGTGGGCCAAGGCGTGGGCGGAGTGCGCCTGCTCTCCGAAGCGACGATGGATGCCGCCACAGCCTGGCACCCCATCCCCAGGGTAGACCTGGTGGGTTGCGGCCGGCGTGGTCTCGGCTACGGCCTTCAGGGCCCCGACGACGATCCGGGTGCCGTGTTCGGGCACGGCGGCTATGGCGGCTCGAACGGCTTCGCCGACCGCCGCCAACGCCTGGCCATCGGCTTCACCCGCAGCCTGATGGGCGGACCCAGCGTGCAGGAAGAGGTCGTGCAGACCATCCGGCGCCTGGCTGGCACAGCATAGCCGCGCGTGGTGCTTTCTTACAGCGTGATCGCCGCGGCGGCAGCCACCAGGCGAACATAAGCCGCAGCGGCGGGTTGCTTAGGGACAGACCATCTGTGCGGACCGCTCATGTCGGCGTATCTGTCACGTCGGCGGCGCGTTCGGGGAACGCGCCCTACCCGGTTCGCGCAATTGCATCGGGTAGGGACGCCTCCCCGAGGCGTCCGCAGAAGCGTCTTCGGTCTGCACCTGTCACGTCGGCGGCGCGTGCGCGAAGGCCGGAACTGCCGGCAGGGAGGGTCGAGCTCCGCGAGACCGTGTGACCGGACGCTCGCACACGGCGTCGCGGAGCTCCCCCCTCCCGGAGAGCGACCGGCTCGCACCTGTCACGCCGGCGGCGCGCCCGGAGGCCCCGGCGCGGGCCGCCTCACAGTCTGCCTGTCCATCCACCGCACCCGCGCCGGTGGCTGTGCGGCGCGGACCGGGTTGCGCCGCAGACGAGCCCGTATCACGCGCGCGCTTGCCGGCCCGGGACGCGTCGCAGTAACTGGACAAGCCGCTGGATCCGAGATGGGTGGCCGAAACCGCAGAATATCCAATAAGAAACCGCAGAATGTCGAAGGGGGAGGCCGGACGGACACGCGAGGGCCGAGCAGCCGACCGGGAGGGTCGAGCTCCGCGAGACCGTGTGACCGGACGCTCGCACACGGCGTCGCGGAGCTCCCCCCTCCCGGAGAGCGACCGGCTCGCACCTGTCACGCCGGCGGCGCGCCCGGAGGCCCCGGCGCGGGCCAATCACCTGACCTCATCGCCGCTGTCCTCGAGCCCGCACAGGCGCCGGATACGAGCACCCAGAGAATCGAACAGGCAGTACATCGCGGGCACGACCGCGAGCGTCAGCACGGTCGCCAGCGTCAACCCGTAGCTGATCGCCACGGCCATCGGTGCCCACCACGTGCTGGACTCGGCACCGGCAACGAAACGCGGCGGCCATTCGTGAATCTCGACACCCCACCCCACGGCCATCGGAATCAGTCCGAGCACGGTCGTGCCGGCCGTCAGCAACACCGGCCGCAGACGGGTCTTGCCCGCGTCCACCGCCGCCTCAACGGCGGACAGCCCCTCGCGCCGGCGCTGCAGGATGCAGTCGATCAGCACGATGCCGTTGTTCACCACGATGCCGGCCAGGCTGATCACGCCGATGCCGGTCATGATGATGCCGAAACGCATGCCCGTCACAAGCAGACCCATGGCCACACCGATCAGCGAGAGCAACACGGTGATCATGATGATGAAGGGCAGCAGGACCGAGTTGAACTGGATCACCAGGATGATGGCGATCAGCGCCACGGCGATGATGAAGGCATTGCCCAGGAAGGCCCCGGCTTCGTCCATCTCTTTGTTCTTGCCGGCATAGGAGATCTGACAGCCGGCCGGCAACGGCAGGTCCGCCAGACGCGCCCGCACGTCCTGCAGCAGTTCGTTGACACCCCGGCCGCGGTCGTTGCCCGAGACGGTCACCACACGCTTGCGGTCCTTGCGCGTGATGGTGCCGCGGCCACCCGTGTACGTCACCGAGCCCAGCGACGCCAGCGCGACGGGATCGCGACCGGGCACCGGGATGAAGATGCGATCAAGCAGGGCCAGATCATTGCGCTGATCAGCCGGCAGCCGCAGCGTGATGTCATACTCCTCGTCGGCCGCCCGAAACTTACTGGTCTCCAGGCCGTAGATCGACATGCGCAGGAACAACCCGATCGTGTCGGGGTCGAGTCCAAGCAGCGCCGCGCGCGGACGGTCCACGTGGAACTGCAACTCCGGCAGGGCGTCCTCGAGATCATCGCGGACATCCACCAGCCCGGGCACCGTCACGATGCGCCGCGTGACTTCGCCGGCCAGGTGTTCCAGCGTGTCGAAATCCTCGCCGGCAATCTCGATCGAGACCGGGTCGCCCGTCGGCGGCCCCTCCTCCTCCTTCTGGACGACGATCTCGGCCCCCGGCACCTGGCCGATCTCCTCGCGGATGAGATTGACCAGATCGAGCGATTTCGTCTCGCGTTCATCGATCTTCCTGAACTCGGCATAGACCGAACCCAGGTGCGTCCCCTGCGCCGTTTCGCCGGCGCCGGCCATCATGCCGCCCACCGAACCAACGTTGGCCAGGATGAATTTCACGTCGGCATGGCGGCCGACCTTGCGTTCGGCCTCGCGGATGACCGCCTCGGTGCGCGCAAGCGACGTCCCCTGCGGGAACTTCACACGCACCGTCGCGTTGCGCGGGTCGACCGCAGGAAACAGTTCAACGCCCTTGCCGAACCGGGCATAGGCAATCCCGCTCAGGATCAGCGTCAGCAGCCCCAGTACGAGCACGACGCCGCGGTAGCGCACGACAACGCGCAGAAAGCGCTCGTAGCCGACCATGAAGGGATGCGGCCGTCCGTCCGCGCGCGCAGGCGGCACGTGCACGTAGATCGAGGCGATCGCCGGGTTCACGACCAACGCGATGAAGAGCGAGGCCAGCAGCGTAACGATCAGCGTCCGCGGCAGGTAGCTCATGAACTGCCCCATGATGCCGGGCCAGTAAAGCAGGGGCGCAAAGGCCACCACCGTGGTCAGCGTGGAGGTGATCACCGGCCAGGCCACCTCGCCGGCGCCGACGCGCGCCGCGTCCAGTTTCGATTTCCCCAGCGTGCGGTGCCGGTAGATGTTCTCGACGATCACGATCGCATTGTCGACCAGCATGCCGGTGGCCATGACCAGGCTGAACAGCACCATCATGTTGAGGGTGGCCTTCTGGGTAGCCAGCACCACGAACGACAACAGCATCGAGAGCGGGATCGCCAGCGCCACGAAGAAGGCGTTGCGTGCGCCCAGGAACACGAGCAGCACAATCGCCACCAGCGCGAAGCCGGAGAAGATGCTGTTTTCGAGCTCGGATATCATGGACGCCACGTACTCCGACTGGTCCATCACGACCGTGGTCTTGACGGCGGGCGGCAGACGGGCGTCGCCGAGGACGCGCTTCACCTCGGCGATCAGCGCCACGGCGTTCACGCCGCTGCGCTTCTTGATGCTGAGCGAGACACACGGCTCGCCGTTGACGCGCGAGATCGACGTCTCGTCCTTGAAGGTGTCGGTCACGGCCGCCACATCGGTGAGATAGATGGGGCGTCCGCCGCGCTCGGTCAACACGATCGACCGTAGTTCCGATATCCACTCGAACTCGCCCGGCAGACGCACCTGGAACTTGTCGCCCACGACCTCGATATTGCCGGCGCTGACCGTGCGGTTCTCCTGCACGATGCGTGCCATCACCTGCGACAGCGGCACGCCGTAGGCGATCAGGCGGGGCAGGTCGATCTCCACGCGTATCTCGCGTTCGCGCACGCCCGTGATCTCCACGCGACGCACACCGCCCAGCAGTTCGAGCCGGTCCTGCAGGTCTTCGGCCAGGCTCTTGAGACGCGCCAGGTCGGGCACGCCCGAGACAGTGAAGATGAAGACCGGGATATCGGAGCTGAAGTTGAAGGCATCCACGACCGGCTCATCCAGGTCGTCCGGCAGGTCGGGTCGCGCCAGGTCAGCCTTGTCCTTCACGCGCTGCCGGGCCTGGTCGATGTCCTGGCCGGCGACAAACTCGACCGACATGAACGTCAGGTTCTCGGCCGAGGTGGTACGCATCTCCTTGACGTTCTCGACGTCGTTGAGCTGCTTCTCAAGCGGAATCGTGATGAGCTGTTCCATCTCCGCCGGCGAGGTGCCGTCGTAGCGGGCCGTCACGAAGACATAGGGGATGGTGATGTCGGGCGTACCCTCGCGCGGCAGCGAGAGGTAGGCACGCGAACCGGCGAACAGCAGGGCGACAACAAAGACGAAGACGGCCGTGCGGAACCGGATGGCATAGTTGGATAGCAGCATCGCGCGACCCTCACGAATGGACTACAGGGCCTGCGGCTGCGGCGCGCCGCGCGTATCGAGCAGCGTGCCGTCCTGGATCTCGCGCTGCCCCTCGACAATGACCCGCTCGCCGGCCTGCACGCCACTGCTCAGCACGACCTCATGGCCTTGCGGCGCATCCACCTGCACGACCCGCCGCACGGCGCGGTTGGTGCCGGCGACCGTCTCGGCCAGATAGACGACGTGCGCGCCCTTGTGCGGCACGACGGCGGCCAGCGGCACGATCAGGGCGTCGGCAATCACGCGGCGCACCAGCGCCACATCGGCGATCATCCCGGGACGCAGACGGCCGTCGCCGTTGTCGGCCACCAGTTCGACGGCATACGCGTTGCTGGCCTCGTCGGCCGCCTGGCTGACAAAGGAGACGGTCCCGGTAAACGTGTGGTCCGGCAACGCGGCCACCGTGAAGGCGACTGCCGCGGCGGCACGCACGCACAGCACGTCGCGTTCGGGCACGCCGACGCGGACATTGACGCGCGTCGTATCGACCAGCCGCAGCGCCGGCTTGGCCCGCCCGATGAACTCGCCGCGCTCGATCCAGCGCTCGTCGATGGCCCCGTCGAACGGCGCGACTACCTCGCACTGCTGCAGGCGGGCGCGCGCATCCGCCAGGGCGGCATCGGCGCGTGCGCCCTTCGACCGCACGGCCTCGAACTCCGCGTCCGCCACGGCGCCGGCATCCTTCAGTTCAGTCCAGCGCCGCAGGTCGCGCACCGCGTCAGCCGCCGCCACAGCCGCCTGATCGAACGCCGCCTGCCACGTGCGGGTGTCCGTTCGCAACAGAACCTCGCCGGACTTGACACGACTGCCGCGATCCACGTTCAGCTCGGCAATCACGCCTTCCTGCTCGACGGCCAGCATCGCGTCGCGCCACGCCTGCACACGCCCGGTCAGGTGCAGCACATCCGGCACCACCCGCGGCGTCAGCGTCACCACGCGCACGACAACGGGCTTCTCGACGCGCGGCAGCACCGGCGGTGGCGGCGGCTTCAGCGCGGACAGTACCCCGATGCCAACGACCAGCGCTACGGCCACGCCCCACAGCACACCGCGCGTCACCGAACCCTCTCGCCTATTCATGCGCTTCGTCCTTCCCCGCAGCGGCGTCGGGCTGGCCCCGCGCGCACATCAGCGCCGCCACGCTGCGCGCGTGGGCATGGAGCGCCTCCAGCCGTCCCAGGCTGGCGGTCCGCAGCGCCAGTTCGGCGTCGGTAAACTCAAGATACGTCACCAGGCCGGCCTTGTACCGGGTCTGCGCAATCCCCAGGTTCTGCCGGGCCAGGGCGACATTCTCCTCGGTCGCGGCCACGGCCTCGCCGGCCCGCAGCAACTCCGCGTACAGCGCCTCGATCTCCAGCTCGATCATCCGCCGCATCTCGCCGAGATCCTCTTCGGCCTTCGCCAGCTCAAGCCTCTTCTGGGCGATCTCGGCCTCGCGCAGGCCGCCGACGAAGAGCGTCCATTCGGCGACCACCCCGGCATTCCAGCCCCAGTCAAACTCGTCCATCGCCGTGCCCGCCGGCGGGTTCTGCCCGGTCGAACCGGCACGCACCCGGATGCGCGGCGCATACTGCCCCTGCGAGGCGCGCACATCGGCCCGGTTCAGCAGCACGCGCTGGCGCGCCTGCGCCAGCTCGGGGCGCTGCGCCAGCGCCTCGCGCTGCAGGCTGACGAGGCTGTTCGTGAACGGCACGACCTGCAATTCGCCGCGCAGGACAAACGGGCCGCGGTCCAGCCGCGCGAGGTTGCGCAGCCGCGTGCAGGTCAGTTCGACATTGGCCCGCGCACGGATCAGCGGCGGACGTTCATTGGCCACGCGGACGCGCGCGCTGTTGAGTTCGAACTCCGAAACCGTCCCCTGGCGGAAGCGTGCATCGACCTGTGACACCCAGGACTCGAGCTGCGTCACAACCTGGCCGCGGACTTCGACCACGGCCTGCGCCAGCAGCACATCGGCAAAGCCCTGGCGGATGTCGCGTTCGAGTTCGGCCCGCGCCTGCGCGGCCGCGGCCGCCGCGAAGTCGCGGTAGGCGGCCGCCGCGTTCAGGCCGGCGTTCACCGATCCGCCGGAGTAGAGCAGCTGGCTGATCTCGCCGGCCAGCAGGTAGTTGTCCGTGCGGCCGAGCGGCACGCTGGCGCCGCTTGCATCGACCGCGACGGGGACCTCCTCCTGGTAGGTGTACAGGCCGCGCGCCGCCAGGTGCGGCAGCACCTGCGCGCGAACCTGACGGATGCGGGCGTTGGCGATCGCGTAGTCGCGGGCCGCATTGGCCAGGCGCGCGCTGCGCGCCTGGCCGGACGCGAGGCAGTCGTCAAGAGTATACACAGGCGTTTCAGCTGCTGGCGACAGCCACGCCAGCGAGCCGATCGCCACGGCAAGCAGAAGACGGATAGAGGACACGGCGGCACCGCACGGTCGAACGGACGCCATACAGAGCGGAATCACCGGACCCCGCGCCTCTGTGGGCCATTCGTGTGCGGTATCTTGACACCTGCCACCGGGCGGCGTCAAGACCCGGCAGGCTGCTAGTGGGCGGCATGCACGAGGTAGGCGACCGCCGCCAGCCCGATCAGGGCCAATGCCGCGGCCACAGCCGTTTCGAGACGCGGCGCGGCCGTGGGCAGAATGCCCGCGGCAAGTTGGCGGAGATAGCGGCGATACCGCCCCAGCGCAGCCAGGTTCAGAAACACGCCCAGCACAACCAGGGAGATGCCGAGCCAGAGGGACGCCCCATGCCCGGAAGCGCGTTCAATGTGCTGTGACGCCTCCAACTCCCGCAGAAGCAGGCCGAATCGGGCGACAACGAAGCCGAAGCCCATGAGCGCCAAGCCGGTGCGGACCCACGCCAGAAAGGTCCGTTCGGCCGCCAGCGGCACGCGGGGATCGTCGACGATGGGGCGCCGGGGTTCAGGTGTCGGCGGCGTTGTGTCTGTCATGGCACACGAATGATGTCGCGAATGACTGCTGCGATCAAGTCCCGATGCGGACCTTCGCCACAGCCTCAATTTCCACCAGGGCCCCCTTCGGCAGGGCCGCCACCTGTACGCAGCTTCTGGCCGGGAAGGGGGATTGGAAGAATTCGGCATAGACGCCATTGAACGCCTGGAAGTTGCCCATGTCACTGAGGAACACCGTCGTCTTCAGCACGGTGGCCATGTCCGCGCCGCCGGCGGCAAGCACGGCACGCAGATTCAAGAGCGCCTGGCGCGCGGCGGTGACGATATCGCTGTTGCGCAATTCGCCCGTGGCTGGATCGATGGGAAGCTGGCCGGAGGTGTAGAGCAGCGATTCGTGCAAGATGGCCTGACTGTAAGGGCCAATCGCTGCGGGCGCTGCGGTTGTCTGAATGACGTTCATAGAGCCGCTCTTTCGATGGAACGGAGGGCGAGGGGTTCCCCCCACCCTCCGAGACCCATTTGGGACTATTGTTTCGGGCACTTCTTCAGACACATGAACCAGTCCAGGCAGGTCACATCCGGGTCGGGTTTGGCCATGCGGTCCTTGGCCACGCCGCATGAACCAGGCGGCGGAACGATCACGTCCTCACCCGGCTGCCAGTTGGCGGGTGTGGCCACCTTGTGCGCGTCTGACAGTTGCATGGCCATCAGCAGACGCTTGACCTCCTGCATGTTGCGGCCGTTGGAGAGCGGGTAGTAGAAGAGCGCCCGCACGATGCCGTTCGGATCGATGATGAACACCGCGCGCACGGCCTGGGTGTTG
>CAYQJG010000025.1:0-51321 GCA_964417715.1 uncultured Lentisphaerales bacterium | reverse complement strand
TACGCATCAATGGGTTGAGCATGCCAGAGCGTGGGAAAGCCGTAGGAACTTCGGGCTAACGCTCAACGGCACCTCCGCGGGCGGCTGGTCCGGCACGACCACGATCGGCAACGGCATGACAATGGCACTGTCCGGCGCCAACCAGGCGTTGCTCAGCACATCTGGCATTACCCTCAATAGCGGCGGCAGTATCACGCTGACGTATGCCGACAGCGATGCGGAAAAAGCCCTTGACCGCTTGGCCAATGGCGCGACCATCACGTCCAACGGCGGCACCATCAACTACACCACCACCACGGTGGCCAGCACAAGGGACTTCGCCGAGACACTCGGCACGGTGGCTCTCACCAGCGGACAGTTGATCATTGTCCATACCATCCGCAAGACCGCCGGCACCCAGACGTTGACCCTGAGTGATCTGACCCACGCTGGCAACGCCACCATCAATTTTGGTGCTCCTGTTACCACGGCTCAATATCCCGATACCACAAGGAACATCTTCCTGGTGACGACGGCAGTTGGCAATGCGACACCTAACGGTCAGATCATTGGCCCGTGGGCCACGGTAAGTCTCAATAACAGCATGAGATACGCAGTCTACAATGCCTTAGGACAGATTACGGCCGACACCCTGACAACTCCGGGGGAGAGTGGCTGGTCGAGTGCGAGCACCGCCTACAACGTGGCGGCCGGCACGACGACCCTGATGGGCAACCGCACGGCCGCAGCGTTGAAACATGGCGGCGGGATCACCGTGGATCTCGGGAATTTCAATCTGGAGACCCGTGGCTGGATCCATGCCAACAACGGTGGCGCTAGCACCTTGCAGGCCACCGGTTCCGGGTCTCTGACCACGCCCACGGGGGGAGGGAACCTGTACTGCACCATCGGCTGGGCTGTGGACACCATCAGCGCCCCCATCATTAACAATGGCGGCGATGTGACCGTGGTCGCGTCGCTCCTCGGTGCTAGTACTTCGGGTCTGACCCTCAGTGGAGCCAACACCTTCAGCGGCGGCGTGGTTATCAATGGACCCGGTGCCGGCACGGTCACCATCAGCAGCACCGGGCACAGCGGCGACACGTTGCTCAATGGCGGGAAATTGACCATCACCAGCGACGCTAACCTCGGCACCAGCGGCAATGTCACCTTCAACGGCAGCGCTACGCTGGTTGGCGCGATCACGTTCGCTTCCGGCCGCACGTTCACTCTCAACAACGGAGCCATCGCCACATTGTCGTCAGGCGCAATCGTCAATGGCCCGGTCACCGGCAACGGGGGTATCACTGTCGCCGGCAACCTGACTCTGGCGAATACAGGCAACGACTTCACGGGGCCGCTCTATGGAACGGCGGCCGGCACCCTCTCCCTTGCCAACCTCGGCGACGCGGCCGGCGCGGGCGTGCTCTCGCTGGGCAGCGCCGCAACGGCTGTTACGCTGCAATGGACGGGAGCGGCGAAGACGCTCAACAATCGCCAGTTCGTCCTCCCCGGCACGACAGGTGCGATCACGATAAAGAACGATAGTACGACCGGCGCACTGACGATCAATACGGACCTTGGCGTCCCCGGGTTGGGCAGCAAAACGCTTACCCTGGGCGGAAGTTACACCGGCGGAGCCAACGCGTTTGCGGGCAGGATGGCCGACCCCCTCGGGTACGTCCTTTCCCTGACCAAGGCTGACGCTGGCACCTGGGTGCTTTCCGGCCCGGACACCTTTTCGGGCGCGACGACGGTGAGCGGCGGAACACTGGGTCTGGCTGGCAGCAAGTGCCTGTCTGACACGGCGCTCCTGACGATCAATGGCGGCATCCTGCAACTCAACACGGGGGTCAAGGAGAAGGTTGGCAGCCTGAAACTGGGAACGACAACCCAACTCGCCGGCACCTATGGCTCAACCACGAGCGCCGCGGACAACAAGAGCGACACGTACTTCTCCGGCACAGGCGTGCTGTATGTCGGCGTGGAACCACCGATCCCGCCTCCTCCCGGCACCGTGGTCTTGGTTCGCTAGGGCCAGCGGAAAACTGGAAGCGCGGAAGGCTGAAAGAGTGGGGTCGGGCGGCTCGCGAGGACGCTCGCCCTCAACTGGGTGCTGCGTCATGCGCGCAACAGGCAGCAGGGACGGGTCAAAGCAAACGCATGAAGACGCAGATGATACAACTCGTGGCCTTCTCGGCCGCGCTGGCGCTGCCGGCGCTGGCCGAGGATGCGCCCAGGCCGCGCGACTTGTCGCCGGTGACGTGGCTCCAGGCCCCGGTGCACGCGCCGGTCGAACTGGCACGCGACGGCAAGACGCGGGCGGTGGTCTTTGTTGCCGACCCCAAACCCGGTGTCCCGCTCAAGCGTCTGGTGGACGAACTGCGGGAGGTCGTGCGACTGAGCACCGGCGCCACGCTCGAGCGCGTGGCCCAAACGCCGCCCGCCGACCAGCCCGCCATCGTGATCGGCGACTGCGAGGAGACGCGTGCGGCCGGCATCGACGCAACGAAACTGCCGTTCGAGGGATTTGTCGTCAAGACCGCCCCCAACCGCGTCTACCTCGTGGGCAGCACGCAGGCGCTGCCGGCCGGCAGCAACCCATGGGCGTACTGGGCGAACGAAGGCACGGCCTGGGCCGTGGCGGATTTCCTTGAGCGCTTCGTGGGCGTGCGCTGGTATTGGCCCACGGATCTCGGCGGGCGGTGCCTGACGCCCGGCGCCGAACTGGTCGTGCCCCCCGTCCATTACTGCGACCAACCCGTCTTTCGCGAGCGACTGTACCATCCGACCGCAGGCTGGCCGCTGCCTTCCGCGGCGCGCTGGTTCGACAAGGAGCCGCTGCCGTTCGCCGATGGGGCCCTGCCGGCCGGGGTGAAGGCGATTGCCATGGCAAGTTACCTGCCCATGGTGCGCAGCGGTAACAGTTGGCCCTACCAGGTCAAGGTCCACGAGCCGCAGAAACTCTGGAAGCAATGGGAGAGCAAGTGGTCCAAGCATCCCGAGCTGCTCGACATGTTCCAGCAGAAGAAGGACGGCAAGCCCAACCTGAGCATGCTCTGTTACAGTTCCACGAACACGCTGGCCTATCTGCTCCAAGGGTGTGAGGACGCCTGGGACAACAAGAAGCCGGCCTCGTGGGTCACGCCGACCAGCGTGACCGTATCGCCGGGCGATGCGCCGCTGAACTGCCAGTGCGCGGCCTGCCAGGCGACCATGGCCAAGGGCGGCGCGTCGCTACTGATGGGGCAGTTCGTCAAGAAGATGTGCGAGGCGGTCAAACAGCGATGGCCGGACAAGAAGGTGATCTTCCTGCCGTACTGGAACTACCAGTCCTGTCCCAAGGACGTGGAGTTCCCAGACAACCTGGAGATCATGACCTGCATGACCGGCGGACCGATGGCCCTGATGGTGCAGCCCAAGGCCCGTGCGGGCACGGAGAACAACATCCGCGCCTGGAGCGCGAAGGTCAACGGTCCGATCACTCTCTGGGACTACTCTGACCGCGGCGGCGGGTGGACGTATGGACCGCTACAGTTCCCACACGTGGTCTGCGATTTCTACCGGACCAACCGTACCTTCGTCGCCGGGGCCTTCCTGAACGGCGGCATGCCGAGCGACTGGACCACGACGGCGCCGACGCTCTACGTCTGGATGAAGGCGCTCTGGAACCCGGAGCTGGACGTGGATGCGGTGCTCGACGAGATGTGTCGGCGCCTCTACGGCAAGGCCAGCGGAACCGTGCGCGAACTCATCCGCCTGGAGTGCGAGCGCTGGAACACCGTGAAGGGCGGCTTGGCTGACCAGGGGCGCATCCCGCCGGCGATGTTCCAGAAGGTCTGGTCGCCGGATGTCGTGGCCAGGATGAAGACACTGCGGGACAAGGCGCTGACTGAGTTGGCCGACGATGCCGTGGGCCGGCAGCGTTTCCTCTACTGGACCTGGACATTCGACGGGTTCCTCGCCGAGGCGAAGGAGGGCGTAACCAATCAACCCGCGGGTGGCGAATGGACGCCCGGTGGCCAGCAGCCAGATCGCGAGGAGGCCCCGCATGCCCCGCCGCGATGAGATGCTGACTGCGATGCGCGGCGAAGTGCCCTCCCACGTCCCGTACACGTATGAAGCCCTGCCGGAGACCGAGGAGAAGCTGCGCGCCCATCTCGGCGCGCGACCCGACGAGCGCCTCTGGCAGCGTTTCGGCGCGAGCCGCTTCGAGTCGTTGTGGGCGGCCGTCGGGCGCGGGCCCACGATGCCCGAGCGGGACGCCCGCAACGCCCAGTCCGACCCGAACATCCGCCTCGACCGCTGGGGCGTTCGGCGAGAACGCGTCACCGCCGGCGACGCCCACTACTTCGAAATTACGCAGGCCCCGCTCGCCACAGCGGAGACCGTGGCCGATGTTGAGGCCCACGATTGGCCGCGCGTGGAGGAGGTCGTTTGGCCCGAGGTGCCGGGTGGTCGCGATTGGTCAGTCTGGAAGCGGGAGCAGGATGTGATCCTCCTCGACATGTCCTGCATCGGCCCCTTCGGCATCACCTGGCAGATGTTCGGCCTCGAGCAGGCGTTGACGAACATCCTGCTGGCGCCGGAACTGATCGAGGCGGCGACGACGAAAGTAGAGGAGTTCACCCTCGGCTGTTTGCACGAGATCTTCCGGCGCTATCCCGGCGCCGTTGATGCGGTGGGGTGTGGCGACGATTACGGAACGCAAGGGGGGCTTCTCGTGGGGCCGGATCCGGTGCGACGCCTGTTCATGCCGAGCCTGAAGCGGCACTATGACCTTGCGCACGCACGGGGGGTGATGGGGTATCACCACTCCTGCGGCGCGGTCTTCGACATCATCCCGGCGCTGATCGACGCCGGGGTGCAGGTCCTGAACCCCATCCAGACTTCCGCAGTCGGGATGGACCCGGCGCGCCTCAAGCGCGAATTCGGGCATACGCTCTGTTTCCACGGCGCGATCGACATCCAGCAGACACTCGTGACTGGCACACCGGCCGAGGTTCGCGCCGAGGTCCGGAACCGCATCGACACCCTCGGCCCGGGCGGCTACATCCTGGCGCCCTCGCACATTCTGCAACCCGACTCTCCGCCCGCAAACATTCTCGCAATGTATGAGGAGGCCGCGGCGTACGACGGTGGAAAGGGCGCCCGCCGTGACTCATAAACCCAATCTCGTTTTCGCGTTTGCCGATCAATGGCGGGCACAGGCCTTCGGCTACGCCGGCGATCCCAATGTCTCGACGCCGAATATCGACCGTTTCGCGGCCCGGAGCCTGAACTTCAAGAATGCCGTTTCCGGTTGCCCCGTGTGCAGTCCGTACCGGGCATCGCTCATGACCGGGGTCTACCCAAACCGGCATCGGATGATGGTAAACGACCAATGCTTGCAGCGCATGTACGCGGGGCCATTTCTGGCGGAATGCCTGCGCGACGTCGGCTACCGTACGGGGTACATCGGCAAGTGGCACATCGACGGCAACGGCCGGAGCGCCTTCGTGCCGCCGGAGCGCCGCCTGGGGTTCGAGATGTGGCAGGGGTTCGAGTGCTGCCATGATTACCGGAAGTCGTTCTACTACACCGGCAACGATCCGCGGCCGCATCCGTGGCCGGGGTACGACGCCGACGCCCAGACGGATGAGGCCTGCCGCTACCTGCGTGAGGGGACGGGCGGATCGCCGTTCGCGCTGTTTCTCTCCTGGGGGCCGCCCCACAACCCCTTCGGCACGGCGCCGGCGGCGTTCGAGTCGATGTACGACCCACGGCGGATCGTACTGCCTGCGAATGTGCCGGCGGAGACCGCCGACCGCGCCCGATGCGAACTGGCTGGCTACTACGCCCACTGCTCGGCCCTCGACGCGGCGTTCGGGCGCCTGTTGCGCACACTGGAAGAGACCGGACTCGACCGCAACACGATCGTCGTGTTCACCTCCGACCACGGCGACATGCTCGGGTCCCAAGGCCAGTACCGCAAACAGAAGCCCTGGGCGGAATCCATCCGCGTGCCGTTCCTCGTTCGCCATCCGCACGGTGCCGGCCCCGGCGTCGATGACACGCCGATCGACGCGCCGGACCTGATGCCGACGCTGTTGTCGCTCTGTGGCGCGCCCATCCCCGCCTCGGTCCAGGGACGCGACTTCTCGCCAGTCTTCACGGAGGGGACTCCCCCTGCCCTCGACGAGGCGTTGCTCGCGCTCTACCTGCCGTTCCACGAATGGCGCTATGCGGACGGCGGACGCGAATACCGCGGGCTGCACGGCCGGCGCTACACCTATGCCCGCACACTGAGCGGCCCGTGGCTGCTCTACGACAATCAGTCTGATCCGGCGCAGCAGCGCAATCGGGTGGGCGAACCGAAGTACGCAGAGTTGGTTGCCGCGCTCGACGAGCGCCTGAGCGCCCGCCTGCGTGCCATCGGCGATGAATTTCTGTCCGGTCCCGAGATCATCCGGCGCGAAGGCTACGCGCTGGACGAAAACGGAGACATCGCCGTCGATTGGTCCCAACTGCCCAAACCATGATCATGGACAAGACAACAGGACACATGACGAAACTACAAACACCGCATCTGCTCATCGCCTTGTCGCTCGCCGCAACCTCGCTCTTCGCGGGGGCTGTGACCGTGACGCCCAGAGATAATCTGCAGGCGGCTGTCGACAGACTGCAGCCGGGCGATACGCTGTTGCTGGAGGACGGGAGCTATCACCAGTCTTTCAAACTGACCAGGAAGACGGGCGGGGCAGCCATCACCATCAAGGCCAAGACGCCGGGACGCGCCATCCTTAGCGGCGCGATGGCACAGCCACCGGCCTTCGCCAAACAAGAGGGGGCCGTCTACAAGGCTGCCTGGGCGTTGCCGCGTCTGCGGGGGGACGGCACCGGTCAGGTCTTCGCGATGGCCGACGAGCGCTGCCTGTTCAACTACCGGAACCTGATCGAGATGTTCACCCTCACCGAAGTCCCGCGCGAGGGCTTCTTCGTCGGCAGCGACGGCCTCTACCTCCGGCTCTTGGACGACGCCGATCCGGCCAAGGTGAACCTCAAGATCAGCCGGCCCGACGTTCTCAACCTGGTGGAACTCCAGGGCGAGGACATCGTACTCGAGGGGATCCATCTGCAGATTGCGCCCAATGCCGGCATCCTGATCAAGGCGGAGAGCAAGCGGATCACCATCCGCGACTGCGCCTTCACCGGCTGCTACATCGGCGTCAACAGCCTGGCGAAAGGCACCGTCGATATCGTGATCGAACGCTGCGAGTTCAGCAAGTACCCGGCCTACCAGTGGATGCGCTACGGGCAGATGCAGAAGGGCGGCAATGTGTGGCGGGCGATGTACAACAGCACCTTCGGCGGCGCGGGTATCGCCCCCGGCAGCACTGACGTGGCCCGTTTCCGCGTCCGCAACTGCTATATCCATGACCAATGGGATGGCATCCAGGGCGCGATGACGCTGACGAATGATCCGGCGCTTGAGAACGAGTATGCCTACAATTTCTTCCACAACTGCTGCGACGACACCATCGAGTTCGACTCCACCGCATACGCCGGTGTTCGCGTCCACCACAACGTCTTCCTCGATGGCTTCTGCCTGCTCGGCCTCTCACCCGTCCAGGGCGGCGGCGTGACGATCGAGGACAACCTCTTCTACGTCTCGCCCGAGTACGGCCTCCCCTGGGGCGTGGTGTGCAAGTTCAGTTCGTTCCGGGGCCTGGTCTTCAAGCCCTGGTCCGGGATCGTCCTGCGCCGCAATTCCATGGTGGCCACCAAGTGCGCCTTCCAGTGGGGCACGTCCCAGCCGAGGGACGGAGCCTACTTCGCCCGCGACTGTCTCATGACCGGTAACCTGATCTTGTGCCGGGATTGGGACAATCACGGCGGCCTGGCCAGCCAGAAGGGCATGGAGTTCCCCGTCGCCAAGGACAACCTCTGCATCGGTCCGCACCTGGATCGCGCCCGCATGATCCCGGCCGACGTGCCCTCATCGCGCAACGCGACGCCGTTCCTGCGCCGCGATACGCAGCGCTTCGAGGGGCTGCCGTCGCCCCTGCCTGCCTTGGCCGCCGAAGGGGAGTATGGCGAGGAGACGGAGATCCCCCGCGTCAGCTTCGCCATCGACGAGGCGTATGCGCAGGCTGCCCTCAAGGAGAGCGGCCTGTCCGGGGACACGTACAAAGATCTTGCCCGCAAGGTCGGGGCCGTGCCGCCGGGGACGAAATGGGAGTTCGCACGGCCGGGCCCGAGTTGGGCGGCCGGACCGCTTGCGCTGTTCCACCCGCCGTTCCCGCCGTCGCTCGATCCCTGGTGGGTCGGCTTCGCCGATCAGCCGAGCGCCGCCAAAACGGTGAAGTTCAGACCCTGGCGCGGCAATTCCTGGGAAGAGTGCCAGTCGCTGATCGAGAACGCCGCCACCGTCACCGCCAGCAGCGCCGAGCGGCCTGCCGATCTGGTCGTGGACTGCTTCGAATCGACGCGGTGGCAGGCTGTCGCTGCCGAGGCCGCCGGCACCGCCTGGCTGGAACTCGACCTGGGCCAGGCCAGGTCGTTCAACTTCGTCGAATTGGTCCAGGTCTCCGATAGCGGCGGCATCGCGGTCCAGGTGCAGCGCGGCGAGACGTGGGAGACGATCCACACCTTCGCCCTGCCGCTTGCCCCGGTGGCGCCCGGCAAGGCCGGCAAGCCGGAAAACTGCAGCAGCCCCGTGCCGCAGACCGAGGCTCGCCGCATCCGGCTCCTGGTGACGACCGTGCCGACGTTGGGCTGCCAGATCGGCGAGGTCCGGCTGCGCCAGGAGAAGTCGAAGGTGGCGCAGGCGGCGGCCGAGTCCACCGTCAAGCCGGCTGCGATCTTCGGCAGCAACATGGTGCTGCAGCGCGGCATCCCGGCGCCGGTCTGGGGCACGGCCAAACCCGGCGACACGGTCACGGTGGAATTCGCCGGGCAGAAGAAGACCGCGACCGGCGATGCGGCCGGCGCCTGGAAGGTGGTCTTCGACCCGTTGACCGCCTCGGCCGAGCCGCGCACCATGACCCTCACGCCATCATCGGGCGGCGTACCGGCCAGGCTGGAGGATGTTCTGGTCGGCGATGTCTGGCTGGGCAACTGGTACAACAACACAGTCGGTTCACATCTGGAGCACGACAAGAGCTTGGACGCGGTGGCGGCGACGATCGCGCCCCGCCTGCGGACGCGGATCCTCGTCGAGGGGCAGGACACCACTTGGAAACGAGCCGAACCTGCCTCCAATGCGAAATTCTCGGCCTTCCTGCTGCCCTTCGCCGTCGCGCTGCAGACAGGGTCCGAGGTGCCTATCGGATTGGTCGCGGTCAGCGCTTTCACGCCGAACGCCTCGGCCTGGCTCTCCACGGAGGCCTTCCAGGACGATGCGGCCTGCCAGGAACAGCTCGCGAAGATGGCGGCGGCTTACGATGAGGCCAAGGCCCAGGCTACCTACCAGGCGGACAAGGCAGCCTGGGAAGAGGCCAAGAAACAGGTCAAGGTCGGTGAGAATCCCCCGCCGGCACCACGCAAGCCGGTCAACCCGGGGACGGTGAAGCGGAAGTTCGAGGGTAAGTACCAGCAACTCATCAAGCCGCTGCAGCCCATGGCGATCCGCGGCGCGATCTGGGACTTCGGCGACAATAGCGGCATCAACGGCGTGGATATCGACCTGGTGGCTGGTGCGGTAATCCGCGGCTGGCGCAAGGAGTGGGGGCAGGATATCGCCTTCCTCTACCTGCCGAAGCCCGACGGCGGCGGCTGCGCCTGGGACCCCAAGGATCCCGTGACCTACATGGGCGACACGTTCGCCCCGCTGCCGACCGCCGTGCCCGACGCGGCGGATGGACTGACCCGCGGCATGTATCTGAGGATCCGCGACGTCGCGAACACGGCCATGATCACGACCAGCGATCTCGGCGCCGGTCCGGCGCTGCAACCGGCCAACCCGTACAACAAGACCGGCTATGGCACCCGGGCGGCACGAGTGGCTCTGGGTGCGTTCTACGGGTCGAAGAACGAGATCTACGGACCGACCTATGCCGCGCACGCCATCGAGGGCAACAACATCCGTATCACGTTCACCCATGTCGGCCAGGGACTGGCCTTCCGTCCTGCCGACAAACCGCAGGGCTTCGCCGTCGCCGGGGCCGACAAGCAGTTCCACTGGGCCAAGGCGGTCATCGACGGCGATGCGATCATGGTCAGCAGTGATCGGGTCCCCAACCCAGTCGCCGTCCGCTACGCCTGGGCCGACAAGCACCCGTGGGCGAACCTGTTCAACAAAGACGGCCTCCCGGCATTGGAATTCCGTACGGACAACTGGTGAGTGAAGCAGAGGAACCGATGATGAAAGCCAGAAAATGAGTTGTAACGCTGACAAACAGACCACCGCCGCACCTGTGCAGGGGGCCGGGTTACTGCAACGGTTCCTCGACGCGTCCCCGTCGTACGCGGAGCTTCCGAAGGTCGGCCACACGCCGCGGTTCAGCCTGGAGGCATTGACCCCGACCGAACATGCCAAGGACACCGAATGGTATTACATCCTGGACGGCGAGGAGCGGATCGGCCTGATCCAGACCTGGATCAAGGAGATCGAGATGTTCCGCTTCTTCCCCTCGGCGGACGGGGTGGGCGACCGGTATCCGATTCCGGAGGTCTATCACTGGTCGAACCTGTACGGGGCGCGCCTCCAGATGTACGGCAAGCAGATGCTGCCACCCGTCACATCGTTCACGCTCACCTTCACCAGGGACCGGGGCGACTCGCTGGAGTTCACAACTGTGCACCAGCATGAGGGCGGCATCGGCGGCATGAGCGAGTACCGCCTGTCCTGGGACGAGCGCCTGGGATACGTCTGGAACTGCGTCAGCCGCTATTCCATGCCGGAACCCTCGGACATCGAGTTCAACAACCTGTTCGCCGGCGGAATTTCCGAGTCGCGGAACGACCGCAAGCGCTGGCAGAAGACGATACGGGCACTGGCCGACGGGCGGATCGCCTTCGTCCATCACAACCCGCTCAACATCCCCACAGATAGCATTGCCGCGGGCGGGTTCGTCGGGTTCGTGACTGAGCCTACGATGAATCCCTTTGTGGAGTTGCTCGAGACGTCCAGTCCCGTCTTTATCGTCACCTGCGATCAGTGGTACGACCAGCACATCCTGATGAAGCCGCCCCGGACCCGCGAGGCGGATGGGTTGTATCACGCTCAGGCACGGTATCGGTTCCTGTCGCTGCCCGAGCCGGTGGCGCGCGAACTTGAGGCGGCGGCGCTGCCGGCAACGGCACGCAAGGAGCAGGACATCGGATTCCTTCTCAACCAGACCAGCGATTTCGAGCAGGTGATCGCGAGCGACGAGGTCTTCAACGGCGGACTCTGGTCGACACAGGCGCGCAGCGACGAACAGGCCCATTCAGGGCGGTACTCCCTCAAGGTCGCTGGGGCCGGGATGGGCAAGGAGATTAGCGTCGCCGCGATTGTCGCCGGACCAGCCGTGGTGGGTGAGTCCCAGAAGCGCTACCGGCTCAGCGCCTGGGTGAAGAGCGACCTGAGCGAAGGGGTGGCCTACCTGCGCATCGACGACGTGCGATGGAACTGGAATGACGTACGCGCGACACGGACTTCAGCCCCGCTGCGCGGCCGGGGGGCGTGGACGCAATTGGATGTCGCATTCCAGCCGGGGCCCCACGATCCTTTTCTAGTCGTCCGGCTTTGTGTGGACGGCTGCGGCGTCGCCTGGTTCGACGACGTGTTGCTGGAGGTAATAGCATGACCCAGACAGGACTACGCTTTGGTGAGCGCATTGGCGAGGCCAAGCCGTTCCCCGAGATGCTCTCCGTGATCACGGACCCCAACCTGGAGGTGTTCCAGGTGACCACCAACCGGGAGGGAGCCGGCAATACCCGCGGGGGCTTCTTCTCCCAGGACGGCACCCGTTTCTTCTTCTCGCGGCACTGGACCGGTGGCGGTCTGAGCGGCCAGGTTCAGTATACGATGTGCGAGATCAACGACGGCTTCGCCTTGCGCGCGCTCACCGACGACGCGGATCCCCGATCGCCGGTGGTCAGCCGGGACGGCCGCTTCTTCTATTATCTGGCGAATCCCCCTGCGGACGCCTCCGCCGCCGGCGTTGCTTTGAAGCGCGTTGATCTGCAGACGTTCAGGTTGGAGACACTGACCCTGTTCGATGAGCCGGTCGAAGGTATCGGGAAGCGACCGCGCAGCGCCATGCCACGCGAGGGATCGCTGCGCGCAGACGGCAAGGTCTTGTGCACAGGCTTCACTTTCCACACCGACAACGGCGACGCCCACTGCGCCCCGGTATTCATCGACCTCGAGACGCTGGGCATTCACGGCTTCGATTGGGAACCCTACTCCTGGCGGGTGGGCGGCACCTACTTCCCCGGCGCCGACCCGGCGCACCGCGGCCACCTGCTGATGGGGCGCAACAACCGGAGCCAGCACTGGGACAAGGACGGCAAGTACTCGGAGAAATGGTACAGCGAAGTGCACCGCCTGCAACTCTTCATTGTCGATGAGGCCGGCGCCATCGTCGGGATCCTCCCGGTCGGCGGGCCCAAGGAGTCAGTGGATCATTCCTGCTGGCGGGGTGGGCGCTACGAGGTGGCGACGCACGCGGGGCGGCTCGACACCGCGCCGCACTGGCGCGGCACGATCATGTCCTGCGAGCCGATTTCCTGCGATCCGGCGCTGTGGGCCGATCCCGCGCGCATTCCCGGTGCCAGGCGTGCGGAGTTGACCCGCAAGTTCACCCGTCCCGATGTCTGTCACCAATCGTGGCATGTGGACGGCATCCATGGCGCCTTCGATACCGAGGGGTGGGCCGGTCGCAGCACGCCCTGCCTGCAGGGGCCGGCTGCCTTCCTGTACCTAGGCACGGTGGTCGAGAACGGCGCGGAGGGTCCGTACATCGAAACGAAGTACCTCTTGCACCCGCGCAGTTCCTGGAACGGCGCCTTCACCGAGAATTGCCAGCAGGTGTCACCGGACCTGCGGACGGTGTTCTTCAACTCCGATTGGACCGGCAAGTTTGGCGAGCCGCAGGTGTTCGCCGTGCGCGGGTTCACCTTCCCGCAGGGATAGGCCACCCGTCTGCAGGGCGACCCGGAGATAGCTGGAGTTCGCGCATGAATGGATACCTTGTGACGGATACAACGCAACGGCATATCGATCGCCTACTCGCCTTCACCGGCAAGGGCTTTGAATGCATGTACCGTGAGCCCGGCGGCGAGATCCCCCACCCTTTCATTACCCCGGGCAGCGCCCAGTACTGCGACGTGCTGTGGGACTGGGATTCATGGCTGACGGATGTCGCGCTTCGGGACCCGATCCGCAAACACTGTTGGGATGAGCGGGACGGCTTCTACTACAGCGTGGACCTGAATCTCATCCCTTGCGAGACGCAGCGCTGGACCGCGCATTCCGGTCAGGTGCGGGACTGGCCGTGCCTCATTCAGCGTATCGGGGTGTGGTCCGGGTTTATGACCCTGTGGGCCGGGCTCGCGACGCCGGAGCAGGCGGATCGGATCGTGAAGGAACATTGCCGGGATCGCCTGGCTCCGCGGGGAGTCAGTGGTTGAAGAGTTCTAGAACCGCCCCGGTCTCGACAACGCGCCTGCGCGCAGCCACCAAGGAAACTCCAGCATATGCCGACAAATACCGATCGCGAAGTCATCCGACGCCTGGCAGGCGAAGTGGCGGCCATCGCGGCGCTGCCCGTTCAGAAAGAGAAACTGGTCCTGTGGCGGAAGTTGAATGCGAAGAAACCCATCCGTCCCATGGTCATGATCGATCAGGTGTGCTGGAACGAAATGAACGTGGACGATGAACTGACGCTGCAATGCCAGGACCCGGAATGCCGCCGGATCGAGGACGGCCTGCGCAAGACGATCTACCAGTGGCGTCATTTCAGGGTGGATATGGTGGTTGAGCCCTTCATTCGCGTGCCCAGGGCGATCAGCAACTCCGGCCACGGCATGTCCGTGAAGGAGACAATCGCGGTGAGCGATCCCACCAACGGCATTGTCGGCCACCATTTCTTCAACCAGTTTGAGACCGATGCCGACCTGGACAAGGTCAAGATGCCGGTCGTCACGCACGATGCGGCGGCAACGGCGCGGCGGATGGAGAATGCGCACGCGTTGCTTGACGGCATCCTGGACGTCGTCGAGCAGGGCTACGACCCCGGCTATATGACGGTCTGGGACCCGATCAGTTTCTGGATGGGCGTGGAGGGGGCGCTGTATGCCCTGATCGACCGCCCCGAGTTCATGGCCGAACTGGTGCGCCGGGTCGTCAAGGGCAACCTCGCCCTGCTCGACCAGTTGGAGTCTCAGGGGTTGCTGTGTCAGCCCCAGCCGCTGGTCCACTGCACCGGCGCCTGGACGGACGACCTGCCGGCGCCGGGGTGTGACCCGCAGCGGCCGCACACCAGGGATCTCTGGATGTTCAGCATGGCCCAGATGTTCTCCACCGTGTCGCCGGCGATGTTCGAGGAGTTCGAGATCGAGCCGTGTATGCCGCTCTTCGAACGGTTCGGCATGGTGTACTACGGCTGCTGCGAGCCGCTCGACCGCAAGATGGCGCAGGTGCGCAGGATCCCCAACCTGCGGAAGGTGTCCATGAGCCCATGGGTGGATGAGGAACTCGGCGCGTCGGAGATCAAGGGCGATTACGTGTACTCACGGAAACCGAACCCGGCCTTGCTGGCCTGGCCGAAGTTCGACGCGCAGGCCGTGCGCGAGCACCTGCGGGCCTCGGTGGACGCCTGCGCCCGCCACGGATGCCCGCTGGAACTGATTCTCAAGGATATCAGCACGGTAAAGTACGAGCCGCAGCGGCTGTGGCGCTGGGCTGAGATCGCGATGGATGTGGTGGGCGGCTGAACCATGACGGTACTCCCTGAAATGACGGCAGGTCCACTCTCTGCGCTCGTACGGATGTGGTACGGGACTCACGACGGCAAGTGGCCTAAATGCTGCCTAAGAATGACAACGAGGCGCCTGCCGAACCGTTCGCCTGGCTGAGGTCGCGCGTGGAACCGTAAAGATGGGGCACTGGTGATGAAGAACATTCGGTATATCTTTCCCGCAACGACCGACTTCCGGGAAACGCGGCCGAGCCTGTGCTGGGAGCACATGTACGGCTGGGTTGATGGCTACGGCCTGTTTTTCGATCCGGTTATCCTGAGCCGGACGCGCGTTATTCCGGAGTGGGAGAACGGCTGGAACGACAAGTATGGACGGGGCGATTTCGTCGTCGCCTGCTGCCATCAGGCATCGGACGCGATCGGGCGCCCCCGGCATGCCGGCCTGTATATTCGTCCGACGCAAGGTCCGGACATTCTCGAGCGCGGCCGATCATCCGAGAAGGAGTGCCTGGGGACGCCGCGCGGCGAGTATTTCTATCCGCACCGGCTGCCATTCGACCGGTACGCCGGTGCGGGCGGCGCGTGGAGGATTGGCGAGAATCCGTCGATCACACGGGTGGGGAGTGCGTTGGCGGTGGGGTTCGAGTTCTTCGCGATGGTGAACGCGTGGATCAACGACTGGCCGCTGCGCCGCCTGCACGCGTGTGCCGATCTTCTGCACGATCTGCTCGTCGCGGCGGGTGCATTTCCAGCCGGCAAGACGGCACCGGGTCCGGTCGACCTGCGGTTGGACTTCCAGGCCTACGGCCTGAATCGGCTGTTGATCCAATGGTTTCTGGAAAAGCGCGGCGAGTCGCGCGCGCTGGTGGCGCCGGCTGACCGGGCACTGTTGCGCGCCGTTGACGCCTGGACGAAAGGCGATTTCGCCGCGGTGAAGGCTGCTTTGAAGCAGGCGTTCGGTGTGTTGGCTGATTTGCGCCGGCAGCATTCGCAATTGGACCTTCATTTTCTCGAGTTTCCCCACCAGGGCATCCTTTTGCCGGACAAGGGGTTCTTCGAGTTGGAGTGGCCGGAGTTCGCGCGCCAGATGATCGAGTCCTACCTGAAGCAGGTCGACGACTACGGTTACCGGCTCAGCCTGGAGGCTGGGGCGAACTGCTGGCGGAACCTGACGCGGCGCTTCCCATCCCTGGGCAGGAAGTTGAAGGACCTGTGGCAGGCCGGCAAACTGGACCTAACCAACGGCACGCAGACGCTTCCGTTCGGATTGCGTTCGCCCCTCGCGTTTCAATACTGGCAGTTCCGTGTCGGGGGGGAGAGTTTCCGAGAGGTCTTTGGCCGCGCCGCCGGGACATACCAGTGTCAGGAGCACTCGCTCACGCCGCAGATGCCGGAACTGCTCCTGCATTTCGGCTACCCGCGCGCGCTGCACATCGCCCAGAACCGCGGCCAGGCCCCGGGTGAGGATGTCGATTTCGTCTGGTGGCAGAGCCCCGGCGGCCATCGACTGCCGGCGATGGTCACGCGGCATCCGGCACTCAGCCGGAAGGGCAACAACTACTTCTTCGATCTGCCGCTGGTTCACGCCGAGCACGGTCAGCGCGCCCAGTCCCTGAATTACGTGAACTTCCAGGACATGACGTATGTGCCGTTTCGCGTTCACATGATCCGGGCCCACCATTACGCGCCGGTTTGGGGTCAGTTCGAGCTGTCGGAATCGCGGTTTACCGACGGGTTCGATCCGGCCAAGGCGCCGGTGCGGACTTACGCGGCGGATGCCTACCGGGTATCGGCCGATGTCTTCTATCCCAACGAAACCAATGTCAATGCGCTGAGCCAGTACCACACCGTGTTTGATCTGGCCCATCGCCTGCGCCAGGCCCAGATCGGCGCCTGGGTGAGCGGAGCATGGCTGCGGCAGCGCCGGCAACTGGATGCGCTGCTGCCGGACATCCTGCTGACCGAATCACATGACGTCGCCGTCTGCCAGGGGCAGCGGGTCGGCGAATTCTACGCGCCGAACACGATGATACCCTCGCCGTACTTCCGAGCCACGCTGACGGACGAAGTCGGGAAGATTGCCGCCCGGGTCTGCGCGGCCTTGCCAGCCATGACCGGCACACGGCTGTTCAACGCGGCGGAAGTCACGCTGCCGTTTGCGCGCGTCGCCGGCACCTCCCAACACGCCGTCGGACCGTTCAAACCGTTTGCGTTGACGAAGGCGGCTGTATTGCCGGCGGATTGGACGCCGGCCAGGTTGCCGCTCAAGGCCGGCACGTGGACGTTGGACGCACGTGGACGAATCCGCGTGCGGAACACAGCGGTGGTACTGAATGATTCCAGGCAGGGCGCGTTCGCGCCCATCAAGGCCATGGGCAGCCGGCGCGGGCCATTGTGCCGGCTGGAGGTGTGGTATCCGTTCGCAAAAGTCACCGTATTGACGATGGCGGACTCGCCTTTCGCGGAGATCACCGTGGCGTACGCCCCGAATCGTGACTTCGACGTGCGCGACCGCTGGTCCGACAAACTCACGCTCGACTTTGAGACCGGGAAGCCGCTCGACAAGGTCATCCGCTTCAACCCGAACGTCTACTCGGAAACGAAAGAAGACCGGATCGCCAGTCCGTACTGCCTGACGGCTGGCCCGCTAACGTTGTTGAACGAGGGTGCGTTCGCCTACGAGGTGGCCCGGGCAACGGGACGGGTGGGCTGGCTGGTCCACGTGGCGAACGAGACGGTGCATGAGCGCCGCATGGCGTTGGTTCTGGATGGCGTTCCCGATCCGTTCCAGCTCGCACGCGCGTGGTCACAAGGGGTGATGCCGCTGGAGAAGGTGACGCGTGCCTGGCCCAAGGGCGATTGGGAGAAGATCAGCGTGGAGACGCTGGTCGGCGACCGGACCTTGCTGGTGTCGAATCTGGCCGGTGAAGCGAGGACATTCGCCCTCGACGCCAAACATGTGACAGGTGCCGTGGACGCCGCGGGCAGGCACCGTCTGCACCGGGGAACGCTCACACTCCAACCCTACGAATTGGCGTTCGTTCGCCTGCGGTGAACGCATCCTGGTTTTCTCTCGGCATGACACGACAAGAGAGGCATGATTGACGATGAGCAACTGCACACTCACTTCGGAGAGCACGATTCAGGATCACAGCCGGAGCGCCGCGGTCGCGTACGCGGCCGCTGCGCTGCGCCAGGATGTGCGGCGCAAACCTGGCCTTCCATGCAGCAGCGCCGGCGGCAACAGGCCCGGACGCATCGAACTGCGCATGGTTCCCGGTGAATTCGACACGCACGCCGTCGAGGTGCGGGCGGACGGTGTGATCATCACCGGGAGCGACGAACTGGGGCTCGTCCACGGCATCCATGCGTTCAGCGAATGTGGCATAGCTGACCGAGGCAACACGGGCACGGAGAAGACTCATGGCTAACGACAATCCAGCGGAAGTGCGAGCAAGTGCGGTGACAGGCGATCTCTCCATGCGCAGGGCCTCCTCCAACGACCGACGCGTCCTGGCGGACCTGGCCCGGCGTTACGTGGAGGCATGCGATACCGAGGAGAATGGGAGGAAGATCGCGTTCTGGCGCGATTTCAACAGCCTGCGGCCAACCCGTCCCCCGGTCTTCATCGATTTGAACTATGCCACCCATATGGACGAGGAGATCGATGCGGCACTGCCTCCCCCCAAGGTCGAATTGCCCGAGTTGCGGCCGGTCGAGAACTGGCTACAGCGGCGGCTCTGGCAGACGCGCCTGCCGGATGATCGCGTGCTGTATCCCTGGTACCCGGTGCGCGCGCCGATGCTGGCCAGTTCGGCCGGCGAATGGGGTGTCGACATGAAGGTCGTTCACGACCAAAACGGCGGCCGCGGCTGGCGCTGGGACGCCGTGATCGCCCGCGTGGAGGACCTCGCGAAACTGAAGCCTACGCCGCACCGGGCGCTTGATCCCGACCCGCCTCTGGCACGCGTGCTGCGTGAGATCTTCGGCGACACCCTGCCGGTCCATGTTGACCGCAGCACGGCCTACTCTTCGTGGGGCGGTTACGACTTGTCCACCGCGGCCGGCGCACTGCTGGGTCTGCAGGAGTTGCTGATCTCGCTCTATGAGAAGCCCGATTTGGTCCATGGGCTCATGGCCTTCATGCGCGACGCCGTAATCGCCAATCTCAAGCAAGGCGAGGCAGCTGGCGACTGGAGTACGGTTGAATCCAACAACTATGCCGTGCCACAATACTGCCACGAATTGCCCGATCCAAAGGCCAACGCCCACGGCGCGCGCCTTAACGACCTGCACCTGTTCATGCATGCGCAGGAGTTCGAGACGGTCAGCCCGGAACAGCACGAGGAGTTCTTGATGCGCTACCAGATGCCGATCATGAAGCTGTTCGGCTTGGTGAACTACGGCTGCTGCGAGTCGCTGCACAACAAGATCGCCCTGCTGCGGAGCATCCCGAATCTGCGTAAGATTCTGTCGGGCCCACTCGCCGACCTCGGCACGGTCGTCAATGCGGTCGGCAGCGACTACATCATCTCGTGGCGGCCCAATCCAGCCATCATGGTCTCCTGCGGCTTTGATCCTGCCGGCGTCCGGCGCTGCATCCGCGAAGCCTTGACGCTGGCGCGCGGGTGTCATGTGGAAATCATCCTGAAGGAGCTGCTCACCGTGCAGCACGACATGGGCCGGCTGGTCGAGTGGGCGAAGATCGCGCGCGAAGAGGCCGAACGGGTTGGCTGAGAAAGAGCGCTAGACGCTGGAGGAATGATGACAACGATCGATTTGAACGGTACCTGGCAACTCCTCGAAACCCCGTTGGCCGTTGCTGGCGGTCACGAACAGCGACCGGCGGCGCCAGACTGGACGGCCGCGTTACAGGCAGAGGTCCCCGGCGAGGTGCACCTCGACTTGATGCGCCAGGGGCGCATCGCGGAGCCGTTATACGACCGCAATGCCCCCGCGTGCGCCTGGATCGAGGAGCGGGCGTGGTGGTGCCGCCGCACGTTCGCTTTCACCGGCGTGACTGGCGCGCGATGCGAACTCGTCTGCGAGGGGCTCGACCTCGACGCGGTGCTGTGGTTGAACGGCGTTGAGATCGGCCGCGCAGCCAACGCACTCATCGCGCACCGGTTCGACATCACGCGGGCCCTCCGTACGGGAGAGAACGAACTGTTGGTCCGCCTCGATGCTGGAGTGGCGCGGGCCAAGAGCCAGCCGCTGGCAAAATACGGCCAGGGCGTCTCCGAGAGCATCTGGGTCCGCAAGGCGGCGTTCACCTTCGGCTGGGACTGGGCGCCGCGGCTGGTGAATTGCGGCATCTGGCGGCCGGTGCGGCTGGAAGTGCTCGATGCCGCGGCGCTACGCGATGTCTGGGTTCGCACCCGGCTTGCTGGCGAGGGCCGGGCGGTCGTCACCGTCATGGTCGAGATAGAGAATGTAACGGCCGCTCCGGCGGAGGCCTCGCTGACGCTTTCCATTCCCGGCATCGGCGATCAGGTGCTGGCGCTGGGAGCCGTGCCGCCGGGCCGAAAGCGTGTCGAGACCACATTCGGTGTTGATCAGCCGCGTCTATGGTGGCCACGTCCGCTCGGAGAGCCGCATCTTTACACGCTCGAAACGCGCCTGTCCAGCGGCGGAACGCCCTGCACAACGCGGACCACGCGCTTCGGCATCCGTGAGATCACGCTTGTGCAGGAGCCGCTCGTTGGCGTGCCGGGAGGGAAGTCGTTCACCTTCGTAGTAAACGGCGAGAAATGCTTCATCAACGGCGCCAATTGGGCGCCGCCCGATTGCATCGTGGCGCGTGTGACGCCTGAGAAACGCGGACGCCTGCTGACCCTTGTGCGGAACGCCAACCTGAACATGCTGCGCGTCTGGGGCGGTGGCATCTATGAAGAGGACGATTTCTACGACTTCTGCGACGCGAACGGCGTCCTGCTCTGGCACGACTTCATGATGGCGTGCTTTGTTTACCCGGGCGACGACGCCGGTTTCCGTCAGCAACTGGCGGACGAGATCAAGGCGGCGGTCCCGCGCCTTCGCAATCACCCATCGATCGCGCTGTGGTGCGGGAGCAACGAGTCGGATTGGGCCTTTGACAACAACTGGTACAAGGGATGTGAGTCCAATACCAGCCTGGTGCTCGAACACGAACTGATCCCGAACCTGCTCATGACGCTTGATCCGGACCGGCCCTACCGGCCGACCAGCCCGTGGGGCGGGAAGGACGTGAACGACGAGGACCAGGGCGACCAGCACTGGTGGTCTGTCAGCATCGCCACCGGCGGCAACGATCCGATCGACTACCGCAACTACCGTCGCGCGCACTGCACCTTCAATTCGGAATTCGGCCACTTCGGGATGCCGGCCGTGGAATCGATCCGTGAGTACCTGCCCGAGGGCCAGCGGACGGTGGAATCCGAAGGGTTCCGTTTCCACACCAACGCGCACGGGTTCATGGAGAAGCAGCGGGTCGGCGGTCTCAAGGTCCTGGCGGTGATCGACCTGCTGGCCGGAGACTCGGCTTCGATGACGATGGCGCAGCTTGTCGAGGCCTCGCAACTCCTCCAGGCCGAGGCGCTGAAGACGGCCACCGAGCAGGCGCGACGGCGCAAGTTTGACTGCGGCGGCAGCATGTTCTGGATGTTCCCGGACGCCTGGGGCGAGATCGGCTGGTCGGTGGTGGATTACTACCTGCGCCGGAAGGCGGCCTACGACTACATCCGACGCGCCAGCGCGCCCGTTCTGGTGTCCATCAAGGAAGAGGAGTGTGGCGTGTCGGTCTGGGTGGTCAACGACACGCGCGCCCGCATCGGGGGGACACTTGAATGCGCGTTGCTGTCTTTCGACGGCAGGACGCATTCCCGGACGGCGCAAGCGGTGGACATCCCGCCAAATGCCTCGGTCCGTTGCGTCATGGAACGCATGAACCTGATGCGCAGCGGCGACTTCTACCTCGCCCGCTTGCGCGGCTCCGGTGGGGTGATCGCCGACAACACCTTCTTCTTCCTGAACATCAAGTCGCTGAAAATGCCGTCGGCCAAGGTGAATGCAGCGGTCGTCGAACGCGGAGTCGGCCACGCCGTGTTGCGACTCTCCGCCGACGTATTCGCCCATTTCGTCCGAATCGACCTGCCGGACGGGCTCGACACAGACGACCGCTGTTTCGACCTGCTGCCTGGCGACACGCGGGACGTCGTTCTGCGTGGCGACCTCACGCATCTCGATGCCGTCCGCGTGAGCTGGCGAAACCGGTAAGCAGTCCTGTGTTTCAAGGAGCATCATATGATCATCGATGAAGACAGAATCATCTCGCGGCAACTGAACGCGATCGCGGCTACAGAGATGCGGTTCGGAAACGGGCAGCACACCCACATTACGCCCGCTCGGCAGACTCCTTGTCCCGACGGCCGAGCGCTCTCCCTTGACGGCGCCTGGAGGGTTGTCCGCTGGCCGTTCCGGGCGCTGGAGGCCGATCTGGTCTCCACGCGAACCGACGATGCGAACTGGGAAACGGTCGCGCAGCCCGGGAAGGTCCTGTACGCCGATCCCGCGGCCGAGGCAAATCCGATTCCAAACTGGAACCGGGTAACCCAGACGCACATCCACGATGAAGACGGTGCCGTGATCCGCCGCCGCATCACCATACCTGCGCCATGGAAAGGCCGACGGATCATCCTCCGCTTCGACGCCATCTACCCCGCCGGCAGGATCTACCTGGATGGCACACTACTCGGCGAGCACCTCAGCGGCCTGACGCCCGTGGAGTTCGACATCACCCGCCGCGTGAAGCCGGGCACGGACGCGCTGGTGGCTGTGCGCCTGCTGCGCAAACACAAGTTTCTCAAGATGGACATGGTGCGCCACGCGCTTGAATTCGCGGGGCTGGCGCAGTCCGCATGCGTGTTCGCGGTTGAGCCCGTGATGATCGAGGAGCACCACCTGATCAGTTCGCTCAGCAAGCGGCTGGACAAGGGATCCGTGGAGGGGGCCGTGGTCGTGCGCAGCCACGGGGCGGCGGCTAAGGTGGCGGTGACGGTTGAGCTTATGGACGACACGAGTGTCATTGTGGCCAAGGCAAAGAAAGCGGCGTCGGTGCCGCGTACGGGGTGCGCTGCGGTGCCAATCCGCCTGGTCGCCCGCGCGCCGAAACTCTGGAACGACGAGTACCCCAACCTCTACACGGTGCGGATCACCCTGAGCGTCGCCGGGCAACCCAACCAGGCCTTCACGTACCGCACCGGGTTCCGCCGACTCGACCTCATGCCTGCCGGACCGCGACTGAACGGCAGCTTCATCAAGTTCCGGGGCGTCAACCATCTCACGTTCCACCCCGAGCATGGGATGCACACACCGCGGGAATGGCTGCGCCGCTGCCTCCTTCTCATGAAGAAGGCAAATGTGAACACCATCCGCACGCACTTCCTCGGGCCGCGCGACCTGAGCGAGTTGTGCGACGAACTGGGGTTCTATCTGCTGCAGGAGTTGCCGATCGATTGGGGCACCAACTACATTCACGACCCGGAGTGGGTCGGTCCGGCGCTCATGCGTATCGAAGGCGGCATACGCCGCGACCGGCACCATCCCTCGATTGTGGTTTGGAGCGTCGGTAACGAGAACATGCCGGAGCGCACCGCGGTCGCCGCCGACGGCTGGAATCATCTGCGGGTTTTTGACCGGCTCTGCAAGACGCTTGATCCGAGCCGCCCGACGATGTTTCCGCCGCCGGGTCCGGCAAACAAGATCAGGGGCATTTTCGAGGTCCGTGTGGGCGACATTGCCGACATGCACTACAGCTTCACGCTCGTCCGGGACTTTCTCGCGACCGGCCGACTCACAAACCCGCGCAGTTGGGAGGCCGACATGGAGTCGTGCACGCGTAAACAGGCGCTGGCCGGTGGCTGGAGCGGCGTCTGGTTCAGTTCCGAGTGGGGTATTCACAACATGATCCCGGATCTGCTCAATTCCCCCCATGGCAGCATCATTGACGACACGCCCGAGAAACTCTTCAGTGAACGCAACAGTCTCCAAGTATTTCAGGACCGGCTGGACCGTGAGTGGGGGCTCATGCGCGGTGAGCCAACCTGCCTTGGCGGCGCCTATTTCCCATGGATGTCGGCCTGCGCCAGCGAACGGCCCGAGGGCAATCCGTGGGGCTGGATGCGGCAGGCGGAGGATGCCGACTGGGGTGTGGTCTGCGGCGACCTGACGGCAAAGCCGTTCTTCTGGGCGCTGCGTGCCGCCTACAGCCCGGTGCGTTTCCCGCACCGGCTCGCATGGCGGAGAGGCCAGCGCGATGTCAATTTCGAACTCGAGAATCAGTACAACTGCATCGACCTCTCCCAGTGCACCCTCCGTGTGCAGTTCGCACACGCCGGAACCTGGATGACCATGCTGCGCCAGTTTGTCGATGTACCGGTCGTCTGCCCGCCAGGCGGTCGCACCACAGTTCGCTTGGCTCTGCCCGACGCAACCTGGCTCGATCATCTGGACAGCGGGAAGTCGATCCTCGTGCGCTGCACGTTGCTCGATCCGCACGGCTTCAAGGTGACCGTTGCCGAACTCCTGGTGGTGTCGGGCGACGCCGTGCAGGCCGGCGATCAACCCATGCCCATTGGCCCCGACGCACCGATGTGACACGGACGGAATCATGACGGACGAGAACACTGCGGTCACCCACCGGTCCGGGGATCTTCAACCGTACCCTCGCGCGGCAACCCATTGACCTCCTGCCCCGCGGCGACGGGCTGGCAGCGATGCTGCGGACGCGGCGACAGAGCCAGGGCTGAAGGATTCGTGGTGACGCAAAGAAGGGAGAATGCGATAGTCATGCGGGCAACGGAGACCATTTGTCAGTCGGTGATGAAAGGCCGCGCGCGCCATGGGGCAGGCCTGGCGGTCCTCAAGCCCAAACTCGTGGCTGTCGGCGTACAGCCGCGGGGCACCGCTGTCATCGGCACGGTCAAGGAGGCGGGACTGAACACGAATGTGATTGTCGGCGGCGCACCGGTAACGAAGGCTTTCTGCGATAAGATCGGCGCGGACGGGTATGCTGGCGACGCCGCTTCAGCAGCCGACCTGGCCAGAAGACTCATAGGCGGCAGCCCCGTTCCTGGCATCCACGCCCCAGCACAGTCCACCGATCCGAGGATGAAGCCATGATCACGCAGCCACTCGTCGTCCTGGTCGCCGCGGCGCACCCGGACGACATCGAATTCATGATGGCCGGCACGTTGCTGCTGCTGAAGGATGCCGGCGCGCAGATTCACATGTGGAACCTTGCGAACGGGCACTGCGGCACGGCACGCCACTCCCGCGAGGAGATCATCCGACTGCGTGCGGCCGAGGCGGAGTCATCCGCGCGCCTGGCCGGGGCTGTATCACACGCCCCACTGTTCGATGACCTGGCCATCTTCTACGACCAGAACTCCCTTGCACGTGTGGCGGCGGTGGTGCGGGAGATTCGCCCGGCGATCATCCTGACGCACTCGCCGCAGGACTACATGGAGGATCACCAGAACACCTGCCAGTTGGTCGTAACCGCGGCTTTCGCCCGCGGAATGCGCAACTTTGTCACCCACCCGCCGCGTGAGGCGTTCGAAAACGCGGTCGCCCTATACCACGCCCTGCCGCATGGCCTGCGGGACGGCCTTGCGATGCGCGTGCCGCCCGACCTCTTCGTCAACACTGGGTCGGTTCTGGCGCGCAAGCGAGCCATGCTGGCCTGCCACCGCAGCCAAAAGGAATGGCTCGATGCAAGCCAGGGCATGGGCGCTTACCTGGACGAGATGGAGCGTATGAGTGCCGAGGTCGGACGCCTGTCCGGACGCTTCACGTACGCCGAGGGGTGGCGCCGCCACAATCCCCTCGGCTTCTGCCCCGATGGTTCCAACCCGATGAAGGACCTGTTACAAGGAGACTGCCATGTCGCGAACGCTCAGTAAACTCGCACCCGCCTGGTGGGACTACACGACCCTGGAGAAGGACATTCTGGAGGACGCTGCCCGACTCAAACCTAGAGACCTGATGCAACTATCCCGCCCCGGCTTCACCGTACGGATCTACGACACCGTGGAGGCGTTCTACACCGCCGAGGCGCTGGAGTACATTGAGGCGTGGAGGCAGGCAACACCCGACAACCCCGCAGGTATCTGCGGCCCGATTGGCCCCACCGAGCAACTGCCACTCGTGGCGCGTATTGTCAACGCCATCGGCCTGAAACTGACGCACGCGCACTTCTGGGGCATGGACGAATGGGTAATCGGCGGTAAGGCCGTCGACGAGTCGCATCCGCTTTCATTCGCCCGCTGCGATCGAGCCCTGTGCTTCAGCCGGATCGACAGAGCTCTGCGTATGCCTGCCGCGAATATGCACTTTCCGACAACCAACCCCGCCGCCTACACCCGCAGTTACGACGCCGTCCGTTGCGTCTTGATGCAGGGAGGGCAGGGCGAGATCAAACACTGGGCCTTCAACGACCCGTTGCCACGCGAGGGGAAGTACCGGAACCAACCGCCCTCCCCGGCGGAGTACCGACAACTCAAAACCCGCAAGGTTCGACTGCATCCCGTCACGATCACACAGAACGCCCGCACGTCTGGTGGTGGCAACGTGACGCTCGTGCCCACCGAGGCCATGACCGTAGGCCCGCAGGAGACATGGAAGGCCGAGAAGGTCTCGATCTGGCACCCCGGTCACCACGACAATCCCTTCGGCATGCGCCTTACCGCACTGATGATCTCGAAGCGCATCCCCGATGCCGCAGTCCCGATGTCGTTGCTGGCCGACCACCCCAACGTGCAGTTCAACTATCTCCGTAGCGGAATTGGATCCGTAGCGGTCGAGATGCACTGAATGAACAGGCGTGACCAGAAGGCGACCGGGACGCAATTGGGACGGTCGTTCTGGGGTCGAAGGCGGAGCTGACATGTGCGTCGACTACGTGCGCGTCTACCAGGACAAGTGAGGCGCGGCAGTCTGCGGACAGAAGCAGACACTGGCTTCTGACTCCTGAGTTCTGAACTCGGGGTGCGAATCAACGAAGCTGAATCGCACCCGGTCGCTCCACGCCCTGCCCTTTTCGCTTTACCGTCGGCCCGCGAAGGCGTATAAATGCATTCTTCAAAGAATCAAAAGAAGAGAGCATCTGCCCATGGCAAAACTGACATTTCACCTGATCGCCAATGCGCATCTGGACCCCGTGTGGCTGTGGGACTGGCAGGAGGGGCTGAACGAGGGCATCATCACGACACGCGCCGTTCTCGACCTGATGGACGAGTTCGAGGAGCTCACATTCGTGCGCGGCGAATCGGCCATCTACACGCACATTGAGGAACATGACCCGGAGACCTTTGCGCGGGTTGTGAAGCAGGTGCGCGCCGGACGCTGGGACGTGGTTGGCGGAACGGTCATCCAGCCGGATACGAACCTGCCCGCCACCGAGACCTTCGCCCGGCACTTCGCGCACGCCCAACACTACTTCCGCTCGCGTTTCGGCCGCTGCGCCCGCGTGGCGTGGGCGGCTGACTCCTTCGGCCACGCCGCAGGACTACCCGAGATCATGGCCGAGGCCGGCATCACGGGTTTCGCTTTCACGCGCCCCTTTGCAGCCACACTGCCGCTCGCCAAGCCGGCCTTCTGGTGGGAAGGGCCGGGTGGCTCGCGCGTGCTGGCCTACCGTCCGGCCGTCGGCTGGTACGGCACACAGCGCAATGAGATGCTGAAGCGCCTCGACGAGACGCTGGCGGCGGCCCAGGCCGGCGACCTGCGCAACGTCGGCGTCTTCTACGGACTCGGCAACCATGGCGGAGGCCCGAGCCGCTGCCACTTGCGCGAGATCCGCGCCTGGGCTCAGGCGCACCCCGAGGTGCAGGTCGTGCATTCGGGGCTGAGCCGCCTGATTGCCGCGCTTCAGACCGAGGTGAAACAGCAGGGCGATGATTTCCTGCCTGTGCATCGCGGCGAGCTGAACTTCTGCCTGCGCGGCTGCTATGCGTCGGTCGCCAGGTACAAGTTCGCCTACCGTCGGACCGAAGCCATCGTGTCGCGCGCCGAGCGCACGGATGCCGTCATCCGCGCATCGCTGCGCCAGCCGGCGGCCGACACCCGCGCGGCGTGGGACGCCGTGCTGTTCGGCTCGTTCCACGACATCCTGCCCGGTTCGTGCATTGAGCGCGGCTACGACGATCAGCTGGCCTGGCTGGGAGGCGCCACGCACACGGCGCAGTGCACCGAACTCGGGGCGCTCAACGCCCTCGCCAACCACATCGACACGCGCGTGCGCAAGACGGCCGAAGACCACCCGACCGCCGTGCCGATGGTGGCGTGGAACCCGCACCCGTGGCCTTTCAACGGCCACCTCGAGCTGGAGTCGAACCTCGACTACCGCGAAATCTACCAGTACAAGGGCCGTGCCGATCAACTGCCGCTCGAAGTGCGCAACGGCGCGGGCCGTACCGTGCCCTTCCAGACGATCGCAACCGAGAACGCGCTCGACTGGGAATCGCCATGGCGCAAGCGCGTCGTGGTCCCCGTGGCGCTGCCGCCGTTCGGCTGGCAGGTCTACACGCTCGGCTGGGTCGAGGGCGCCGTGCCGCCGCGCTCCGCAGGGCCGCTGGCCGCCGCGCCGCGTGAGGGAACGATCACCAACGGAACCTACCGTGTGCAGGCCAAGCCCGGCGCCGCCGGCGTGCAGATCAGCCTCAACGGGAAACCCGTGTTCGGCCGCGGCGGACTGTCGGCCGTCGTTGTCGAGGACCCGTGGGGTTCGTGGGGCGGCCCCGACACCGACGAGGCCAATAACCTGTCGAAGGTGCTGGAGACGTGGCGCATCGAGCGCGTGGAAACGGTTGAATCCGGTCCGGAACGCGCGGCGCTGGTCGTCCGCTTTGCCGGGGAACGCTCATGGATGGAACTTACGTTCCAGCTCTGCCGCGGCCGCCAGGCGGTCGACGTCGCCGCGCGCGTGCTCTGGAACGAACGCGGCGCGCGCCTCAAGCTGGTGATGCCGTTTGACGCGTCGCAGGCCGAGTTCGACGTGCCGGGCGGACGCGTCGTCCGTGGTCCGAGCGGCGACGTGCCGGGCGGACGCTGGGTGCGCGTATCCGGCGCACGCGGCACGCTGGGTTTCGCCAGCGACGGCCTGTACTGTTTCGACTGCACGCGCGACGCCTTCCGCGCGACCGTGGTGCGTGCGAGCGGCTACGCCTTCACGTCGCCGCCGACGCTCAAGACCTGGCGGCCGGCGGTCGACTGCGGCGAGTTGAAGTTCCGTTTCCTGCTCAGCCCCGGCGATGCCGCCCTGCCGCAACTGGCCCAGGCGCTCGAACAGCCGCCGACCGCGCTGGTGGCGGCCGCGCACGACGGACACCTGCCACGTGCGGGATCGCTGGGCGCGCTGCACCCGGCTGCGCTGCAGATCATCGCCATCAAGCGTGCCGACGACGGCCGCGGCCTGGTGCTGCGGGTTCAGGAAACGGCCGGCAAAGCCGCGACGGCGCGCCTGGACTGGCTCGGCCAGAAACTGAACCTGGGCGAGGTCGGCGCCAACACCCTTGCGTCCTGGCGCCTCGTGCCCGGTCGTTCGGGCTGGCAGGCGACACGCGTCGGAATCTGCGAATAGCCCTGGAGATTGGCAATATGTTCACGCGCTTTCCCGAGAATCCGATCCTGCAACCGGCCGATGTGCGTCCGAGCCGGCCTGACTTCGAGGTCACCTGCCTGCTGAACCCCGGCGCGTTCCGCTACGGCGGCCGCACAGGCCTGCTGCTGCGCGTGGCCGAACGCCCGTTGGCGGAGAAGGGCTGGATGTCGACGCCCTACTTCGACCGCGACACAGGCGAGACGCGCGTGTTGCGCGTGCGCAACGATGATCCCGACCTGAGCGCCACGGACCCGCGCATCATCACATACAAGGGCGCACCGTTTCTGACCACGCTTTCGCACCTGCGCCTGGCCTGGAGCGACGATGGCCGGCATTTCACCGCCGATCCCTCGCCGACGCTCACGGGGCTCGGCCCGCTTGAAACGTTTGGCGTCGAGGATTGCCGCGTCACCGTGATCGACGGACGTTACCTGCTGACCTTCACGGCGGTCTCCGAATGCGGCGTGGGCGTCGACCTGATCGAAACCGCCGACTGGAAGACGTTCACGCGCCACGGCATGATCCTGCCGCCTCACAACAAGGATTGTGCGCTGTTTCCGCGCCGCATCGGCGGCGCGTACTGGTGCCTGCACCGCCCGAGCGGCCTGGGCCTGGGCGGCAACTTCATCTGGTCGGCACGCTCGCCCGACCTGCGGCATTGGGGTGACCACCGCTGCCTGGCCATGACGCGGCGCGGCATGTGGGATGCCGAGCGAGTGGGCGCCGGCGCCGCGCCCATCGAGACACCGGCCGGCTGGCTGGAGATCTACCACGGTGCAACCAGGGAAGACGGCTACGGACTGGGCCTGCTGCTGCTCGACCGCGACGACCCCAGCCGCGTGCTGGCGCGATCCGCCGCGCCGGCGATGCGTCCCGAGGCCCCTTACGAGGTAACCGGATTCTTCGGCAAGGTGGTCTTCACCAACGGGCACGTCGTGGATGGCGACACCGTAACGGTCTACTACGGCGCAGCCGACGAGGTGATCTGTGCTGCCACCGCGTCAGTGACACAGTTGATTCAGAGTCTGTGATTAACGCCCGCTAGCCCACAAGACTCAGGAGCAGTTTGGCATTCAACGCCACGACGACCAACCCGATGATCCAGAGCAGCCAGGCGGTTGAGCGCCGGTTGCGGTGCGCCCCCATCACCTTGGCCGATGAGGTGAGGGAGACCAGCAGGAAGATCGTGAAGGGCAGTTGCAGCGAGAGCATGATCTGCGAGATCACCAACCCCTTGAACGGATTGGTGATGAAGAAGATGACCACGAGCGCCGCCAGGATCGTGATGGCCACGCCCGTACGGCTGTGCCGGTCCTTGATGTCGTAGGGTTCACCAAAAAGCCCCGCGTAGATGGACCCGCCGGCGATGCCCGCCGTGACACTCGATGCGAGTCCCGCGAACAACAGCGCAATGGCAAAGACCACTGCCGCCCCCTGGCCGAGGAGCGGGCCCAGGAGGCCCTGCGCCTGTCCCAACTCGGTCACGCGCGTGCGGCTCATGAAGAATGTGGCGGCGGCCAGGATGATCATGGCGCTGTTGATGGCCCACCCCACGAGCATGGCGAACAGGGTGTCGGCGAACTCGAAGCGAAGCTGCCGCTTGATCACCGCTTCATCCTTCAGATTCCACTGCCGGCTCTGGATGACCTCCGAGTGCAGGAAGATGTTGTGCGGCATCACCACCGCGCCGAGGACGGCCATGATGATCGGCATCGACCCTGCGGGAAAGGAGGGGGTGAACCAGCCGTTGACCGCATGGGGCCAGTTGACGGGCGCGATCGCCAACTCGTAGATGAATGAGAGCCCGATGATCGAGACGAAGCCGATGATGATGGCTTCGATCCGCTTGTACGTGTTGCTGAAGAGGAGCACACCGACCGCCAGCGCCATGATGAGCGACCCGATTCGCAGCGGAATGTGAAACAGCAGGTTCAGCGCGATGGCGCCGCCCAGGATCTCGGCCAGCGCGGTTGAAATGGAGGCTGCGACGGCCGTCCACAGGACGAAACGCGATGTGGCCCGGCCCAGGTGGGCGTTGGCGGCCTCGGCCAGGCAGAGCCCGGTGGCGATGCCCAGATGTGCCGCGTTATGCTGCAGGACGATGAGCATCATCGTGGAGAGGGTCACCATCCACAGCAGCGTGTAGCCGAAATCGCTGCCGGCCGAGACGTTGGAGGCCCAGTTGCCGGGGTCGATGAACCCGACGGTCACGAGCAGCCCCGGACCGATATAGCGGAAAATCTCGAACGCAGTAAGCCGGGGCCGGTCGTGCTCCTTCCCGGCATGGCTGAAACCACTGAATAAGGTCCTGAGTAGTCGTGCGGCTTTGATGACACACAGGATGCCAAAGCGGGGCCGGAGAAGCAAGGGCGGACCTGTTGTTCCTGTTCTGCAAGCATGGTCTTTCCCTTTGGCTCTCAAAACCGCCCCAAGGCCAGGCTGATGGGCAGGCGGTCGCGTTGGCTCTGTAGCCAGTCGGACAGCACGCGCGCAAACTCCTCGAGGTCCAGCGTGCGCAACAGGTTGTAGTAGACTTTGTAGGAGGGCGCGGGGCGGTAGTTCGTGGCTTCGCGCCGCGGCACACCCAACGTACGGCGCTGGGCGTTGGTCAGACGTTGGCCGAAACGTGTGAAGGCTTTCACGCCCTTGTGGCCGCAAAGCAGTGCCAGGGCCACGGTGCCCAGCACGGTCGGCAGGGGAAAGACCATGTTCTGCTCGCCGACCGTGCCGCATTGCACTTCACATCGCACCCGCAAGCGCTATAATCCTGACTTGTTTGGCCTCGGGCACAACCCGCCGGCGCAACACGATCCATGGAGGACCCCATGTCCCGTTTCGAATTCTGGAACGATGCCGATACGCCGGTGCATCCGGCCAGCGCGCCGGACTACCTGCCACGGCCGCAGTTGCGGGAAATGCAACTGCACCGTCTGCGCGTGACGGTCACGCGCGCCTACGAACGCGTGGCGCTCTTCCGCCAGCGGCTGGAGGCGCGCCAGCTCACGCCCGGCCACCTGCAGTGCCTGGAGGACCTGGCGCACTTCCCCTTCAGCGTCAAGACCGACCTGCGCGACACCTATCCCTTCGGTTTGTTCGCCAGCCCGCTCGAGGACGTCGTGCGCCTGCATGCCTCCAGCGGCACCACCGGCAAACCGATCGTCGTGGCCTACACGCAGAACGACATGGAGGTCTGGAAAAGCGTCATCGTGCGCACGCTGACCGCCGCCGGCGTGCGGCGCGGCGACATCATCCAGAACGCGTACGGCTACGGACTCTTCACCGGCGGCCTGGGCGTGCACGCCGGCGCCGAGGCACTGGGCGCCACCGTCATCCCGATCTCGGGCGGCAACACCGAACGCCAGCTCATGGTGCTCAAGGACTTTGGCGTCACGGTCTATTGCAGCACGCCCAGCTACTTCCTGCATATCGCCGAGGAGGCCCTGAAACAGGGGATCGACTTCTCGACCCTCAAGCTGCGCATCGGCGTCTTCGGCGCCGAGCCGTGGACCGAGGAGATGCGCCAGCGCATCCAGCAGATGACCGGCATCCGCGCCCAGGACATCTACGGGCTCTCGGAGATCATCGGCCCCGGCGTGGCCGCCGAGTGCCAGGGACGCTGCGGGCTGCACATCTTCGAGGACCACTTCTATCCCGAGATCATCGATCCCGACACGGGCGCGGTGCTCCCCGACGGCGCCGTGGGCGAACTCGTGCTGACCACGCTCAGCAAGGAAGCCATGCCGATGATCCGCTACCGCACGCGCGACCTCTCGCGCCTGATGGTGGAGCCCTGCGCCTGCGGCCGCACGATCCGCCGCCTGCAGCGCATCAGCGCCCGCTCGGACGACATGCTGATCATCCGCGGCGTCAACGTCTTCCCCTCGCAGATCGAGGCCGCACTGCTCGCGGTCGACGCGGCCCTGCCGCACTATGAGATCGTCGTCACGCGCGAGAACGACCTCGACCAGATGGAGGTCCAGGTCGAAGTCACGCAGGCGCACTTCAGCGACGAGGTCAAGTCGCTCGAAGTGCTGCGCCTGCGCATTGGCGACTCCATCGAGCGCATCACCAACATCCGCGTGCGCGTCCGCCTGGTCGAGCCCAACACCCTCAAACGCAGCGAAGGCAAGGCCAAGCGCCTGACCGACCTGCGCAAGCTTTCGTAAGGAGACCCATGAATATCCAGCAGATTTCGCTCTTTCTCGAGAACAAGCCCGGCCACCTGAACGCCATCTGCCGCACGCTGTCCGAGGCGCGGATCAACATCGTGACGCTCTCGCTGGCCGACACGCAGCAGTTCGGCATCGTGCGCCTGATCGTCGAGGACTGGGAGAAGGCCAAGCGCGTGCTCGAGACCGCCGGCTACGTGGTCAACGTCCGCGAGGTCGTGGCGGCCACGGTCAAGGACTCCCCCGGCGGCATGGCCGAGCTCCTCGACCTGGTTCAGGGCGCCGGCGTGAACATCGAGTACATGTACGCCTTCACCTTCAAGCATGGCGACCAGGCCGTGCTGGTCTTCCGCTTCGACAACCCCGACAAGGCGGTCGCCGCGCTCAAGGCCGCCAACCACGACGTGCTGAACAGCGTCGACCTCTTCAAGGAAGCTGCCCGCAAGTAGTCCGCACGCGGCCCCGTGCTGCAGGCGGGCCTGGGAGATTGCATGTCTGTCCCTGTCGTCGAGAACCGCATCTGGCAGCCGGAGGAGTGCCTGCCGCGGCCCGCGCTGGCGGCCCTGCAGCTCCAGCGCCTGCGCGAGACCGTGGCGCGTGTCGCGCACGTGCCCTTCTACCGCGAGGCGTTCAGCCGCAGCGGCATCACGCCGGACCGCATCCGTTCGCTGGACGACCTGCGCCGGCTCCCCTTCACCACCAAAGCCGACCTGCGCGCGCACTACCCGCTGGGATTCCTGGCCGTGCCGCGTGAACAGGTAGCCCGCTACCACGGCTCCAGCGGCACGACCGGCAAGCCCACCTTCGTCGCCTACACGCGTCGCGACGTGCAGACGTGGAGCGACCTGTGTGCCCGCTTCCTCGTGGCCGGCGGCCTGCGGCCCGAGCACACCGCGCAAGTCTCGTTCGGCTACGGCCTCTTCACCGGCGGCTTCGGCCTGCACTACGGCATTGAGCGCGTGGGCGCCGCCGTGATTCCGGTCTCCAGCGGAAACAGCGACAAGCAACTCATGATCCTGCAGGACATGGGCAGCGAGGTGCTGATCTGCACGCCCAGCTACGCGACCAAGCTGATGGAGGTGGTCCGGGATCGCGGCATCCCGCGCGACAGCCTGAAGCTGCAGTTCGCGCACCTGGGTGGCGAGCCCTGGACCGAGGACATGCGTCAGCGCATCGAGGCCGGCCTCGGCATCCTCTGCTTCAACAACTACGGACTCTCCGAGGTGCTCGGTCCGGGTGTCAGCGGCGAGTGCGCCTGGCGCCACGGCATGCATGTGGCCGAGGACCACTTCCTGGTCGAAACGATCGATCCCGAGACGCTCGAGCCGGTGCCGGACGGCGCGCCCGGCGAACTGGTCTTCACCGCGCTCACCAAGGAAGCCTTCCCGCTGCTGCGCTACCGCACGCGCGATCTCGCCGCCGTCACGTGCGAGCCCTGCCCGTGCGGGCGCACCGGTTGCCGCATGGGACGCATCACGGGGCGCACGGACGACATGCTGATCATACGCGGCGTGAATGTCTTCCCGTCGCAGATCGAGGAAGCCCTGCTGCGCGTCGAGGGCACGGCGCCGCACTACCTGATCGAGATCGACCGTCCCGGCGCGCTGGACGAGGTGACCGTGCACGTCGAGATCAACCCGCAGATGTTCTCGGACAGCATGAGCCAGATGCAGGGCCTGCGCGACCACATCGGCCGCGCCATCCAGGCCATCACCGGACTCGGCATGACCATCGACCTGGTCGGCCCCCAGACGCTCGAACGCTTCGAGGGCAAAGCCAAGCGCGTCCTCGACCGCCGCAAGCTGGCGGTCGATGCCAAGATCGGGTGAGCGTTACGGGGGATGCGACCGCAGCTCCGTTGAACCGCAGAATATCCAACAAGAAACCGCAGAATGTCGAAGGGGGCGGCCGGAGCGGGCGCGAGGCCAGGCGCCTGCCCGGTCGGCGGCTCGTCCGAAGGCCCCGGCGCGGGCCGCCTCACACGCTGCACGTCAACCCCGCGCACCCGCGCCGGTGGCTGTGCGACGCGGACCGGGTTGCGCCGCAGGCGGCAGGAAACGCGCGCGGTGACGGGGCGTGCAACTGGCTCTGAGCTGCGTGTCCCAAACCGCAGAATATCCAACAAGAAACCGCAGAATGTCGAAGGGGGGCGGCCGGAGCGGGCGCGAGGCCAGGCGCCTGCCCGGTCGGCGGCGCGCACATATGCCGCCCCAGCGGCGCGTTCGGGGAACGCGCCCTACCCGAGTCGGTGGGTCGGTCTGCTCGTGCGCGAGGCTGCCTGTGTCCCGCCGGCGGCTCGTCCGAAGGACCCGGCGCGGGCCGCCTCACACGCTGCACGTCAACCCCACCGCACCCGCGCCGGTGGCTGGGCGACGCGGACCGGGTTGCGCCGCAGGCGCCCGGAAACGCGCGCGTCAGACGGGTTCGTATGCCAGGCGGAGCATGCGGCGCCAGACCTTTGTCTGCGCCGCGTGCGACAACGCCGCAGACGAGCCCGTATCACGCGCGCGCTTTCAGGCCCGGGACGCGTCGCGGCGACGGGGCGTGCAACTGGCTCTGAGCTGCAGAATATCCAACAGGAAACCGCAGAATGTCGAAGGGGGACGGCCGGAGCGGGCGCGAGGCCAGACGGCTGTCCTGTCGGCGGCGCGCCCGCAGGCCCCGGCGCGGGCCGCATCACGGAACGAGTTCCGGATCACCCGTTCCGCATCGCGCGCCAGCGCGCCCGCAGGCGGGCCTGCTTGGCTTCGCGGCTTAGGCCGCCGAGGTCGCTCAATGCCTGACCAAGTGCGGCGGTAGCAGGTGGCACAACGGCGGGGGCGGCGGCGGGATAGGCGCAGCCACCTGCCACGGGCGGCATCTCGTCGTTGACATGTGTCCACAGAGCCTCGGCTTCGGGCACGGTCGCACCGCAGCCGTGCGCGGTCAGCAACTCAGCTGCCAGCAATTTCAACACGACCGTATCGGCCGCGCAATAGCGCTCGAGTGTGCGGCGCGCCCACAGCACGCGCTCGCGCTCCCACACCTGCCACAGCCAGACGGCCTGCTCACCGCCCAGTCCGTGCAGATCGGCCGGCCGCCGCAATCCGAGCTGACCTTCGATCAGCTTCAGCCCACCGCGCCAGCCGTGGTGATGACACATCCAGCGCAGGTCGACGTGCGCGCAGGGCAGTTCCTGAACGTGGAACAGGTCCTCGACACGCGGCACATCAAAACCCGTGCCGTTGAACGAGACCAGCAGGCTGACTTCGTCCAGCAGCGTAAGAAAATCATCCAGATTCTCGCCACGCAGGAAACGGTACACGCGGCCGCGATGCAGGCAGCAGATCAGCGTGACCACGCTGCGGGCGTCCAATCCGCTGGTCTCGATGTCGAAATACGTCGCGTTCTCGAACCCGTGGGCCAGCACGCGCCAGTGATCGGCCGTCGGCAGCCGGCCGACGAGCATGCGCAGGTCGTCGGCCTGCAGCGCCGCCAGGCAGCGCGCCGCTTCGGCCTGCACGCCCGGCCACACCTTGGCCAGACCGGCAGGCGCCGGCGCCGCCAGGATCGCCTGCCACGAATCGCAGCCGGCCCCCCGCAACTTCGCGGCGCGGACGGACCCGATGTGTGGCAGGTGCAGCAGGGCTTGTTCGAGGAGAGACATCTATTTCGCCGCCGTCTTCAGCGTCAGGTCCGAGAGCCAGACCGTGTCGCCGGCGCGCGCGGCCGCAACGGCGCTGCGCGCGTCTGTGTATGGCAGATCCCTGCCGCCACGCTGCATCAGCACCGTTGGCGCCGGCGCACTGCCGACATCGGCTGCCACCGCGCGGTCAGCCGTGATCGCAGCGCCAAGTTTCACACAGACCATCTGCGACGCCCTCATTGCCAGTCTCCCTGCACGCCTACTACCGAACTTGAACGACCGTGCCGCGCGGTATCTCACGCAGGACGATCTTCTTGCTGGCGGGTATGTTAACAACTTCCCAGCCGGCGGGCACGCCTTGGATGGAGGCCCTGATCTGCGAGAGTTGGGCGCGGCCGTGCGCGAGGGCAGGCGCCCGTCGGAACTGCGGGGCGATCTCCCGTCTCGGCGACCAGACACATGGCTGCCGCCGCCACCCGGACTCAGTACTGCAGCTGACTCCCGCCGATGTACTCACGCAGGATCGAGTTACCCGGCACGGCGGTCGGCGGAATGGCCAGGAAGTTGTGCAGAAAGCCGGTCAGCCGGCGCGCTTCGGCATACTCCGGGTGGTGCGGCTTGACCTCGTTCAGCAGCGGCACGACGAACGGCTTCAGCACGGCCAGCTCGTAGTCGAGCGCCGAGTTGAAGGTGGCATCGGCGCCTTCCTGGAACGGGAAGATCCAGCGCCGTTCGCCGCGCCGCACCGAAGGCCAGCGCTGCAGCGTGTGCAGGGCCGTATGCCCGCGGTTCGTGTTGTCACGCACCATGCGGCGCATCAGGCGGTTGTCGGTGGTCGAAATCCGGGCGTTGCGGTCGATGCCAAGCTGCGTGAGGGCGCTCACGAAGATCAGGAATTTGACGCGGGACGGGATTTCGCCGGTCAGTTGCGGGTTGAGCGCGTGGATCCCCTCCATCACGATCACGCCGTTCGCATGCAGCCGCGTGACCTCGGGACGGTCCGAACCGCGCTTGGCCTTGAAGTCGAAGATGGGCAGGTGGACCTCCTCGCCGGCCAGCAGCCGCGTCAGGTCGCTGTTGAGCCGCGGCAGGTCCATGGACTCGATGTGCTCGTAGTCCAGGTTGCCCTGCTCATCGCGCGGGTTGCGTTCGTCGCCGACAAAGTAGTCGTCGGTGGAGATCATCGAGGGTTGCAGGCCGTTCACCCGCAGGTGCGTGATCAGGCGCTTGGCGAACGTCGTCTTGCCGGCCGAGGAGGGCCCGGCGATCAGCACCAGCCGGACTGCCGGCGCTCGTGTCGCGATGGCCGCCGCGATCGCCGCAAGCTTTTTCTCGTGCAGCGCCTCGGCCGTCTGGATGAAATCATCCACGCGTTTCGCAACGATCGTCTCGTTGAGCTGCCCCACGGTGGTCAGGCCCAGAATGCGGCCCCACTCCACATGCTCCTGGTAGATGGCGAAGAGGTGCGGCTGCGGCACGAGCGGCTCGAGCGTGCCGGGGTTCTCACGCGTGGGGAGGTGGAGCACGACGCCGGGATCGTAGGGAACCAGGTCGAACGGCTTCAGCAGGCCGGTGCGATGGACGAGCGGCGCCTGCACCAGGTCGAGGAACCGGCCGCAGCGGATGAGCTGCACGCACGGCGGATTGCGGTGGCGCAGCAGGTTGAGCTTATCGATCTGTCCGGTTTCGTCGAACATCCTGACCGCTTCTTCATAGGCGACCAGTTCCATCGTGATCGGCAGGTCGGCCGCCACCAGATCGTCCATCGCCGCCTTCAGACGTGCGGTGTCGGCACGCCGGCCGACCGGCGTGGACGTGCCGTTGCCAAGCGTGCAGAAGAGACCGGGCCCGTAGGAGTGCAGGATGCGGCAGGTGTCCTTGGGCAGGTTCTCATGGGCGGCCTTGGCCAGCAGAAAGCCGAGCGAGCGGCGGAAGATATCCCAACCGTGCGGATCGGCCACGGTCAGGGGCCGGACGGTCGCGTTGACCATCAGCGGCGTACTGAGCGACAGCACGTCGTTGTTGACCAGTGCGCCCACCATCGGCAGGCCGTTGATCAGCCGGTCGGGCAGAACGTCGTGGATGGTCGCGCCGGCCGCTGCCGTGATGGCGGTCTGGCCCTCGATCGATACGGTCACGTCGTACATCTCAGATCCTCCGGATGAGGTTCGGGTCAGGGCTCAATCCCGCCGCTGGTTTGCGGCCAGATGGATCGTTCAGGGAGAACCGCAGAATATCCAACAACCAACCGCAGAATGTCGAAGGGGCCGCCGATGCCACGCCGACGGCACTTCGACATTGGACATTCGTTGTTCGATATTCTGCGGTTCTCAAACCAGGCGATCCAACTCCTTCTTCATCTACCCTTCGCCAACCTGAAACCTGAGACCCTGAACCCTTCCACCCCTATTTCAGTCTTCCCAGCAGCTTCCCCACCAGCGCGGCCAGCGGCTCGGCCGGTCCGGGCAGCCCGGTAAGGGCGGCCGTGGCGCGGGCCGTGTGCTGGGCGGCCAGGCGGCGGGCGGCGGAGGCATCCATCACGTGCAGGCAGGAGAGCTCGGGCGGGCGGCCGGGCTTGCCGGCCGGGTCGTCCAGCAGGTCGTCGACGATCTGGAAGGCGAGGCCGAGCTCGTTGGCATACTCGCCGAGTCGCGCGATGGCAGCCGCATCGCCGCCGCCGGCTATCGCGCCCATGCGGGCCGCGGCGCGGAAGAGATCGGCCGTCTTGTGCTGGTGGACATAGCGCACGGTGGCGGCGTCGGCGCGGCCACCCCAGGCAATGTCCTCCACCTGACCGCCCACCACGCCGGCCGCACCGGCCGCCGCCGCGAGTTCGGCCACCAGCCGTGCCGCCGTGGCAGGTGGTCCCGACGCGGCCACGGCGAAGGCCAGCGCCTGCAGCGCATCGCCGGTCAGGACGGCCACGGCTTCGCCGAACTTGGCATGCACAGTCGGCTGGCCGCGGCGGATCAGATCGTTGTCCATGCAGGGAAGATCATCGTGAACGAGCGTATAAGCATGCAGCAACTCCACGGCCAGGGCGGCGGGCCAGGCGGCTGCGGCCGGGCCGCCCGCGGCTTCGGCGGCGGCGAGGCAGAGGATGGGGCGCAGGCGCTTGCCGCCCACGAGGACGGCATGCCGCATGGCCTCGCCCAGCACAACCGGCCGCGCGGCCATGTCCGGCAGGACGGTCGGCAGCCGGCGTTCCACTTCGGCCTGCCGGTCGCGCAGGTAGGCATCAAGGTCCAACATGCCGCCAGTATAGCCGATGGACCGGCGGGCGGGAAGGCGCGTGCGTGTGCGCCGGGGCGGTCAGCGAGCGCGGAAGCGCCAGTACATGGCGGCGATCATGGCGGCGGTGAAGGCCAGAAATCCGGCGAGCACGAACCCGAAGAGCGCCGGCAGGCGGACCGGGCGCGACGTGTTGGCCACGAGCACGGCCTGCGCCAGGGCCAGCATGAAGAGCTGCATCAGAATGGCCATGCCGAGCGTGAAATGCTGCAGGTAGGCATAGGTCGCCTCGCGCCGGCCGGCGTCGAGCCAGTAATCGCGCCGCGGCAGGCTCAGCCAGCGCGGCGGCAGCCGCGGCAGGAAATGCGCCAGCGCCAGCATGAACAGGGGCAACAGCGTGAGTTCGACGGCCTGGAATACCAGCAGCGCCGGCTTCGTCATCCAGCCGTTGGCGGCCCCGCCCGCACCGAAATGGCAGGCGACCCGCGCTGGCAGAAGCGGGGCGTGAAGGGCCAGTTGTGCCCACCCCGCCACGATCAACAACACCAGCCCGCGCATGAGCCTGCGGGTAACGGCCGCATCCTGGGAAGGCGCAGTTCTCATAGCCCGATCCTATCATACGCCGTGCGGCCGGGCCACACCGGGTGTGGCCCAAACGCAAGACTGGCGATCTGTCCGCGTTCGTTCACTTCTTCTCCACCAGTCCGAGCTTCGTGATGACCGAGGCTTCCTGGTACTCGTCATCGGTGTTGATACACCACAGATCGTGTCTGCCGCCAGCGCAGATGTTCTGGGCCGCCAGGTGCCCCATCAGCATACTGTGATCTTGATTGTTGTACTTGAACGCACCATATCTTCCGATCACGGATAGGTTCTCCACGGTCTTGAGAAACTCGGCGACGACGGACAACGGCTCTTTGTACCCGCGCGAGTAGACCGGATAGGATTTCGCGATGCGGACCACATGGCCCTCACGCACCTGATGCCGGCCAAGCAACCCTGATCGTTGGATTTCACGTGTGGCCTGGCCAACCAGGTCGGCGTCCTGCCGCTGCCACAGTTCGTCGCGCTCATAGCACCAGTACTCAAGCGCCAGAATGGTGTCCGGGCTCTTCCCGTAGACATGGGGCGTCCAGTTCCGGAAGTTCGTGATTCTGCCCGTCTCCAAGTCGGCCGAGTGAACATAGACCCAGTTGTCTCTGAACAGGTCGGCTCCGTCTACCCTCAGGAAGACGATGATGGTGTTGCGAAACTTCAGCTTCCTTGCGGCGTCCTTCACGTCGGGCGGAACGTTGTCCATCCGTTCCACCAGGTCCGTGATGGGCATGCTCGACACGATGTGGTCGAAATCGCTGACGCTCCCGTCGGCGAGTTCGATGGCAACCGCCTTCCCATCCCTGACGATGACCCGCCTGACAGGCGCGTCGCAATGCACCGTTCCGCCGTGGCTCCTGCATTGCTCAGCCATACGTTCGTAAACTGAGCCCGTGCCGCCGTGGGGGTAAGCGAACTGGTCCACCAGCGTCTTGTGTCCGCCCCCCCCCGCCCCACACGCGCTCTTGATGGCCTCAAGCAGCGAGAACTTTCTGATGCGTTGCGCCGCAAAATCAGCGTCAAGCTCAGCGCACCTGATTCCCCAGAGTTTCTCGCTGTAGGTCTTGAAAAAAATGGTGAACAGCCTGCGGCCAAACCGCCTGACGACCCACTCCTCGAAACTCGGAGACGGCCCCGATGGCGTCGGGCTGACGAGTTCTCTTGAGTAACTCAGCAGACACCTGCAGGCCTCGAACAGACCCAGGTTGACCAGCGCATTGAATGGCCGGAGCGGGTAGAAGAAGAACTTACCCTTGTAGAGAATGCGCGTAAGCCGGTCGACCATATCGTAGTGGGGTGCTACGACTTCAAGCCAGATGCGATTCACCCGGGTGTCGCTACTGAAGAAACGATGAGGACCCAGATCGACCCGTTGACCCCATAGATCGAGGGACCGGGACATGCCGCCCACGGAGGAGCCGCTCTCAAACACCTCGACGCTGGCCCCCGCCTTGGCCACCTCGTAGGCGGCCGTCATCCCCGCCGGACCCGCGCCTATGACCCCGACCCTCATGCCATGCCCCTCTCGTTCGACGCCAGACACTCCCCTGAGACGCGCCGGGGGTGTCCGGCCAACACCGCGGTTCATCCGGTTTTCCTGGCCGTCAGACGAACCACGTAAACGCGCAAGGCTCTACCTTCGCCCCCCGCGGCGGGCAACGACAGGCTCCCCACGACCTGTGTGTCGATCACGTCGAGCCCCTTCTGCTGGATGTACGTCCAATGGTAACTGTGATCCTCATCCACCAGCAGGAACACGGGCTGGCCGGGATGGTCGCCGATGATGCGCTGGACCTTGTCGACGAAGCTCTGCGCCGAGAAGTTGGGGGAGCAACAGCCCAGCCGCAGACGCGAGCCCCGCAGCAGGGATGAGGCGCGATTGCCCAGCACGATGCTGTTGGCCGGAAGGGCGCGCTCCAGCGCCTGGGCGGCGTGGTAGACGTTCTCGGTGCGTCTCAGCAGCGCCGGGTAAGCCATGCGCCAGTGATGGTCGCCCACGGCCACCAGCAGGAACAACGCCGCAAGCGTCCCATACCAGAACGGCCATCGGCAGTGTCGACCGGGAACGACGAACAGCCCGAGGGTAGCCAGCAGCAGGATCTGCTGAACCAGGAACGTCGTGTGGCCGGGCGCGCTATAGGGCCCTCCCAACCGTGCCATCGCCCAGGCATGGTAGAAGAGCTGGGCGCCAATCGGCGCGGCCAGTGCGGCGATGGCGATACCCCGCCACCCACCGCGCCAGGGACTCAGCGCGGCCATCAGGACGGCGCCGGTCAGAGCCAGCCCAGGCCACGTCAGCAACCAACTGCATGAGGCGGGAAGGTTGTATTCGTTGGCGAGAAACGCGTCCGGAGCGCGGCCCTGCGTGGTCGCAGCGGCCGTCCAGAAGAAGGCCAGAGCCACAACCGCGGCACCAGCCAGAACGACCCCGCGCAAAGCGGGTGTTCCCCGGTTGCAGCCGAAGAGCGAAGCACGCGCGTTGACAAGCAGGAACGGCGTGAGCATCACCAGTGCCAGGAAATAGCGCTCCACCGGTGCAACCTGGACAGCGAGGGCCAATCCAAACACCAGCACGCCAACATACAGGGCCAGCCGCCGGTTCCACCCATGGCGCCATCCGCGCGCGGCCTGCGCGATGGCCGCCCAGGCGGGAAGGCCCAGACACCATGCGATGAACACGCCCAGTCGGGTGTCGACCGGATAGCGCGGAAACACGGAAAGCGCCCGGATGGCCTGCTCCCATGTGGGCCGCGGAAGCCCTCCTGCAGACATTGAGCACGCGCCCCTGAGGCCGGCGGGCGCCAGGTGCGAGGGATGGCTTCTCAACACCCACGCGTTAAAGCCATGCATCGCGACCCAACCCGCCGCAAAACCCGCCGCGATGGCGCCTATGCGGAACCACCGGCGGCGCGGGAGAGTCGCCGCAAGCAGGAACGCGAGCGGCAGGAACCCGATGCCCGTGGCCTTGACCGCCGGGGCCAACGCCAGCAACGCGCCAGCCGGGAACCAAGCCCAGGCCTTCCGGGCGCGGGCCAGGCACAACGCCAGCAGCAGGAACCCGCCAACCACGACGTCGGAACTGGACGCCCGCTCGTAAGTCAGGCTGAGCGGGTTCACGGAGAGCACCAGCGTAACGAGCAAGGCGATGGCCGGATGCGTGACGGAAGAGGCCAGCCAGAACGCGCACACCCAACCCACCGCACCCGCCAACATCGTCGGCCAGCGACAAGCGTCGTACGTCACGCCACGAATGCGGTAGCTCAGCGCGCTCAGGTAGTGCATCGCCGGCGCGGCACCGAACGTGGGCGGATCGTTCATCTCGGGATCAAGGCAATGCCCGGTCAACGCGTGGATGCGTCCGCCGGACGTGAAGTACCCCTCGTCGGTTACGAAGTAGCCATACGTCCACAGCCCGGCATTGCCGACATCCGCGTTGCGCCACGGCACGCGCAGCGCCAGGGCGACCAGCAGCACAACACCGGCGCCCAACAGGCGCCACTGTCGGCGGGAGAGTCTGCGCCGCGGAACGAGATCCGGACGCGTCTTGGATGGTGACGGGGCGAGTTCGACAACCGGTCGCCTGGGCATTCTGTTGTTGCTCTTGGACTTCATCATACGCCCGCGGCAATCCCTCTCCGAACGACCCCGGATGTCCGCACTGTCGGAACGATCCAGCTGATGCTCAACCCAATGGCCGGGCGCCGACCTCAAGCAGGGCCAGGCGCGCCTCGAGTTCAGCCACGCGCGTCTTGAGCTTCTCGACCTGCCGCGGCGTCGCGAGCGTCTTGACGAACTCGCGTTTGGAGACAGCCGGTTCGCCGATCACGTACTCGCCCGGCGGCACATCCTTGGACACACCCGCCCGCGGGCCAACCTGCGCGCGGTCATTGACCTTGATGTGTCCGGTCAGGCCGGCCTGGGCCCAGATGATGCACCCGGAACCGATCCGCGTGCTGCCGGCAATGCCGACCTGTGCCATGATGCCGGTCAGGTCCCCGACCTGGACGTTGTGGCCGATCTGCGCGAGATTGTCGATCTTGACGCTGTTGCCGATGCGCGTGCGCCCAAAGCGGGCGCGGTCGACCGTTGCGTTGGCGCCGATCTCAACATCATCGCCGAGTTCGACAATGCCGATCTGCGGGATCTTCGCAACCACAATGCGCCCGTCGGGGCTCATCGTAATGTTGTAGCCATAGCCGTCGCCGCCGATCACCACGCCGCAATGCAGGATCACGCGGTCGCCGATGCGGCACCCTTCGCGGATGGCGACCTGCGGGTAGAGATGGCCGTCGCAGCCAATGCTGACGCCCGTGCCGACGAATACCTGCGCGTCGATCACGGTACGGTCGCCGATGCGGGCGCCGTCGTCGATGACGGCGCACGGGCCCACATGGACATCGCGCCCCAGGACCACACCGGCGCCGATGACCGCCGTGGGATGGACGCCGGGCGCGCGCACCACCGGAGGCGGGCCAAACAGGGGCGCCAGCGCGGCGAATGCCTTGTCGGGATTGTCGACGCGGATGAGCGCGCGGCACGACCACGAGCCCTGCCATGCGCGGTCCACAATCACCGCCGTGGCCTGGGTCAGTGCCAGCAGGCTCTCGTATTTGAGGTTCGCAAGGAACGAGATGTCGCCGGGCCGGGCTTCCGCCAGACTGGCCAGCGCCTGAACGCTGACCGTGGCGTCGCCCTCAGTCACGCCCCCCAGTCGCTCAGCCAGACTGGCGACGGTGCATGTCACGGCTTGGCATCCTTCTTGATCTTGATGTCGACCGGCCCGACGGCGGGTGCCGGGGCATCGACCGGATCGGGCGCATTGGGGTCCACGCCCAGCGCGCGCAGCACATCAGCCGTGATGTCGACGCTCTTCTCGGCATAGGCCACGGTGGCCGCGCCGATCACGACCGACAGCTTCTTCTGCACGGCGATCTTGGCGATCACCTCGCGCAGATCGCTGGTGGTGCGCTTGAGCATGCGCATCTCCTGCTCGGAAAGCTGCTTGCGGCGGAGCTGCATCATCTCGCCGAACTGGCGGTCGGCATCGACCAGCAGTTCGCGCTTCTTCAGCGCGGCGGTCTCGGCCTGTTTGCGCCCGGCTGCGCTCAGCGCGGGGCTGTCCGATTCCTTGGCCGCATTCTCATACTCGGCGCGCAAGGCGTCGAGCTGCGCACGCTGGGTATCGCGCTCGCCCTCGTACTGCTTGAGGGTCGCGTCCAACGCCTTCTTGTCCTCGGCGGTGTTCGGATGCCGGCGGACGAGTTGTTCCATGTCCACCACGGCGACGCTCGCATCCGCGCCGCGCGCGACCACGCCAACGAAAGCCAGTACAACCAGCAGACCTGTCATCTTCATATCGTTCTTCTTTCCTGTGCTTATTCGAAGCCGATCCAGAACACGAACGCCGAGGTGCCGGCATTGTCAGGCGTCACGACCGGCACGGCATAGTCCAGCCGCACGGGGAACCCGGGAATGTCGATGCGCAGACCCACGCCGACGGAAGCGGCGTAGCTGCTCGTCTCGGGGGAGAAGCTGTCGGCGCCGAGGCTGCCGATATCGCCGAAGCCGGCGACACGCACGGCCTTGAACACGGGGATGGTATACTCCGCACCCGCATTCATGAGGGTCTGGCCGCCAATCGGATGCCAGTCGCGGTCGCGCCGGCTGACGACCAGCGGGCCGATGCTGCGGTTTTCAAAACCGCGAACGGTGCGGCCGCCGCCGAGGAACAGCCGGTCATAGATCGGCACTTCGCCGGTGTAGGCGTCCACCGTCTCGGCGCGCGCACGCAGGCTCAACACGTGGCGTCCCCACGGCAGCGGGAACCAGCGGCGCGCCTGGAATCCCATGCTGTAGACGTCATTGTCGCCGCCGAACACGGTGCCGGCCAGTTCGCCGAACACGGTGGCCTGGACGCCGCGCGTGGGCACGAAGGCCTGGTCGCGCGTGTCGTAGGACCAGAACACGCGCATGGCGCTGTTGATGGCGGAGTCGGGCTCGTCGGTGTACCGGTAGGCGTTCAGCTGGCGGCCGGGGTACCACAGCACGCTGTCGTAATAGGGGCCTTCGGCGACCTCGTCCAGTTCGACCTGCTCCAGCGTGTGCTTGAAGCCGATGCGGCCGATGGCCACGGGGTACGAGAGGCCGGCGCTGCCGCCCATGCGGATATCGTCATACTCGTCGTAACCGCGCATGCGGCGGAATAGCTCGGTCGTCAGGGCGATGGGTTTGTCGAGGAACCAGGGCTCGGTCCAGCCCAGCTCGACGGTCTGGCGGGTCGAACCGAGCTCGAAGCCGGCGCGGGCCTTCTGGCCGCCGCCGGTGAAATACGGCCAGTTGCCGATGTCGAAGTTGCTCTGGGTGATCTCGGCGAAGCCGACGAGGTTGTCGACGCTCGAGAACCCGGCGCCGATCATGAAGTTGCCGGTGCGCTGCTCCTTGACCTCGAACACCAGGTCGCGCTCGTTCTCCACTTCGCCGGGCGAGGTGTAATGCCGCACTTCGCTGAAATAATTCAGGTTCTTGATGCGGTTCTCGCTGCGCTCGATCAGCGGCTCGTTCATGACCTCGCCGGGGCTGACCTTCTCCGCAATCTCGCGCCGGATGACCTTGTCCTTGGTGCGGGTGTTGCCGCGGATCACAATGTTGCGGATGCGGATGAGCTGGCTTTCGCGGACATCGAAGCGGATCGTGGCGCGGCCGGGCTTATCGGCCGGCGTCTCGATGATCGGCCGCACGCCGGTCTCGACGTAGCCGCGCGCGCCGTAGTAGTCGCGCACGCCCTTGACGGCGTTCTGGATGGCGCTGCGGCCGGCAACATCGCCGGACCTGAGTTGCGCGGCGGCCAGAACCTCGTTGGTCGGGAAGAGCGTGACGCCGCTGATGGAGAGCGCCTCGATGGTGTAGGGCTGGCCTTCCTCGACCGTGAAGACAATGTCGTCCTTCTTGGAGCCGGCCGGCTGGCGCCGCGGCTCGGACACCTTGACATCGAGGTAGCCCTTGTCCAGGTAAGCCTCGCGCGCCTTCTCGCGCGCCTCTTCCATGCGCTGGTCGTCATAGGGGGTTTCGCTGAACCAGCCGCGCGGGTCGTACCACGGGCGCTGACCGAAGGTCGCGCGCAGCTCGGCGTCCGGCAGGGCCTTGTTGCCCTCGAACACGAAGTCGTCGATCTTGGCGCGCTTGCCCTCGTCGATCTTCAGGGCCACCTTCGCGAGGCCGTTGGTGGGATCCGTCGCCTGCAGGTCGGCGGTCACGGTCACCTTCGGGAAATAGCGCTTCACATACTCGTCGCGGACCTTGGCGCACTTGACGGCCAGGAGCTGCTCGTCGATGAAGGCGCCTTCCTTGAGGTCGAGCCACTCCAGTATGCGCGCCTCGCTGACAAATGACACGCCTGTGATGGCCGGCGGCGCCACGTAACGGTAGCGGCGTTTGACGACGTACACCACGCGCACGCCGCCCTCGACGGCGACGATCTCGACGCCGGCGTAGCCGTAGCGGCCGGTATCCAGCAGCGCGCGCACGTCGCGCGAAAGATCAGTCTGCGAGACGACGGCGCCGGGCTTGGCGCTGCAGAAGGACAGCACATCGCCGGCGTTGGCGGTGAACGTGTCCAACTGCCGCACCTGGACCTCGCGGATCGTGTCGGCGGCGGCGGCAACGCCGGCAGCCAGGATCAGCGCGACAGCAAGAGACGTGAAGACGGAACGCTGCATGGGGACTCTCCTTTAGTAACCGGGCGCCAGCCAGCACCCCGTTTCGAATGCCTGAGTGTAGGATATCTGCGGTTTCAGGTCCACCGCTATTGCGCCGGCGCGGCGCCGTCGTCGGGCTCGCCGTCGTCGCCATGGACATCGGTGCGATCACTGAAGCGGGTGAGCTTGTCGTCGAAATTCAGGCGCACCTCGCCGGTGGGTCCGTTACGGTGCTTGGCCACGTCGACCACGGCCAGGGTGGTGTCGTCATACTCGGGATCGCCGGCGTAGCGGGAGGGGCGGCGCAGCAGGAAGACGACGTCGGCGTCCTGCTCGATCGCGCCGGAGTCGCGCAGGTCGGAGAGCTTGGGCTTGGCGCTCTTGTCGCCGCGCTGTTCGGGCGCGCGGCTGAGCTGACTGAGGACGATGACGGGGATCTTGAGCTCCTTGGCCATGGCCTTGACGTTGGCGGAGATGGCGGCGGTCTCGAGCTGGCGGCCCTGGCGTGCGAGTTCGCGGCAGTTGAGGAGCTGAAGGTAGTCGATGACGATCAACTCGACGTTGTGCTTCTTCTTGAGGCGCCGGGCCGTAGCGCGCATCTGCATCACGTCGAGGCCGCCGGTATCGTCGACAAAGATGGGCGCCTTGCTGAGCTGGGAGGCGGCGCGGGTGAGCTCCTGGTTGACCTTCTGGGGGTTGATCAGGCCGCTGTCGATCTGGAACGACGGCACGCCGGCGAACCCGCAGAGCATGCGCATGGAGAGCGCCTCCTGCGACATCTCGAGGCTGAAGATCACGACGGCGTGGGGACGGGCGTGGTCGCCCTTGAACGGGCGGTCGTTCATGTCGCGGCCGCGGGCGACGCACTCGGCGATGTTCATGGCCAGCGATGTCTTGCCCATGGAGGGGCGGGCTGCCAGCACGATCATCTCGCCCGAACGCAGGCCGCGGGTCTTGCGGTCGAGGTTCTGGAACCCGGTGGGAAGCCCGGTGAACCCGCCCGGGCCGAGCGAGAACAGCCGGTCGATGTGGGCCATGGTATCGCGGATGGCCTGGGGCCAGGAGGCCGTCAGCCGGCGCTGCGTCTCGGCGATGCCGAGGAAGGCCTGTTCGGCCTGCCCGAGCACCAGGTCGGCGCTCTGGTTGTCGTCATAGCAGGCGCGCTGCGCGTCCTGGGAGCAGGCGATGATGGCGCGCAGCAGGTGCTTCTGCCGGACGATGTCGATGTAGTATTCGGCGTGGGCCGCGGTGGGCGTCTGGTCGATGAGCCGCTCGAGGAAGGCCGCGCCGCCGATCTCGTCCAGATGGTTGCCGGCGCGCAGGCGGTCCGTGGCGGTCAGCGCGTCAATCGCGACGCCCTGTCGCGACATTTCGACCAGGGCGGCGAAGAGGACGCTGTGGGCCGGAAGGTAGAATGCCTCCGGCACCAGCCCCTGCTCCGTGCAAAGGTCCATCACCCTGGACGAATCCAGGAGGATGGACCCCAACACGCCCCGCTCGGCCTCCGCGCTGTGCGGCGGCGCCCGCAAGGCAGGAGCCACGCCGGAAGCTGCGGATTCCCGCGGCATGGTGCTATTCCTCGACGACCCAGACCTTGAGGGTGACAACCACATCCGCATGCAGCTTGATCCGCACGTCAAACGTGCCGATCTCCTTGAGCGGCTCGGGCAGGTCGACCTGACTGCGGTCAACCGTCACGCCCTGCTCGATCAGCTTGTCGACGACGTCCACGACATTCACGGAGCCGTACAGCTTCTGGCCATCCATCGTCTTGGCGCGGATGGTGATCGACACATTCTTCAGCTTGTCGGCCTTGGCCTGCGCCTCGGCGCGCTGGATGCGCGCGAGCTCATCGCGTTCCTTGCGCCGCTTGTCGAGCTGGCGCAGGGAGCCGGCCGTCACGGGCGCGGCGAGATCCTTGGGCAGCAGGAAATTGCGGGCATAGCCCGGCGCCACCTTCACAACCGTACCGGCCTGACCCAGACTGGGCACATCCGCCATCAGCAGAACTTCGATAGCCATTGTTACGCGTCCTTCCGACTAGGCCAGCAGGCCCATGTTACGGGCGCGGCGGACGCCCTGCTTGATATCGCGCTGCTGTTGGGCGGTCACGCCGGTCAGCCGTGCGGGAACGATTTTGCCGTATTCCGTCACGAAACGGCGCAGGTACTCGGGATCATTCAAGTCCACAACAATATTCGGATCCAGGTAGCGGGTCCGCTTCCTGGGACCGCGAGTCTCGTCGGTCTTGCTGCTGCTTCGGCCGCCGCTGCCGCCCCGGCCACCGCTGCTGCTGCCACTGCTACTGCTGCTGTTTCTCTTGAAAGCCATAGGCTTACCACTCCTTCGCTTGCACCATCGTCTCTAGAAAGGCAAATCTTCCGTATCAGCCGGCGTGTCCGGTCCGAGTTCCGCGGCCGGGGGCGCCACGGGCGCGGCCGCCACCGGAGCGGCCGCAGGCGCGGGGCGACCGGCGGCGGCAACCGGCGCGGCTGCGCCGGCG
>CAYQJG010000024.1:31163-52501 GCA_964417715.1 uncultured Lentisphaerales bacterium | reverse complement strand
CCTCGGCGTCGGTGGCGATCACGCCGTCGCCGATGGAACTGAGCGTGACAGCCAGCTTGGCCTCGCTGATCTGCAAGGTGCGGTTGGCCCGGAGCAGTTGCCCGTTCGTCTCTTCCTGATCGTGCAGCAGGCGCTGCGTCTCCATGTGCACGGCGTCCTTGAGCCGCTGCTGTATCGCTCGGTTGATCCAGTGCACAAAAGACAGTGCGAATAGCAATGTGAACAGGCTGGCCGTGACGATGACGGCGAACAGGTAGCGCATGTTCGTCTGAACCGCCGCATCGTGTTGCGCAACCGCCCTCTCCTCGATCTGGATGAAGCCGCCGATCTCCGCGCCAATCGGGTCGGCCAGTTGTGTGCCTGGATCGACTTCTGCGGGCGGCGGTGCAACTGAACCCGGGGTTCGGCGCACCTCAATGGCGCGCGACATCGCCGCCAGTTTGGCGTCGATCAGGGCCGAAGCCCTGTCCAGATGGCCAGAAGCGGCAGCGCCGGGCGCACGCAAACGCAGTTTCTCCAGGTCGCGGTGAAGGCCGGAGCCGGTCGCCAAATACGGTTTCAGCAAGTCCTCGTCGCCTGTCAGCAGATAGCCGCGCTGGCTGCGCTCGGCCGCCCTCAAGGATGACAGCACGTTGGCGGCGAGACCGATCGCCTGGTAGGTGTGCTTCCGGGCTTCAGCCGCGTCGTTGGCGCGCCTGAAAGCCCAGAACGACGGAACCACCACCAGCGCGGCCAGCAGGGCCGCACCCGCAGGCAAGGCCATCCTTCTGAGAATAGGTTTCATATCTTCCTTCGTTCGGCCTCGGGGCGACCGGTTGTGACCTCGTCAATGGTTTCGCAGGAAACGCAACTCGGCACGCAAGCGCTCGACCTCGCCGAGCAGATCGAACATGTGTTTGATCCAGGCCACGCCAGCGCCATGGGCAGACCGCAGGTACTCGATCCGCCGGATGGTGAGAATGGCTTCCTCGGTGAAAACCATGACCCCGTAGGGGGGCTCGAAGACCGGCTGCAGAAGCCCGGCGCGGCAGTAGACCAGGATGGAGCGACGCGACACGCCCGCAAGGCGGGCGGCCGTATCGAGGCTGTAGAACACGTTGGGCTGCGGCTGGAACAACTCGAGTGCCAGCACCGATGGCGCTTCCGGATTGCAGGGGATGCTCATGAAGGCTTCCTCGGGTTGAACGTCGCCTGTGCGGCCAGTTGCTCCCACAGGGCCTTCTGTTCGGCCGTGAGCTGCGTAGGCACCTGGACGCTCACGCGGGCACGCAGATCGCCGCGCGCGCCCGCGCCTGTTGACAAACCCTTCCCTCGCAGACGGAACTCCCGTTCGGCTGTCGTGCCCGGCGGAACCCGCAGGGCCACGATGCCGTCGAGCGTCGGAACGTGGATGGTGGCGCCCAACACCGCTTCCCATGGCGCCAGCACCAGTTCGAAATGGAGGTCGCATCCCCTGACGCCAAAGTCGGGATGCTTGGCCAGTTTCACCCGCAGGAACAGGTCGCCGGCGGCGCCGCCGCCCACACCCTCCTGCCCCTTGCCCGCGAGACGAATGAGCTGCGCCTCCCGCACACCCGGCGGGATCTTCACCCGCAAGGTCTGCGTTGTTGGCTGCCCGGCGCGCGCATCGTTCCGTCGCAGGTTGATCGTGCGCGTCGATCCATTCAGGACCTCATCCAGCGTTACCAGGATGTCGCCCTCGATGTCCTGCCCTCGCTGTGCCGCCGCCTGGGACTCGCGCCCCGTCTCCCATTCCTGGCCGAAGCCCGCGGGCGGGCGGCCGCGGCTGCCGAAGAACTGCTCGAAGAAATCGCTGAACCCGGTGCCGTCGAAATGGAACTCGGGGCCACCCTCCGCGGTTCCGCGGAATCCTCCCGGTCGGCGCGGCGTCTCCCGGTCAGGACGGTTCCAGTTGGCGCCCAGTTCGTCGTACTTCCGCCGCTTCTCGGGATCGCTGAGCACCTCGTTGGCTTCGTTGATCTCCTTGAACCTGTTCTCGGCGCCGGCTTTGTCCCTGGCAACATCGGGGTGGTACGTGCGCGCCAGGCCGCGGAAGGCGTTCTTGATTTCGGCATCACTCGCATGGGCGGCCACACCAAGAACATCATAGTAATCCTTGAACTCAACGGACATGCCTAACTCCGTTCCGAGCATCGCCAGCACGCGCCAGACATCACTTCAGCAGCGCCGCCGCGAATTCCCAGTTAGCCAGATGGTCCAGAAAGGCCTGGACGAAATCCTGGCGACGGTTCTGGTAGTCGAGATAGTAGGCGTGCTCCCAGACGTCACATGTCAGGAGCGCGGTCTTCCCGTGCATGATGGGCGTGTCGGCATTGGCCGTCTTAAGAATTTTCAGGACCTCGCCATCCTGCACCAACCAGACCCACCCGCTGCCAAACAGGTCGGTGGCGGCCGCCAGGAAGGCACGCTTGAACGCATCGAAGCCACCGAAGGACATGTTGATCTGGTCCATCATCCGCCCGGTGGGCCGGCCGCCTCCGCCCGGCTTCATGCTGTTCCAGAGGAAGGCGTGATTCCATGCCTGCGCCGCATTGTTGCAGAGGGCCGCCCGGTCGGACACCGCCACGCTCGCCACGATCAGTTGCTCGAGGGTGAGACAGGCAGCCCACGGCGCAGCGGCAACCAGCTTGTTCAGGTTGTCAACGTACGACTGATGGTGCGTGCCGTAGTGGAGGCCCATCGTGCGCGCCGAAACATGAGGTTCGAGGGCATCCTGCGAGTAGGGCAGCGCCGGCAGTGTGAACACGCACCCGTTCATGGTTGATCTCCCTCGCGCTAGAGCCGGCCCGTCAGTATGAGCAGGATCAGGATCAGGGCAACAAGCGAAATCCCGCCGCTGGGGTAATAGCCCCAGTTCTTGCTGTGAGGCCAGGTTGGCAAGGCGCCCACCAGAATGAAGATCAGGACAACCAGCAGTATCGTTCCAATAGGCATGGGCTCTCTCCCTTTGTTCCGCGCCGCAGATCGACTTCAGCGCCAGCCGGAGAGTACGAGATTACTAGGGTGTCGCGACATGGGGTGTAACCCTACCGCGGACGGACGGCCAGGTCGGCCGCAGGCGCGCCCTGCAGTAGGGTTACACCCCATGGCGCACGCGCGACACATGGCGTACCGTGACGGCAAGTTGGGAGACCTCCACCATGGAATCGCCATCGCCCCCCCGTAGGATTGCATTCGTCGGCAACTATCCGCCACGCAAGTGCGGCATTGCCACATTCACATCCGACGTCCTTGCAGCCGTGGCAACGGCACACCCGCAGAGCCATTGCCTGGCCGTGCCGATAAACGACGTGCCCGGCGGCTATGACTACCCGGATACGGTCCAGTTCGAGATAGAGGAGCAGGATGTAGCGTCCTACCAGCGCGCGGCGGATTTTCTCAATATCGGCAACGTCGACATCGTCTCGATGCAGCACGAGTTCGGGATCTACGGCGGCCCGGCCGGCAGCCACGTGCTGGCGCTCCTGCGCGAGCTGAAGATGCCGGTTGTCACCACGCTCCACACCGTCCTGAGCGACCCCAACCCCGATCAACAGCGCGTGATGCAGGAGGTGATCGCACGCTCGACACGGCTCGTTGTCATGTCCGAGCGCGGGCGGCACATGCTCCAGCAGATCTACCGGACGCCGCTGGCCAAGGTGGATCTGATCCCGCACGGCATCCCCGATATTCCCTTCGTCGATCCCAGCTACTACAAGGACCAGTTCGGCGTGGAAGGCCGGGTGGTGGTGCTCACCTTCGGCCTGCTCTCCCCCAACAAGGGCATCGAGCACGTGCTCAACGCGCTGCCGTCCGTTCTGGCGGAGTTCCCGAACGTGGTCTACATCGTCCTCGGCGCCACCCACCCGAACGAAGTGCGCGAGCATGGCGAGGTCTACCGCCTGGGACTCGAACGCCTCGCCAAGAAGAACAGGGTCGAGAAGAGCGTGATCTTCTATAACCGTTTCGTCGCAATCGATGAACTGAAGGAGTTCATCGGAGCAGCCGACCTCTACGTCACGCCCTATCTCCACGAAGCGCAGATCACGTCGGGCGCCCTGGCCTACACGTTCGGCGCGGGCAAGGCGGTAATCTCGACGCCCTACTGGCACGCCGCCGAGTTGCTGGCCGACGACCGTGGCGTGCTGGTGCCCTTTGGCGATGCCCCGGCCATCGCGCGCGAGATCAATGGCCTGCTGCGCGACGAGACGCGCCGTCAGGCGATGCGCAAGAATGCCTACAAACTGGGCCGCGAGATGATCTGGAGCCGTGTCGCGCAGACGTACATGCAATCGTTCGAGCAAGCGCGTATTGAGGGCGCCGTGCTTTCGCGCAAGTCTTTCGCCACGAAGACGCTGGACAAGGCTCCGCGCCAGTTGCCGGACGTAACACTGGACCACCTCCTGAGAATGACCGATTCGACCGGCGTGTTCCAGCACGCCGTCTTCAGCGTGCCGAACTTCTCGGAGGGCTACTGCACGGACGACAACGCACGCGCCTTCATTCTGGCCGTGCTGCTCGATGAGCTGAGGGAGGAACCGGATCGCATCCGCGCGCTGGCCACGACCTACGCGGCCTTCCTTCACCACGCCTTCAATCAGAAGACGCGACGATTCCATAACCTGCTGGGTTTTGATCGTCGCTGGGCCGATGAGGAGGGATCGGAGGATTCGCACGCGCGGGCGATTTGGGCACTGGGTACCGGGGCGGGGCGCTCGCGCCACCGCAGTTTCCAGGCCATAGCCGGGCAGCTCTTCGCGCAAGCCCTGCCGGTCATGACAGGCTTCTCGTCGCCGCGCGCCTGGGCGTTCGGTCTCGTGGGCATCCACGAGTATCTCAGCCGCATGAGCGGCGACCGGGCGGCCGCCCAGGTCCGCGACACCCTCACGCAGCTGCTGATGGGGCTCTTCGACCGGACGGCGCAGCCGGATTGGCCCTGGTTCGAGGAGGAATTGACTTACGACAACGCCAAACTCCCGCATGCCCTGATCCTGACGGGCAGCGCGACCAACCAACCGGCCGTGCTCGAACGCGGCCTGGCCACGTTGCGCTGGCTGGCTGAGGTGCAGACATCCGAGAACGGCCACTTGCGCCCCATCGGCAGCAACGGATTCTATCGCCGCGGCGGTCCGCGCGCCCTCTTTGACCAGCAGCCCATCGAGGCGCAAGCCATGGTATCCGCCAGTCTCGCCGCCTATCGCGCGACCTCGGACGCATGGTGGCTGGAGCAGGCCCACCGCGCATTCGACTGGTTCCTGGGCTGGAATGACCTGGGGCTGGAACTGTATGCGCCAAGCACCGGCGGCTGCCGCGACGCCCTGCACGTTGACCGGGTCAATGGCAATCAGGGGGCGGAATCGACGCTCTCGTTTCTGCTTGCACTCGCCGACATGCAGCGCCTTCAGAACACGGTCATCGTACTCGATCGCCCAGTCTCGTAGCCCACTATGACAAAAACACAAATGGAGCGCGCAAGCCTGATCCTGCGCCCCGATCCCACGCGGGTGCTGCTGCGTCCGTTCCTTCAGCCCAGCGACCGGCGTGCGCTCCGCATCTGCGCCCAAGTCATGGCCTTACCCGAGAGCACGGTCCGCAAACTGTGGGCGCAGGTGCGTGCTGAATTCGGCAAGCGCCATGTGAAGATCGACGAGTTTCTGGAGCGCCGTTTTGAGCAGATGCGCCTCTGCGTGCGCACGGACGAGGCCCTTTCGAGGGAGCGCAGGCTGCTGATCGGCTCCTATTTCAGCCACGAGTACTCGCTCGAGGCAGCCGCGCTGTTCAACCCCTCCATCGTGCCGCATCCGAACCAGTCACGTCTGCCACGAGGCGCGCTGCGCTTCATCCTGAGCCTGCGGGCAACCGGCGAGGGCCACCTTTCGTCCATCACCTTCCGCAGCGGCATCGTGAACGCCGCGAACAACATCACCCTTATGCCGTCGCGGCGCTACTGCCTGGAACCCGCGCAGGCGCCGAACGCCGCATACGAGAAGCACCTGTTTGTGCGTAAGCTCGCGGAACTCGGACTGGAAGGCGCATTCAGCCGCCGCGCGATGCACGACCTGCCCGACGTGTTCACCCTGGAGGAGTTGCGCGGCAGCGTCGAGAACGCCGTACGGCTGCTCCAGGCGCGCAGACAGAACAGCGCCGACATGGCCAGGAAAGTCATCCTGCTTGCGCGGTCGAACTACGAAGTGCAGTTTCCTGAGGACTCGCACCTGTCCGAGCGCGTGCTGTTTCCGACCTCACCCTCGCAGAGCAACGGCATCGAGGACGCCCGCTTCGTACGGTTCACCCATGAGGACGGCACGCAAACCTACTACGCGACGTACACGGCCTACAATGGTCACACGACCATGCCACAGTTCATCGAAACGTCCGATTTTCTGCACTTCACGTTCATCACGTTGAACGGACCGGCCATACAGAACAAGGGCCTGGCTCTGTTCCCGCGCAAGGTCGGCGGCCGCTACGCCATGCTGGGACGCCAGGATCAGGAGAACATCTACGTGATGTTCTCAGACCATCTCCATTTCTGGCACTCGGCACAGGTCATCCTGAGGCCTGAGTTCCCCTGGGAGTTCATCCAAATGGGGAACTGCGGATCACCGATCGAAACAGAAGCCGGATGGCTCGTGCTCAGCCACGGCGTCGGCGCGATGCGGAAATACTGCATCGGCGCCTTTCTGCTCGACCGGGATGATCCTACCCGCGTCATCGGCCGCTCGCACGAACCGTTGCTCAAGCCCAATGAGAACGAACGCGAAGGCTACGTGCCCAACGTCGTGTATTCGTGCGGAAGTCTCGTGCACGGCCGGAACCTGATCATCCCGTATGCCATGTCCGACTCCGCGACCACGTTCGCCACGCTGCCGCTCGCGGCCGTGCTGGCGGCCATGAAATAGCCGCGCGCGCGCAGTGGCGGCCGATGCGCTCAGCGCCGCTTGCGACCGCGCGACTGGCCCGCGCCGGTGCCGCCGGGCCGGGAACCGCCGGGCCGGGCGCCGGACGACGAACTCCGGCCGCCACGCGGCCGGTCATCGGCCAGGCGTGGCCCGCCTTGCTGCGCCGCAGGCTGCGCGGGACGGCCGCGGCCGCCGCCACCGGACGCCCCGCCCGCCGCGCGCTCGCGACTGGCCGGCACGATTCCGTAACGTCCGTCACGATCCGTTCGCTTGGCTTCAGGCTTGGCGCCCTTGCGTTCCTCGCGCGCCAGGGAAAAATCGGCGCGGCGCTGGTTGAAGTCGACCTTCGACACGTAGACGCGCAGCTTGGTACCGACGCGGTAGACATCGCCGGCCACGCTCAGCGTGTCGTTGGCGGACTGGTGTCGCACAAACTGCTGCGAGATCGTCGAGATGTGCACGAGCCCGGCCACCTGAATCTCGGTCACGTCGACAAACATGCCGAAGTTGGTCACGCGCGAAACCACGGCGTCGTAGATGATCGGTTTCTGGTCGTCGAGCTGCTGCTGCAGGAAACGGAACTTCTTGATCTCGATCAGTGCGCGCGAGGCATCGTCCGCGCGCTGCTCGCGCGCCGTGCTCTGCTCCGCAGCCGCCTTGAGGTACGCGGTCGGCAGCGCCCCGCGGCCTTCCTCATCGGCGACGAACGCCGCCAGCTGACGATGCAGCACGAAGTCGGGATAGCGCCGGATCGGTGAGGTGAAGTGCGAGTAGTAGCGCTTGGCCAGGCCGAAGTGGCCGGCCTTGTCGGCAGAATAGAGCGCGCGTTTCATGCTGCGCAGCACAAGCGTGTGCGCGTGGAAGCGCAACGGGTGATCGGCGGTGTCGGCCAGGAAACGCGCCAGCCGTTTGGGATCGGTCAGGTCGCCGGGATGGAACCCCAGCATCGCCAGCCCCGCCTGCAACTCCTCCATCTTGTCGGGATCGGGCGCCTCATGCAGGCGCGACAGGATGCGGATGCCGCGCGTGGCCAGTTCGGTGGCCACGGCTTCGTTGGCCGCCACCATGCACTCCTCGATGAGCTGGTGCGCGTGGTCGGTCGGCGAGATGCGCACGCCGCTCATGCGACCGGAGGGGTCGATCAGCACTTCGCACTCGGGCACCTCGAGGTCGAGCGCGCCGGCCTGGAAGCGCTTCTGACGCAGTTGGCGCGAGAGCGTGTGCGTTTCCTTGAGCAGCGCCGCGGCCTCGACCGGCACCATGGCCAGCCCCTCGGGCGGGCGATCCTCCAGGATCGCCAGCGCCTGCTCGTAGTTCAGGCGCAGGCGTGAGCGAATCAGCGTCTTGGCGAAGTGGCGCTCGACGGCGCGGCCCGAGGCGTCGAAGGTCAGAAAGGCCGAGAAACAGAGCCGATCCTCGTCCGGGTGCAGACTGCAGACACCGTTGGAGAGTTGCTCGGGCAGCATCGGGATGACCTTGTCGACCAGGTAGATGCTGGTGGCGCGCTCGTAGGCCTCGGTATCCAGCGCGGATCCCGGCCGTACAAAGTGGCTCACGTCGGCAATGTGCACGCCCAGCACGCGGCGGTCCTGGTCGTCGTGGCCCAGCGAGAGGGCGTCATCGAAATCGCGGGCCTTGACCGGATCGACGGTCAGAATGTACGTGTCGCGCAGGTCCAGGCGTTTGCCGGGTTTGGCGAGGCGCCCGGCAACGGCCTCGGCCTCGCGAATGACCTCCTCGGGGAAATCGCCGGGCAGATCGTACTGGCGGCAGATCACGGTGGTATCGAGCGACGGCTGGTCGGCCGGCCCGATCACGTCCACGATCTCGCCCTCGGGTGCCACGTGGCGGTTGGGCCAGTTGGTGAAGCGCACGACCACGCGGTCGCCCTCCTTGGCGCCATGGACATCCGGCACGGCGAAGTCCTGACGGTAGACGGGGTCGAGTGGCACGACGTAGAGAAAACGGCCGGTTGTGAAGAGCGTCCCCACGATATCGCGGGCGGAGCGCTCCACGATGCGGATCACCTTGCCGCGCACTTCATCGTCCTCGGCATGGTACAGGCGCACGGTCACGGTGTCGCCGGGCAGGGCCACGCCCATGTCCTCGCTCTTGATCCAGACCGTGTCGCCGGCGACCTTGTTGGCGACAAAGCCGGCGCCGCTGCGCACCAGAGTCAGGCGGCCGGTCACGAGGTCGGCTGGCTTGCCAAGCCCGAATACGTTCGGCCGCAGTTCGACGATCGCGCCGTCGACGATCATCTGCCGCAACAGGCTCTGCAACTGCTTGACCTGCTTGCCGCGGAAGCCGAGGGTCCGACAGATGTCCTGCGGCTGCCAGGTCTGCTCGGGCTCGCTCTCGAAGAGGTATTGGACGGCAATGCGGTCTTTATCGATGTTCATGCAACGTGCTCCTGCGGCCATAGCGGTAGGCCGACGGGGTCCAGTATAGGGCTGAAGGCGTGGATCCGGCCAAGGTTTTCTGTCTCAACACGAGCCAGGGCGCATCCGCGATTCGGTGCACGTCACGATCACGTGACATGAGCCGCAGCGGTCCCGTAGGTCCCGCTGTACCGCGCGGCACCGACAGTACAGCGGGACCTACGGGACCGCTAATTGGCGCGGCAGACGTCCACGCGGTTGGACGGCGGTGCACCGAATCGCGGATGCGCCCGCGCGCCACCCGTGCCTGCACCGGAGCGCATCGGGCGCGGTGACACGCCCGGACGGGAACCGTCTGATCACAAGCAGATTGGGGACCATTCACAAGCAGGCAGCCCATGGCCGGCGGGTGGCATCCACGGCTCAGATTGGCACTGGATGTCTCACTTTCAGGGGAAAGGCGGTGGGTCCAATTCACTGTAACTGATTGTACGGTAATTGGTTACGTATTTGTTGACATCCCACTGACCTCCAAAGTTGTGACACGCGGCATTTTCCGCATCCAGTGGAGCGTTGTCCGCAGATTTCGCAGATGTTCGCAGATTGAGAGTGGGGGGGGTTGGCTACGGATCGCACGGATTGGCGCGGAATGGGGGTTGCGGGCGGCACGTGACTACAGTTGGCAACTCTGATCCAGCACTGCCACCACCACACAGATTGCCAGAGCGAGAAGAGGGCCTAACAAGAACGGAGGGTAGAGAGACAGAAGGTCCATGGTCGGACATCCCGTCCATCGGCGTCATGCCGTTTGGTGCATAACGCGACATGACCCCGCTACGTCTGTTCATGACCCCGCTACGTCTGTTGACCCCGCTACGTCTGTGTCGAGGTGGGTGGCGTTGGTGTCCACCCTGAACCCGGTGATCGTGGGCACGGTGACCGGTTCCATGGACTGCATCGTCATCATGGCAGGCGGGTTGGCGGCCCGCAGCGCGGCCAGGGCGATGCCCGTGCCACTCCTTCGGCGGCGGTTTTGAGAGCCAAAGGGAAAGACCATGATGGGGCGCCCTGTGGGACGCGGCAATCGCCATTGACAAGCACACCGTTGACTGGTTTGATTATGCGCATTCTGAGAATTGAATCGGGCCCCGGCGTAGGAGAGTCACTGATGAAACACCTGGCATGGCGGATGGGGATGGTGTGTCTGGTGGTCTTCTTGAGCGCCGCACAAGGTATGTCGGCCATCACGTTCGATGCGGCAAGCTCAGGTACTGCCGGGGCGGTCTCGTCCATAGCATGGTCGCATACGGTTGGGTCGGGATCGTCCCGCATGCTGGTTGTTGCCGTCGCAACGGAGAGCAACCCCACCGACAGAAATGCCACCAGCGTGTCGTTCGGGTTGCAGTCGTTGACGAAGGTGCCGGGCAGCCGGGCTGTTCAGTATTCAAGTTCGACGCATAACGCTACCGAACTGTGGTATCTACAGGACCCGACTGTTGGGACCGCGTCAATCACCATCACATTGGACGGTGCCCTGTCAAACGGGGCTGAATGCGGGGCGGTCTCGCTATTCGGGGTTAAACAGGCGGCCCCGGAAGCCGTGGCGATTGCCAATGCGGCAGGTTCCGGGGGAACCTATTCGTTGGCGATTACCACGTTGACAGCGGGCGCGTGGCTTGTGGATGTTGTCAACAATGGGACCGGAGGCAGCTCCTTCACCGCCACGGCCACCGGCATGACGGAGCAATGGGATCGAAATGGGGGTGGGCAGATGGCAGCGGCGGGCTCTACGCGCGAAGTGGCGGCCGCAGGTACGGTCATAAACACCTGGACCACGGCGGGCACCAGTCGAAAGGCGCATTCAGTCGCGGCGTTCGCACCAGCACCGACCGGTGGCAACCAACCGCCCTCGGTGACGATCACCACTCCGACGGCCGGTTCGGCGCTGGCCAGCGGGTCCACCGTGGCCGTGGGCGCGAACGCGTCGGACGACGGGTCGGTCGCAAATGTGGACTTCTATCTGGATGGGACGTTGCTGGGCAGCGACACCACTAGCGACTATACTGCGACCTAGAACAACGCGACGCTCGGATTCCATGCGTTGAAGGCGGTGGCGCAGGACAACACGGGCCTGGTAACCACTTCCGGCGTGGTCAACGTGAGCGTGGTAACGGACCCGGGGTATGGGGCATTACGGTTCGACGGCACCGACGACTACGTGACCATGGGCGCAGCGCCGGCGCTGGGCGTCACGAACTTCACCCTCGAGTGCTGGATCTACTGGACCGGTGGGTCGGGTACGGCGAGTTCTGGGACGGGCGGCGTCACGGGCTATCCCATTGTCTGCAAAGGTTCGGCCGAGGAAGACGCCACATCCAAGGACGCCAACTACTTCTTTGGCATCCGGGTTACAGACTCGGTGTTGGGCGCGGACTTCGAAGAAGGCGCCGGACAGACCAGTCCGGGGCTTAACCACCCCGTTTTTGGCGCCACGGCCGTAACCGCCAGCACCTGGCACCATGTTGCGGTCACATTCGACGGCGCAAATTGGGCGCTCTACCTTGACGGCCGACTCGACGGCACACTTGCGCTTGGAAGCGGGCGCCTGCCGCGCTGGGACAGCATCCAACACGCGGCCATCGCCGCAGCCGTGCGTTCAGATGGTGCCCGGTCGCCCAACGCGGCACCCTATGGCGCGTTCGGCGGCACAATCGACGAAGTCCGCATCTGGAACTACGCCCGTACGTTGCCGCAACTCACCGGCAGCATGTACAACGAAGTCGCGTCGGCGCCGGGCCTGATCGGACGCTGGTCGTTCAAGGAGCGCAGCGGCACGTCCGCCGCCAACACCGGCACGAGCGGCCTGGCCGGCACCTTGCTCAACGGTCCTGTCTGGACCACCGGTTACCCGTTGCTGCCGGTCGCCAACCAGCCGCCCACCGTCAGCATCACGAGCCCCGCCAACGGTGCGACCGTACCGACGGCGTTCACGATCCAGGCGAGCGCCAGCGATGACGACACGGTCACGAACGTGGCCTTCTATGCCGACGGCACCGTCATCGGCAACGATGCGACGGCGCCCTACAGCTTTGCCTGGACCGGCGCGACGGTCGGCAGTCGCGCGCTCAAGGCCGTGGCGCGTGACAACGGCGGTCTGGCCACGACCTCGACCGTCGTCACCGTGACGGTCAGTTCGAACAACCCTCCTGCCACACCGGCTCTGGTGGCGCCTGCCAACGGCGCAACGGGCGTCTCGACCAACGCCACGCTGACCGTCTCGGTCTCCGATCCCAACAGCGACCCGTTAGCGGTCACGTTCTACGGCCGCGCGCAGGCCAGCGCCGCACCGGGACGAGACTTCACCGTGGTGGCCCTGCCGGACACCCAGTTCTACTCGGAAACAGTCCCTGCGGTCCTCCAGTCGCAGATCGACTGGATCGTCGCCAACCGGACGGCCCGCAATATCGTGTATGTGACCGGCGAAGGCGACGTGGTGAATGTCGCGAACGATGTGCAGTACCGGAATGCCACCAACGCCTATTTTCGCCTGGAAAACCCGGTCACGACGGGCCTGGCGCAGGGCATTCCGTACGGTGTTCCGGTGGGGAACCACGATTCATCGCCCTACGCCCTGTTCAACACCTACTTTAGTGCCAGTCGCTTCAGCGGGCGCAGCTATTTCGGCGGCAACTACAGCACCGGCTACCAGAACCATTACGACTTGTTCAGTTCGGGCGGTATGGATTTCATCGTGCTGTCCCTCGAATTCAACGCCGGCGCCAACGCCGCGATCATGACGTGGGCCAACGGGATCCTGCAGGCCAACGCGAGTCGCCGGGCCATCGTGGTGACGCACTCGCTGCTCCAAGCGGGCAGCAACTGGCCGACCCCCGCCGCATGGTCCACGGATGGCGGCACGACGACCTTCCCGGCGCTCAGCAGCAACCCCAACCTCTTCCTGATGCTGTGTGGCCACAACCATGGCCAGGGGCGTCGACATGAGGCCGTGAGCAGCCGGTTTATCGATGTGCTCCTCGCCGATTACCAGGATGAGAACTCTGGCGGTGGCTATCTGCGCACCATGGAGTTTTCGCCCAGCAACAACGTCATCCGCGTCAAGACCTATTCGCCGTCCCAACTCGCCTCCAAGACCGACGCGGATAACGAATTCACGCTGAACTACACCATGGCCGCGCCGCCGTCCGCCTTCACGGTCCTGGGTACCCGGACCAGTGTGCCCTCGGGAACGGAAACCAGTTTGGTCTGGTCCAACCGCCTGGCGGGCGCCGCCTACGAGTGGTACGCCGTGGCCAGCGACGGCGCGTTGAGCGCCACCGGACCGACAAACGCCTTCACGACCGAAGGTTCCGCCCTTCAGCCGTCCACCGTCACGCTCGGCGTGACCGGCAGCCCGGTCGCCGAGGCGGCGGGTGTGGCGACGGTCACCGCCACGCTGTCGGCCGCGTCCGCGCAGTCTGTGACGGTGAATCTGACGTTCGCAGGAACGGCGACCCTGACAACCGACTATACGCGCTCCGCCGTCAGTATCGTGATCCCGGCCGGCGACCTCAGCAGTTCGATCACGTTGACGGCCGTGCAGGATATCCTGGTCGAGAGTCCGAACGAGACGATCATCGTGGACATCGACACCGTGGTCAACGCCACAGAGAGCGGTTCCCAACAAGTGACCGTCGTGATCACCGACGACGATTCCTCCCCTACCGGTCTCACCGAGAACTTCAACAGCATGGGCTCCGGCACCGCCCTGCCGACCGGCTGGTCGATTCTGGTCGCGGCCAGCGGCGACAAGAATACGTGGACCGCCTCGGCCCCAATCCAACAGACGGGCGTGACCATGAATCCGGGCACCGGCCTGACCCTGGACGACGCTCCGTCCGCGAACAACAACAACGGCTACAACGCCTTGGGTGTCAGCGGACTAACGGGCGACCGTTGTCCCGCAACCGCGCCGACCAGCATTGCCGGCGTCGCCATCCAGTCTCCGGCGCTGCTCAACAACTCGGGCGCGGCGATCACCTCGGTCACCATCAGCTACGACATCAAGCGGTTCATCGTGGGCGCAGCCGGCACCGAGGAGTTGCCCGGCTTCTGGCTCTTCTACAGTGTGGACGGCGGCACCACCTGGAACAACGTCGCAGCCTTGAACCCCACGCTGACCACTGTGCCCAATACCGTCGGCGTCACTTCCGTTCCCGCCACGACCTTCGCCCTGGCCGCGCCCTGGGTCAACGGCGGCACACTCTCGTTGCGCTGGGTGGATGACAATGCCATTACACCGTCGCCCGACCAGATCGTTGGGCTGGACAACGTGGTCCTTGCGCCGGTCGCCACGATGGGACAGATCCAGCATGTCATCGTGATCAGTGTGGACGGCATGGGGTCGGCGTATGTGACGCCGTTGCTCACCGCCGGCCTGCCCAACGAGCTGACGACGTTCAAGCGCTTCCAGACCGAAGGCGCCGGCACGCTCAATGCCCGCGATGATGCCGACTATGCCGTCACGCTGCCCAATCATGTGACCATGATGACCAGTCGCGGCGTCGCGGGTTCCGCCGGCCATGGTTGGTCCTCCAACGGTGACCCGGCGCTGACAGACACGCTCGAACTCAACAAGGGCGCCTACATCGCCAGCGGCTTCGACGTCGCACATGACAACGGACTGCGTACGGGGTTGTGGTCGGGTAAATCGAAGTTCAGCCTGTTCCAGCAGTCGTACAGCGCCACGAGCGGGGCACTGGACTCCACCGGCGCCAACAACGGTCGCGATAAGATCGACTACGACAAGGTGGTCGCCGGCATCTCGGCTGCGAGCCTGACCGCCGACTTTACCAACCAGATGGCCGCCGCGCCGTATAACTTCGTCTTCTTCCACTACCAGGATCCGGACGCCGTCGGCCACAGTTCCGGCTGGTCGACGGACCCTGCGAGCGCCTATGCGACGTCTCTGAAGACCGTGGATACAGAAATCGGCAAGATCCTGCAGATGGTGGCGAACAGCCCCGCCCTGCAGGGCAAGACCGCTGTCATCCTGACCGCCGATCATGGCGGGCACGGGACGGCCCATGGCGACACGACGAATCCGCTCGATTACACCATCCCGCTCTACATTTGGGGCGCGGGTGTCACGGCTGGCGGCGACCTGTATGCCATGAATCCGACCAGCCGCACGGCGCCGGGCGCTTCGGCCAACCCTCCCTACACCGGCGGCCAGCCCGTCCGCAACGGCGACAGCGCCAACCTCGCGCTCACGATGCTTGGGTTGGGTCCGGTGCCGGGGTCAACCATCGACAGCGCGCAGGACCTCAGCGTGACGAATGCGCTGCCTGCGGGGAACACGCCGCCGACCGTCGCCATCACCAGCCCCGCCAACGCGGCGACGGTGGGAACGAGCTTCACGATCAGCGCCACCGCCGCAGATAGCGACGGCACAGTGACCAACGTGGCGTTTTACGACGGCGCAACACGCCTCGGCAGCGATGCGTCCAGCCCCTACAGCTATGCCTGGAGCGTTGCGCCGACAGGAGCCCACGCCCTGAAGGCCGTGGCTTGGGACAACGGTGGACTGGCAACCACGTCCGCCGTGGTGAACGTCAACGTTAGCGCACCCGTGGCGGGCTTCACGGCCTACAACGACTGCTCCAAGGGCGCCAGCGCCAATCCGGCCAACACCACCGAATACCGCGGCGATGGCACGGTCTCGGGGCTGCTGAAGGACTTCGATACGGGGACCGTACTGCCGGTGACGCTTACCATCAGCTACGCCGTGTTCAAATTCGGCGGAGACGGCGGACCGATGCCCGCATCTGGAACGGATGCCTACAACACCTTCAACGGCAAAGTGGCCTTCGACAACGTTGTCTACTACGGCACGGCCAACGGCGGCTTCTGGATGGAAGCGTCCCTGACCGGCCTCGATCCGGCCAAGGAGTACGAGTTCGCCACCTCCGTCAACCGCGGTGGATCCGCCAGCGACTACGCCAGCCGCTTCAGCCGGTTCACCGTCTTAGACACCGACTCGGCGATCAACTCCAGCACCACCGGCGTGACCGAGAACTCGCCCACGTCGGTGACGTTCTGCTCCGGCATCAACGGGGTCAACGGGTACGTGGCGCGCTGGACAAAGATCAAGTGCGGCGCCGACGGCGACTTCACCGTACGGGTTGAAGACGGCGGCGGCGTGGGCAAGGGGTATGCGTTCGACGGCATCATGCTGCGGGAAACCGCGACCCCAAGCGTCACCGCGCCGCCCGCCATTCTGACCAGCAGTCCGACCAGCGTCACGGCGACATCCGCGACGCTCAACGGCAACCTGACATCCAATGGAAACGCGGCGACCACGGTGTACGCCTACTGGGGCACGGCGGACGGCGGCGCCAACAGATCAGCGTGGGGCAACACGAACAGTCTCGGCGTCTGCGCAACGGGCGTGGTTTCGCGGGCACTCGCCGGCTTGCGTCCGGCGACGGGCTACTACTGCCGCTTCTACGCAACCAACATCGCCGGCGAAGCCTGGGCGCCCACCTCCGCGAGTTGGACCACGGCCGCCCTGCCCGGTGCGCCCACCAACGTGTGGATCGCAGCCGCCGCAGGCAATGCCAGCGTCGACTCGAACTGGAGTCTCGGTCATAAGCCGGACGCCGGAGAAACGGTCCTGCTGGGCGTCTACTCGACGCACGACATGACCTGGGACGCGGCCGCCAGCGCGACAGTCGGAGCGTGGGTGCAGGAAGCAGGCTACACCGGCACGGTGACGTTCAACACGACGTTCGCCGGCTACAGCGCCGCGTTCACGAACTTCACGGTGGCCGGCAACGTACTGCTGGCGGGCGGCACGTGGAATCATCCGGCCAGCGCTGGCGCCACGCCACAGTACAGGCTCTGCGCGTCAATCGGCGGCGACCTCATGATCGGCGCGGCGGGCGCGATCAACGTGAATGGACGCGGGTACGGAGCGAACTCCGGGCCGGGCGCGGGCCGCGGCGCGAGCCACGCCGGGCGCGGGAACGCGGGCGCAAGTACCTACGGCGTGGTGCTTCGGCCCGAAATGCTGGGCAGTAGCGGCGAGGGTTGGCTGGGCGGTGGAGCCGTCTTCCTGACCGTCGGCGGCGTGGCGCAGGTAAATGGGCCGGTGAGCGCCAACGGCACGGGAGATTTCAACGCCGGCGGCGCCGGGGCTGGCGGAAGCATCTACCTGCGGACTGGCGCCCTGACTGGAACCAGCACGATCACCGCCAACGCCGGGTTGGACGACTGGCATGGCCACGGTGGCGGCGGACGCGTGGCGGTGGTGCTGAAGAATGCCGGCGCGAATTTCGGCGGTTTCGACACCACGCTCATCCGGGCGTATGGCGGAAATGGGCACCCGTACAACCCGCCCAAACTGGCCGGGGCCGGCACGGTTTACCTGGAGACGGCGAGCGACGGCGCCGGCGGTGGCGTGGTCAATGTGGACAATGGCAACCAATCCAATCCGAACGGCTACGAGATAACCTGCCTGCCGGCACAGGCGAACCTCACTGACGTGCTGACATTGCGCAATACGCGCTGGACGGTCAAGCGGCAGTCGATACTGCAAGTCCTGGCAAACACCACGGTCACCTCCGTCACACTGTCCGGGGCCAACGTTTCTCTCGCCCTCAACGGCAAGCCCCTGACCGTCGGCGCCTTCACCGACAAGGACGGCGTGGCGGTCACGGCCGCAGGTCACTATACGGACAACGGCAGCGGCAGGTTCGATAACGTCGACTTCTCGACGCCTGGCAGCGCGATCGAGATTCTGTCGACGGGCACGGTGATCATCCTGCGCTAAGCCATTCCGTTCGGGCGGGCGGGGGCGATCCCCGACGCGGTCGCGGTCCGCGCCCTACCTGGTCATCTTGCGGACTCACAGCAGCGGTTCAGCGCTTGGTCTCAACCGATGCAGTCAGGGCGTGGCCGTCGGCATCGACCAGCGTGGCCATGACGAAGAGGCAGACGGTCGTGTCCGAGCGGCCGTCGCACGAGCCGCCGCCGGCCGGTACGGTGACGCCGCTGCGTCGGCCGACACTTCCGGAATCACCCGCAGGATGGCGCCGACCTCGCGCATCTCGAAACCGGCCGGCACGACGGCGACGGCATTGGTTGGCGTGGGCGTCACCTTGCCGTCAGCCGCCCCTTCCCTTTTCCCCACAGTTCCTTGAGCGTCTCAACCGGGATGCACCTTCAGCCTAGACAGCCGCCGCCAGCGCATCGCGGGTCAAGGTCTCGATCTCGGCCCACCGGGCTTCGGCGATCAGCTTCTTCTCGACCATCCACGAGCCGCCGATGGCGGCCACGGCCGGAATCGCGAGATAATCACGCATGTTTTTGAGGTCGATGCCGCCGGTAGGAACGAACTTCACGCCCGTGTGGCCGTAGGGGCCGACCAGCGCCTTGAGCATCTTGACGCCGCCCGCGGCCTCGGCGGGGAAGAACTTGAGCGTGCGGCAGCCGAGATCCATGGCGGCCTCCAGTTCGGTCGGCGTCATCACGCCCGGCACCATCGGCAACCCCGCCTGCGCGGCGGCCTGCACGGTCTTCGGGTTCAGTCCCGGCGCGACGCCAAACCTGGCGCCGGCGCCTGCGGCGCGCTGCACCTGCTCGGTCGTCAGCAGCGTCCCCGCCCCCACGCACATCTTCGGGAAACGGCCCACGATCGCACGGATCGCCGCTTCCGCCGCCGCGGTGCGGAAGGTGATCTCCATCACATCCAGCCCGGCCTTGAGCAGGGCTTCGGCCAGCGGAACCGCCCACTCGGCCTTGTCCAACACCACCACCGGTACGATCCGCTTCGCCAATGCCTGTTCCATGCCCATTCCCTTTCGTTGTGTGCTGAGCGTAGCGCCCACGCGTCCCGCTGTCCACCGGTAAACAGGCTCAGCAGCCGTTCAAACGAATGGCTGGACTCGCTGGTGGGAGTTGGGCGCACTTGACCCACCCGGCATCAACCGTGGTACAACGGTGTTGCGCCAACGGAGTCCGCGTGCCGACACCTGCCACGATCTTGGACCGCTTCGCATCCGCGCTGGATCTCCCCGCGTTGCAGCAGGCGGCGTGCCTGTCCCTCCCGGCCCTGCCCGGCGCCTCGGCGGCGTGGGCCGTGCTGGCCCTGGCGCGAATCCGTCCGCACGCCACCGTGCTGGCCGTCACGCCCGGCCCGCAGGAACTCGAGGCACTCAATGGCGATGTCCTGGCGCTCGCCGCCGAAAGCGGCCGTCACCCGCTCTTCTTTCCGGCCCTCGAAGGCGCCGGCGCGGCCGCCGACGTGGAACTCACCGGCGCGCGCCTGGCGGTGATCCGCGCGCTGGCGCGCCCCGCGCCCGCCGCGGCGACTCCGCCTGCCGTCATCCTGACCTGCATCCACGCCCTGCAGCAGCCGGTGCCGGACCCGACGGCGCTGGCGGCGGCGTCGATTCACCTGGTCGTCGCGGCTGACCATGCCTTTGACACGCTCATCGCGCAGCTTGTCTCCGCCGGCTACGACCGCGTGAGCGAGGTGGCCGCCAAGGGACAACTCGCCGTGCGCGGCGGCCTGCTGGATGTCTGGCCGCTCACGCTGCCGCTCCCCGTCCGCGCCGAGTTCTTCGACACGCGACTGGAGTCGCTGCGCACCTTCGACCCCGGCACACAAGGCTCGGTGGCCGCCTGCACGGACGTGTGGCTGCCGCCCTGCGTATCGGCCGACGCCACAACGTCTTCCCTCGTGGACCTGCTGCCCGAGGACGCCCTGGTGATCTGGCTGGATCACGACCGCCTGCGCCAGTTCGCGGAAACGCGGGCGCTCGAGTTCGAAGACCACCTGACGTGGGCCGCCCTGGTCGAGCGGCTCGCGGCGCGCAGGCCCGCGCACCAGTTTTTCGTCGGCGACCCGCCGCCGCCGCATACCCCTGCCCTGCCGCTGGAGATCGCAGCCGTGCCGGGGCTCGCCGACCTCGGCGGCGAGTTGCACCACCCCGATGTGCTGGCGCGCGCGCGCCAGCGCCTGCTGGCCGATCTCGCCGCGCGCGCCGCCGCCGGCGAGACCGTCGTAGTCTGCGCCGACACCGCCGGCGCCTGCGAGGTGATCAGCCGCGAACTGGGCGAGGGCTCGCCCATCGACGTGCGCCATGTGGCCCTCTCCGGGGGCTTCATGCTGCCGTCGGCGCGCCTGGTGGTCGTGGCCCAGCCGGACCTGTACGCCGTGCGCAAGCGTTCGGGCCGGCGCTACCTGCCTTCGGCCGTGGCCTCGCGCGGCTCGCGCGTGGAGGCGCTGGGCGACCTCGAACCGGGCGCACTGGTCGTGCATGTCGACCACGGCGTGGGGCGCTACACCGGCACGACCGAGATCGAGATCGACGAACGCCGCACCGAGGTCTTCACGCTCGAATACGCCGACGGCGCCAAACTGCATGTGCCGGTATCGCACGCCCACCTGCTCAGCCGCTATGTCGGCGTGGGCGGCCATGCCGCGCCGTTGCACCACCTGGGCGGCAAGCGCTGGACGCACGAGAAGGCCGCCGCCGAGCGCGCGATCGTCGACCTCGCCGCCTCGTTGCTGGAGACCCAGGCCCGCCGCGAGGTGCGTCCCGGCTTCGCGTTCAACGCCGCACCCCAGTGGATGCATGAGTTTGAGGCTGCATTCCCCTACCAGGAGACGATCGACCAGGAGAAGGTCATCGCCGAGATCAAGCACGACATGGGGCAGCCGCGCCCCATGGACCGCCTGATCTGCGGCGACGCCGGCTACGGCAAGACGGAAGTGGCCATGCGCGCCGCCTTCATTGCGGTCATGAACAACAAACAGGTGGCCGTGCTGGTGCCGACGACGGTGCTGGCCGAGCAGCACTACGAGACCTTCCGCGAGCGCCTGGCCGCCTACCCGGTGCGCATCGAGGTGCTGAGCCGGTTCCGCACGTGGGGGCAGCGCCAGCGGGTGCTCGATGCGCTGGCCGCCGGCCAGGTCGACCTCGTGATCGGCACGCACGCGCTGCTGCAGCCGGGGATCACATTCAAGGACCTGGGCCTGCTGATCGTCGAC
>CAYQJG010000024.1:0-31153 GCA_964417715.1 uncultured Lentisphaerales bacterium | reverse complement strand
ACGCTCTACATGAGCATGACCGGCGCGCGCGACATGAGCCTGCTGCAGACGCCGCCGCAGGAACGGCTGGCGATCGAGACGCGCGTCGTGCGCGACCACGACACCGTGATCCGCAACGCCGTCCGGCAGGAACTGGCCCGCGAAGGACAGGTCTTCTTCCTCTACAACCGCGTGATGACCATCAGCCTGATGCACAGCCGCCTGTCACGGCTCGTGCCCGAGGCGCGCATCGCCGTGGCGCACGGGCAGATGCCGGCCGGCGAGCTGGCGGCGATCATGCGCGCGTTCGAGAGCGGCGAATACGACGTGCTGCTCTGCACGACCATCGTCGAGAGCGGCCTCGACATCCCGCGCGCCAACACCATCATCATTCATCGCGCCGACCGCTTCGGCATCGCCGACCTCTACCAGTTGCGCGGCCGTGTGGGGCGCTCGTCGCACAAGGGGTTCGCGTGGCTGCTGCTGCCCGAGCACGGCAACGTGGACGACGACGCCCGCCAGCGCATCAGCGCGCTGCAGAAGCACAGCGGACTGAGCGCGGGGTTCAACCTGGCCCTGCGCGACCTGGAGATCCGCGGCGGCGGCAGCCTGCTGGGCGCCTCGCAGAGCGGCCACATCGCGGCAATCGGGTTCGGGCTCTACTGCCAGTTGCTGAAACGCACGGTCGCACGCCTCAAGGGCGAACGGCCGCCGCTGCTCGTCGACGTGAACCTGCAACTGGATTTCATCGATCTGTCGCCTGGGTCGCCGCACCCGGAGTCATCGGCCTGCCTGCCCTACACGTACATCGAGGACGAAGGTCAGCGCATGGCCTTCCACCGCCGCATTGCCGAAGCCAGCGACGTGGCCGCAATCCGCGTCCTGCGGACGGAACTGGCCGACCGCTACGGCCGGCTGCCCCCGCCGACGGTGCGCCTGCTGAAGCTAGCCGAATTGCGCGTCCTCGCGGCCCGGCAGAAGCTCAACCGCGTCGAAACCCACGAAGAGCGCATCCACCTCTACCGCGGCCATGATCGTCAGCCGCTCATGATCGGCCATCACCTGCCACGCCTCACCGGCCACACGCCCGACCAGAAGCTGGCGGCCCTCGTCAAGCTGGTGCAGTCGGGGATCTGACGCTGAGCGGGGAAGGTCATGCCCGATGAGGTTGTTTCGCGAATGGAAGCCGTAAAAGGAGCGCATTCGAGACGGGCCCCACAATAACGGCGACGTATACCGCTCCCGCACTCCTATCCCACAATGCAAAGAGGAACTCCAGTACGGCTGCAAGAACCACGACAGCCGCGAAATACACCAGGAAGCGTTTCACCTCGGTCGGATGGCTGGCGGTCCTCTTGCTCATGTTCTGTTGAAGGTACGCCGGAGGTGCGGCAGGAGTCAAGGCGGGCGGCGGGACGTCGCGGATCAGGCGACGGGCTTGGCCTTGGCGGCGCGCGGCGGCTTGGCCACGATCTTGAGCAGCGTGGTTTCGATCAGGAACGTGTCGGGCAGGCTGCTTGAAACGAGCTTCTCGCGCAGTTCGATCAGCAGGTGTCGTGCGCGGCGCAGTTCGTTCAGCGTGTAGTTCTGCGCCTGGGCCGCGGGCCGGCCGAGTTGCCAGGCGGTGCGCGTCCGGGGATCGGGGTCGAGCCCGGCCAGCAGGAGTTCGGCGTCGGGCGGCAGGTTGGGACGGAAATCGGCGCGCGGCATGCGGCCGCTGTCCTGCACGGTCAGCCATTTGCGGTCGATGGCCTCGCGCAGCATCAGCATGTCGCGCACGCGGCCCTCGACCATGGCCGCCAGCTTGATGCCGCTCTCGCCCTGGTCGAACAGGCGCCGCAGCACCGGGATCATCTCCTTCAGCTTGCGTTCGCCAACAGCCGCCGTCAGGTCATTGGCCTCGGCCGCGTGGCTGATCGACACGATCGCCCGCACATCGGCCGCCTGCACGGCGCCCGGTTGACCGACATAGGCGCGCAGCTTCTCCAGTTCCTGCACGAGCTGGCGCGTATCGTAACCGGCCCGCGCCACGAATTCGGCGCACACGGCGGCGTCCATGGTCAGCCCGAACTTGGGCAGCAGTTCCTGCACGCGCGCGACCGCCTGCCCGGCCTGCTCCCACGGCTTACCCGCGGCGCCAAAGTCGGTCACGCCGCCGGCGGCCTGGAAGGCCTTGAACAGGGCCGCATTGCGCGGCACGCTGCGCGCGGTCACCAGCAGCCGCTGACCCTCGGGCAGGCCGCCCTTGACGACGGCCGTCAGCTTGACGATGGCTTCCTTGACCAGATCCGAATCGAATGAGCGCCCGCCGCCAGCAAGGAAGCCCGCATCACGCAGCCAGGTCACCTTGGCGCCGCCGAAGAAGCCGACCGTCTGGACGGACTCGATGCATTGCCGCACGGCCGCAACGACGCCATCCGCCGATTCGGCGCGGCCTTCGATGATCTCCAGCCCCAGCGTGCGCTCAGCCGGCGGCACGAGTTCGTTGACGAGCGTCTTGGCTTTGACATCGACCAGGTAGTCGTCATCCCCGCAAACCAGATAGGCGCTAATGCTCACGGCCGCCAGATTAGCCGCGACGCGGGCGGAAGGGAAGGGCAAACGGGAGCGGCGCGACGGTTGGGCGGTTGGGCGGTCGGGCGGTCGGGTGGACGGGCGGTCGGGCGGTGGGGGCAGTCGGGCGGTCGGGCGGTCAGGCGGTGGCTGATGATGCCTATGGACACCAATAGCCAACAAGAAACTTCCAACTCCCAACGGAGAGGCGCACAGCCTGGTGATTGTTGGCGATTGACGAACCGCAGAATGTCGAAGGTGCTTTCGTGGAGTGCTTCCGGGTTCTCGTGGGATCCCTCTCCTGAGCATTGCGCATGACCTCGCTCTGAAAGGCGCTCAAGTGCGGTTCCCGCCCTCCCGGTGCTGTTTCTGACACTTAACCGCCCCACCTACTCGGCTACCCTTAACCGACTCGCTTGCTCGATTCGGTTCACCGCGCCCCATCCATCCACAGACCCCCCACAAGCCCTGAAGCGCCTTTTGCGGAGTCACTTCGGTGTTCGGAATTCTGCGGTTCGGCAATCTGCGGGTTCAGCCAGGAGCGGAACCGCCTGACGGCCTAACCGTCGGACGGCCCAGCGTCCGTGGCCTCCGCCCGCCGGATGCTCCCCTCGCCCAGTTTGGCGCGGATGCGGTCGACGGCGGCGCTGAGCCGTTCGCGCCGCTCCAGCCGCACGGGCTGAGGGTCAAAGAGATCGGGCTGCGCTGAACGGTGCGCGATCAGGTCGGTGACGCCGAAGCCGATCAGGCGCACGGGTTGCACGAGCGTCTCGGCGTTGAACAGGCGGTCGGCCGCCTCGCGCAGGCTGATGTCGTCGATGCAGGGCGGGTCGAGGCGGCGCTGCCGCGTGATGGTTCGGAAATCGCTCCAGCGCAGCTTGAGGCGGACGGTCCCGGCGAAGCGGCCGTCGGCACGCAGGCGCCCGCCGACGTCGTCGGCCAGATCGTGGAGGGTGCGCCGCAACAGGGCGACATCGCGGACATCCTTCAGGAAGGTGTTTTCGCGCGAGATGCTCTTCTCGGTCCGGTCGAGTTCGACCTCGCGCGGGTCCTCGCCGTGTGCCAGCCGGATCAGGTGGCCGGCGGTGGCGCGACCGACGATCGAGACCAGCATCGGTTCGGCGACGCGCTGCAAGTCGCCCACGGTACGGTAGCCCGACTGCTCAAGCTGGGCCCGCAGCACCTTGCCAACGCCCCAGAGGCGGCCAACCGGCAGCGGCGCCAGCCAGGCGATGATCGCGGCTGGATCGGTCGGCACGACGGTCAGCCCGTCGGGTTTGTGAATCTCGCTGCCGAGTTTGGCGAGGAACTTGTTGGATGCCACGCCGACTGAAGCGGTCAGGTGCAGCTCGTCGTGAATGGCGGCACGGATGCGCTCGGCAATCGCCACGCCGTCGCCGAACAGGCGCTGCACGCCGGTCACGTCGAGGAAGGCCTCGTCGATGCCCAGCGGTTCAACCCGCGGCGTGAAGCGGTCGAAGATCGCGAACACCTGCCGCGACACGGCGGCGTAGCGCGACATGTCGGGCGTCAGGAAGATCCCCTGGGGACAGCGCTGGTAGGCCTCGCGCGAGGGCATGGCGGAGTGCACGCCGAAGACACGCGCCTCATAGGAGCAGGTCGAGACTACGCCGCGCTGGTCGGGCCGTGAGCCGACGATGACCGGCAGGCCGCGCAGCTCCGGCCGGTCGCGCTGTTCGACGGCCGCGAAGAACGCGTCCATGTCGACATGCAGAAACTGGCGCACGACGCACCGCTCATTCTCTGCCGACACGCCGGCGCATCTGGCGCGTCATGCCCTGTTCGGGGTCATCGGGCGGGCCTCCGGCGGGCGCAAGCGCCACATCGGAACTCCGGCGCTGCCACCAGAGCTGCGCGATGGACACACCCTGACTGAAGGTCCAGTACAGCGAGAGGGCGGACGGCATGCTGTAGAACATGAACAGCATCATGCCCGGCATCAGGTACATCATCATCTTCTGCTGGGCCGGGTCGCCCACGGACGGCGTGAAGTAGGTCTGGAGGCCCATGGTCACGGCCATCAGGACGGGCAGGATGTTGAGTGCGAACCCCCCGGGCAACAGACCGGCAAAGAGGTTCTCGGGCTCGCTCAGGTCGACGATCCAGAGGAACGGCGCGAAACGCAACTCGACCGCGCTGCGCAGCACGGTATAGAGCGCGATGAACACCGGGATCTGCACCAGCATGGGCAGGCAGCTCGACATCGGGTTGACCTTGTTCTCGCGGTAGAGCTTCCAGGTCTCCTGCTGCAGTTTCTGGGCGTTGTCCTTGAACTCGACCTGCAGCGCCTTGAGCTTGGGCTGCAGCGCCTGCATGCGCTTCATGCTCTCGGTGCTCTTGTGGGTCAGCGGCCAGAAGACGATGCGCACGAGGAGCGTCAGCAGGATGACCGCCACGCCGTAGTTGGGGATCAGGCGGTGGAAGAAGTTGAGCGTGGGAACCAGCGGCTCGCAGAACCAGCGGAAGAAACCGAATTCCATGATCTCGTTGCTGCGATGACCGAGCTTGCGCAGGTAGGCGAGTTTCTTGGGGCCGATATAGAGTGTATAGGCGCGCTCAACACCTTCGCCCGGCTGCAGCGCAAACCCAGGAAACGCAACCGCGCCGGAAACGCGGGCAACGGGGAGGAGCCCCGGTTGGGTGGAGGCATCGACCTGCAGGCGGAAACCGGCGTTGGTCGTCGATGAGCTAAAGGACTGCGCAAAGAAACGCGACTTCAGGGCGACCCACTCCTGCGCGCCGGCGACCGGCGTCGTGACGCTGGCATGGATGGGCGCCCCGGCGCCGCCGCACCCCATGCCGCCCGTGCGACCGGTGAGCATGCCGACCAGCTTGGTCTCCCAGTGCAGCACCTTCTGTTTGGCGCCGGCGGCCAGCGAATCGGCTCCCACGATTTCGTTCTTGGACGCGCCGCGCTGGATCACGCCGAGACCGACCCAGTTGGTCGGCACGCTCAGCGCCGAGGCCGAGGTGTTGCGCATGCGGTCCGTCACAACCACGCGGTAGGTGTCCAGCACCTCGATGCGCCGTTCGACGAGCAACCCCTGCCGGCTCTCGGCGCTCAGGGCCACGGTCGTGGCGCCATCCTGGCCCTCAACCACGCGGTAATCGGCATCGGCGGGCAGGCCTGGCAACCCCTCGAGCGCCAGGACCGGCCGCGACTGGAAGTCGAGCACGACCGGCCCACTGGTCACATCGGGCTGCACATGGTACAGGGGCAGCGTGGCCGAGAGGATGGTGCCGCCGCGGGAGGAGACGCGCAGGGCGAGTTCGGCCGTCGTGAGCGTCACGTTCTGTTCGGGCAGGCGGGGCAGCGGCGCCGCTTCAGCCTCGGGCGCAGTGGCCGGCGCTGCGTCCGCGGGCGGCTGCACAACCGCGTTGGTCGGCGATCCGGGCGCGGCTTCCAGGCTGGCCTGGGCGGGAGCGGAGCCCGGCTGCGCGCTGGCCTGGGCGATGGCGCGGGCCTCCTGCTGGGCGCGGGCGCGTTCGGCGCCGCGTTTGTTCTCAAACCACATCCACCCCAGCAGCAGGGCGAAAAGGACGATGACAATGGCGGTGTCTTGTTTGTTTTTCATGAGAGTGAGATAGGGGGTTCGGGGTTCGGGGTTCAGGGTTCAGGGTTCAGGGTTCGGGGCGGTACGGGGTCGGGGCCGGCGGGGCCAAAGGGCCGGCACCGCACGATCCGCCGCAGGCTCAGCCACGCCCCTCGCCACGGACCGTGTACTCGGATCGCTTCGACAGCATACTCGGAACAAGATGGCTCGAACCGGCAGCACCGGCCAATGTGGGGCGACAGAATCACCTGATAGGCCCGCACGCAGATGATCAGCAAGCGGCCCAGCATGGGATCAGTCCCCTCCCTCCCAGATACCGGCCCGGCGGCAGAGGGCGCAGAAATCGGCCGCCACCTCGGGCGCCCGAACCTGTGCCAGGCGGGCGCGCGCCACCAGAATCACATCCGCATCGGCTCGCAGGTACGCCCGGTTCAGCCGGAAGGCCTCGCGCATCAGACGCCGCGCGCGGTTGCGGCCCACGGCGGTATGGAAGGCCCGTTTGCTGGCTACGGCACCCATGCGGCGTGCCGAAGCGGAACCCAGCCGCACCCATATCACGACATAACGTCCGGGAAAGGACCGTTCGACTGCAAAGACCTCCTTGAACTGGGCGGGGGTCAGGCGGCGGGCGCGCGTCAGACGGAAATCGACGGCCGGCACACCGGCCGTCACAGACGGTCCGTCCGCGCTCTGGCCGCTGCCGCCCATGGCGCCCACCTTACTCAGACGGCCGTCAGCCTGGCGCGGCCCTTTTGGCGACGGCGCGCCAGTACCTTGCGGCCACCCTTGGTGGACATGCGGGCGCGGAAGCCGAGCTTGCGCTTGCGCTTGATCTTCGACGGTTGCCACAGCATCTTCATGGTATCTGGTCTCCCTTGGGTTCCGAACAAAAAGAGGGAAGAGCATAGCATGCGCCCCGCCAAAGTCAATCGCCCACAAAATGACCGGTATTTATGCTTGCTTCCGGCGCATGCCGGGAGCAGTATCTAGAATCGTTTTTTGCACGTCGCCGCAATAGGTTTTCGCCTCCCCCTTAACTCCAAGGAACCCGCATGTCCGCCCCGCAACCCGACAAGATTCTGGTCGTCAATTCCGGCAGTTCGTCGCTCAAGTTCACCCTATTCAGCATGGCCACCGAGAAGATGCTGGCCAAGGGGCTGGTCGAACGCATCGGCAAGCCCAGCGCCAACCTGGCCTACCAGCGCGACGCCGAGGCCAAGAGCGTGCATCCGATCTCGGCCGACAACCATGGCCAGGCCCTGGAGATGGCCTGCCGCATGCTCATCGATCCGGAGAAGGGCGTCCTGACGTCGCTCACCGAGGTGCACGCGATCGGCCATCGCGTCGTGCATGGCGGCGAGCAGTTCCGCGAGCCGGTGCGGGTGGATGACACGGTCAAGAAGGGGATCACCGACTGCGCCGCGCTGGCGCCGCTGCACAACCCGCCCAATCTCGGCGGCATCGTGGCGTGCGAACGCGTCTTCCCCGGGGTGCCGAACGTGGCGGTGTTCGACACGGCCTTTCACCAGAGCATGCCCGCGCACGCCTTCCTGTATGCCATCCCGCACAAGTACTACGAGCAGTACCGCATCCGCAAGTACGGCTTCCACGGCACGTCGCACAAGTTCGTGATGCAGACCACCGCCGCCTATCTCGGCAAGCCGGTGGAGGCGCTCAAGCTGATCACCTGCCACCTGGGCAACGGCTCCAGCGTGGCGGCCATCGACGGCGGCAAGGTGCTGGACACGACCATGGGCATGACACCGCTGCCGGGGCTCGTAATGGGGACGCGCTGCGGCGACCTGGACCCGGCCGTGGTTCTCTTCCTGGCCCGCCAGGGGATGACGCCGGACGCGATCGACGACCTGCTCAACAAGCGCAGCGGCCTGCTGGGCGTGGGCGGGATCGACAGCGGCGACATGCGTGACATCGTGGATGCCACCGCCGCCGGCAATCCGGCCGCCGCCAGCGCGTTGCGCATGTTCGCCCACCGCCTGGCGCTCTACATCGGCGGCTACTATACGTTGCTGGGCGGCGCAGACGCGATCGTGCTGACCGGCGGCATCGGCGAGAACAGCGCGGGCGCCCGCAAGGCCATCGCGGATCGCCTGGTCGCCATCGGGTGCGTCCTCGACGAGGAGCGCAACAACGCCACGCGCGGCAAGCCGGGGCCCATCACCACCGACCAGAGCCGCACGCCGCTGATCGTCATGCCGACGAACGAAGAACTGATGATCGCGCGCGAAACGCACAAACTGCTGTCCCTCTGACCTTCCACCCTCCACCCGCCACCCTCCACCCTCCACCCGCCACCCGCCACCCGCCACCCGCCCCCCATTCCATACCCTTACGCCATGAACGTACTCGACCGCCTCGTTCCCCGTGTCAAAGCCGTCCGCAAGAGCGTCGTCCTGCCCGAAGGGCATGACCCGCGCGTCATCCTGGCCGCCGTCAAGGCGCGGCGCGATGGCCTCGCCCAGCCCATCGTCCTGGCCACGCCCGACGAGCGGGACGCGGCGGAACGCGCCGCAGGCGAGACGCTCGCTGCAGCCGGCATCACCTGCCTGGACTACACGACCGACGCGATGCTGCCGAAGCTGGCGTCGGCCTTCTTCGAGAAGCGGAAAGCCAAGGGAATGACGGCGGCGGAAGCGGACGTCACGGTTCGCACCAAGCGGCTCTATTTCGGCAACATGATGCTCGATCTGGGCCTGGTCGACGGCCTGGTCGCCGGCAGCATTGCGTCCACGCCCGACATGCTGCGCGCCGCGTTCCAGTGCGTCGGCACCGCCAAGGGGATCAAGCTCGGCTCGTCCTGCTTCGTGATGGACCTGCAGCGCCCGACCCCCGCAGGCGACGACGTCCTGCTCTATGCCGACAGCGGCGTCAACATCTGCCCGAGCGCCGAACAGCTCGTGGACATCGCCCATGCCACCGCCCTCTCCTACCGCTCGCTGCTCGGCAAGCAGCCGCGCCTGGCCTTCCTGAGCTTCTCGACGAAGGGCAGCGCCACGCACGAGCTGGCGGACAAGATGCGGATCGCCACGGAGCTGACGCAGAAACGGTTCGCCGAGCTCAAACTCGACGCGGTCGTGGACGGCGAAGTGCAGGCCGACGCCGCGCTTGTACCGAAGGTCGCGGCTTCGAAGAACCCGCAAGGCACGATCAAGGGCGACGCCAACGTCCTGATCTTCCCGGACTTGCAGGCCGGCAACATCTGCTACAAGATCACCGAACGCCTGGCCGGCGCCAAGGCGTACGGCCCGATCCTGCAGGGGCTGGCCAAGCCGGTCAACGACCTCTCGCGCGGCTGCAGCGCCGACGATATCGTGGGCGTGATCTGTATCACCATCTGCCAGGGACTGTGATGGAGAAGAAGACCTCGTTTACGTACAAGTTGACCGCCGAGCAGCAGAAACTCCTCAAGGAGTTGCTTGCCATGGGCAACTACCGCCCGGCCACGGTGCCCCATACCGTCGTGGCGGTCAAGGGGCCGGACTGCTGTATCAACCTCTACACCAGCGGCAAAGTGCTCGTGCAGGGCACAGGCGCCGAGGATTTCGTGCTCTTCTTCCTCGAACCCTCCGTGCTGGGGACGGCGGGGGTGGGCTACGAGACGGTGCTAAACCCCGAGTCGGTCACGCCGCACATCGGCATCGACGAGAGTGGTAAGGGCGACTTCTTCGGTCCGCTGGTGGTCGGCGCCGCCTACACCGACGAGGATCTGTCTCGCTCCATGAAGGCCATGGGCGTCAGGGACTGCAAACTGCTGGGCGATGCGCAGGTGCTGGCCATCGGCACCAAGCTGCGGATGCTGCTGGGGGCGACACGCTTCCGGCTGGTGAGCATCGGCCCCGAGGCCTACAACCGGCTCTATGCCAAGATCCGCAACGTCAACAACCTGCTGGCCTGGGCGCATGCCCGCGCGATCGAGAACCTGCTCGAAGGCGTGCCCGACTGCCCGCGCGCCGTGGCCGACCAGTTCGGCGCCGAGTCGGTGATCAAGCGCGCGCTGATGAAGAAGGGCAAGAGCATCGAGCTCGAGCAGCGTCACAAGGCGGAGTCGGACATCGCCGTCGCCGCGGCGTCGATCCTGGCACGCGAAGGGTTTCTGCGCGGTCTCAAGCGCATGTCCGACGAACTGGGTGTGCCCGTGCCTAAGGGCGCATCCGAACAGGTCCGCGCCGTGGCCGAGGGGCTGATCCGCAAGCATGGGCCGCAGATTCTGCTGCGCACGGTCAAGTGTCACTTCCGCACGACCGATCAGGTGCTGGCCGCGACCGGCAGTTCACGCGCCGCGCTGGGGCCCGAGGGCCAGGTCATCTCACGCAGCGCCGAAGCCGCGCTGGCCGCCGCCGGGCCGCGCGCACCGGAGGCCCAAGTTTAACCCATGGAACCCATCCTGATCGCTTCGGACCTGTTGCTGCTGCTGTTTTGGGTGCGTCTCTGGACCAACCCCGAGCAGGAGTTCTATTTCAACCCCTTCCTTTCGGGGCCGATGCGCCTGGTGGATGGAACGACTTCCTTCCTGCGCCCGATCCTGCCGTTCGTGCCGGAACGCGCCATCTGCCTGCTGATTCTGGCGTTCGGCCTCGTGTTCCGGGCCGCGCTCTTTTTCAGGCTGGGGTTCCCCTGGAGCATCACACTGGGCGCCGCCTTCCCGTTCACTCCGAGGGTCGAGGGCCTGCCAGGTGCCCTGGCGTTCAGCCTGCTCGACTTTCTCTTCTTCATCGCGCGCTTCTGGAGCCTCTACCTGCTGGTGCAGCTGCTCACGCCTGTGCTGCGCCGCGACCGCGCCACACAGGCCTTCCACTATGCCGCGCTGCCCTTCTCGCTGCTGCGCCGCTGGGCGCAGCTGATCGTGCTCGTCGCGGTGCACCTGATCCTCGTGCGCGAGGCCGACCTCTACGGGAAGCTCGCCATGCCGGCCGTGCAGGCCGGCCTGACCCTCCCGCCGCTCGCCCTGGGCCTCGGCGCCGAACTGTCCGACCTGCTGCGCCTCGGCTGGCTGACGGCCGCCTCCGTGGCTGACGGCCTGCTGGCGCTGCGCACCTGCCTGCTGGCTTTCGTGTTCGGGGGACTGGCCGCCACCCTGGTGCAGAACCCGGGCCTGCGTCAGGTGACGCAGGAGGCGCTGGACGTGCTTCTGGGTCGGTTCAGCCGCCGTCCGCTGCTGGTCGGCATGTTCGATCTCACACCCATCCTCTTCTTTGTGGCAATCAACCTGATCCACGGATTTCTCATCGCAGCCGTGCTGCTCCTGATGACGGCCATAGGACAAGGGTGACGGCATGCCGCTGGCGACATCGTGGATCGCGGCCGCGCCAGACGGCTGCTCGCTCGCAGTGAAGGCGACCCCGCGGGCGTCGCGCAGCGAAATCGTCGGCATCGACTCCCAGGGGCTGCGGGTGCGGCTGCAGGCGCCGCCGGTGGATGGCAAAGCCAACACGGCGCTGGTCGAACTGCTGGCTGACGCGCTCGATTTGCCCAGACGCGCCGTGGCGGTGGTGGGCGGCGAGACGAGCCGGCTGAAGCGGGTGCGCGTGGCCGGGCTGACACCAGCGGATGTTCTCATTAGACTCAAACTCTGAATCTGGAAACTCACATGAGCGCGACAATCATCGACGGCAAGCAAGTGGCGGCGCTTCTGCGTGCGGAAATCGCGCGACAGGTGGCCGACCTGAAAGCCCATCACGGCCGCGTGCCGGGCCTGGGCGTCATCCTCGTGGGCGATGACCCGGCCTCGCGCTCGTACGTCACGGCCAAGGAGCGAGCCTGCGCCGAGGCCGGCATGTTCTCGGACGACCAGCGCCTGCCGGCGACCGCCACGCAGGCCGACGTCCTGAACGCGGTCGCCCGCATGAACCGGGACCCGCGCATCCATGGCATCCTGGTGCAACTGCCGCTCCCGAAGCAGGTTGATGAGCACGCCGTGATCGATGCGATCACACCCGAGAAGGATGTGGACGGCTTCTCGCCGGTCAACGTGGGACGCATGCTGATCGGCCGTCCCTGCTATCTCCCCTGCACGCCGCACGGCATCATCCAGCTCCTGCTGCACAGCGGCGTCGAGACCTCCGGCCGCCACGCGGTGGTGGTCGGCCGCAGCAATATCGTCGGCAAGCCGGTGGCACACCTGCTGATGCGCAAGGCGCCGGGCGGCAACGCGACCGTGACCGTCTGCCATACCGGCACGCGCGACCTGGCCGAATTCACGCGCCAGGCGGACATCCTGGTGGTGGCAGCCGGGCGCGCCGGCACCGTGACCGGCGAGATGATCAAACCGGGCGCAGCCGTCATCGACGTCGGCGTCAACCGGGTGCCGGACGCAACGGCCAAGGCCGGTTACCGGCTGGTGGGTGATGTGGACTTCGATTCGGCCAGCCGCGTGGCCGGCCTGCTCACACCCGTTCCCGGCGGCGTGGGGCCGATGACCATCACGATGCTGCTGCAAAACACGCTCCTCGCCGCCCAACACGCGGTCTCCTGACCATGCCGCTGCAACTACTAGGCGAACCTCTCCTCTCACGCGACGCGACCGGGCGCATCCAGTCGCGCGTCGGCACACTCTTTCTGCGCACGCCCGGACTGGTCACGCTGCCGGGCATCCACGCCACCCAGCGGCTGGCGTGGATGGACCACCTCTCGGCCGCACGCGCCCGGCAGGCCCTGCCGCCGCTGAGCGAAGCCGAGTTGGATCTCGAGATGAGCGAGTCCGTCGATCTGCTCATGAACGAGCAGTTCGTGCTGATCCGCCCCGACCCCGAACGCATGGACCTGGCCTTCCGTTGCGACGACCTGCTGCAGACGCTGGTTTCCATCCGCCAAATCCGATTCCTCAATGTGACGCACGAGCGGGTGCGGCAGGCCCTGCGCGAGCGGGGCGAATACTGGCGCATGAGCCCCCTGCCCCGCTCGCCGGTCGAGATCGAACAGCTGATCGCCGATTCACGCGTCGCGGTAGGCGGCATGCCCCTCTACTACTACAACAAGGATACGGGCACGCGCTTCCTGACCTGCGAGGCCTTTGACTGGCTTGAGACGCTGTCGGACGAGGGACTGCGCGCCCATCTGCTGGAGATCCAGCACTGTGCGGCCCGGCGCAACCGCTTCGGCAACCCGGAGGTGGCCCCATTTCCCCCCGGCGGCCGCGCGAACCTCGCTGACCTCGCGGGCATCGACTTCGCATCCCTGCCTTCGGCAGCGTTACGCCTGACACACCGCGAACTGGTCACGCGCCTGCGCGCCAGCGTGCCAGCCGTGTTCAGCCACGATCGTATCGACAACATGGAATGGCGTAACGCGATGTGCGCCGCGCTGGTCAGCCAGCCGAATGCCACGATGACCGCCGACGTCGTGCACGGGCTGTCCCCTGAGTTCTTCCTGCAGATCGAATGGCTGCCCGGCGCGCGCATCGAAGACGGCGAACTCATCTTCGACCCGATCTTCGATGAACAGGAGACGCGCCGCAACGACGCCGGCCTGGCCAACCTGTGCGACCAGCGCGCGCGCGGGTTCATCTTCAACTACGTGCGGGAATTCGGCGACATCGTCTACGTCAACATCGGCCGGATCGGCCGGACGATGTCGAAGCGCCCCAAGGACATGGCGCGCAGCACCGTCTACATTGCCGAGGTGAAGGAACGCCGTTCGCCCGAGCCGCTGGTCCGTATCATCCGCCTGCAGAAGTGGGGCATCTCCGAGCACCTCGCCGAGGGCAAGCCGCTGCTGCAGGCGATTCTGGAAGCGGAGGACTACACCGACTACATCCTCGACCGGCGGCTCGGTTGCCAGCAACTGGGCATGAACCTGCCCGCGCACGTGACCCCCCGGCGTATCAGCGAGACCTACACCGGCAAGCGTGTCGAGCTCCAGGGACAGGTCTACTGGACGTCCTACTTCGAACGCGACTACGTCGACGGACACGCCTCGGACAAACTGCCCGCGCAACACTACCTCAACCCCGAGTTCAACCGGCGCCTGGCGCGGCTGCTCGGTGAAGCCGCGGCCATCAACCTGATCGTGGGGCGCACAAGCACAACCGGCGGGCAGGTTCTGTTCGATGACGGCGACGAGGTGATTGTGCTGGATGCCGGCGGGTTGCCGGCCCGGCTGATCGTCTCGGACCACACGGGCGCATTCAATGACTACCGGCCGCCGCTGGCCGAATCGGCGCGGTTCTACGCCGCCCCCGTAAACAAGCGGGCGGGGATGATGCCCAATGCGACCGAGTTCGCCGAGATCTACCTGATCTCGCTCGAGGCGCGCTTCCGGCACAGCCGCAACGAGTATTTCCGCCGCAAGCGCGCGTTTGACACCCTCTTTCGACACCGGCGCCGTGATGAAGCCGGCAGTTTCGCCTATCGCTGGGAGTGCGTTCTGCAACGCCTGGCCCAGACCGACCCGGGCGAGCTGGCCCAGCGGATCCGCCGCCACCTCGCCGTGGCGCAGGGCGCGGCCCCGGCCGCGCAGAAGAGCCAACCGTGACACATCAGCCCACTCTTCCTCTCATCTTCATCGAGGCCGACCGCGTCTGGATCCGGCGCCTGCCGCAGGGCGTAAGCTGCCTGTTCGGCGACCTCGAACCACAACCCGACGCCTGCGTGGAACAGGTGACCGACGGGCACACCGCACCGGCGCGCGTGGTCGACGGGTCGCCGCAGCCGCCGCCCGACGGCGCCGAGGCGGTCGGCCTGCGGGCCTTCTTCGACCTGGCCGACGAAGCGGCCTACGGACAGGCGGCGCGCGCCTACCAGTTGCTGCACTGGCGCCGGACACACCGGTTCTGCAGTTGCTGCGGCCAGCCCATGCATCGCCATGCGGTCGAGCGCGCGATGCACTGCGCGGCGTGCGGCTACCTCTCCTACCCGCGGATCAACCCGGTCGTGATCGTGCGCATCACGCGCGGCAACGAGATCCTGCTTGCGCGGCGCGCCACGGGAGCCACCGGCTTCTTCAGCCTCGTGGCCGGATTCGTCGAGGCGGGTGAGACGCTCGAACAGGCCGTCCATCGCGAAGTGGCCGAAGAAGTGGGCGTGCAGCTTGCGAATGTGCGTTACTTCAGCAGCCAGCCATGGCCCTACCCGAACAACCTGATGGTGGGATTCACGGCCGACTTCGCCGGGGGCACGATTCAGCCTGACGGCGCGGAGATCGCCGAGGCCGGCTGGTTCACCGCCGACCGGCTGCCGACGCTGCCGGGACGCATGAGCATCAGCCGCCGGCTGATCGATGATTTCGTCCACACGTTCGGGGCGAAGCGCTGACGGTTGCCACGCGATTCGCTGTTGGAATCACTTGCACACGTTGCAACGTGTGCAAGTGGTGGTACGTGCGAGTGCAGTCTTCGCTGCCGGCGAGGCTGCCTTGGCGGCTGGCTTCGCCTTCCTGCCGGGCTTGACGGTCTTCACGGCGGGGGCGCGGTTCGCTGCGGCGGCACGCCGGGCGATTGCCTCGGGGGCGCGTGGCGGCAAACTGGTTGCGGCAGGTGCGGGTGTGGCAGGTGCGGGTGTGGCGGGTGTCGCGATCGGATCACCCAGGTCGATACCGAACACGGCGCCCAGATCGGCATCGGCCACGCGCCGTCCGGCCCTGGGGGCGGGCGCGGCCTTGGCCAGCAACTCATCGGTCTTCTGCTTCAGAGCAGCCCCCACCAACGTCTGAGGGTCAATGCCGCGCAGCGCGAAGAAGAGCGCCGCGTCCTGATCAAACCGCGCGCCAATGCCGTAAAGCGCCGCCGCCACGTGCTTGCAGGTTCCGGCGACATCGGGGCAGGAACAGGAGAAGTGAATCTCCCTGGGCGTCGGGAAGAGCCCATGCCCTTCAGCCGTGAACAGGGCCTCCAACTCCTTGGGGAACTTCCCCGCCAGCAGATCGCCCAGCGAACCGATCCGGTCGCGACAGGCCGCTTCAACCTGCGCGCGCAGGCTGGCCGCAAGCGGATCGATCTTGATCTGGATCGCATAGGGCTTCGCCTGGCTTCCCTGCACCAGCGCATCCACGCGGCTGGCCGCGATCCGCAGGTCGATGACCATGCCGTTGCGGACGTAACTACGACCACGCCCGATGCGGTAGGCGAAATCGGCATAGCGCTCCAGATTCGCGCACCACGCCTGGCCCCACCATGTCGTGGCGATCTTGCGTCCGCCGCCGGTGATGACAACCGGTTCGAGCTTCCGCCCCGCGACCTCCAGTTTGGCGCGCGCTTTCGCGGCCTTGACCTGCAGTTCGCCCACCGTGGCGCGTTTCGGGAACATCGAATAGCGATCACGGTAACGGTCGCGGCTACGCCACATGGCAACGATCCTTTCTCAGAGCGTCAAACGGAACATCTTCAGCAGATCGCCCGTGCCCATGGCCGTCAGCACGGCCTCGGCCCCGGACGAGATGACATCATCAGCCAAACGCCGCTTCTCTTCAAGCATGGCGTCGATGCGTTCCTCGATCGTGCCGCTGACGATGAATTTGTGCACCAGCACGTCGCGCCGTTGGCCGATGCGAAAGGCGCGGTCGGTGGCCTGGTTCTCGACCGCCGGGTTCCACCAGCGGTCGAAATGCACGACATGGGTGGCGCGCGTCAGATTGAGCCCCACGCCGCCCGCCTTGACGGTGAGCACCATGAACGGAATGTAGTCGTCGCCCTGGAAGCGGTTCACCAACGCGCCGCGCGCCGCTGCGGCCACGCCGCCGTGCAGCACCAATCCGGGGCGCTCGAACACGCCGGCCAGGAAGTCGTGCAGCGGCTGGGCCACCTCACGAAACTGCGTGAACACGAGCATGCGTTCGCGCTTCTCCCGAACCGTCTCGCAGATTTCCCTCAGCCGCTGGAACTTGCCGCTCTCGGCCTCATCATACGCGCCGCTGCCCAAGTACTGGTCGGGGTGGTTGCAGAGTTGCTTGCAGCGCATGAGCGCCCCCAGCACAACACCCTTGCGCGCGATGCCATCGGCGTCGTCGAGGTCACGCTCCAGGCGTTCAAGCAGTTCGCGATAGAGCACGGTCTGGCGCGTGCTGAGGCTGGCAAACGTCTTGACCTCGACTTTCTCGGGCAGATCCGAGATCACGCTGCGGTCGGTCTTGAGCCGTCGCAGGATGTACGGCGCCACCACCTGCCGCAGGCGCGCGTATCCCTGCGGTTGATCCCGCAGCGATTTCGCAAACACACCGAATTCCTTCGCCGTGCCGAGCAACCCGGGGTTGATGAAATCGAACAGCGACCAGAGATCGCCAAGCCGGTTCTCGACGGGCGTGCCGGTCATGATGATGCGCCGGCCGGCCGACAGGCGCTTGACGGCACGGGTCTGGCGCGTGCCCGGATTCTTGATGGCCTGGGCTTCGTCGAGCACCACCACCTGCCACACGGTTTCAGCCAGCCGCGTCTCACGCGTCACCATGCCGTAGGTTGTGATCACCAGGTCGAGCGCCGCCAGGCGCTTCCCGGCCGGCAATTCGGGCGCGCCGTCGTGCGCCGAGGCGTGGAATATGTATACGCGCAGGCCGGGCAGGAAGCGCGCGATCTCCGCCTGCCAGTTGGACAGCAGCGAGGCGGGTATCACGAGCAACGCGGGCGTGGGCGCTGCCGGACTGCGGCGCGCGCTCAGCAACGCCAGCAACTGAATGGTCTTGCCCAGTCCCATATCGTCCGCCAGGCACGCGCCCAGGCCCAGTTCCCACATGGCGTCCAGCCAGTTGAGCCCCAGTTGCTGGTAAGGGCGGAGTTGCGCCCGGAAGCCGGCAGCCGGCGCGACGGTGGCGCATGTGGCAGGTGTCGACAGCCGGCGCAGCGTTTCGGTCAACCACTGCCCCGTCGTGACTTCCGGGCAGATATCATCGGTCGTATCGGCGCCGTCGCCGCCGAGTTGGCGACGGATCGCGTCACGCACTGATAGTCCGCCCGCGACTTCGGCTTTCAGCTTGTCGTAGGCGTCGAGCACGCGCCGCAGGCGGTCGGGGTCAACCGCGACCCAGCGGTTCTTGATCTGCACCAGCCCTTCGCTTTCGGCCACGAGACGGCGCGCTTCCTCGGGGCTGATCGGCACGCCATCGATGACGAGTTCGGGCTTGCCGCTCAGAATCGCATCGGCGCCCAGACCGGCGGAACGGGCGTCCCCAATGGCGAGCGAGAGCCGCACGCCCCGACTGGCCGTCTTCCACCAGTCGGGAATGCGGCAGACAATGCCGCAGGCGTCGTAGCACGTCACGTCGCGCAGGAAGGCGAACGCCTCCGCGGCCTCCCATGCCAGCGGGTGGAAGAGCTCGCCGCTGTCCAGCAGCCGGCGCGCGACCGCGCTCTGCGCAGCCGCCCGGTGGACCGTGCCCAGCAGGTTCAGCAACGCCTTCTGATCCGTGCCGAACTCGGTCAGCGCGTGACGCAACGGCACATGCCGCACGCGGCCGGATGCCGCGTCGACCTGCGAGTAGGTCGCCAGGAAGGCGAACGGTGCGGCGCTGCCGGCACGGTTCTCGACGAGATGAAAATAGACGCGGCCGGCGAGCTGGATGGCGGGATTGAGCCCATGCACAAATGAGGCCACGGATCCCGTATGAGCCGCCAGCGCGCCGCGCAGCGCGGTCACCAGCCGCTCCCATAGCGCCGCCAGGCCCTCCGTCGTGACGTACTCCGCGCCGGTCATCGGCGGCACGGCGGCCAGCGCGGCGGCCACGCGCTCGGGCGGCAGAGGGCAACTCAGTGACTGGCGCTGCGCCTCAACTTCGGGCGCGTGGCGTATGGCATCCGCCACTCCGGCAAGGAACGCGCGCAGAAAACCGAGACCGGGTGCGAGCGGCGTGTCCAAATCGGCGAACGCAAGGCGCAGCAGCCACGCATCGCCGCCAGCGGCAGACGCGCGCGCCAGCGCCTCCTGCAATCGCCGCGTCCGCTCGTCCATCCCCGTGGCGCCCGCGTCATCCGCGCGCCATTCGATGCTCCAGGCGCCTTCCGGTGTGCAGACGACATCGAGTTCGCGCGCCTCAGCAGCGCTGGCCTGCGTGTCGCGCGTCATGCCTGCACCACGATTGCGGCGATCACCAGCACCACCGCCAGCCCCGCCAGCACCGCGCCGGCGATCTTCCACGCGCTCCAGGGGCGCTCGCCCTGCACTTCGCCCGTGCGCGCGTTGACGAGGAAGCGGTAGACCTTGTTCCGGAAGCGGCAGGCGCTGATCCACACCGGCAGCAGCAGATGCTTGAAGCGCACGGCGTCATAGCGCGTGCTGACCTCGTCGATGCGCTGGTGGTCGCCGCCGATGTCGCGGTTGATGGCCTGCCGGATGCGTTCGTCCATGATGACGCGGGCTTCCTCAAACCCCGCCTCCAGCCCGACCCCGTAGCTCTCGGCGCGGAACCCCGCCAGGAACTGGGGGTCAAAGGGAACGAGGTTCTGCAGATCCCACGGTTCGAGGCGCACCGCGTGGGTCTTGGGCAACGATGTGCTGGCCAGAACCAGTACGTCGTCGAAAGCCAGCGCGACGGTGCCGCTGACATGCGTCCAGCGCGTGTGCCGCACCTGCCGCGTGCGTGTAACCCGTTTGCCGTTCACGGTTGTCGTGTAGTGCTCGGTGGTGTAGTAGTCGTCGCCACGCTGACCGGTGTAGCTGCTGGCCGTGCTGGCGTCGTAGGTCCAGTAGGGAACGTAGACGCCTGACAACCCGCCGCGCTCGCCGCGCGCAAACGCCTTGAACGCGTTGGGCGCGAACCAGCGCGCGGCCACCCAGTCGGCGAAGGCCTTGACGGCAACCTGCCGGCTGACGGCAAAGGGCAGCAGGCTGCGCGGACGCAGCCTGCGCGTCTGTTCATGGGCGGACGCGATGGCCGTTCCGCAGAAGGGGCAGAGATCGGCGGTCACCTGTTCCGCCAGCGTGACCACCGCACCGCAGCCGCTGCAACGCACCGTGGCGGCTTCCACGGTCTCGTTGCCCGCAGCGGCGGCGTTCAGATGGGCGCGATAGTCGAGCTCCTCGGCCGGTGCGGCGTCCGAAGCTATGGCGGCCGTTGCCCCGCAATGAGCACACTGGAGGACGCCCGCGGCCGGGTCATAGACCATCTTCGCGCCGCACTGCCGGCAGGCAATCGCCGCTGTGTCCGTCACGTCGTATCCTCCCTCGGAACGGGCCGCACTTCTGGCCAACGACTACCTGGCGCCGGGCAACGGCGGCGGCGCACCGGGAGGAAGCGGCGGAGGAAACAGGGCGGCCAGTTCGGGCACCTGGGCCACAGCCAGCCAAGCCGGCATACCTGATTTCCACACGAGTGTCTGCAGTGTCAGCCGCCCCGCGACGGCCTGCTGACCGAGGGCCGCAAGATCGAACGGTCCGGCCTGCTGCCCGTTCACGGCAACGAAGAACGCGGCCGGCGGCGCGGGCGGAGGTGCCGAGGGCGCGGCGGATGGCGCGCCCGCCTGCATGGACTGCGTCATCTGGTTCGCCATGGCGAAGCCCATGCCCATGCCCATGCCGCCTGCGGCCAGGCCGCTTGGATTGGCTGCCGCCGTCTCCATGGCATTGGCCGCCTGAAACTGCGTGTACGCCTGCAGATTGCCGACGACACCCATGGACGTGCGCTTGTCGATCGCCTCCTCCACGGCCGGCGGCAGCGAGATGTTCTCGACCAGAAACGTGACGACCTGCAGGCCGTACTTGGCGAAGTCATCCTGCATCCGCTGCTGGATGAACGCGCTCAGTTCGTTGTAGTTTGCCGCCAGGTCCAGTGCGGGGATCTTGCTCTCGCCGAGGTGATCGCTGAACCGTGTGACAATCAGGTTGCGGATCTGGCCGGCGATCTGCTCGGTCGTGAATTCGCCGGACGTGCCCACGATCTCGCGGATGAAGACGGCGGGATCGTGAATACGCATGGAGTAATTGCCGAAGGCCCGCAGGCGGATCGGCCCGAACTCCGCATCGCGCATCATGACCGGGTTGACCGTGCCCCACTTCTGGTCCGTGAACTGCTGGGTGCACATGAAGTAGACTTCGGCCTTGAACGGGCTGTTGAAGCCGTACTTCCATCCTTTCAGCGTGGCCAGGATCGGCAGGTTCTGCGTCGTGAGTGTGTAGGTGCCCGGCGTGAAGACATCGGCCAGTTGGCCTTCGTTGACGAAGACGGCCGCCTGTCCCTCGCGCACCACCAGCTTGGCGCCGTGCTTGATTTCGTGGCCGTACCGCGGAAAACGGTAGACCATGGTGGCGTCGTCGTCACGGGTCCACTGGATGATGTCGATCAGTTCGCCCAGCAGTTTCTCGATCAGTCCCATGCGGTCCTCCCTTGTGTCACGTTCATTCGTGCGCCTGCTCCGCTTTCCTGGCCACCGACGCGATGATATCCAACTTCTCAAGAATCTCCGCATCGATATCGTCGCGCGCTACATACTTGGCGAGTTTGTAATACTCGTTCTTCCGTAGGACCAGCGGGACGCCAAGTTTGGCAGAGAACGTCTTGAACAGGGGCTCGAAGAAATCATCGGTCGCCTTGATCTCTTCCGTCCATGGGCCCGGTTTCCCAAGTGTGCGCAGAGCACCTGACACCTCAACGATGGCGGCTTTCATTGCATCAAGGCGCTGTTGCCGCTCGGCCCGGCCAAAGAGATCATCCGGGACATCGGAGACCGCGTACGCGAGGAGCACGTCCTCGCGGCAGAAGTAGTTTTCGATCTCTCGTTTGCGCCACATCGTTTCGACCAGTGGCGTCCCCGTCTGCAAACCCTTGTCAAGTCGATCAAAGACGGCCACCGCAACAAGATCGTTCTTGGCTTCCCGTAAGCCAAAGAAATGGTCGCGCGCGCGTTGCGGCAGGTTGGTGGAAACTGCGTGGAGAAACGGCGCGGCGAGATGAGGCCGCGCAGGGTGTCCTGTGGTTTCGGCGAATACGCGCAGAATATCCAAGTCCGTCGTGTTCTCCAGGTACAGGATCCATCCCTTCTGTTCTGCCTGGTAGTACTGGTCAAACCCGAGATCCGTGAGCGACTTCAGCAACTGGGACCCCTTGTCGTTGATCGTGTGCGGATGACCAACAAAGGCGACGACTCGCCCACGACTGGCGGCCTCATTGAGGACGACCTCGGAGTGACTCGCGGCGATGATCTGCGAGCCCTGCGATTCAGCCACGTCCGTCAATAGGTTAAACACCTGGCGCTGTCGCAGGATCTCAAGATGTGCGTCCGGTTCGTCCAACAGAAGCGCGCTCTTCGGATTCGCGTACAGGTACGCGAGCAGCAGAAGTGCCTGTTGCAGCCCCCGACCTGAACAGGATATGTCCAGTTCATTGTTGTCGGCGTCCCTATAGGACATCGTGATCTCGCTCCGCACCGGATTCAGTTTTGGCGGAAGCAACTCGACCCCGAACAGACTCCGGATATGTGCGACCACGCGTCCCCAGGTGGACACATCCGCCGCCCCGCTCACGTTATGGCAGAGGTTCCGGATAACCTGTGCGGTCTGGCCCTGGCCTATCAGCACACCGATCTCGCCTGGTTGCTTAACGAACTCCTGATCCGCAAGACCAGACATGGGCGGAAGATAGGCGATGCGGTGGGCTACCGCCGGCCCAGGAATGGGCATGCGTTCCGGATCAACCCCGGAGCCAACACGCAGAGATCGACAGTAGAATGACTCTTCATTCGCATAGTCGAACTCCAAACCGCACTGCCACTCCTGCCCGTCGGTGATGCCATGAACGACGATCTCCATCCGAACATTCTCTGTGCGTTGCTTGCCATTCTCACGCGTTGTGTCGCGCACATGCAGATCCCTCCACAGGAGAATTGCACTTGGAATGGGCAGCGCCATGAGGTCTTTGCGGTTGATGGTAACGCCGGGGCGCTTCTTGGGGGTGCTGCCGCTCGTACCATACTCGCTCACCCATGCGCGCAAGCCGACATCCCAAAGAGCCAGCGCCTGTAGTGCCGTGGTCTTGCCCGCGTTGTTCGGACCAATGAACACAACCGCGCGACCTAGATCAATGCTCGCATCGATGAAACGTTTGAACCTGCGCATCTCAAGTTTGGTCAGCATGATCTACTCCCCATGGCAGACGATACACGCAAAGGCGCTGAACTGACAAGACAGCAAGCATCCTCACCACAGGAACGTGAGCCCACCGAACCGCACCAGGCCGGCAATCGCGAGGTTGGTCAGGGCGTGCACGAGGATGCAGGCCCAGAGCGACCCGGTCTTCGCGTAGAGCCAGGTGGTGAACAGGAAGTAGAGGATGGACGACGGGTACTCGACCGGTGCGTGCCCCATGGCGAAGAACGCCGTCGTCAGCAGCACGCTGGTCAGGCTCAGGGGAAGCCTCGACAGCCGACTGGGATTGGCGTCCAGTGTCGACAGCAACGCGTCGAGCAGGTGCCAGCCCTTCCGGTTCGCACCCGCCTGATACGTCCATTCGGTCAGGTAGACGCGCAGCAGCAGTTCCTCGAACAGCGCCACCAGCACAACCGAGTTGACAAGCCGCAGCACGAAATAGGTGGTCGAGTCGATGCCCGCAACCGCCAGCGTGCCGCCGATCCCGGCTGCACGCAGTGCATAAACCGGCCCCACCCACAGGGCCAGCGCCAGCGGCGTCGCCGCCAGCGCGGCCAGCAGATGCCCCGGTCGCGGAACGCCCAACCGGTACGACCGTCGGAACAAACCGAGCGCCAGCGCCACGGCCCCCATCTTCACGGCTTGCGGCCACACCGGGCCAAGCGACACGGGCAGCAGGCTCGTCAGGCCGACATAGAGCGCGTATGGCGCAAGAAACGGCCACGCTTGTTGCGCAAACGTGCGGCTCGCGGAGAGACGGCTGTAGGGTTCCACGATGCTGCCTCCGGTCGTTTGCCTACTCGCGTCCGAACTTGCGGGCCAGTTCGCGGTACGGGGTGAGAATCATGGTGGGGCGGCCGCGGGGACACGTGTAGGGCATCCTGGTGCCGGCCAGGTCCGCCACCAGGCGTTCGATCTCGACGGCCGCCAGCACCCCGTCGACCCGCACAGCGGCGCGACAGGCGGCCTTGATCACCACGTCCTCGCGCCACGTCTCGGCGCCGCGGCGCACGCCGGCCGTATCGAGATCGTGGCAGATGTCCATCAGCAGTTCGCGCCGCGGCGCCTGGGCCACTTCGGGCGGCAGCGCTTCGACGAGGAAGTGGTCGTTGCCAAAATCCTCGATGCCGAACCCCATGGTCTGCACAACCTTCAGATGCTGCCGCAGCCGCGCGGCATCGGCGGGTGGCAGGTGGACGGTCTCGGGGATCAGCAGCCGCTGCGACAGGGTTGATCCATCCTTGAGGCGCGCCTGCAGCCGTTCGTAGATCACGCGCTCGTGGGCCGCGCGCGGGTCCAGCACGACGTAGCCGTCGTCGGTCTCCAGCAGGACATAGAGACCGCCTACCTGGCCCAGCACGCGGCACCAGCGCCAGGGCGAACCCTCACTCGCGTCGGACAGGGCCGCAGTCAGCGGCACAGCCGTGGGTGACGCCCCGACGCCAACGGCCGCCGCGGCAGGCACCGCCGCGATGGCAGGCGGCGCCGGGTAGTCGATCCGCATGGCCGGCGCCTGTGGCGTCGGCAGCGGCAACTCGCGTTCCGGTCGCTCGCGCGGCGGCAGCACAGGGGGAAAGGCGCTGCCCGCGTCCGGCGCGACACCTGCCACAGGCAGCGGTGCCGCCGCGCGCGGGGGCGTGCGTCCGAGCGCCGCGCTGACCGCAAGGATGACGGCCTCGCGCACGTCCGCGGGCCGGCGAAAGCGCACTTCGCGCTTGGAGGGATGCACGTTGACATCCACCAGCGTGGGGTCCAGGTCGACAAACAGGAACACGATCGGCTTGCGGTCGCCCTCGAGCGGCGGGTAGGCCTCGCGCAGGGCGTATGGGATGACCGCCGCGCTGGCCGGACGGCGGTTGACGAAGATGTACTGCTCGCTGCGGTCGGCGCGGGTCTGCGTCGGCAGACCGACGAGACCAGTGACGCGCACGCCGGCGTGCTCGCGGTTCACCGGTCGCAACCCGGCCGTGAAGTCGGCGCCGAACAGGTCGCAGACGCGCTCCTCGAAACGGCTGTCGGGCGGCAGGCGGCACACTTCCGCGCCATCAGACTTGAGCAGCAGGCCGACATCCGGGTGCGCCAGGGCCACCAGGTTGAAGACCGTGCGAATGTGGGCCTGTTCGGTCTGGTAGGCGCGCAGGAAATTGCGTCGGGCAGGAACGTTGAAGAAGAGGTCGCGCACTTCGACGGTCGTGCCGGGCGGCACGCCGGCATCGCGCACATCCTGCAGGCGGCCGCCGATCACCACGAGTTCGGTGCCCACGGTCTCGCCCTGGCGGCACGTGCGCATCGTGAAGCGCGAGACCGACGCGATCGACGGGAGGGCCTCGCCGCGGAAACCGAGCGTGGCGATGCGCTCCACGTCATCGACATCGCGGATCTTGCTGGTGGCGTGGCGCTCGATGCTGAGCAGGGCGTCGTCGCGGGTCATGCCCGCGCCGTCGTCGCGCACCTCTACGAGCTTGCGCCCGCCGGCGGTCACATGGATCTCGATGCGTTTGGCGCCCGCATCGAGGGCGTTCTCGGCCAGTTCCTTGACGGCCGACGCCGGGCGCTCAAGGACCTCGCCGGCGGCGATTTTGTTCGCCACCTGCACGGGGAGCAACCGAATATGTCCGTCGAGCGCCATCACTGCCTAGAATGGCTGAGAGCCCGGCAGGGGTCAAGCTCCGTGGCAGGTGTTCGGCCAACCGGGCGCGACTCAACTTCGTTGATTCGCGCCCAGAATTCAGGAGACAGAAGTCAGAATCCAACTACAGGTTGCCGCTGTTCACGCGCACGTCGCGCTCATCGCGATGGGCGGTATCGGGCGGCGGCACGGCGACCGGCGGCAGGAAAGTCGGCAGGTAGCGGTAGTAAACCATCAGCTGCAGCGACGTGAGGCAGGTGTCCATCACCGGGCGATCCGTGTGCTGGTCGCCATTCTCCCACCAACCAATGTCCTGCATCTTTCCATTCACGTCCGCGATGGCCTGGGGCTGGATCTTCTGCGCGTCCAGGTAGACGGCCTTCATCATCTCGTTCCAGCGGTCCCAGCGCTTGCCGCCGGCGTGATACATGGCCTGGGTGGCGTAGTAGAAGTAGTACTGCGAACTGCCTTCGGGAACGGGAGCGACCCAGGAGACCTTCCAATCGTCCATCATTTTCAAAGACTTCTGCACCTCGGGCGCATCGGGCGCGCCGAGCATCTGCATAGCCAGCGTACCGACGCCCGAGAGCCCGCCCTGGCCCGGCGTCGTGTAGCCGAACCCGCCATTGTCGCCGGCATTCTTGCGGAAACCGCGCACGGCCAGCTTGGTTGCCCGGTCGAGTCCCCCGACGCGCAGGCCGGCGATCTGGGCGGCCTTGAGCGCCTGAACGGCCCAGCCCATGACGGACGTGTCGTCGCGGTCAGTCTGCTGCATGCCATAGTCGAACCCGCCGCTGGGGTGCTGACCGGCGACGATGAACGCCACGGCTTTCTCGGCCGCCTGTTTGACGTTCGGATTCTGGGTCATGCCGGCGGCCTCACACAGGGCGTAGGTGGCAATCACACCCTCGTAGTTGCCCGGGAAGAAGCCGCGCGCGTCCTGTGCTTTCAGCAGGTACTCGATCCCCTTCTGCACGGTATCGCCGAACTCGGCCGACTTGCCCGGCCGCTCGTCATGCGCCAGGAAGGTCAGCACGGCCAGACCGGTCATGGCGGGCTTGTGCGCCAGCCACGAGCCATCCGGCTGCTGGTTCTTCTTGAGCCAGCGAAGCGCGCGCAGAACAACGGTATCGTTGCGCGGGTCGGCCTTCCCCTTGGTCTCGCCCTCCGTCCGCGCCCCGGGGGTACGCGGCCCATAGGGGTCGAGCCCCGGAATGTAGACGGGGCCTCTCACGCGTTCGGGAGGAACGGCCGGACCGGCACCCGGCAGCGGAGGGTCAACTGGCGCCGGAGAGGCCGGCGGCGGGTCGTTGAAGGCGAGCGGTTCGTACGCCTGGTTGATCGGACTCGGCGCAACCGGCGTGGGGACCTTGACGGTCTCGAGCGGCGTCAACGGTTTCTCAGGGCCAAACCAGGGGACGATCACCTCATCCTTGGCCACCCGTCCCACGGCGAAGATGGCGAGAAGCAGCACGGCCAGCGCGGGCACAATGACGGCCGACGTGGGTGCGGCGAGGCGCTGCAGTTCGATGCGCGCGACCTTGTAGTCGCGTGTGTCGTGCGGAGCGCGCAGTCCGCGGAACATGTTTCTGAGCCGCCTGAAATAGCTCTCTTCGCGGAAGAGCGCCATCATCTCATCCATACCCTTGTCTGCATGAGGATCGTGTTCGGTTGTCGGTTTCATGTCGACCTCCTGAAGTGACCCGGTGCGCGCGCCGCGGATCACATGCTGAGAACAGACAGGTTGCGCAGCCCCGCCTGCTCGCAGGTGTCCAGGGCCTGGACGAGACTGGCATGGCGCGAGTCGGCTGTGCAGCGAATGATCACGCTCGATTTCGGCGCGAACGCGGCCAGGATCACCAACTGTCGCTCGAGACCGGCGCGGTCGACCGCGCGGCCGTGCAGCAGGATGCCGGCGCGATTCACCTCGATCTCAATCGGGCTCACGGCCACCTCCTCCTGCCGGACCGGGACGCCCGGCCGCGCAACGGTGAGATGCGCGAGGATGTCCTCCTGCTTGATCGCCACGATGAAGAAGATCAGCAGTTGGAAGACGACGTCGATCATGGGCGTCATCTCAAGTTGAGGCACGTCGCTGATGAGACGTTTGCGAGTCGTGTGCATGAGAGCCCCTCCTGCAGAAGAATGACTCACACCAAGTTTCCTGAAGATATGCTGGACCTGCCGGGTGTTTCAGTCAACACAATTGCACGGAAGGCGGAAGGCGGAAGGCGGAAGGCGGAAGGAGGAAGGAGGGTTCAGGGTTCGGGGTTCAGTCCTGCCGCTGGCCTGCGCAGATTGACGAGTGTCGATTGCCGATTTCCGATTGTCGAAGTCGCCATCGCCGCCGACCGGAGACACTTCGGTGCTCGTGAACAGTGAACGGTGAACGCGCAAGACGCAGATGGGCGCGGATTGGAGGACGGAACTGGGAGACTCTGACGGAATGGATGAAGCGGAGTGAGGACCAACCCGCTTTGGGGGGTGGGGGGGGGGTCTGACACTAAATGATACTAAATGGCACTGTTTTGGGGGAGTTGCGGCGGCGGGTAGTAAGCATAAGATGTTGGCGTACAAGTGGTTCTGCGCATCTGGCGGCGGGTAAATGACTCGAGGTAGTGTCACGGGGGGGTGGTGCATGTGGGGCAGTGGGATGACTTTGTCGCCGTGGAGGTGCGGAGAATGCGGAAGGAAGCTTCCTTGCTGATGTTTCTGGTGGCGGTCAGGCGCGATAATGCGTTATTGGCCGCGGCAGCGGCGGCAGGGGCGTAATAGTGGCAATACTGGGTGTGAATGTGCGTTGAATGCGGCGACGCGCATTTCGTGGGGAGAACGGCCGCTGATTTCGCCTCGTCCGCGGCGTTGTCGCATGCGCCGCAGACCGGGAGTCTGCCGGCGCACGCTCCGCCTTGCGGCCAAGGCAAACTGAGCGGCCGTTTTCCCCATCCCCGCGGGTACCGCGGGGCAGCGAAATGCGCGCCGCGGGGCCCTCGCGCGGGTTACCGCGCGATTGGGTTTGTGGTCGGTACGTGCGGTGGAGGTGGACGTGAGTCCCTCTCGGGACAACGTCCCTCACGGGCAGGACGCGGCAGGTTTGCGTGGGGCACGCCTCCGAGCGGGCCCGGTCCGAATCGGAGTTCGGCCCACGGGTGGCAGAAGGCGGGTGGGCGGGTGGGCGGGGATGTCGAACAACCGACCGCAGAATGTCGAAGGGGGACAGCCAGCCACGTCCCAACCGCGCGCGTGCCGGGTCACGCGCCTCAAAGCGGCGCCAGGTCGCCGCAGTCCAAACGTGAACCGCAGATTGCCGAATAGGGGTATGCACTTGACTCATGGTGCCACGACCTGTTGTAGTCTGGGTTCATGAACGAAGACTATCCCCGGACGTTGATGGCTATGGAACAACGCTTTTCCAGTAACGCAGCATGCCGCGAGTATCTGGCCGGTCTGCGATGGCCGAATGGGTTTGGCTGTCCGGTATGCGGCGGGACGAGCGCCGGCCGACTGCGGTGCGGTTTGTGGCAGTGCCGAGGCTGCGGGCGGCAGACATCGGTTCTGGCTGGGACGATCTTTCAGGACACGCATTTGCCGCTGACGGTGTGGTTTCGCGCCATGTGGCATATGACGAGTCAAAAGAACGGCATCAGCGCATTGGGTTTGCAGCGTGTGCTCGGGCTGGGAAGTTACCGAACGGCCTGGACGATGCTGCACAAACTGCGGCGGGCGATGGTACGCCCGGGACGGGAGCGCCTGCAGGGCGTGGTGGAGATCGACGAGACCTATTGGGGAGCGCCGGAAGAAGGCGTGATTGGCCGGGGCGCCCAGACGAAGACGCTGATTGCCGTGGCCGTCGAGGTCAAGGGAATGGGTATTGGGCGCATCCGCCTGGCGCGCGTGCCGGATTTCAGCGCCGAGAGTCTGCACCCGTTCATCGCCTACGCCGTCGAACCGGGCAGCACCGTGCGCACGGATGGGCTTCCAAGTTACCAGGGGTTGAAAGGCTATTCTCATGATCGGCAAATCCAGAAACACCTGCCTGCGGGTGAGCATTTGCTCCCCCATGTCCACCGGGTCGTTGCACTCCTCAAGCGTTGGCTTTTGGGCACCCACCAAGGCGCGGTAGCCCACGAACACCTAGACGACTACCTCGCCGAGTTCACTTTTCGTTTCAACCGCCGTCTGTCGGCCTCGCGGGGCAAGCTCTTCTTTCGGTTGGCTCAACAAGCCGTCCTCGTGGCCCCGCACCCCTATGTCATGGTGACAAATCCACAACCGGTCGTAGGTCCATGAGTCAAGTGCATACCCCTATTGCCGAATGTCGATTTTCGAATGTCGAATGTCGAAGTGGCCGGCGGCGGCGACCGGAGGCCCTTCGGTGTTCTGCGGTTCGGCATTCGTCAATCTGAGGTCGGGGTGGACAGGGTATGGCTATGCGTCCAGGATCTCGCGCATCTTGATGGCCAGCACGTCGCGTCCGAAGGGCTTGGAGAGGAAGTTCACACCATCGCCCAGAATGCCGCGCTGCGCGATGACGTCGGCGGTGAAGCCGGAAATGAACAGGTGCTTCATGGCGGGGCGAGATTCCGACACGCGTTTGGCCAAGTCGCGTCCGTTCATGCCGGGCATGATGACGTCGGTGATGAGGAGGTGGATCTCGCCGGGATGTTGTGCGGTCAGGGCCAGGGCTTTCTCGGGGTCCTCCGCGACCAGCACGGTGTAGCCGAGGCCTGCAAGGAATAGTTGCGCGGTAATGCGGATGGATTTCTCGTCCTCGACCAGCAGGACGGTTTCGGTGCCAAGGGGAGGCTTTGCCGGTGCTGCGGCGCCCATCTGGCTGGCCTCCGCGGCGCCACAGCGGGGTAGGTAGATCTTGAAGGTCGTTCCCTTGCCCGGTTCGCTGTAGACGTTGATGACGCCGTTGTTCTGCCTGACGATGCCGAACACGGTGGCCAAACCCAGGCCCGTGCCTTCGCCGGCGCCCTTGGTGGTGAAGAACGGTTCGAAGATGTGCGCCAGCGTCTCACGATCCATGCCGCAGCCGGTATCGGCGACCGTCAGAAGCGCATAGTCGCCCGGGATGGCTCCCGGATAGCCACCGCAGCAGGCCTTGTCGAGCGTGGCGTTGTTTGTCGAGATGCTGATTGAGCCCACTCCGCCGATGGCGTCGCGGGCGTTGACCGCGAGGTTGGTCAGGATCTGGTCGACCTGAACCGGGTCCATCTTGACGGGCCACGTTACGGGGTTTGCTGTGAACTCCATGGTAACGTCCTCACCAATGAGGCGGTTCAGGAGTTTGAGCATGCGCGAGATGGCGTCGTTGAGATCCAGCACTTCCGGGGTGATGATCTGCTTGCGGGCGAAGGCCAGGAGTTGCCGGGTGATTTCGGCCGAACGTTCGGAGT
>CAYQJG010000023.1:0-52553 GCA_964417715.1 uncultured Lentisphaerales bacterium | reverse complement strand
TCGACAACGGGTCCACGAGCGCGGTCGAGTGCTGGTTCGCGTAGTAGCGGAGCGTAAGCCCCTGCTGGGCCAGTGCCGATGCGGCAACCAGGCCTGCGGCCAACGGTACGAGTATGCGTTTCATCGCCTTCTCCCTCTGTTTTAGCCTGCAACCCAACCAACTGGACCTGCAGGAAGTTCGATACCATCCGCAGCCACACGTGCGGTCCTTGCCATTGCTGCTGTGCAACTGATGGTTGTCAGCGGGACCATGCGCTGTCCGGTTGCCGGGTGGCCGCAGCGCTGCGCCTCCAGCTCATCGAGGCACGCGCGCAGCACGGCGCGCATGTCGTAGCCCATCCGATGGGCGGGAACGCTGCTTGCGGTCGGGTGCGGAAAATTGGCGTGGCCGACAACGAGCATCTCTTCGGGCACGCGCACGCCGGCATCCAGCAGCCCCGCCGTGGCGTCCGGAACCAGGTTGTCATCCATGATCACCAGGCCGTTCGGGCGATGCGCGGCGTCAATTGACATCAGCAGCTCAACGGCCGACCGCGTCCCCTCGCTGTCGCCGGCGGCCGCGGTCTGGACCCAGTAGGACGGCACGCGCACGCCCTGCTTCTTCAGCGCGCCGAGCGCGACCGAGCGCATCGTGGGCACGGTCACAACCGCCACGCGTCGCCGCCGCCGGCCAACCAGGTGCGCCACGGCCTGATCAAAGAACCCCCCGTCAAGCGCCACGGCCGCAACGTGGGGAGGCATCGGCTCGGGCATGATAGCCACGCGCGGAATGTCCGGCGCCTCGAGCACGGGAGAGCCCTGCAGATAGAACGGCTTGCTGGCGAAGATCAGCCCGGCCAGGCGCCGGTTCTGCACATCCGCGACAAGCTGCTGGTAGGCTTCGACATCCAGATGTGTCTCGTTGCCATAGGAGAAGACGAGTTCGTGGTTGTTGGAGACGGCGACCGTCCGGGCCTCGTCGCGCAGTGACCGCCAGAACTGCGGCCAGGGCCGTTGCGGCAGGTCGCGGTAGGGAAAGACGAGTGCGAAGCGCGTCAGGTGGGGCAGCGCCTCGCTGACGAATGTGCCGCGTGTGCCACGTGCCACGATCAGCCCTTCACGCGCCAGCTTGCTGAAGGCCTTCTGGACCGTGACCGGCGTCGTGCCGTACCTCTTCTCGAAGACGGTGCGGACGGGCATGCGGCTTCCCGGCGGCAACCGGCCGTCGAAAATCTGCGCGCGCAGGTCCGCCAGCAGTCGGATCCCCGGTGTCACCGTGTCTGTCTCATCAGCCCCCACGACACAGACCCCCCACATCACTATTGGGGTACCATATAGGAAGATCTGTAGTGCACGCAACCGAAATCTTCAACGGCGGGAATCGGGGGGTGCCGTCTTGGCCTGAAGCGCGCCTTTGGCCTTCTCTATCGCATGTCGTCGTCCATCTCACCATCGGCGTCGGTTCCGTCCGAGTGGTCGACGTCGTCGAGTTCCTCGTCCAGATGACGGGCATGCTTGGCCATGCAGACGCCGCACACGAGAACGCACTCGTCCTCGCCGATCACAGCGACTTCGAGAAGCTTCTCCTCGTCGGTGCCGCAGATCGCACAGTGCTCGTCGTCGGCGAACCTGTCGTCGATGTCCTTGCGCCTCACGCCGTACTGTTCGCTGTCCATCTGGCTCCTCCTGCGTTATATGGCGGCATCATCCCACGCCCCTGTACAAAGTCAAGCGAACGATGCATGCCGGGTTGCTCTTCAGGGTTGCTCCTCATACGGTCATCCCTGTTCCGTATGGAGACGGTGCTCGCACTATGTCCGCGGCTATGATATGCATCTCGTTGCATGAATCGGATCACCCAAGCCCAGATTGCTCGCGCGGTCGGCGTGAACAAGGCCACCGTCTCGCGGGCCCTTTGTGGCGACCCGCGTATCTCCACCGACACGGCCGGTCGCGTCAAGGCTGCCGCCGAACGGCTGGGTTACCGGCCCGACCCGGCTTTGGCGGCGATTGCCGCCGCGCGATGGCGCGGCAAGGAAGACCGAGCGGGGGTCACGTTTGCCCATATCTCCCAGTTACGCCAACCGCATGCCGGACTCGATGCGCTCAATCAGCAGGGCGCGGCAGCGCGCGCGTCCGAACTGGGCTGCAGGATCGAACATTTCGTCCTGGAAGACCATGCGGGGGCGGCCGCGCTGCAGCGCATCCTGGTTGCCCGGGGCATTCGCGGGTTGGTCATCGCGCCCTTTTTTGATCCGAAGCCGGCGCTGGATCTCGAGTGGAACCGCTTCTGCGCGGTGGCGTGCGGCATCAGTCCCCACATGGCGCCGCTGAACGTCGTTGAGCACGATGCCTTTGACGCCGTCCTGCTCGCGTGGCGCCGGGTCCTGTCGTACGGCTATCGCCGGCCCGGCCTCGCCATTCTGCGGCATGCCCCGCCGGTCTCGGTGGAGGATGATGACAGTCGGCGGGCCGCGGCCTTGCTGCTGCACGCGAAAGGCGCGCCGGGCGGAAAAGTGCCGCCGTTGTTCTATTCGGAGCATGACCCGTATGACGTGTGGGTCGAGCGGGTCGTGGCCTGGTATCGCCGCTGGAAGCCGGACGCCGTCATTGCGTTCAACAACGCCGTCAGGCACATACTCGTGAACGACGGGCACGTGCGCATCCCCGAAGGGACCGCCTTCGCCGTGCTTACGGGACAACCCGAGGAGCGGCTCGCGGGAATCAAGGAGCAGGCCGTGGAGATCGGCCGGGCGGCCGTGGACCTGCTGCAGTTGGCCTTGCGCACCAACCAATGGGGCCTGCCGCACACGCGCAGCCGCCACTATCTCGAACCGGAATGGATCGATGGCGAGACGTTGCCGCGGCAGGCGGGGAAGGGAGAGTGAACGGTGTTGGGCGTTCAGTGACCGGCCTGGACGTGCCCCGGGGATGCTTTCTCCTGCGCCATCTCCACGTTCACGCCTTCCGGGGCGTTCACGGCGTAGGTAAGGCCGTTGGTTGTTCGTTGCCAGGCCACACGAACGAGGCCCTTGGGATGCGGCAGGCACCCCTCCGCCTCGGTGATGGCCTCCGAGGCGCGGGGATCGACGATGAAATGATCGGGCTCGCCCGGCGTGGCCTGGCGCAGTCCCAGCAGATAGCGCGTCAGGTAAACGGCGGGATAACCGCTCCAACTGTGGCAGCGGCTGCCTTCGGAGCGTGCCCGACCACGGAACGACTCCGGCAACGTCCGGTCACCGGCCGCCAGGATGGGCGAGAGATGCTCGACCATCAGCGCCTCAGCCAGCGCCGCATGGCCATGTTCGCCGAGGGCCGGGAGCAGGTAGGCCAGGAAGTACAGTTCCACATAGCCCGCGTCGGGCCCCTGCTCCAGGCCGCGCCGGTAGTTCCGCCCTGTCTGCTCGATGACATAGCGCTCGACACATGCCTGCTGGCGCGGCGTGCCGATATTGAAGCGATACGCGAGAATGTTGGCATGAACGGCAGTGGTTTGCATGGGGCCGTCTGCCGTCAGCCCGGCCGCGAAACGGCCGGCCCCCTCCAGCCAGAGGGTGCGCGAGAATGCCGCTCGCAACGTTTCCGCCGCCTGGCGTAGGCGCGACTCCTCGGCACCGTGCCCCATGGCACTGGCCAGTTCGGCGGCGTGCTCCAGGGCCGCGATGCGGAAGGCGTTCAGCACGGCGTTGGCTTGGCCCTCACGCTCCCCGGGAATGACGCCCCAATCGATGAACAGCCGTCGGCCATCGGAATTCCACAGGCCGCTGGCGTGAACGGCGTGGCCCCGGCCGGCCAGGACCCCTCGCACCGTCGGCCAGAGCTCCTCGACCAGGGCATGATCGCCGGTGACGCTCCAGAAGGCGTGCAACATCAGGACCCAAATGAGCGTGAAATCCTCGTGAGGCAGCGCCAGGCAGGCGGGTACCACACAGGGCATCTGGCCATCGGGTGTGGCGGCCTGCGCGAACAGCCGGATCACCCGGCGCGCCACGACGAGGTCGTGGTGGAGCAGCGGGTGCAGCAGGACGTTGACGTAGGCGTCGCCAATATAGGTGCCGCGCTCGCGCCACGGCGAGTCCGAATAGGAGTCTTCTGTGCTCGCGACCAGCGTGGCGCTGGCCGCCTGCCAGATGGCGTCGAGCGTTGGGTTCGAGGAGCGGAACGAGCCCGCCATGCCGGGGATGGTCTGGGTCGCCAGCACACCGACACCATACAGCCGCGCCTTGGCCCCGGCCCCCTGACCCGGCGGCAGGCGCACGACGACCTGCACATAGAGGCCGCCACGGGAATGGAACAATTGGAATTGCTGGCGTCCGCCGCGAAGGATCGCCCGCTCCACGCTGTTGACAAACGGGTTGGTGCGATACAGGTCGATCATGCCGTCAGCACGCAGCCAGTCGTCAAAACCAACATCCACTACCGTACCCGCCGGGGCCTCGATATCGAGGGTGATGTGCCCCAGTGCCCCGCCTTTGAACTCAAGAACCCATGCCCGCCCCGCCCCACCGACATCCGCCACATGGTCCAGGTCCGCGTAGGGAAGCCCGCGTGCGGCATCAACAGCGGGGCGTGTCCACGCCGACAGGCGTGCAGGGCACACGGCGTACGGGTCACCCGCATCAAGACGCCAGCCGTCCGGCAGCGGCGCCTGTCGATCATCGCTCCAAGCCAGGGACAGTGCCGCTCTCGGCATCAGCGGGGAAACGGAGAAGACAGCGTGTTGCGCATGGTCGGGCCGGGCCCGGGGCCTCAGTCCGGAGTCCTTGGGCAGCCCAACCAGGACTGACCAGAACTCGGCTGCGGCAGTAAACTCAACCACACCGGTCAAGTGGTTCCATCCCTTGCGGAACGTCAGGGTCGCGTCGCTGCGATTGCCCAGCAAGGGATGCGGTTGGGTTCTCACAGGGCTGCCGTTGAAACCGTAGTCGCCCCAGTGCAGGCCGACCGGGACCGTCTGCTCGCACGGAGCGTGTATCCATGTGGAAAAGCCCACATAGAGTCCCTTCGGCGCCGCTTGGGCGGAACCGAGATAGTCGTTGGGAATGGAGAACCCCCAGTGCGACTCCGAAACGTCAAGGCTGGCCGAAAAGAGGATGGCGACGGGAGTCACCGGGCTGTACGGGATCACCGGCGCGGTGGAGGGCCGCAGTTCACCCCACGGCGCGTCTTGCAGCGGGACCGGTTCGGCGGGCAGCCATCCCGTGGTCGCGGCTGGGCCCGGCAGGAACCAGGCGTCCTCCAGCTTGCGCGTGTCGCAGATCTCCACCGGGTTCTGCGCGAAGCTATAGAGCGGTGCGCTGGCATCCCAGGCCGACAGTTCGCGGGCCTGCCAGGCGCCCGGCGTGGCGAGGTCGATCGGCGCGGCATCGCCGCCCGCTGCGATGGCGCCCCAGGCCATGAAGCCGCCGCGCCCGTCCGGCATGGTTTGGTACGAAGATGCACCGAAGGCGTTCACCTCCACCGTCAGGCAGTTGGCGCCTGGCTTCAGGTGCGGACGCAGGTCGACCGTGTCATATTCCGGAAACTGCGTCACGAACCGCGGCGGACCGGCATAGACGAACGTTCCGTTCACGCGCAGACGGTAGCGGGAATCCGCAAAGAGGTGAAGCGCGGCGGCCGGCGGAACGTCCTGCAGCGCGAAGTCGTGCCGGAAGAGCACGAAGCGGTTCCGTGCGCGACCGCCCGCACCGAGCCAGGCAAAGGCGGTTCTTCTACTCATGGCGCAACACCTCTAAGACGGAGGCCGAAGTGCCGGCCGATGGTTGGGTGACGATGTTGGTGACCGTCGCCCCGCTGGTGGAGGTCAGGACGACTTCGGCCTGGCGCGAGGACCCTGTGCTGTTCACGCTGTCGGCATCGACCAGCACGGTGGTGGTATGGTTCGCACCGGAACCAAGCCGCCACGTGATCGGGTCGAAGGCGAGAAACCGTCCGGCGGCGTTCTGCGTGATGGGCACGATGACCGGAGGCGCGCTGCCCGAGGTCACGGTGACATGTGCTGTGCGCGTCGTGCCGTTGGTATTCGGAGTCGCCTTCAGGACAAAGCGGTTCGGCATCGCGGCCAGGAACGGATCGGTGCCGGGCTGGATCACCGTGATATTCTGCGAAGGCTGGCCGGCGGAACTGATCGTGAACGTTCCTGCGCGTGCCTGCGCACCGGTGTTGGCCTCGTTTGCCAGGAACCACAGTATCAGGGCATCGCAACTCGGATCATTGATCCAGGTTTTGACCGCATCGGGAAACGGCCCCTCGCCCCAGTAACTCCAGTCACCGGAATTCGATTGGCCCGACACAACAATCACTTTGTAGTTCGTGGCGTGGATGGCGGCGGGCGATGCCAGTGCGGCCAAAATGGACAGGACGCATAGCGCGCGTTTCAAACGCTTCATGGGACTCCTCATTCCGCCACACCCACAAGCACACCTTGGGGGCCGTCCACGGCTTCAAGGAGCACGTAGAGGGACGGCTGGCGGAGATTGATCTGCACCGTGGTCTTTTCCCGAATGACGGGCACGCCATTCAGCGGCATGCCGTTCGCGTCGAGACGTGTCGCCTTTTGCAGGTGCGGATTATTGAGAGCGAGGGTTCCCTGCAAATACGCGATGGTCCACGGCGTGGTGCCGGTCTGGGCGATCTTCTCCCCGGGCAGCACCTGTCCGTCGGGCAGCTTGATTTCGGCAGGCTCGGTGCGGAATCCTTTGGGGCGCACAAGCGAGCCGAACTGGACGAGCACACGCCGCGATTCCGCCAGCGGTTTGGAATCCAGGCTGATGGCGAGGACCGTGCCGTAGGGGGAGGAGGATTCGATCCGGAGGTCGCGCGTCTTGATCAGGCCGGCCTTTGCGAAAAATGCAGCCGCTCCCTGGGCGGTCGGCGTGTCCACAGTGAAGACATTGTTTTCCCAATCGAGGGCCAGTTCCTTCGTGGAGCTGCGCGCGAGGCCGGCGGTTGTGTCCACGGACACGGGTTGCGGCGAGGGTGCCCTCTTGTCCGAAGAGAACGCAACCTGGACCGGTCCCGCCAGAAACTGCATGGCGGCGGGCAGATTCACGGAAGTTCCCACATCGGCTTTCGCGGCTGGGTTGGGATCCATGCTCGTGGATTCCGGCACGGCGGGAAGCTCGCGGTTCCAGAGCGAGGAGAAAGTGCGTGTTTCCGTGAATGCGGACTCCGCGCGCTTCACGTCGCCGCGGCGGAAGAGAAGGGCGGCTCCGGGAAACTGGCCGAGAGTATCCGGCGTGGCAATGTCCCACTTGGCAAGGCCGGGAATGTAGCCGTTTGCGGACTGCGGGGGGCTCCAGTCGTCGTCCTTTGTCGCGAACCACAGGAAGCCGTCAAACCCGATCAGGGCGCTGTAGGCCGCCACCAGGAGCGGCCCTTCGGCCACATAGGCATTCGGGGCGGTCCAGGAGCTTTCGTTCATCACAAACGGGCGTCCTTTGACCTGCCGGATGTTCAGTGGAAACGCGGCCGGTTCGCGCAGCACCGAACGGTTGAAAAGGGTGTCGTCTTTGCCAACCATCCAAAGCGATTGGGCTCCCTGATGGACCGCGCCAAAGTAGCGGTTGAATCCGTCAGTATCCGTGGTGCCATAGGCGAAGCGCTCGGCGTCGAACATCGTGGATTCGGAGAGCGGACGCCAGTTGCCGGCATTGATCAGGGGTTTAAAGCCGATTTCATCCCGCAGGAACGCGGTGGTTTGCGAGTAGAACCAACGCATCGTGTGCGTGAGGAATTCCGTCTGGTCGGCACTGCGCCGGGGATTGGCCTTTCCTGTAGGCAGGAGTTGCCATGCGGGCAGAAAATCGAGTTGCGCTTCCGTATCGCCGGCCACCTTTTCATTGTTCCACGCCACCCGTGCCTTTGCCAGGGATCCGTATCTTTCCCGCACCCAGTCCGTGAACCGCCCGGCGAGAAGGGCACGGTTGGCTCCCTTCACATTGTCGAACGTCCAAAACAGCAGGCTGTCCTCATGCACGAGCGTGATGAAGGCAACGGCGGGATCTTCCGCCAGTGCCAGTCCGGTGTGGGGATTCTTCTCCGCAAAAAGCTGTCGGAGCCAACTGCGATAGGCCGCCTGCACCCGTGGCTCGAAATAGAGCAGACCGTGGAGGTCGTCGACGCCAAGGTCCCATGCCGGGTTCACGCTGGCATAAGCAGGCCAGTAGAAGGTGATCGTGGTATAGATCCCCGCCTTCTTCATCGCGGCCACGGTCTTCCATATCCACTCGCGCTCGGCGGGATTGATCGCATCCAGCGGCGCCTCCGGATGCGCTTTCGCGTCCGGGTGAATGGCGGCCAGCACCTTGACCAGATTCACACCGCGTTTTGCGAGGAATCGGGCATGGTAGTCGAGATCAGGCTCCGTCTGACGACCGAGCGGTTTGCGGACAAAGGGCTCGCGCCCAACGTAGGTCGTGACCCCCCAGAACCTTGCCGGCCGCCGACTGCCGAGGACGAAGTCTCCCGCCTTGTCCACCCGGACAAAACCATCCTGCCCGGCTACGGGCTCGTTCAGAGCGCGCCAGTCAAACGCGGCCGCCGGGTCGAAGGTGTCGCGGGGTGGCGCAAAATCCCATTTCTCCTGAGCCTGCGCAAAGCAGAGACCGCCCAAGAGGAGGAGCGGTGTCCATGAAGCCAGAAGGCCCCAGCGGGCGCGTTTGCGTCCGCTGTAGCCGATGCCGATGGTCTGTTGCGAGCGTGGGTCCGTAGGATTTTCCATATCAGCGGGCATAGGCCAGGGTGTAGGTGGAATTCCATTGCGGATAATCGTCCACTTCGATCATGAGGTTAAACGTCTGGCCGGTGCCGGACGGGACGATGCCGCGCGCGCCGGGGCCGACGACGTGGGTGTTGGCCGCCGCCCCGGGGCAGGTCCACCTGGCGATTTCGACGCAATGCGTTCCGGAATCCAGGAACGCGCGGATTTCGCACGACGGAGCGGGATGCGGGCCGTCGTGGAGAAGGAAGAGATCAGCCGTGAATTGACCGCCCCGCTTCCAGTCAAAACGCGGGATGCGGGCGCTCGCCATGGTCGGGCGGTTGGCGGCGGCCACGGCGTGGTAGGCGGGCTTCGGGTCGTTCGGCCATGACACCAGCGAATTGTTGGCGGCGGTGGGCCAGGGCTCGTTGAAGACCCAGCAAGTCAAGGCACTGCACGCGGGCTTCTTCCGGCGCCCCTCCTCGTAGATCGCCTTGTAGCCTTCGGCCTGGAGCAGTTGCAGCCGGGCCACGAGCTGCTCCAAGGAGCCCGACGGCCCGAAGTAATGCTCGGCGACTTCCGGGTAGAGCCACCCGTTCGAATCGCTCGCCGGCCAGGCGCCGAACGCATGGTGGGCGACCCACGAACCGTTCCGGCGGACCGGCCAGATGTCGTTTTCGGGAATGATCTCCCGCAGCCTGTCGGCCGACGCCGGACCCGGCACACCGAATTCGATGTGAGCCGTGGCATTGCTCTTCAGATAGGCATCGAAGACCGTAGGCGCATCGGCCTCCGTGCCCATACGGAACCTGTAATCGCCGTGCTGAGTCCCATGCACCGGCGACGAGGGCAGGAAGGGCCGCGCGGGGTCGAGGTCGAAACAGTTTCGGTCGAGCAGGCGCAACGGAAGGTCCTGCGGCGTCATGCCTGACCAACCGTTAAAGAGTTCGTTGCCTCCGCACCAGAGCGCGACGCAAGCGTGCCGGCGCAGGCGGCGGATAATCGCCCTCGATTCCTGATCCAATACGCGAAGATAGGTCGGCGTTCCCTCGTAGCGGTTGCAGCACAACGGAAACTCCTGCCAAACCATGATTCCCATCTCGTCGCACTGATCGAAGAATGCGGTCTTGTTCACAATCGCGCCACCCCAGCAGCGCAGCAGGTTCAGATTCGCCCCGGCGAACAGCGTGAGTTGTTCGCGGTAGCGCTCAGGCGTCACGGTGCCGGGGAAAATCTCCGGGCATACCCAGTTCGCACCGCGCGCGAAGATCGCGCGGCCATTGACTTCGAACGTCATCGGCACCGCCGGCTGGGAGACGAACCAATGTCCATAGCGCCAGAACTGACCGGGAGCCATGACCAGCCGGATGCGACGGAATCCGACTCGCTGTTCGGTGCGCTGCACGGTGGAGCCGTCCGCATCGAGCGTTTCGACGAGGCTGGTGTAAAGCGCGGGATCGCCCTCGGTGGCCGGCCACCAGAGCGCCGGACGCACCAACCGGATCGCCAGCGTACCGGGTGCGCCCTCGCGCGTTCCCACCGTGGCACCCGAGGGATCAGTCAATGTCCAGCGCACGCTTCCGGCAGAGCCTTCAGAGACGAGCCGCAGCTCCGCTGATGAAAAATCTCCAGCCAACTCATAAGCCACCTCGACATGGTTGAGCCACGCTGTTGCGGATCGGACTTCAAGATACGTATCGTCCCAAATCCCGAGCGGGATCAGACGCGGGTGGAAGTCAAACCCGTAAGAAACCGTAGGCTTGCAGGATTCGCGGCTTTCCTTCCGATCGCGCTCTGAAAGTTCCTCTGCGGGCACGATGATTTTTGGCGCTGGAGCGAGAACGATTTCCAGAAGTGCCCCGTCCATGGCACTCGAGAGGTCGATCTCAAACGGCGAGAACATCCCTTCCTGCGCGTGCACAACGCACCCATCCACCCGCACCGTGCAGGCATAGTCCACTCCGCCGCAGACCAGCACGAACCGCTGGTTAACGGCCAGGATGGGTTTCGTGAGGCGCGCCTGATAGACCCAATGCACATCCTCCATCCAGCCATAGGCCCGGAAGTTTTCCGCTTTCCAATACGGCGGCCAGCCCTCTGCGCGCGCCCAATCAAGCTGAACAGCGCCCGGCACCACGGCGGGGACGAACCGTTCGGGAGACTGCTCCGGGTTGGCCGTCCAGCCGACCTGCCAGTTCATTAATACGGGTTTGTCGTCCATAGATTCATTTTCGTGGTTTGCGTAGAATGGACAGCTCGAAGCGAAACCGGGCATCCTGCCCATACCACATGGGGAAGTTGGTTCCCCACACGTTGTTCCAAAGATTGAAATGCCAGCCGCCGGTCAGGTCGGGCTGGGCGTCGTCGAAGTTGATGAACTCCGGGGACCCCGGTGCAACGAGTGCCGCATCGAAGGCTGTGATCTGCCAGGGAGCGGCGGCATCGGTATTCACAACGGACTCGACGGCATGAAGTTTTCGGCCCCCGCGCGAGACAACTCCGTGCGGAGAAATCAGCCGGCCCATCTTGCGAAGCCGCCACTGCGAGGGGTCGGGAACCGGCGGGGCCATCGTAAACCAAAGGGCTTCGGGGAGACGTGACGCGGTCTTCGTGAACCACTGCACATCCCACTGGATCGTGTGCCCGGCGTGCGGAAGCCGCAGGGAAATCCAAGCCTCAGCCGGGGCACCGAAGTCAACGACAGCTTCCGTCGCGAAGGAGAGTTTGAGCAGCAGGGCACTCTGTCCGGGCTCATCGCGGCGGAGTGCCTGCTCGAGTTTCGGCAGCCAGAAGGCGGCGCGAGTGTTGGTGTCATCCGTGCCTTCCTTGCCGAAATCGACGCCCGCCAAGGCATGGGCCGGACCGCAGTATTGGTTGCGGAAGTTCTGAAGCTGGGAAGCGGAGACCGATTGGTAGCGAAGCAAACCCGTCGGCTGTTCCGGGCTGGCCAAGGGCAGGCCGTGCAAGGTGCCCTCGCGGATGGCGCCGGTCAACGGGTCGAGTTGGAGGGCGAGGTCAGGTAGAGCGACGGGAGCGGCGGCATCGATTTCCGCAAACCCGCTGGTGTCGGGTCTCTGGGCCTCAAGTGCCTGCCAAGCGGCCTCGAGCTCGGCCTGCAATCCGCCTTCGGCCACCGCGGTGCGCGCGTCTTCCAAATAGTCGCGCTGCTCCTGCCACGAGGCTTCGCAACTGCGAAAGGTTCCCCGGTGGCGGACCCGGTGGAAATCGGCATTGGCAAGATTCCGGATGTCCTGAAGATGCGGTCCGATGGAGACGCCCCAAGTGTGCTCCGCCACCATCAGGAGCGGCTTTGAAAGGGAAACGTAAAGCGGCGAATCTTTCAGCACTTTGCCGGCCCGCAGCCATTCCTTACGGAGCCGCAACAGCTCGCGGAAACGGGCGACTTTCCACGGGTCCGTGCCGACGCCGTGGATCCACGTGTCCCCGATCTCCTGCTCCACCACGGGCAGGCTCGCGCGATACGCGTCCAGGTGCGCCGCATAGTCATCCATCCGGCCAAAGGTTACCTCAGCGTTCGGATAGGTGGCGCGGGTATCGGCGAGCCAGGCGCGCACGTCGGCAAGCGACGGCACCTCCATGTTGTCTCCCACCATGCGGAAGGAGAGCACCGCGTCGTCGTCCGGCAAACGGTGTGTTGCCCCGTAGCCCCGGCAATAGAACACGATCACTTCATCGCGGGTCTCAGGGTCCTGCCAGCGAAAGGCATCCGGCACGGCGGGCACGGCAGACATGTGGTTGACCCCGACGTGGAGGAACTTCACTCCGGCACGGGCGAGCAGCGGGATGATCCCCCGTGTGTGCCCCGGCACATCGGTCATCTTGCCCGCAATGGTCTTCTTTCCGAACCGCGCGTCAAGACGTTGCGAAAGCGTGAGGCCAAACTCGAACAATTCCTCGTCCATCAGTTCGGTGTGGGTGCTGAACGGAAGCGCATGCCAGGCAATGTCGCCGACCGCACAGGCGGCTTCAACCGATTTCAGGCTCTCGCCACGGTGACGCTCGAGCGCCTCCGTAATCGTCCACGCAGGCGTGGTCCACACGAAGTTGTCGCCGCGGTTTTCCTCCCGCAGGGCTCGCGCCTGCTGGATGGCCACGGGAAGCATCCAGTTCACTGCGTCGTGCGTGACCTTGGCAGCGGATTCGGTGAAGCCGACATCGAGATGGTTCTTGCAGACTAACGTGACGCGCCGGACGGAAAGGTCGGCGGCGGCCCCGGCTCCGGCCGGAGCGGCGGCTTTGTTGGGTTCGATATCCATATCACCGGAACGGGCATTGGCATCCGCCAGGCCACCTTTGTCATTTTAGGACCACTTCGTAATAGATCGTCTGCTCTTGCGCGCTATCGATCTGGAAGGTGTTTCGGGCCACCGGCAGCGTTCGCCCCGTGCGCTGACCATCCTGGTCGAGAACATGCACGGCGCTGATGTCCCGACCGCAGGCGAGGTCGGCCTTCACAGGCTCCAACAGCACTGGGCCCTTGCCGTTGTCGATGACCTGGTTGTTGATCGTCAGGATTTTGAAGCCGCTGTTGCTGTTACGGGCCACGGCGGTGAGCAGAGCGCTCTTCGTCTGCGACAGGTCCCTGTTCCTCTCCAGGCTGGTAAGGAAGATGGAGGCGTAAGGGCAGCGCAGGGTGAAGGTATAGTCCGCGAGGTGCAGGTCCTGGTCCTGCGCGAAACCAACCACGGCCTTGGTCGCCTTGCTGTTAACTGTGAAATACCCCTTGCCGGCGGTGTCCCATGTCAATTGCCCGGTTGTGGAGACGATCGCCGATCCCCGTCGATACTTGCCCATCTCGGGGAAACTGGAGGGAACGTCCTTGTCGGTGAACTGCACCACCAACCGGCCGGCGGCGAGGGCCTCTTCCGGGGTGTTGCCCGTGAAGCTCTTGACGTCGCCCTGCTGCGATACCTGCTCTGAAAAGTCGAAACTGCCCTCGGCTAAGTTCTTCGGGCTGATGTTGCGGACCCCAATGACCTCACCCTCCTTCACATCGCCGCGCATGATCATGCGCGCCAACGCGGGATACTGCCCGAGCTGCGTCGGCATGTCCACGTTCCAGACTCCCCAGGGGAAGTTGCCGACGATGTCGCCGAAGGAGCTCCCGATCTGCCCGGACTGGAACTCGTAGGATGCATCCCACCCCTGCAGTCCCATCCCGTAGACGGCGAGGATGGCCGGACCTTCCGCGCTGTAGAGCGATGGATACACATGTATCCATTCCGACAGCCCGAACGGGCGGTCGACCACCTGCTGCAGGCCGGAGGAGAAATAGCCGCTGCCCGGCTTGATGAGCATCGTGTCGCTGAAGCCGCCGCCGAAGTAGTTGTGGCGGTCGATATAGCCGACGTTATAGTCCGACTTCAGATTGTAGTAATGCGGCAGACCGGAGGGGGCCTGCCAGGGAGAGCCGATCAGCGCCCCCTGGTAACCGGTGTCACGGATCGCCTTGGCGAAGCGGCTGTAGAAGGCATTCTGCACGTCGTGGAAGAACGCCGCGTTGTCCAGAAGGCGTGTACGGTTGCCGCCCTGCTGATTGCGCAGATTGTCGGCGCCCATGGACCAGGGATTCGCCTGAATGGCGATGTTTTTCGCGGCCAGCGTCTCATCAGCCTTCAAGGCGTCACCCCAGGCCGCCTGCAGTCCGGCCTGGTCTTGGTACTTGGCCTGCAGCCATTTGGCAAACCGTTCCCGCAGGTTGCGGGCATAGGTCGGGCACTGGTTGTAGACGGTCTCGGTGGTGAAGAAGAAGATGTCGTCCTCATTCTGCAGTTCGATGAAGGCCAGCGCCGGGTCCTGAGCATAGGTGCTCCCGGTGTACGGGTTCTTGTGCCGCAGCAGGTTCACCACCATCTCGATCATCAGATCCTGGCAGTCTTCGGCATAGTTGATAAGCGCATAGGTGCTGCCGTTGAGCGCATTCTTGATCTCGTCGTAGGCCAGCAGGCGGTCCTTGTTGCCGGGCTGCACTTTCATTTTGAAGGTGTGCGACCAGCCGTAGTAGATGCCGTTCGTCACGAGGGCGTTCGCAAAGGCGTCGAGCCGATCCAGACCGTCCGGCATCATCTTCGTTACGTCGTTCGGATCGCCGATTCCCTCCCATCCGGTTGGCCCGGTGAACTTGTGCAGACGGACGGCGTTCACGCCAAACTTGGCGAATCGCGCCGCCGTGTACTCTCCCTGCGGCTTCTCGGGAGCACTCAGGGCATAAGACAGGTTGGAGCCCCAGAACTTGACCCGGGTTCCATTGGCAAACTCAAAATGGTCGCCCACCATGCGCACGCCGCCGTGCTTTCCGGCCGGCTTGTCCAGCCACTTCTCGAATCCGATGACGCTGGGCGCTGCATTCCGCGTGGCGGTGACGGGGAACCAGTCCGGGCCGGGCACAACCCGTGTGAAGCTGTCGATATCTGATTGTTTGGCCAGCAGCGCAGCCGCGCCGGGCAGGTTGAACGTGATGGTGATCGTCTTCGTCCCGGCCTTGAACAACTCCGCCGCCAGCATCACGCGAAGTCCCCCATGATACGTGAAGATCTGCGCCGGCTCGACGGTGGCCGTGATCTCCCCGAAAGTCGGCGAGCGAAAGACCACCGCCTTCGACTCCGGTTGCGCGCCCGGGCCGCCTATGGTCAGGGGTATCGCACCCTCGGCGCCGTCCGCATGCTTAAAGAGAATGTCGCCGACCTGATATCCCGGTTCAAATCCGACCGTCGCGACCAGCGCCGTCAGCGGCACATCCTTGTCGGCGGAGAGCTCGTAGCGGAAGGAGATGGCCTGCGGGCCGCTCTGCCATACGCGCTGCTTCACGGCAATGATCTGCCCGGCGGCCTGGTTCACCGCGAACGGCGTCGTCAGCACCAGCTCGTCGCCGGTCGCCTTCTCGGTTGACCCGATTCCGACCCACCCCCAATTTGGCCCCCACCCCCCCAGCCCCATGTTGAACAGGCGCGTTTCGCCCCGTAGGAACATGAAGTTGAGCGAATTGTCGGGGGCCACCAGCGCGCGCCAGGCGGTATCCCGCCCGGCAGGGCGCCCGCCCGCCGGATTGCCGGTCTCGGCATTACAGGTAAGCGACGCCAGGGCGAACGCAACAAGCACAGGGGTGATGCTCTTCATGAGAAACGTTCTCTCAACAGGGGGAACCGCGTGATAAGCGCAAAGCGGGAATCACCGGGCCGCGATCACCGAATGGAGATCACCGTGCCGCTTGGCAGGCCGGCGGGCCGGGGCCCCACCGGATGCCACACGTCGGAACTGAACATGTTGGACGTCGTCATGGAGGGCGTGCCGGAGCCGGCGTTGAAACTCCAGGACATGTAGTCCAAGGTGAGATTGAAGGCGTTCGTTTCCCAGACAAAGTCGGGCGTGCCTTCGGTGGCGGCGGTGGCCTTTGTGCCAAGGAAGATCTTCATTCTAACTTCTTCCCAAGGGCTCTTCTTCTCGAGCTTGATCACAAAATCGAAACTGCCCGGCGTGTTGGCACTGATCCCGGTGTCCTGAGTCCCCGCCCAAGTCCATTCGGTGGAACCGCCGAACAACCAGTTGGGCTGTCCATCTTGGGCCATCAGCAGGGCGGAATCAGCCCCGTGCGGCGGGGAATAGGTCCAGAAATCCGCCGCGCTGCCGATCAGCAACCGAAACCGGGTTCCGTCCCATACGCCACCGGAGCGGTTGAAGGTCACCGAGCCGCCGAAGTACATGAATTCGGTCGCGGTCGGGAAATACCGATGTGCGGCGTCGATAGCTACTTGGCCTGTGTCGCTGGTCGTGGTGTAGGAGACATCAAGGTCGCCGTAGCCGCCGGTGCCGTCATAGTAGACGACCTCCGCGTGCACCATCATCGACAGACTCAACCACAGGGTCGCCAGCACGAACCTCTTATTCATTGGGTCTCCCCTCTTTCAGTACGCGTCATGGGCCATCCAATCCGCGTGCCAATATGATAGAGCGCGTGCTGACAATCCATCCACGGCTATTTTATGCATCCCGTTGCATGAGACCGCGCTTCCGCCGTATGGGCTGGCGTGCAAGGGGTTGCGAAGATGGTTGCCGCATAAGGATTTGAACCTTAACAAGCAGATTCAGAATCTGCTGTGCTACCGTTACACCATGCGGCAATGATCCTGTCGCTGCGGACAGGAGCTGCAATATAGCCGTTTTCGGCCTACAGAATCAACCCGCATTTTCAAGGTCGATCAGCTGATCCGAAGGGGCATGAGCACGTACAGGAAAGGGATGTTCGACTTGATGATGACCGGACTGTGGCCGTCGTTCATCTCAACGTAGACCTCATCGCTGTCGAGATTGCGCAGCGGGTCCATGACGTACTCAGGGTTGAAGATGACCGTGATCTCCTTGCCGGCATACTTGACCGGCAGGATTTCGCGCGCTTCGCCCACATCGGGCGTGGTGATCAGGATCGTCAACTGGTTGGACGAGAAGGTCAACCGGGTAGCGTTCGACTTGTCCGTCGTGATCAGCGACACGCGACGCAGAGCCGTCAGCAAGCCCTCCCGTTCGACGGCCACGCGCTCTTCACACGCCGCCGGTACAACCTGCCGGTAGTTCGGATAGACGCCATCAATGAGCTTGCTGCTCATCATGGTGTTGTTGAACTCAAACACAATCTGGTTCTTCTGCGCGTAGATCTTCAGATCGCCATCGTCACCCAGAATGTGCATGAGTTCGTTGACCGCCTTGCTGGGCAGGATCATCTCAATCTCGGCTTCAGCGGGAAACTCGACCTCGTGCTCGACCAATGCGAGGCGCCGTCCATCGGTCGCCACCATGGTCAACTTGCCGTCTTTGAACGCCATCAGCACGCCATTCAGCACGCGCCGGGTTTCGTCCAGGGATGCGGCATAGGATGTTTTCCTGAGCATCTCCCGCAACGCGCCCTGGTCGATGCGATAGCAGAATTTTCCCTCTGCTCCCGGAACCGGCGGGAAATCGCGCATCGGCAGGCCAATGATTTTGAAGAAGGATGATCCGCACTGTACCGAGGCCGTGTCATCTTCGTTGACCTCGAACGTGATGCGCCCTTCAGGCAATTCCCGCACGATACCGACCAGACGCCGCACGGGCAGGGTGGTGCTGCCGGTTTCGGCAACTTCGGCTTCAACACAGCAGCGAACGGTCATGTCGAGATCGGTCGTCGTGATCCACAGCTTGCCTTCCTCGGCCTTGATGAGCGCGTTGGAAAGGATCTGCAGGCTGCTTCTGGCCGCAACAACGTTCTGCACAGTCTGAAGACCGTCCAGCAGTTTGGCTCGTGTGATCGTGAATTTCATCGATCGAAATCTCCGTGCTGCATCTGAAACTTGGTTGTCCAGCATGTTACAACGAGTATTTAATGTAAGTCAACAGCAGCACTTGTATAGAACCGTCCAAACAAGGTACAACGTCTTAACATGTTAATTATTAATATGATAGGCGTGTGCTGTGGGTACGGATAAGGTGTTGATAACCATCGGGTAGATGTTCACCAAAATGGCAAGCAAGGGGGCGTCTGATAACAACTGGCTGGCTATGAACAAACGGCTCACAGGAAACTGAGATCAAAAACGAGAGTTACTGACAGGCAATCATACGTCAAAGTTGGAACGAAATGGGATCGCGACCGAGTTTGCGGGTGATGTTTCTGACGGTGTCACGCAAGGTGTCATCCACATCCAGCCTGCTGTGAACCGTCTTGCAGGCGTGCAGAACGGTCGCGTGCGTCTTTCCAAAGGCGTTGGCAATATCTGGCAGCGAGGAGCGGGTCAGGCGACGACAGAGGTACATGGCTACCTGGCGAGGGTGCGCAACAGAACGCGGACGGCGTTTGCTGGACATGTCCGTCAGGCGCAGATCAAAGTGTTCGGCAACGACACGTTGGATGTCGTCAAACGTGAGGTCCTTCTGCTTCTCCTTGTCCAGCAAGTCTTTGAGGAGATAACGCAACGAGTCAAGCGTGAGCGGCTGCTGGTTGTTGAGGGAGGCAAATGACAAGGCACGCAACAGCGCGCCCTCGAGACTTCGGACGTTGGATTTGACGTTTTCTGCGATGAACGTCAACAGGTCGGCGGGGAGCTGAACCTTGGCCGAGGTCTGCTTATAGCGCAGAATAGCCAGGCGGGTCTCAAAGTCGGGTGACTCCAGTTCGGTGACAAGTCCCCACTCGAACCGCGAGACCAGGCGCTTCTCAAGTCCTGCGATGACATTGGCCGGCCGGTCGCTCGTCATGATGATCTGCTTGCGGGCATCATGCAGCGCGTTGAATGTGTGGAAGAACTCCTCCTGGAGACGTTCCTTGCCGGCCAGAAAGTGGATGTCGTCGACGAGCAGCACGTCGACGCCGCGGTACTTGTTGCGGTACTCGACGATCGTGCGCTTCTGCAACGACTCAACGTATTCATTCAGAAGGGTTTCCGATGATACGTAGGAAACCGTGGCGCCGGGCGTCTGCATGACGCGGTGGCCGATTGCCTGCATGAGATGGGTCTTGCCCAGGCCGGTCTGGCCATAGATGAACAAGGGGTTATAGGCGCGTCCCGGAGCTTGCGCCACAGCCAGGGCGGCGGCATGTGCGAAGCTGTTCGAGGGGCCGATGACGAAATCCTCAAACGTGAACTTCTGGTTGAGGGACGGGTTCTGCGAGGTGGCGGGACGTGGCCGTCGCCCGCGAGACTTGACCGGGCGCTCGGCGAGGTCGGCGGGTGGAGCATCGCCCGGCAGGGGCGGTGCATCCTGCGACTGAACATGAAACCGGACGTTCAAGTTCTCGGGTGCGCCGGCCGAACGAAGCGCGTCGATGATCAGCTGGATGTAGTTGTCTTCCAGCCAGGTCTGATAGTAGTCGTTGTCCACGTTCAGGATCAACGTATCGCCTTCAAACGTCACCGGTTTGATGATCGCAATCCAGCGCGAGAAGACGTCGGGGTTCAACACGGCCCGCAGGTGATCGCAGGCCTGTTTCCAGAGAGGTTCGACTTGCATGGCAGTCAGCGTCCCATCAGAAGAGCATAGGGGGCAATGCAGTGAGTTCACACCAAAGCCGGACGGCGAACAAGAAGAAAGAATGTTCATTCCGTCATCAGGTTATTAACAGGGACATCCAAACACGCTAGCTTACGATGGGTCAGTGGGTTGCGACGATTGTGAGGCCATGTCCGGACGCGGACAACGGAGAACCAGGAAAAGTTGTGAACAGGCCTCTGATCATAACGTTTCTGGCGACCGCAGGCAACCGCACGTCGCAGGAGCCAGGGATATCCAACATCGCAACATGTTCATGTGCAACAGCATGCGAATACTGAGCGACATTATGACCGTTCCGGCTGGTGACTTGCGGAGGGTGTTGATAACCCCGAACAGACGGCGAATTCACGCCTGTTTTTCACAGATTCCTATTATCGACACGTCCTAACGGGGGCGAGCGGTCATTTGGACACAATACTCGGCAGGGCTCCAGCGTTTGTGAACTTGTAAACACCGCCGTCTGAACGGACAAGATGGCACCATCAGGAAAGGTTACCTATCATGAATCAAATAGTCACCTCAGTGGCCATTGCACTGGTCGTCTTGGGCGGGGCTGCGCGGGCCCAGGATGCGGCGAAGGATGAGGTCAAGGGCGAACGCGCGGCCATGCGCGGCGAACGACGTCTCGGCGGCGAAGGCGCCATGATGGGCCCGGGCGGATTGGACCAAGGCGCGATGATCGTGCGCATGTTGAGCAACCCCAAGTTTCTGGCCGAGGCCGACATCTCAACGGAGCAGGCCACCAAACTGCAGTCCGCACTCAAGGATGTCGAAAGCAAGATGATCGACCTTGAGGCCGAGATCAAGAAGGCGTCGCTCTCGCAGACTGAGCAGATGACTAAGCTGCTGGCCGACACGCAGTCTTCACCCAAGGAGCTGATGGCGACCGTGGAGAAAATCGGCGGCCTGCGTACCGAGCAGGCCAAACTACAGATCCAGCGTCTGGTTGTCGTCCGCGAGAACCTGACTCCGGACCAGATTGCCAAGGCGCGCACCGTGATGCGTGAACACATGGAGAAGGTCCGCGGTGAGCTGGCGCGGCGCGGCGAAGGCGCCGAGGCCGGTCGCGATAAGGCGCGCGTCAAAGAGGGCGCCCGCGAAGGCAACAACAAGGCCGGCGCCGCCCGTCCGCAGCGTCCCGAGGGTTGGGACCAGTAAGTACTCGCGTCCTCAGTTCTGAGGCGTCAGGTAAGCCGCCAGTCTTCCGCAAACGGATGGGCTGGCGGCTTCATTCATCCGGGCGCGCATCTCGCGCAGGGATGCCAGGACCGGCTCGCGCAGCTCGGCAGCGAAGGCATGAGCTTGCTGACAGGGCGCCAGCAGGCGCAGCGTCGTGTTCTCGTTGACCGGCGCCAGGCGTATCACCGTGTCGCGCAGCCAGGCCAGTCCGGCCGGCGTCCAGAGCTGCCCGTTGTTCAGGCTCAGGGGCACGAACAGCGACCGGCAGTGGCCCGGGTGCGTCAGGCTGAACGGCATGCGGCGCTCCTCGGCCGCCAGGCGGTCGAAGACATCGGTGTGTGGCGACTGCCCCACGATCTGGAGGTAACTGGTGTAGGCGCCGAGGTGAGCGTGTGTCAGCCGGTGGGCCTCATCCAGGATGGCGAGCCGGCGCGGGTGTGTGCTGCGGTAGATGGCCGAGACCGTGTTCAGCCTGTCGGTGATGTTGGTGGCTGCCGACAGGTGATGCTCCAGCGCGGCGTGGGCGGCTGGGGAGTCGAGTGCCGTCAGAAGCTCCATCAGTGCCGCTTTGCAGGCACGGCGTTCAATCGCGGCCGACAGGCGCAGTCCGGCCGTGTGGCAGGTGTCGATGGCCGCGAACGCGTCAAGCAGGACGTCGCGGCAGTGGTTGGCGGCGGCCCGCAGCAGCGCGCGCCGGGCCGCGTGGCATTCGCGCACGCGTGGCAGGTGTCGGCGGTCGAGCGGCTGCTCGTCGATCTGCAGCAGGTACGTCTTGAGGCCGTCGGGCAGCGACCGGTCGAGCAGGACGTCGTGGTAGACATCGAGCCATTCGCGCGAGACGCCGCCGCCGGGGTCGTCGAGGAGGCCGAGGCGCTCGCGGTCTGTGAGCGTGCGCATGGCCTCCACACGGTTGAATGTGTCGGGATCGCGTCGCACCTGCTGCCGCAGTGTGGCAGGTGTAGCCGAGCCGTCCGCAAACGTGCCGTAGAATGAGGCGCCGCGGTTGTACGAGAGGAAGGCGGGCGCCGGAACGTCGTTGAACACCAACGTGCGCTCGGATCCGGTCAACTCATACACGCCGGCAGTGCCGGGGATATCGGCGCCGTCCGGCGCCACGGCGGCCAGCCGGATCGGGATATGGAAATTGCCGCCGCGGCCGCCGCGCGTCTGGCGCAGCAGGATCGTGAGTTGTCGCGCGGCCGCGTCGTAGTGGTGTTCGGCGGCCACGCGCGGGTAGCCGATCGTGTGCAGCCATTCGCGTCGGAACGGCGTCAGGTCGCGGCCGGAGACCTCGGCAAAGCAGGCGAGAAACTGGTCGGTATCGGCGTTGCCGCCGCGGTGGCGCCGGAAGTAGAGGTCGGTGCCGGCACGGAACACGGTCGGGCCGAGAACCAGCCGCAGCATGGCGATGACCTCGGCGGCTTTGACATAAGTCAGTCCGTCGACCAGCTCGCCGGGGTCATTGAATCCCTCGCGCACGATCTGGCCGAACTGTCCGCCGTCTTCGGTGGCCAATGGGCCGCCGCCGGACGCGCGCATGGCGTCCACTTCGCGTAGGCGCAGGAAGTCGGGGTTGAAAACCGAACGCAGGTAGTGGCGCTCGACGTCGACGGTGAAGGCCTCGTTGAGCCACATGTCGAACGGCGAGGCCATGGTGACGTCGCTGCCGCACTGGTTGTGCTCGAATTCGTGCACGATCACGCCGTGGGCGTAGATCAGGCGGCTGTCGCTCGTCCAGGCATCGACCAGCGCGGCCTCGGTGACAATGGTCGTATTGCCGACATTCTCCATGCCGCCGTAGTTCGATTTATCCATGCAGATGGTGCGGTAGACGTCATGCGGGTAGGTGTAGTCCTGAGCGCGGTGCTGCCAGAGCACGGCATCTTTGAGGATCGCCATGGGCACAGCGGCATCTGCGGTGCGCCCAGGCGGGACCAGGTACTCCAGCCGCACCTCGCGGCCACCGGGGAGCGTGACCCGGTCAGCCAGTTCATCCCACGTGCCGACACAGGCGATGAAGAGGTATGGGGCCATCGGCGTATCGTTCACAAAGGTGACCATCTGGCGCGCGGGGTCATCGGGCACCGGCACGGGGCGGCCGGCCGGGTTCGTGGCACGGTCGACGTTGCCATTCGAAATCAGGTGGGTGTAGCGCCGGTCGGCGGTGAGCGTGGTGCGGAATGTGCATTTCGCCGTGCAGTCGTCGATTACCGGCAGGATGCGCTGGAACCCCCACTGCTGACACTGCGACATGATCTGAGGCGGCGCACCGGCCGGCGCGACATCGTAGTAGAGTCCCTCCAGATGCGTCTGCGACGGCACGCAGCGCGTACGCGTGCGTAGGCGGAAGGTTTCGCCCGGAAGGATGTTGCGTGGCAGTTCCACGACGAGTTTGCTGCGACCGGCGTCGAGTCGGAAGTTCAGCGCCGTACCGTCGTCCGGCCAGGTGACGCTGACGACCTCAAGCTCCTGTGCGTCCAGTTCCAGCGCGCACACCGCTTCGCGCGCCGTCAGCGTGAGGGTGGCGTCGCCATCGACACCGGCGGGGCCGAAGTCGAGTCGGATGTCCAGGTGGTTGAGTTGGGCCGGCGGGAGGCGGACGGCGGACTTCAGGAAACGGTAGGAGGGCATGGCGGAAAAATACGCCAAACGGACGTGGTACGTCGAGTCGAGACGGTTCGCCACGCTTCGGGCTCCCCAAATGCGCCCGGAGAGGGTATAGTTATCGATTGGCCGCACGGCACTGTGCCGGAGGGCCAGACGGAGGCCGGTGCGCGATGGTGGTTCTGCACGGCGCATGGCTCGACGGCCGGGGGCTGTTGTGGGCGGAAGCAACGCCAGGCGACGGGCGCGTGACGGGCGCGCATGCCCGTGCGGACCAACCGCCATGGTCGCCCTATGACGCCGGTGCCGACGGCCTGCGCGCGGCGCTGGCCAGTTTCAACGCCGGCATCGCGCCGGAGCGTCTCGATCACACCTGCTGCCGTATCGCGTGGCTGCCCACGGTCGATGGAACGCCCCTGCCCTCACGTGCCTTCCTCCTTGGGGTCACGATTGGCAAGCCCGGTGCGCATGCCCGTCCGGTGACGGCGCCCTGGCGGGTTACCGCCCTCCCGCTCGAGTGGGACGAATACTACACGTTGCTTGGCGCGCTGGTTGGCGGCCCGCGTCTGGCACGCGGCGTGATCGCAGGGGTCGACCTGCTGCGCTGGGCCGACGTGCTGCGCTACGCCGGCGCGCTGGTGGCGCGACGCCTCTTCCTGCCGGGCATCCGTCGGCGAGCCGACGGAGCCTACGAGTCGATCTGGCAGCCGGCACTCGAGATGGCCGAGCGGGCGAGGCTACTGGCGCTGGCCAAACGCCTTCCGGCCGCGGCCGTCGGCCTGACGGAGGAAGAGGTCACCAGCGCGCCGCAACCGTGCTCGAGCCGTGCGGTCGAGGCGTTCATCGAAGAGGCGATTGATCGTTTCGTGCGTTTCTCCGGCACTACCCGGTTGTCGCGCGCACATGCCGAACACGGCCACTACTTCAGCGTGCATGATGCCTGGATCGCCTCGCTGCGCGGCGAGGGGTCGCGCGGCATCCGGTGGGACGTGCCCGAGGAACTTGCGGCTCTGTCCACGGAGGTCGCGCTGTGGCGACGGCCCGTCGATCTCGGCGCGCGCGCACCCTACCGCGTCTGCTTCCGGCTGGAGGAGCCCGACGACGACCGCGCCGATGGCTGGGTATTGCGCTATCTCGTGGAGTCACTCGGCGCAGAGCCCTGTGAGGCGACCCCGCTGTCCGTGATCTGGCATCGAAACACGCTGGACGCCGAAGCGCGCGAGGGGTTGCTGGTCGCGTTGGGCCAGGCCGCCGGGCTCTGTCCCGCCATCGGGACCAACCCGCTCGAACAGATGGCCGACGGCTGCGAACTGAGCACGGCCGAGGCGCACCGGTTTCTCTGCAGTCAGGCCGTGCTGCTGGAAGCGGCTGGCTTCGGCGTGCAGGTGCCCGCCTGGTGGACCGCCGACGAACGCCGTCCGCGCGTCGAGTTGGTCGCCCAGGTTGCGCCCGCCGAACCGGCGGCGAGCACGGTGTTCACATTGGGCGCGCTGGTCTCGGTCAACTGGGACATTGCTCTCGGCGGGGAGCGTGTGACCGTGCCCGAGCTGGAGGCCCTGGCCGCGGCCGGCGAGGCGCTCGTGCGTTTCCGCGGACGCTGGATCGAGGTCGATCACGCGCGCGTGTCCGAGGCGTTGCGGCTGTGGAAGCGCAACCGGACCGAGGCGCGCGCGGCCAACGACATCGTCCGCTTCATGCTGGGGGTCGACTCGGATGCGCACGGCATCGACGTGGCCGGCGTCGTCGGTTCCGGGTGGATCGGCGAACTGCTGCAGCGCCTGCGCGGCGAAACGGCGCTCGAGCAGCCGTCGCCGCCCGCCGGTTTCGTCGGCGAGTTGCGTCCCTACCAGCACCGCGGCCATGCGTGGCTGGCGTTTCTGCGTCAGTGGGGTCTGGGGGCGTGTCTGGCCGACGACATGGGTCTGGGCAAGACCGTCCAGGCGCTGGTCCATATCGAGCGCCAGCGCGAGCAGGGCGAGAAGCGCCCCGTGCTGCTGGTCTGTCCCACGTCGGTGTTGACGAACTGGGCGCGCGAATCGGCGCGCTTCGTGCCGGGATTGTCGTTCATGGTGCACCATGGGCCGGATCGCTGCATGGGCGACAGTTTTGTTGCCGAGGCCGGGCGCCATGCCGTCGTGGCTACCTGCTATGCCCTGCTCTACCGTGACTATGCGTGGCTGCGCCGCGTGAAGTGGTCGGGCATCGTGCTGGACGAGGCGCAGAACATCAAGAACGCCGACACGCGTCAGTCGCAGGCGGCGCGTGCGCTGCAGTCCGACTATCGCATCGCGCTCACCGGCACGCCGGTCGAAAATCACGTGGGCGACCTCTGGTCGATCATGGACTTTCTCAACCCCGGCCTGCTGGGCACGCGCGCGGCCTTCCGCGACCGGTACTCCCGCCCGATTCAGGCCGGCACCGATCCTCACGCGCGCGAGGCGCTGCGTCGCCGCACCGCGCCCTTCATCCTGCGGCGCCTCAAGACCGACCGTGATGTCGTCCCGGACCTGCCCGAGAAGCGCGAGGCGCGCGTATTCTGCCCGCTGACGCGCGAGCAGGCCGGACTGTACGAGGCGGTGGTGCGCGACCTGGCGGCGTCCGTGCGCGACACGAGCGGCATCACGCGCAAGGGGCGCGTGCTGGCGGCGCTCACGCATCTAAAGCAGGTGTGCAATCACCCGGCGCACTTCCTGGGCGACGGTTCGGCGCTGAGCGACCGTTCGGGAAAACTGATACGACTGAGCGAGATGCTGGCCGAGGTCGTCGACGAGGGCGCGGCCGCGCTCGTGTTCACGCAATACGCCGCCATGGGCGCGCTGATCCAGCAGCACCTGCAGCAGGAGATCGGCTGCGCGGTGCCGTTTCTGTATGGCGGCTCGTCCCGCGCCGCGCGCGACGAGATGGTGGCGGCCTTCCAGCGCGCCGACGGCCCGCCGGTTCTCGTGCTGTCGCTCAAGGCCGGCGGCACCGGGCTGAACCTGACGCGCGCCAGCCATGTGTTTCACTATGACCGCTGGTGGAACCCGGCCGTGGAGAATCAGGCGACCGACCGTGCGTTCCGCATCGGCCAGACACGCGACGTGATGGTCCACAAGTTTATCTGCGCGGGCACACTCGAGGAGCGGATCGACGCGATGATCGAGTCCAAGACGGCGCTCGCCGTTGAGATCATCGCGAGCGGCGAGGCCTGGCTCACCGAGCTGAACGACGATCAGCTCTACGACGTTCTGGCCCTGTCGCAGGAGGCCGTGGAGGAGGACGTCTGAGGGGGCGGTCAGCCCGGCGGCAGCCTGAACCCGAAATAGCGCACGGCATTGCGGTAGCAGATATCGCGCACGATTTCGCCAATCCAGGGCAGATCGTTCGGCAGGCGGCCTTCGGCGACGTCCGTTCCGAGCAGGTTGCACAGGATGCGCCGGAAGTACTCGTGGCGGGTGTAGCTCAGGAACGAGCGGCTGTCCGTGAGCATCCCCACGAAGCGGCTCAGCAGGCCAAGCTGGGAAAGGCATTCGATCTGCCGCAGCATGCCGTCGCGCTGGTCGTTGAACCACCAGCCGCTGCCGAGCTGGATCTTGCCGGCGGTCGGCCCCCGCTGGAAGTTGCCGAGCATGGTGCCGAGGACTTCGTTGTCGCGCGGGTTGAGTGTGTAGATGACCGTGCGCGGCAGACTGTCGATCTGGTCGAGCCGGTCGAACAGGCGCGACATGGCCTGTGCCACCGGCCAGTCGCCGATGCTGTCGAACCCGGTATCGGGACCGAGCAGCTTGAACATGCGCGTGTTGTTGTTGCGCAGCGCGCCGTAGTGGATCTGCCACGTCCAGTTGGACCGGGCGTCCATCCGGCCGCATTCGAACAGCATGGCCGAGCGGAACTTGAGGGTCTCTTCGGCCGTGACCTGGCCCGCGCCGCGCGCCTTGGCGAAAATCGCGCGGATCTCGGCATCGGTGTAGGGCTCCGCGTAGACCGTCTCGAGACCGTAGTCCGACAGGACGCATCCGGCCGCGGCAAAGAAGTCGTGCCGGGACTGGAGCGCCACCACAAACTCGTCAAACGTGCGCACGGGCAGGGCGGAGATGGCGGCCAGGCGATCCATCCATCCGTTCCAGAAGGCGACGCGGTCGATGGCCAGCGCCTTGTCGGGCCGCCAGGTCGGCAGCATCTGCACCGCGAAGTCCGACGCGGCAACAGCGTGGTGGTGTTCCAGGGTGTCGGCCGGATCGTCGGTCGTGCAGACCAGCCGCACGTTGCTCTTCTGCATGAATCCGCGGGCGCAGAAGGCCGGCAGGGCGAGTTGCTCGGCCGTGCGGTCCCAGATGGACTGTGCGGTCGCCGGCGCGAGCAGATCGAAGATGCCGAAGTAGCGGGCCAGTTCCAGGTGCGACCAGTCGTACATCGGGTTGCGCAGCAGGTAGGGCATGGTCGCGGCGAAGCGCGCGAACTTCTCGCGGTCGGGGGCGTCGCCGGTGATGAAGCGTTCGTCGATGCCGTTTGAGCGAAGGGCGCGCCACTTGTAGTGGTCGCCGCCCAGCCAGACCTGGGCCAGGTTGGACCAGCGTGTATTGTCGGCCACCTGCTGGGGAGGCAGGTGACAGTGGTAGTCGATGATCGGCATGGCGGCGGCGTGTTCGTGGTAGAGTGTGCGCGCGGCCTTGTTCTGCAGGAGGAAATCGGCGTGGATGAATGGTTTGTGTACGGGCATGGTGCGAATCCTGAACGAGCGTCGGTTTCAGTACGTGATGAGCGAGCAGATGTCGAGCCCCTTGAGTTTGTCGCGCGGGTCGAGAAACGAGAGTTCCATCAGGAATCCGAGACCGGCTGTGCGTGCGCCGCATTGCGCGATGAGGTCGACGACCGCCCGCGCGGTGCCGCCTGTCGCCAACACGTCGTCGATGATCACGACGGTGTCCTCGCGGTCGAGTCCGTCCGCATGGATCTCAAGCACGTCGGTGCCGTACTCCAGCGTGTAGGCCTGTGAAAGGGTCTTGTGCGGCAGCTTCCCCTTCTTGCGGACGGGAACGAAGCCGCAGTGGAGTTCGTAGGCCAGGGCGATGCCGAAGAGAAACCCGCGGGCCTCCATGCTGACGATGGCCGTGGGCTTGAGCGGCCGGAAATAGTCGGCGAGGCGTAGGATAACGAAACGAAACGCCGCTGGGCTCCGGAGGACCGGCGTGATGTCCTTGAAGACGATTCCTGGTTTCGGAAAGTCGGGGATGTCGCGGATGATCGAGCGGAGCTGTTCAATGGTCATGGCAGGGCGCCCTTCCTCCGAATGCGTGACGGAAGACGTCTCTTCCGACCCATGGGAAGCCAGCGTAGTCGGGTCGCAGGGCCAACGTCAAGCATGGGGTTTCCGCCTTGCCCATGACTTTCACACGTTGTAACGTGTTCGAGTGGGGGCGCGGCAGGTGTGGTGCGTGGGACCAGGTGCTGACCGGGACGTCGCCATGAGCAGAATCGTTTCCATTTCCCGGCGCACCGATATTCCGGCCTTCTACGGGCCATGGTTCATGAACCGTGTCGCGGAGGGGTTCGCGGGTTGGACCAACCCGTTCGGCGGGCAGCGTTACGTCGTGTCGCTGCGACGGGAGGACGTCGCCTGCCTCGCGTTCTGGTCCAAGAACTACCGCCCGTTTCTGCCGGCCCTGCGCGAGTTGAAGGCGCGCGGGTATCCGTGCTTCTTCAACTGCACGATCACCGGGCTCCCGGCCGAGTTCGAGTGCGGTCTCGCGTCGGCCGAGGATGCGATCGACAGCCTGGCGCGGTACTCCAAAGTGGTGCGCAACGTCGCCGCGTTCGAGCGCGCGCACGGCGTGCGCGTCGCCGACCCGCCTCCGGCCGAACGCCTGCGGCTGGCAGGGCTGTTGGCCGGACTGGCCGGCGCTCACGGGATGACGCTGCACAGCTGCTGCTGCGACGGCCTGGTCGGCGGCGCGGTCCTCAAGGCGCACTGCCTCGACGCCGGCATCCTGGCGCGGTTGTATCAGAACGTGAGCGTGGCCCGCGCCAGGCGCCCCACGCGCCGCGAGTGCGGCTGTGCCGACAGTGTGGACATCGGGGCGTACGACAGCTGTCCGCACGGCTGCATCTACTGCTATGCGAACGTCGACCGGGCGCGTGCCGCCACCTGCCACGCCGCACATGACCCCGCCGCCACGTTTCTTGGCCGGAGCCGGGCGGAGTCGGACGTCTATGTGGCTGAGATCCGCGACCGGCGACCGGCGACGCCGGGGGCGCTCGAGTTGGGGCTCGCGCCCTAGACCTGCGGCGCCTCGGTCGGGGACTCGCCCCCTTCAACAGGCTCAGGTGATTCCAGTGGCACGGCGGCGTCCTCGACGGCCTCGATCACGCTGACCGAGACCAGCGAATCGCCCTCGTCGAGGTTGATCAGGCGGACGCCCTGGGTGTTGCGGCCGATGATGCGCACGTCCTTTACCGGCGAGCGTACCATCATGCCGTTGGCAGTCACCATCATCAGCGAGTCGTTCTCGTGCACGGCGTGCGCGGCGACCACCTGGCCATTGCGGTCCGTCGTCTGAATGCCGATGATCCCCTTGCCGCCGCGGTGCTGTGAGCGGAACTCCGCGAAGTCGGTGCGTTTGCCATAGCCGTTGGCGGTGGCGACCAGGAAGGTGGCCTCGGTGTCCACAATGTCCAGGCTGCGGACCAGGTTGCCGTCGTCGAGATCGATTCCGCGGACGCCGGTTGAGTCGCGCCCCGTGCTGCGCACCTGGTCCTCCGGGAAACGGATGGTCGTGCCGTCGGCCGTGGCGAGCATAACCTCGTTCTGCCCGTTCGTCAGGCGGACCTGGATCAGGCGGTCGCCCTCTTCGATGTTGATGGAGATGATGCCGCCGGTGCGTATGTTGCGGTAGTCGGCCAGGCAGGTCTTCTTGATGATGCCGCGCTCGGTCGCGAAGAAGACGTGCTGGTCCTCGCGGAACTCGCGAATGCGCAGGATGGCGGCGACTTTCTCGTTCTCCTGGAGTTCGAGCAGGTTGACGATGGCCTTGCCCGGAGAGGTACGCGACGCCTCCGGAATCTGGAAGGCGCGCTCGGCATAGACGCGCCCGAAGCTGGTGAAGAAGAGCAGCGTGTCGTGCGTGGCGGCAATGAAGAGCGTGTCGACGAAATCCTCTTCCTTGGTGGTTACGCCGGTCACGCCGCGGCCACCGCGGCGCTGCTCGCGGTAGGTATCGAGCGGGACGCGCTTGACATAACCCTTGTGGCTGAGGGTCACGACGCACGGCACGTCGGCGATGAGGTCCTCGATGTTGACCTCGCCCTCCAGCGGCACGAGTTCCGTGCGGCGCGGGTCGCCATAGGCCTGCTTGAGTTCGGCCAGATCCTGCTTGATGAGACCGAAGATGAGTTCCGGGTTGGCCAGCAGTCCCTGCAGGTAGGCGATCCGCTCGCAGACGGCGCGGAATTCGGCTTCCACTTTCTCGCGTTCAAGTCCGGTGAGCTGATAGAGGCGCATCTCCAGGATGGCGTCGGCCTGTTTCTCACTGAAGGCGAATTGCTCGATGATGCGTTCGCGGGCCTGGTCGCGGTTCCGCGACTCGCGGATGGCACGCACAATCTCGTCGAGGTGGTCGAGCGCCTTCAGCAGTCCCTCGAGGATGTGCTTGCGCGCCTCGGCCTTGGCCAGTTCGAACTTCGAGCGCCGGGTGATGACCTCGAAACGGTGGTCCACGTAGCAGCGGATCAGCTCCTTCAACGTCATCACCTTGGGGCGGCCCTGGTCGATGGCGAGCATGTTGGCGGCAAAGGTCGTCTGGAGCTGCGTGTGCTTGTAGAGGTTGTTCAGCACGACCTGGCCGATCACACCGCGCTTGAGTTCGATGACGATGCGGATCCCCTGGCTCGAACTCTCGTCGCGCACATCTGAGACGCCCTCGATCACCTTCTCGTTGACCAATCGTGCGATCGTCTCGATCAACGTGGCCTTGTTGACCATGTAGGGGATTTCGTTGACGATCAGGACATCGCGGTTCTTCTCCTCCAGGATCTCGGCCCGGCCGCGGACGACCATCTGGCCGCGACCGAGTTTGTACATGGCTTCGATGGGGCGCGTGCCGCAGATCGTGGCGCCGGTCGGGAAGTCCGGGCCCTTGATGAAGCGCATCAGGTCGTCGATTGTGCAGTCGTTGTGGTCGATATAGTGGGTGATGCCGTCAACCAACTCGCCCAGGTTGTGCGGCGGCAGATTGGTGGCCATGCCGACCGCGATGCCGGATGAGCCGTTCAGCAGCAGGTTGGGCAGTTTGGACGGCAGGACCAGCGGCTGGACCAGCGATTCGTCGTAGTTGGGACCGAAGTCGACCGTCTCCTTGTCCAGATCCTCAAGCATCTCCTCCGCCATGCGGTGCATGCGGACTTCGGTGTAACGCATCGCCGCGGGGGGATCGCCGTCGAGCGAGCCGAAGTTGCCCTGCCCGTCCACCAGGACATAGCGCATGGAGAAGTCCTGCGCCAGTCGGACGATCGTATCGTAGACCGCCTGATCGCCGTGGGGGTGGTACTTACCGATCACATCACCCACCACGCGCGCCGACTTCTTGTAGGGCTTGGCGTGCGTATTGCTCAGTTCATGCATCGCAAACAGGACGCGGCGATGCACCGGCTTCAGGCCATCGCGGGCGTCCGGCAGGGCGCGGCCGATGATGACGCTCATCGAATAGTCGATGTAAGACGAGCTCATCTCGTCTTCAATATTGATGTGACCGAGGCCGTTGTCGTTCAGGATGGGGTCTGTGGGTGTGGACATGCTGTTTCCTTGTGTTGGAGAATACCCGAACGGGCTCGGTCCGTCACGGCCAAAGTCCACTAGAACGGGCGTTTTGGCTCTTCGAGTTCGCGCGCACGGAGAATACATATAGACGATACATACTGATAGTACATACGACCGCGAAAACGTGGCTGATCGCATCTTCATTTTTCTTCGCCACGGCAGGTGGAAAACCATGTGCCTCTCGGCTTCATGGTTGTGGAGGACGTGATTATGCAAACCGCACTTGCCGTGTCCATCGAGTCGCAGGGTGTTGCCGGGGACGCTGAGGCCGTCAAGATTGAGGCCATCTGCCGGCGGGTCGAATCGCTGCGGGCCACAGCCGCACTGTCGGTCAATCAGGCGCTGATTCAGCTCTATTGGGAGATCGGCCGGGCGCTCGTCGGCGGGAGCGTGTCGGTGGCTGCGGGAGAGGCGGGTGCGTTTGGCCACTTGGCGGCGGAACTGCAGCGGCGTTTCCCCGCCGCGATCAACTTCGGGCGCGCCAATCTGTGGCGCGCGAGCGAGTTCTATCTTGCGTGGTATGAACAGGTTGAAGATGATTTTCATGCACCCGAAGCGCGGAGTATGCGCCCGCTGCCAGCCTTCCTGTACGCGCTCTCCTGGGAAGACCACGGGGTCCTGCTCGAGTGCGTGCCCGACCCGTCGCGTCGGCGTGCGCTGGCGGAGCAGGCCGTGGCGTGCAGGTGGAGCCACGCCGAATTGCATGCGCGCGTTCGTCGCGGCAATGCGACCGAAGGAGCGCAGGCGGGGTGGGCGCCGCAGGCGGGCTCCGTCGCTGCGTCGTCGCCGATCACGCTGGCGGCCGATGCGCATCATCTGGACCTGCTGGCCCTGATGCCCGAGTTGCGCGCCCGGCAGCGTCTGACCGGGCAGGTGGAGCGGATCAGGGACTACCTGATGCAGCAGGAACACGGGTTCGCCTGGGTAGGCGACCGGATTCCTCTGAGCGTCGGCAGGGACGACCTGACGGTCAGTCTGCTCTGCTACCATCTCCAGATGCGTCGTTATGTGGCCTTCAACCTGTACCCCTCGCCGATCAGCCAGCCGGTGCTGGACCGCATGGCCTTCGCTCTGGCCGTGCTGGACGACCGCTTCCGACACGCTGACGACAAGGCGTCGATCGGCGTGGCGGTGGGGTGGTCGGGCACGCGCACCGAGTTCGTTCAGGTGTTGCGCGGCATGCCGTTGCCCGGTGTGGCGCCGACGATCGAGCGGCTCGGGCGGGCCCTGATGCAGGAGAAGGACCGGACGCTCGTAGTTTCGACTCGATCACCGGCCAGGACCGCCGCATACTGATCGCTGGCTATCGGAGTCCCCTGCCATGCGCTTGACGCTCAATCTTCCCGACGGGCTGGTCGAAAACCTGATGGCCGCCACCGGCTTAAAAACCAAGACGGCGGTCATTGTCTCTGCCCTGCAGGCCTACGAACGGCAGATCCGCACGGGCAAGTTGCAGGCTCTGCGGGGGCAGGCGGGCATGCTGCGGCCCACCGGAGATACCCGGCGGGGCGAGACATGAACCTGGTTCTTATCGACACGCCTGTCTGGCTGACCTATTTTCGCGGCGGCAAGGACGAACTGGCCGACCGGGTCGACGACCTGATCAACCAGGACATGGCCGCCGTATGCGGCACCGTCGCGGCAGAGGTGGTTTCGGAGGCGACCTCTCCAGCCGAGGCGCGGCGGCTGGTCGAGGCCCTGCGCGGCATACACTGGCTGGGCGAGACGCCGGACGACTACCTGGTGGCCGCCGAGCTGGCGTGTCGCGTGCGGGAGGGCGCGGGACAGGAGGTGCCCCTGCCCCGTCTGATCGTGGCGGCCGTGGCGAGCGCGCATCACGCCCAGATCATGACGACCGACCTGCGTTTCCACGCCATCGCCCGGTGTCACCCCGTGCACGTGCTGTGCGCGTGAAGCCTGCAGATTTGGGTTGTGCTACGGGCCTGTCATCCGCTATATTACCGACCCGTTTGGTTCGAAAGGTTTGTTCGCCATGAAGAAGGATATTCACCCCAAGTACGAAGAGGCGATCATCACTTGCGCGTGCGGCAGTGTCGTCAAGACCCGCTCGACCGTCAAGGAGATGACCGTCAACACCTGTTCGGCCTGCCACCCCTACTTCACGGGCCAGCATACGATGCTCGACACCGAAGGCCGTGTCGACCAGTTCATGAAGCGCTACAATATCAAGAAGTAGCTGACGGTCGAGTTCATCGGGTCGGACCCGCCCTCGCGTGGCGTTGTCCGGCCCGTTTTGTTTCCCGCGAATCGTGACGGGCGGAGCCAGCAGCCATGATTGACCGCGCCCAGGTCGAAAAGATGCTCGGCAAAGTGCAGGCCGCCGAAGCGGCCCTGGTCGACCCCGCCGTGCTTGGAAATCCGCGTTTGCTGCGCGAGAAGGTGCGCGAGCATTCGACCATGAAGCGGCTCGAGGGGTTCGCCCTCCGCTATTTTCGCATGCTCGACGACATCGCCTCCAACCGGCAGCTTGCCGCGGATTCGGCTGCCGACGGTGAACTGCGCGAGATGGCGCGGCAGGAACTGGCCGAGGTCGAAGCCGCCCTGCCCGGCGCCGAACGCGACCTGCTCTACTCCCTGCTTCCGCCCGACCCGGCCGACAACCGCAACGCGGTCTTTGAGATTCGTGCCGGCACGGGCGGTGAGGAGGCGGCCCTTTTCGCTGCCGTGCTCTTCCGCATGTACAGCCGCTACTGCGAAACCCGCGGCTGGAAGCTGAGCATCATCGATTCCTCGGCCAGCGACATGGGTGGGTACAAGGAGATGCTTTTCATGGTCACCGGCGAGGGCGCGTATGGCTTGCTGCGCTTCGAGAGCGGCGGCCATCGTGTCCAGCGCGTACCGGTGACGGAAGCGCAGGGGCGCATCCACACCTCGGCCGCCACGGTCGGCGTCTTTCCTGAGGCCGAAGAGGAGGATGACATCGACATCCCGGCCGATGAGCTGCGCGTCGATATCTTCTGCGCCGGCGGCCACGGTGGCCAGGGCGTCAATACAACCTACTCCGCCATCCGCATCACGCATCTGCCCACCGGACTGGTGGCACAGTGTCAGGACGAGCGCTCGCAGCACCGCAACAAGGAGAAGGCGCTCAACGTCCTCAAGGCGCGTCTTCTGGATCAGCGACGTCAGGCTGAGGCCGCGAAAATGGGCAAGACGCGGCGCGACCTGATCGGTTCGGGGGACCGCAGCCAGCGCATCCGGACCTACAACTTCCCGCAGAACCGGTTGACCGACCACCGCATCAACCTCACCCTCTACAGCCTTGATCGGATCGTCGAGGGGCAGCTGGGCGGCGTGCTGGAAGCGCTGCAACGGCATGATCTCAACCAGCGGCTGGAAGCGGAGCTGGGCATAACCGGGCTTGAGGCCACACCCGCCGCGCCGGCCGCGGAAGAATAGGCACGGAAGCGGCCCGCTATCGCTTCCTGTCTTCACCGTCTTGCACGCGACCGGATCATGGTGTACTCTTTTCTCGGAGTCTTATCCCATGACGACACTGAACATCTTCGAGGCGCGCCGCAACTTGGGCGCTACTCTGGACCGTGTGGCTGCAGATGGCGACCGGTTTGTGTTGGCCCGACGCGGTAAGCCTCTGGCTGTACTGGTGTCGCCAGATGACTTGGCACGTTTGGAGGAGATGGAAGACGCTGACGACCTGCGGGCCGCGCGCGCCTCGCTCTCCGAGCACAGGCGCAACCCATCTGGTGCTGTGACCGTGGCCGAATATCGCACCAAGCGGAACGCCCGCACATGACTCACAGCGTCCGCCTATCGGCCGCTGCGCAACGCGATCTTGACCGGTTGGACACCGTCATGACGGAACGCGTTCTGCGCCGCATCGAATCACTCGCCGCCAATCCTCGACCGCATGGTGTCGAGAAGATGGCAGGGCCGGATGACCTCTACCGGGTCCGAGCTGGCGACTGGCGCATCATCTATCAGATCGCCGACCGCGCTCTAACCGTGTTGGTGGTGAAGATCGGCCACCGCCGGGAAGTGTACCGGTGAGAACAGTAAGTTGAAGTCGGCAAGGCGACTGGACGCCTCTCCGGTCGCGTTTCCTCAGAATGCAAACGTCCTTGTGTTTGACTTTTCGACTTTGTTCTGGTCCACTCTTGCTCCGAAGTGCGCAGTGAATAACAATCCCCTCTTCCGGCCACCCGCCGAGGCAGATAGCCTGATCCTGCAGGTGGATCAGGGATGCCCGTACAACCGGTGCACGTTCTGCGGCATGTACCGGAACGTCAGCTATAGGCGGCTGCCGATGGCCGAGGTCCTGCGGCTGTTCGATTATGAGGCGCGGCACGCACGCGGCGTCCGGCGCGTGTTCCTGGCCGATGGCGACGTCATGCGCCGGCCATTCGCCGAGTTGCAGACCATGCTGGCTGAACTGGGTCGCCGTTTCCCCGACCTGGCCCGCGTGAACGTCTACGCGACCGGCAGCGCCATCGCCGCGAAGTCCGACGAGGAGATGCGGATCCTGCGCCAGCTGAAGTTGCAGACGCTTTACCTGGGACTTGAGTCGGGCGACAACGAGACGCTGCGACGCGTGCGAAAGGGCGAAGATGCGGCCACGATGGTGGCGGCGTCCCTGCGCGCGCAGGCCTGCGGCCTGCGGCTGTCCGTGATGGTGCTGCTTGGACTGGGCGGCGCCGAACGGTCGAACGAACACGCGCGGGCGACGGCTGACGTGCTGAATCAGATTCAGCCCCGGCTGCTGTCGGCGTTGCGCGTGGTCCCGGTGCCGGGAACCGAGCTTGAGGCCGATGTGCGCGGCGGACGGTTCAAGCAGGTAACCGAGCACGGCATCATCCTGGAATTGCGGCGCTTGGTGGAACGGCTGGAATTACGGAACACCGTCTTTCGCGCCAACCACAACTCCAATGTGGTTCCGCTGGAAGCGCGTTTTCCGCGCGACAAGAGCCCCTTGTTGGCCCAGCTCGACGCCCTGCTGGCCGCCGGTGGACTCGACGACGCCTCGCCTGGCCCCGTGCCGATGTGGCTGTAACGCTGCTGGCGCCATTCGCCATTTGACGCGCCGCACAGAGGGCGCTATAAGCATGGTATCTGCTTTCAGACGGGGGGATTCCATGTTCGACAGGCTTCGTTGGTATGTTGCGAAGAAACGGCGGAGATGCCATCTCCCAAAGGGCTTTCACAGCCAGTTCGGGCAGGACGCGTTTGTGGCGGATTTGCTCAGCCAGAAGCGGGGCGGCGTTTTTCTGGACATCGGCGCGAACGACGGCGTGACGTTCAGCAATACGCTGCACCTCGAGGAGGCGCTTGGCTGGACCGGCATTGCCGTGGAGCCCCACCCCGATGTTTTCAAGAAACTACAGGCTAGCCGGAAGTGCAGTCTCTTCAACGGGTGCGTGAGCGATCACGACGGTACGCTGCGCTTTCTGGCCGTCAGCGGGGGCGCCAATGAGCTCAGCACGCTCAGCGCGGTCGAGAATGCCAGCGATGAGCACCACCAGGCCCTGCTGGATCGCATGATTGCCCAGTACGGCGGCGAGAAACGCGTTGTCGAGGTCGAGTGCCTCACGCCGGTGTCGCTGCTCAAGCGTTTTGGCGTCAACCGGATTGACTACCTGTCGCTCGACACCGAAGGGTGTGAGATGCAGATCCTCCGGAGTTTCGACTTCGCGACCTGCCCGGTGGAGGTGGTTGACGTTGAGAGTCGCGCAGGTTCTGAACTGTTCAAGTTGATGACCCGCAACGGCTACCATCTCGTCCGTTGCCTGGGTTGCGACGAAGTCTACGTCAGGTCCCGGCCATGAACCCCTCCTCCGTCTGGGAGGATATCGGCCCGTTTCGGGCCCTTGTCGACCCCAGCCAGCGATCGCCCGAACTCGGGATCGCCCTGGCGCATTTCTCAGCGCGGCTGAACCAGGGGTTGGTGGAGGTGTTACGCGAGGAGCCGGTGCGGTCGATCCGTCTGCGATTGGCAGTCGGCCGCACCGAACGCGATATCGTGGCGCAAGTCTTTCCAGAGGAACGCATTGGGAGGAAGCGTGAACGCGCGGAGTCGCTGGCCGCGCAGTCCTACCTGGCGGCGAGCAGCCTGATCGGTCTGGGCGTTGGGGTGCCGTCTCCGCTGGCCTGCCTGGAACGGCGGGCCGGTCCGCGCGTGCTGGGAAGCTACTTCCTGACGGAGCACGTGGAGGGCGCGACGAGTTTCGACCGCGAGCTCTGCCGGTTATTTGATGAGGAACCCGACTTCGCCACCACGGCGGCCGTGATCACACAGGTGGCGCTGGCTTTGCGCAATATGCACGGGTTGGGTGTCTTTCACCGGGCGCTCAGCAACCGGTGCGTGGTCCTCGGCCCGCCGACGGCCAACCGCCCGCGCCGTGTGATGTACGTGGATCTGTTCCGGGCCAGGCTGGGGCGTTCGCCCAGCGTGAGCGAGGTGGCTTACGATATCGCCTGCCTGGATCTGCCGCCGCGGCTGCGCCGCGTCTTCTTTGACGCCTACTGGGGCGGGTCGCCGCCGCGCGCGTTTGAGCATTGGGAACGCGTGTTTCGCACCGCCCAACGGCTGGCAGGACGCACACCGTGCGCGTCGCGCCTGGGGTGTCAGGCCAAGCCGCCGTCGCGGCTCCCGGCGATCCGTGAGCAGTGGCTCTGGGACCGGTCCGCGCACACTGCCGTGAATATGGCACGCGATCCGGTCCGGCCCCCCGAACGCCGGGGCTCGCGCCTGTCGGTCTATTCGCAGCTCATTGCGCCGCAAGTGTATGCGAATGCGTTTGGTGAACCCAGGTCGCTGGAGCACGTCCTCGCCGCAGGCATTCGCGCCCGGCCCGACACGCTGTCCGGGGAACTGGCGCTGCTGGGCGAGTTGGGCGTGCGCGACGTGATGGTGCGGTTGTGTCACCACGATGCGCAGGAGAGCCGGCGCCACGTTCTGGCGGCCATCCAGAAGATGGCCCACGCCGGCTTCCACGTGTCCGGCGCGCTGGTGCAGGATCGGCGCGCCGTGCGCGATCCCGCGTTGTGGACGCATTTCGTCAACCAGATCCTGGGGCATGTGGGGTGGCAGCTCCAGCGTGTCGAATTCGGACATGCGGTGAATCTGCCCGCGTGGGGTGTGCGGTCGGAGGGCGACTATCGCGGGTTGCTGGACACGCTGCCCGAACTCCAGAATGCCTATCCGGGGGTGGCGTTCGCAGGACCCGGTATCGATGGGTTCGACTACCGGTTTGCGCGCCAGGCGCTGGCGGCGTTGCCGGCTGGAAGCCGGTGGGACGCGTTCGCGGCACGGATCGATGGCGGTCCGGCATGGGATGGCCTTAGCGACGACGGGCTGCTCCGGAGATGCGCCGGGTTGGTGGCCGAGATCCGCTACAAGGGCAACTGCCCTCCCCACCTGATCCTGTCCGAGATGAGCCGGGTGGGCAGGCCGGTGGCGGGTGAGGACGCGGAGGCGGAGGCCGCCCGCCTGGTTCGACGCATCCTGCTGCTCACCTGTGCGGGAATGGTGGACCAGACGGTCCTGTGGTGGCTATCCGACGTGGCGGGTGGTGGGTCAGGCGATCCGGTTGTGCAGTCGTTGGTCCGCCTGCGGGCTCTGCTGGGCGGAGGCCGGTTTGTCAGGCGGCTGCGCGCCGGCGATGCCCGGCGCATCTTCCTGCTGCATTGCGAGACGGTCGCGGCGCAGCCGGTCCTGGTGGGTTGGGTGGATGGTCCGCCGGTGCAGGTCGAGGTGCCGTTCCCGGTTTCGGCGGCCATGGACATCCGGGGGCGCACCGCGCCCCTGTTGCCCTACCCGCGGTTGCGTCTGACTAATACGCCAGTGTACTTTCACGGCAGTTGAGAAGGGCGGCGCGCGTGCACACGACGACCGATGAGCGCCCGATCGCGGCGCTGGCCACGGCGGCGGGCGAGGCCGGCGTGGCGGTGCTGCGGATGTCCGGCCCGGGCGTGTTCGACGTCGCGGACCGTCTGGTGCGCACGTCGGGGGCGGCGCCGTCGGCGCGCCCCGCGCATGCGTGTTTCCATGCGAAGATCGTGAATCCGGCGACCGGCGACGGCGTGGACGATGCGCTTGTGCTGGTCTTCAGGGCCCCGCGCAGCTACACGGGCGAGGATGCCGTCGAGATCCAGGGGCACGGTGGCGCGGTGCCGGCCCGCCGGCTGTTGCAGGCGGCGCTGCAGGCGGGCGCGATATTGGCACAGCCGGGTGAATTCACGCGGCGCGCCTTCCTGAACGGCCGGCTCGACCTCACGCAGGCCGAGGCCGTGGCCGACCTGATCCAGTCCCGCACCGACCGCGCCGCGGCGGCGGCGCGCGAACAGCTCGATGGTGCGCTGGGCCGGCAGTTCGGTGCCCTCTACGATAGTATTACATCCGTATGTTGTGATGTCGAGGCGATGCTGGACCTGGACGAGGGCGACCTGCCGGATACCTTCCTGGCGCAGCGCGAACAGACGCTGGCCGAAGCCGCCGGTGTCATCGACGCGTTGCTGGCGACGTGGAACGAGGGGCGTTTGCTGCGCGACGGGGCGCGGGTGGTGATCGCGGGGCGTCCGAACGTGGGCAAGTCCTCGCTCTTGAATGCGTTGTTGGGACAGGAGCGTGCCATCGTCACCGCCCACCCCGGGACCACGCGCGATACCATCGAGGAAGGCTACAGTTTGGACGGGATCCCGGTGCGGCTTGTGGATACGGCGGGTTTGAGGGAGGCGACGTGCGAGGTCGAGCGTCTCGGAATCGAGCGCACGCGCGCGATGCTGGAGCGTGCCGATGTGGTGCTCTATGTGGTCGACGGATCGGAGCCGTTTGGCAGCGAGGACGCGCAGGCGGTCGGCAGGCTTCCTGCAGATCGCTCGGTGGTGGTCCTGAACAAGTCCGACCTGGTCGTTCAGACTACCGAACAGCAACTTCGCTGCCGGTGTCTGGCGCCGGTCGTCTCCGTATCCGCGCGTGCAGTCGTCGGTCTGGACGAGCTGCGACGCGTGTTGGCGGCCAGGTTGGACAAGAGCTGCGGCGCGAGGGGGAGCGAAATGCATGCCACGGTGTCCGAGCGCCATCGCGCGGGACTGACCGTGGCATGCGCTTCCGTCGCCGGGGCCAGGCAGCACCTCAAAGGGGGCGAAACGGGTTTGGTTCTGGCTGCGCGTGACCTGCGGCAGGCCGCCGAGTCGGTCGGCATGATCGTGGGGCGGACATACACGGATGACCTGTTAGACCTTATTTTCAGCCGTTTCTGCGTCGGAAAATGAGTGCAAAATGATCGGGAATGGAACTGTTAATCGCCTGTTCATAAGTGGACGATAAGTGGGCTTCGGATGCGCCTGGACGGATTCGCGGGTTGAGTCATGCTTATGCTGCAAGCGATTGTGCATTAGGCACTTATGTAGCCATTTGCCAGTCCGCGCAATCGCTCTTAAAGTACCGATTCAGGGCGTGTTCAGAGGTGTTCACGAGTCGAGATAGAGGTTCTTCATGCTTCACTCCGTGATTGTGGTAGGTGGAGGCCACGCCGGGGTGGAAGCCGCTCTGGCTTCTGCTCGGTTAGGGTGTCCGACTCTACTGGTCACATCATCGCGCGACGCCATCGCGCGCATGCCGTGCAACCCGTCGATTGGCGGGTTGGCCAAGTCGCATCTGGTGTTTGAGCTCGACGCTCTGGGTGGCGAGATGGCGCGCAACACCGACGCGACCGGGATCCAGTTCCGCGTTCTGAATGCAAGTCGCGGGCCCGCCGTGCAAGCGAACCGTGCGCAGTGCGATAAACAGCGGTACGCAGAGCGGATGCGTGCGGTGGTCGAACAGACCGAACGGTTGAGTGTGGTTGAAGATGAGGTCGTTGCGCTTTGGCTTCAGGGCTCATCTGCCAGACTGCGTGGCGTCCGTCTGGCGCGCGGCGGCGACACCGCTGCTGCTGCGGTCGTAGTCACATCGGGGACAGCCCTGTCCGGACGCATCCACATCGGTCATGAGGTTGTGGCAGGTGGTGGCGACGGACGTGCGGCGGCAGACGCCCTGGCGACGAGTCTTCGTGATGCCGGGTTCGAGTTGCGCAGGCTCAAGACCGGGACGCCGCCACGACTGGACGCCCGAACGATCGATTGGGATGCCACGGTAATCCAGCCCGGCGAGGAGCCGCCGCCGTTCTTCTCGTGGGCCGGAAGATCTGGGCGGTTGACCAGCGACAGTCGAAGCGTGTTCCACGTGGAACAAACGGGCGACCTGCCGCCGCGGCCGAACTGTTCCACGTGGAACAGTCTGCTCCCGTGGCCACCAGGAAGCAACCAAGTCGCATGCTGGCTGACGCACACTACGGCCGAAACCCACCGCATCATCCGCCGAAACCTCGAACGGAGCGCGCTCTACGGGGGCGGCATCACCGGAACAGGCGTGCGGTACTGCCCGTCGATTGAGGATAAGGTGGTCAAGTTTGCGGATCGCGATGCGCACCATGTCTTTCTTGAGCCGGAAGCGCGCGAGTCCAACTGGATCTATCCAAACGGGATATCGAATAGCCTGCCGCGCGACGTCCAACTCGGTTTGGTTCGCAGCATACCGGGTTTGCAGCGTGCCGAACTGCTGCAATTCGCCTATGCGATCGAGTATGACAGCATCGACGCCCGCGAGTTGGCGCACACATTGGAGGCCAAGCGCATTCCAGGTCTCTACTTTGCCGGTCAGGTGAACGGCACGACCGGGTACGAGGAGGCTGCGGCCCAGGGCTTCATTGCCGGTGCTAACGCCGCGCTACGCGTACTGGAGCGCGAACCGTTGGTGCTCAGCCGGCAGGAAGCGTACATTGGCGTGCTGATCGACGACCTGGTCACCAAGGGCACGAACGAGCCGTATCGCATGTTCACCTCACGTGCCGAACGGCGCCTCATTCTGCGCCAGGACAATGCGCGCTTCCGACTCCATTCGCACGCGTTGCGACTGGGCATCGCCGATCCCGCGCATATGGACGCAACGCGCCATCTCGGTGAGGCGGTCGAGTGCGAACTTCGGCGTCTGAGAGCGACTCACTGGCGCGATAACACCACGCTTTTCAGTCTGTTGGCGCGTCCCGAGATGACGTACGCCACGCTTCCAGACAGGGCGGCCGATCTCACCGCAGAAGCCATCGCCCAGGTTGAGATTCGAACCAAGTACGCCGGATACATCGCGCAGGAGGAGCGTGCCGCGAGCAAGGCGCGCGAACAGGAGTCAGTTCGCATTCCCGAGTGGGTCGACTACCACCAGATCCCTACATTACGGTATGAAACACGCGAGAAACTTAGCGCGATCCGACCGGTTAGTCTTGGGCAGGCAGGCCGTGTTCCAGGCGTGACGCCGGCTGACGTGGCGGTGCTGACGGTGATCATCCGTCGGGGCAACAACCGAACACCTTCGGACGCTGCATGACGCCGCATTGTGATGCAATATCCCCCGCACAGCAGCTATCAGCGTCACGTTCGCCGTCGACATCACCACTCTCCAAAGGACCCGCTCGTCGCGCCGTCATTCACATACGTGCGTATGCCTGCGATGGCATCACGCCGCATGGTCGGGCGACTGCCGGGTGCGATTCCTGTTGGTGGAGAAGCGCGAGGCGTATCTGACCGGACACGGAACGCAACACGCTGGATTCCATCTTGCCGCTCATCTGCGCCGACCCTACACTGATGCCGTGCTCCGCCACAGATGCCATTTCCCCGGAGGCAGCCATGCAGGATTTCGAAAAGCTCGGTGTGTTTTACCTGGGGCGCGAATATGATCTGGATGCCGGCAAGGCCAGGGATGGGCTCCTGCTCTATGACGCGCGGGACCTGACCACGCATGCGACGATCGTGGGTATGACGGGCAGCGGCAAGACCGGTCTGGCCCTGGCGCTCCTGGAGGAAGCCGCGATCGACGGTGTGCCGTCCATTCTCATTGACCCCAAGGGCGACCTCGCCAACCTTCTGCTGCAGTTCCCGGAGCTGCGCGCCGCCGATTTCCAACCCTGGGTCGATGCATCCGAGGCCGCCGCCCACGGCATGGACGCCGCGGCCTTCGCCGCGCAGACGGCCGCAGCCTGGCGCGCCGGCCTGGCCCAGTGGGGACAAGGCGCCGAACGCATTCAGCGCCTGAGGGATGCCGTGGACCTGGCCGTCTACACGCCCGGCAGCGCCGCCGGCAATCCCATACAGATGTGTGGTTTCTGTGCCGCGCCGCCGCCTGCTGTCGCTCAGGACCCAGCCGCGCTCCGCGACCGCACCCTCTCCGCCGTCTCCGGCCTCCTCGGCTTGCTGGGGATCGACGCGGATCCCGTGCAGAGCCGCGAACACATCCTGCTCGCCAACATACTCAACAACGCCTGGCAGGCCGGACACAGCCTTGACCTGGCCGCAATCATCCGGGGCATCCAGAAGCCGCCGTTCGACCAGGTGGGCGTGTTTGACCTCGAATCGTTCTATCCCGCAGACGAGCGCCTCAAGCTGGCGCTGCGCCTGAACAACCTGCTCGCATCCCCCGGGTTCTCGGTCTGGATGGAAGGGGACCCGCTGGATGTGCAGCGGCTGCTCTACACCGCGGCCGGCAAGCCGCGGGTGTCGATCATCTCCATCGCCCACCTGTCCGATGCCGAGCGCATGTTTGTCGTGACCGTGCTGCTCAATGAGGTGCTGGCGTGGATGCGCACGCAGTCGGGCACGGGCAGCCTGCGCGCACTCCTGTACATGGACGAGATCTTCGGCTACTTTCCGCCATCCGCGAATCCGCCATCCAAACTCCCCATGCTCACGCTCCTCAAACAGGCGCGTGCCTACGGACTGGGCGTGGTGCTGTCGACGCAGAACCCGGTTGACCTCGACTACAAGGGACTCTCGAACTGCGGCACGTGGTTCATCGGTCGGTTGCAGACGGAACGCGACAAGATGCGCGTGATCGAGGGGCTCGAGGGCGTCGCCGCGGGCGCGGGCGGCAGCTTCGACCGCGCGCAGATGGAGCGTACGCTTGCCGGACTGGGCAGCCGCGTCTTCCTGATGCGCAACGTGCACGACGCGGCCCCGGTCGTGTTCCAGACGCGCTGGCTGCTCAGTTATCTGCGCGGCCCGCTCACGCTTCCGCAGATCGCCACACTTGTCGGGCGCGGTGGGCGGGATGCCCGCGTCGCCCCCGTGCCCACGCCCGCGACAGATAGCACACATGCGTATGAGTCGGCGGCGGGCGCCGACGCCGCGCGCCCCGTTCTGCCGGCGGAGTTGACGGAGTGCTTCCTGCGGCCGCAGGGAAGCGCTGCCGTGACGTATCGTCCACGCGCCTTCGCAGCAGCCAAGCTGCATTTCGTCGATGCCCAGACGCAGTTGGATATCTGGCTGCCCCGCACGCTCGTCGCACCCTTTCCGGGGGACGGGGGCCTGCCGCTGTGGGAGGAGGCCGAGGCGCACGGCGAACTGCGGAGCGAGTGCGAGGCGCAGCCTGTGCCCGGTGCCCGTTTTGCGCCGCTGCCCGTCGGCGCGACGAGCGCCCGCGCGGCCGCGGAATGGCGCAACGGTGCCGCCGATCGCCTGTACCAGCAGGAGGTCCTGACGATCATGCAGTGCTCCGCGCCGAAACTGGTTTCAACACCGGGCGAGAGTGCGGGCGATTTCCGCGTGCGCCTGGCGCAGGCGCTGCGTGAAAGGCGCGACGCCGAGGTGGCCAAACTCAGAGTCCGGTATGCGCCCAAGCTCCAAGTCCTGGGCGACCAGATTCGCCGCGCGCAGGAGCGGGTTGAGCGCGAGAAAGCGCAGGCCAATCAGCAGAAGTTCAACACCGCTCTCTCCATCGGGGCCACGCTGTTGGGGGCGTTCTTCGGACGCGGCGCGCGCGTGGGTACCGTCGGTCGTGCGGCGACGGCCGCACGCAGTGCGGGCCGGATAGGCAAGGAGAATGCCGACGTTGAGCGCGCCAATGAAAGTGAGGCGGTGCTCCAGGAGCGTTTGGACGCACTGCAGGCGCAGTTCGAACAGGACGCAGCTGCGCTGCAGGCCGATATCGATCCGTCGCAGGTCGAGGTGCAGTCGGTCCCGGTGCGTCCGCGCAAATCCGACATCGCCGTCGCCGCCGTCGGCGTGTGCTGGGTCCCGTGAACGAGCCGCTCTCATGGGCGGGACCCAGCCCGCCCTTTCCACCAGCGGTTAGATCGTATCACGGAGAACATAGACGCGGTCATGCAGACGAACGCGGGTGGGGCAGGGGAGTGTGACCCATGTTCCACGGTCGGCGCGTGTGGGCGCCTCGGCGTCCCGGCGCAGTTCGCTTGCCGTCACCGTCACCACGCCCGTGGTCGGTCCCTGGATGCTCAGTGTGTCGCCAACACCGAACGGCTCATCCTGGACCTCCACGTGCACCATCTGCGCCGCCTTGTAGTAATTCTGCACCAGACCGACATACAGCTTCCGGCAGGTGGCGGCGCTGTTCTCGCCCGATGTGAATGCGTCCGTCGCGGGGCGGCCGAAGTAGTGGCCGACGCTGAACTCCCGGTTGTAGACCCGGCGGCACTGGGCGACCAGTTCATCCTTGAGCGCCGGCGTCAGGACACCTGCCACGGCCGCATCCAGACCGCGGCGATAGGCGCCCACGACGGCATGCACGAACTCGGGACTGCGCGTGCGCCCCTCGATCTTGAAGGCGGTCAGGCCGGCGGTCAGCAACTCGTCCAGAAAGGGCAGGCTGCACAGGTCGCGCGGAGAGAGGACGAATCCGTCGCCGACGTGGAACGTGGCGCCCTCGCCGTCGAGCTCGCGGACCTCGTAGCGGCGGCGGCACGGCTGACGGCATTCGCCGCGACTGCCGGAGAAACCATAGGCTTCGTGTGAGAGCAGGCAACGGCCCGACACGGCCACGCACATGGCCCCGTGCACGAAGGCCTCAAGCTCAACGTCCACATTGGCCGCGATACAGCGCACATCGGCCAGCGTGCACTCGCGCGCCAGCACGATCCGCTTGGCTCCCAGGGCCGCCAGGGAACGCGCAGCGGCCGAGTTGGAAACCGACATCTGGGTCGACACGTGGAAGGGGATGCCCAGTTTGCGGCAGGCGTCGATCACGGCCCAGTCGGCGACGATCACGGCGTCGATGTGCGGTTGGGCGGCGGCCAACAGCGGCTCGAGTTCAGGCAGTTCGTCCTCGTAGACGATGCTGTTGAGCGTGAGATACAGGCGTACGCCACGGCCGCGGCAGCGCGCACTGGCCTCGGCCAGGTCGGCGAGGGAGAAATTGCGCGCGGCCACGTGCCGCATGTTGAGGCGGTCAAGTCCCAGGTAAACCGCATCCGCCCCTGCATCCAGCGCAGCCTGCAGGCAGGTGATGTCGCCGGCTGGCGCGAGCAACTCAGGGGACTTGGTGGCATGAACGCGATGAACCATGCCGCATGCTGGCACAGTCGGCGGGCGATGTCAAAGGACGAGGCGCAGGCGACGCATGCTCTCAGCTGAGGGCGCCCGGAGCAACAGGTATTGCACCTGCCATGCCACCAACAACAGGCTGGTGTGGTTCCGTAGGGCCCGCCTCCGAGCGGGCCCCAATCCGGATCGGAGTTCGGACCCACGGAGGCGCCTGGCCTTGCCGTACCGCTGCGACGCTCTGCGGTGTTCCCACGGCTGCGGATGGACGCGCGCGGCGACGGGACGGGCGCAGGCCGAAGACGTCTCTGCGGACGCCTCGGGGATGCGTCCCTACCCGATGCAATCGTGCGAACCAGGTAGGGCGCGTTCCCCGAACGCGCCGCCGCCGACATGATCGTTTGCGCGTGCCGCGACCGCCCCTGTCCCGACGGGGTCACTCCCGCAGTCGAGGCGCTCCTGACACTGCCGAAGATGCGACGCCGCGGCGGACACCTACTGCATCTGCTGCGCGTGGAGTTGCGCGTAGAAGCCGCCCTGCGCCCGCAGGGCGTCGGGGGTGCCGTGCTCGACAATCTTCCCGCCGCGCAGCACGATGATCCGGTGGCAGCGCATCGCCATCGAGACGCGCTGCGAGACGAGCACGGCCGTCTTGCCGACCATCAGGCGCGACAAGGTCTCCTGCAGCCGGCGCTCGGTGTCGGCATCCAGCGCCGATGTGCAGTCGTCGAGCAGCAGGACCTCGGGGTTGGTGAGGAGCGCGCGGGCGATCGAGATGCGCTGGCGCTGGCCGCCCGAAAGTGTCGTGCCACGTTCACCCACGAGCGTTTCGTATTTGACCGGCAGCGCCATGACGAAGTCGTGACACTCGGCGGCCTTCGCGGCGGCCATGATCTCCGCGGGCGTGGCCTCGTTGCGGCCATAGGTGATGTTGTCGCGCACGGTGCCGCTCAGGACCTGCGCCTCCTGCGGCACGAAGGCGACATGCCGGCGGAGCGAATCGAACCGGATGTCTTCGAGCGACACGCCGTCCACGGAGATCTCGCCCTCCTGCGGGTCGAACAGGCGGTCCAGGAGTTGCAGCAGCGTGGTCTTGCCGCTGCCGCTGGGCCCCATGATGCAGACCCACTTGCCAGCCGGGATATCCAGCGTGATCTCGTCGAGGACCGGATCGTTGCCGGATGACCACGCAAAACTCACGTCCTTCAACTTGATCCCCTGGCGCACCGGGATCGGGAAGGCGACCGCCTGTGGGTCCTCTGCGACCTCCGCCTTCATGTCGAGGGTCTGCGCGAGGCGCTGCAGGATCACCAGCAGATTCGAGAGATGCAGGGCCACCTGCGTCAGCTGGATGACCGGCATGAAGAGACTGCCCGCGGCGCCGTGGATATACATCATCTGTCCCAGCGTCATGTCGCCGGTCAGCACCTTGACGGCGCAGGCCAGGAAGATGCCGCGCACGGTGATGGACGAGATCAGGTCCGCGGTGCGGTTCATTCCCGCGCTCAACTGTTGCTGATGCAGTGTGTCGCGCAGCAGACAGGACGAGAGCCTGTGGAAGTGCAGGCGTTCGGCGTGTTCGCGACCGTAGGCAATGATCGCGCGCATGGCGTCGAGCTTCTGCGAGACCAGCCCCCACAGGCAGGAGTTGGTGTGGCGGAGCTCACGGTTGATCCGTCGCACCTCGACACGCACGCGGCTGACCACGAGGACGTAGGGCACCATGGCGAGAATCACGATCAGCGCCATGCGCCAGTCGAGCACCACCAGGATGCTGACGCCCACGACGAACATGATGACCTGGCTGGTGGCGTTGACAACCAGTTCCATCAGCCGGTCCTGAACCACGCCCACGTCCGCCAGGATGCGCGACATCAGCCGGCCGGGCGAGTGCGACTGATGGTACGAGGTCGAAAGTCCGACGATCTTGTTGTGAATATCCTCGCGCAGGCGACGCGTGATGGCGGTCGACACGCGGCTGCGGATGCGTTGCGTCGCGCGGTCGGCGAAGTTGAGCCCCACGATGGTCAGCATGTAGATCACGAAGATCGCGAACAGGCGGCGGCCAGCCCAGGGTGGCCGCGTCTCGGAAGTTAAACGGCCGTGTTCCGATAGCGCGCCCTCATTCGTGCGCGACACACGCACCGACTCGGCGCGGTCGTGCTCGGCCGACGGCACGCCGGACGTGGAGGTCGCGCCGACGGAGCCAACCATCAGGATCTCGTCCACCACCACGCGGCCGTAGTAGCTCTGCAGGTAGACGGAGCAGGCGTTGAGGCTGACGAGCACGATGCATGCGAGCACGCTCCAGCGGTGTGGCCAGACGTAGCGCCGGGCGAAGCTCATGATGAGCTGCGCCGAGCCGCGCGGCTCGCCGCTCTCGCGGGCGGGCCGGTAGGCTACGTTTCTGTATTCGTTACGCTGCATGCGCCCGTTACTCGTCTTCCAGGATGATGCCCTTGCCGGAGTACGTGTCGTACAGGTGGCGGTAGCGGCCGTCCGGCCGGGCGACCAGTTCGTCATGCGAGCCGATCTCGGCGATCCGACCGGCGTCCAGCAGGACAATGCGGTTGGCGTTGCGGATCGTGCTGAGCCGGTGGGCCACGATGAAGGCCGTGCGGTTCTTCAGGAAGCGCTCCATGGCGAGCTGGATGGCGCGCTCCGACCGCGAGTCCAGCGCGCTCGTGGCCTCGTCCATGACCAGGATGGCGGGATTGGCCAGGACCGCGCGGGCAATCGCCAGCCGCTGCTTCTGGCCCACCGAGAGCTGCACGTTGCGGTCGCCGATGACGGCGTCGAAGCCGCGCGGCAGCGCGGCGATATCGTCGTAGATCTCGGCGATGCGCGCCGCGTGCTCCACTTCGGCGCGCGAGGCCGAGGGGCGCGCGTAGCGGATGTTGTCGGCGATGCTGACGGTGAACAGCATGGACTCCTGCAGGACGATGCCGAACTGGCGGCGCAGGCTGGGGACCGTGATATCGCGGACGTCCAGGCCGTCGATCTTCACGGTGCCGGAGTTGGTGTCGAACAGGCGCATCAGGAGCGAGAGCACAGTCGTCTTGCCGCACCCGGTCGGTCCGACGAGCGCGACGGTCTCGCCGGGGCTGACGTGAAGGTCGAACCCCTGCAGCACGGGCCGATCCGGCACGTAGGCGAAGTGCACGCCGTCGAAGTCCACCTGCCCCTGGGCGCGTCCGAGGTCGCGCGCGTCCGGGCGTTGTGCGACCTGCGGCGCCTCGTCGAGGATCTCGAACAGGCGGTCGGCCGAGATGCGCACGTTTTCGAGTTGCTGTGCCAGCTGCGAGAAGCGCACGGCCGGCCAGAGCAACTGCATGGCGTAGGCCGAGAAGGCGGTGACGTCGCCGTAGGTCGCCGTGCCGTTGAGCGCCATCGCGCAACCGAGGAAATAGATCGCGACGCGGCCGACATCGCGCAGCAGCATGGTGTTGAGGGAGAAGCCGGCCGAGGCGACCTGCGTATCGCGTGCGAGTTCGAGGCTGAACGCGCTCTGGCGCCGGAACGTCGCGTTCTCGCGCGGCTCGGCGCCGAAGGTCTTGACCGTCAGGTTGGCGGTCAGGCGCGTCTGCACGCCGGAGGCGACACGGTCCTCGGCATTGCGCTGGGCGCGCGTCATGCGCCTGAGATTGCCGATGTTCATGCGGTAGTTGATCACGAACAGGATGAGCAGCGCGAACAGCGGGATCGAGAGGCGCCAGTTGATGAAGACCGTGGCCGTGATCGCGAACGCGGCGCAGACGAGGTCGGAGACGATCTGCACGGTCGTTACCGAGAGCATCTGCTGCAGGACGCTGCTGTCGCCCATGAGGCGGTTCACAAGTTTGCCCGTGCTGGTGCGTCCGAAGTAGCCCATGCCCAGGCCGAGCATGTGGCGGTAGACGGCGGCGCGCACATGCGTGACGAAGGTCTGACCGACGTAGGCCATGCCCAGCACCTGGAGGTAGCCGCAGCACGCGGCCAGGATCGCGGTGGCGATCAGGTAGGCGCCGATGCCGAACAGTTCCTCGCGGTGGCCGGCGGCGATGACGCGGTCGATCACCGCGCGCGTCAGCAGCGGCGGCAGCATGGCGATCACCGACAGGAAGCCGGTCACCAGGACCAGTCCGGCGAGATGCCACCGGAAGGGTCGGATGAAGGCCGCGACTCTGGTCAGCGTGGAAGGCACGTAGGAACCGCGATCGGGTGTCGGCCGCGTCACAAGCCGAGGAGGGAGGCCCAGAAGGACGAACGGCTGATGCGGATCTGGGCGTCCGCAGTCGCGCCGGGCGGCATTGCGCGGTCGCCGGAATCGAATGAGCAATAGACGACGCGGTAGGCTTGCGGCCCCTCGGTCTGGATGGCGTCGCGCACGCCGGTGACGCAGCCGCGCACCCAGGGGGTGAGCAACTTGCGGTCGCTGCGGAACTGCGCCCGCACCAGTTGGTTGGTGGTGACACGCGTGGCATAGCGTTCCGGCACGCGCAGTTTCAGGATCAGGTTGGTCCCGCCGAACACCTCATAGAGCAGCGTGTCGGGGCGGACGACCTCGCCGGCGTAGAACGTGTAGCGCAGCAGGCGTCCATCGATCGGGGCACGCACCGCGCGCGCGTCCACGGCGGCGGCCGCGCGACCGACTGCTTCGCGCCGCGCGGCCACGTCCTGGCGCAGGACCTCCACCTGGCGATTGTCCAGGGTCGCGTCGAAGGCCTGCAGGCGGCGGTAGTCGGCCTCTGCCACCTGCAGCTTGTAGGCGTCGTCGGCCAGGTCGCGGCCGGAGGCCAGTCCCTTGGCGGCGAGTTGACGCGTAAGTTCGCCGCGCTGACGGGCGTAGTCCAGCGCCAGTCGCGCGGCCTCGATCTGGCTGTCCTGCAGGCGGCGGCGTTCGGCGAGTTCGGCCTCGCGGAAGGCGAGTTCGGCCTC